>NZ_AZEH01000034.1:0-117898 GCF_001436275.1 Liquorilactobacillus oeni DSM 19972
GGGTGGTTTATTGTTTCGCACACTAGCGAGCTCAACTAGGTCTAAAGACAATAAATAATGCTGAAAGACCCAGTCTCGATTACACTGGGTCGTTCATTAAAAAGTGCAATTCAACTGATGCACGAACGCCGTGTAGATACTCTTTTAGTTACAGATGATGAAAATCACTTAAAAGGTTACATAGATCTTGAATCGTTAGCACTTAACCCCAGCAACCAGCATTTGACAAGTGTTTCAGATATTTTAATCACTAAGATTTTCAAAATTACAACCAAAACGTTAATTCGCAACAGTGCAGACAGAATTCTAAAACAGGGTTTAAAGTATGTCCCGGTTGTAGACAATGAAAATAGATTGTGCGGAATTGTCACAAGATCTGCACTTGTAGATATGGTATATGACATAATCTGGGGGGACAAAAATGAAAGTGAAAATCTTTCAGAACAACCACCTGGTGCAAAGCTGCAGGGAGGTGTATAAAAATGATCAGTTTTTTAAACGAATATGGAAGTGAGCTTCTTTTCAAAACTTGGGAACAATTCTACACCTCGGCTTTAGCACTTTTATTCGGAATTGCTGTTGCTGTTCCAGCAGGAATATTACTTACAAGAACCTCTAAAACAGCAAAAATCGTAATTGGAATTGCAGGAATGCTGCAGACCATTCCTTCACTTGCTTTACTGGCCCTGATGATCCCACTTTTTGGAATTGGAAAATTGCCCGCAATTATCGCTTTGTTCATTTACTCTCTCCTTCCGATTCTTAGAAATACTTATATCGGGATGGAAAAAGTTTCTCCTCAACTAAAAGACAGTGTCAAGGGTATGGGGATGACTCGAATGCAGTCAATCAGACACGTTGAGGTACCAATTGCAATGCCCATTATCATGGCCGGAATCCGTTTATCAGCAGTCTATGTCATTTCTTGGGCAACTCTGGCCTCCTACATCGGTGGCGGTGGCCTGGGGGATCTTATCTTTAATGGCTTAAACCTCTTCCAACCGGATTTAATTATTGGCGGCACAATTCCTGTTGCTATTATGGCAATTCTCGTTGATTTTGTGTTGGGAAAGTTAGAAAAATCTTTAGCTCCAGTTACTCAACGAAAATAGAAGGTGAAAAAATGCCCAGAATAATAAAAAAAATAATTCTACTCTTCTTTCTGTCATTTTGTCCATTGTTATCATTATCCGGCTGCGGCCTTCCTGGAGTCAGCGGATCAGATAACAGTACTATTAAGATCGCTTCTCAAAGTTCAACAGAATCACAGATTATTGCTAACATTGTTGCGCAGTTGATAGAACATGAACTTGGTTACAAGACTTCACTTGTTAACAACTTGGGCTCATCAACAGTGGCTCATCAGGCAATGCTACGCCACGATGCAGATATCTCAGCAACTCGTTATACCGGAACCGATCTGACCGGTATTTTACAATTAAACAATATCAAGAACCCTCAAAAAGCAACGCGCATTGTCAAAAAAGAATTTAAAGAAAGGTATCATCAAACCTGGTTTCCTTCATATGGCTTTGCAGACACTTACGCTTTTATGACTACACAGGACTTCGCCAAAAAGTATCACCTAAACACTATTTCAGATCTTCAAAAAATCGCCAGTAATTTAAAAGCTGGTGTCGATACTTCATGGATGAACCGCAAGGGGGATGGCTATAAGGATTTCACAAAGTACTATAATTTCAGCTTTGCCAAAGTATATCCAATGCAGATCGGGCTTGTATACGACGCTGTTGAAGCAGGGAAAATGCAGACAGTTTTAGGATATTCAACTGATGGCAGAATAAAAAGCTATAATCTGAAAGTTCTAAGGGATGATAAGCGTTTCTTTCCTCCTTATAACTGCTCCATGGTTGTTAATGATTCTCTGCTGAAAAAATATCCTAAACTTGCGCCGATTCTTCACCGTTTAGATGGAAAAATCAACTTAAAAACTATGCAAACCTTAAATTATGAAGTTGATAATAATCTATTAGAACCCTCTGTTGCAGCAAAACAATTTCTTGAAAAAAATAATTATTTCAAAGGAGATGACAGAAAATGACTAATCTTAACACTTGGCAACAATTCTGGTACTACTTTGCTCATAATGGGCTTTTTGTCTTACAGCAGTTCAGCCGTCATTTTTTAATTTCAATATATGGAGTTTCTTTTGCGGCAATTATCGGCGTTCCTCTAGGAATTTTTATCGCCCGCAGAAAAAGGCTCAGCGACATTATTATCGGAATCGCTAATCTAATTCAAACAATTCCTTCTCTTGCAATGCTTTCGATTATTATGCTTGGTTTAGGGCTAGGAGTTAATACGGTTATTATGACCGTCTTCCTTTACTCACTCTTGCCCATCATCAAAAATACTTACGCTGGTATGCAGAATGTTGATTCTGATATTCTTGATTCAGGCAAGGGTATGGGAATGACCAAGTTTCAGATTCTCTATCTGATTGAATTGCCCCTTGCCTTTTCAGTAATCATGGGTGGAATCAGAAATGCCCTTGTAATTGCTATCGGAATAACTGCTATCGGAGCCTTTGTCGGTGCAGGCGGTCTGGGAGATATTATTATCCGTGGAACAAATGCCACAAATGGAGGAGCAATAATCTTAGCAGGTGCTCTGCCAACTGCACTAATGACAATTATCTCTGATTTTGTCTTAGGGTTTGTTCAGCGTAAACTAAGCCCTAAGACAAATTGAGATGCCTGTTGGAAAGCAAAAAAAGTTAAAGTAGACCACCTGATTATCAGGATTAGGCTTAAATAGTTTAGTAAAAGAATGTGATGTTTAAACGTAAAAACTATGCTTTCGCTTTCATCAAAAGATTTTGGACTGAAATTATTTCATCATACAAGACTCTGATCTCGTTGTTAAAATCTTCTTTATTTTCTTTTGTTTCAGCTATAAAACTTAGTTCAAAGGTCCTGTGTTCTCTTTAATTAGCATCTCAATTTCTGCTAAAACAAGAACAAAACTCCAACTTCATCTCAATACCAGCCTCGTAAAAATGTACTAATTATGATTAATAAAACAGCTAATAAACCAGCCGGTCTGAAAATTGTTTTGAAGTTTCCAGCGAAATTTTTGCCATTTATTTTGGCCTTAGCAAAATGAAAACGGTTCTGCTGGTCAATATCATGTAAACCATTCAGAATCTAATTTAATTTCGTAGTTTGAAAAGGTAGGTGCCACTGCCAACACAGTTCCTGCTGGGATCTGCCAGATTGTATGCGACAGAAAGCTTTATTTTTGTGCCTCAAAGTTTGCAAAGGTTATGCCAAAAATCAGCAAGAAAACTGTATCTATGATTTCCACGAGACTACTCCTATCAAATTTGCCTTTAATACTTTTATAATGACTTTTTGCGCACCAGTTTCAATCTAGATACATTATTGCATATTTTCTTAAGTGTGCTATTATTATAGTTTGTTTGGGTCATTAGCTCAGTTGGGAGAGCGCCTGCTTCGCATGTAGGAGGTCGCCGGTTCAAGTCCGGCATGATCCATCATATTGTTATGAATATCAGACTTAATCTGCTGTTCATTTTTTCTCCTATTACCTATTTTTTTGTAGGTCTTAAAAACATATTATTTTAAAAGGAGCTAGGTCAAAAGTTATGTTTTGGCTTAGCTTTTTTATATTCTCTTGCAGTTTTTATATTAACGTGTTGCAATAGTCAGTCTTTTGGCACACTCTTTTTTTCGCTAAATTTGTAATTTGCGCATTGCTTATTAAGTATTTTTAAACCATCACTGTTAAATTTTTACAAACTATTGCAACCTCTAAGCCATCATAATAATTGCAAGTTTTTTATTAATGTTCTTTAATTAGTAATAAGAAAAATTGTTTAGTAACATTGCATACGGCACCAAGTTACTTTACTGCACTACTTCACTATGTTATCTGAAAAGGAGAAATTACATGTTCTATCAACAAAAGATGGTTTCACCAGTTGGTGAACTGACTCTGGTAAGTGACGAAAATAATTTAGTGGGCATCTGGTTTAAGGGACAAAAATACTATAAGGCAACTTTGGTCGCCCATGAAGTCCAACTACAGTGGACACCTGTTTTAAAAAAGACAAAATGCTGGCTAAATGACTATTTTTCCTTTAAAAAACCAAATGTTAAAGATATTCCTATAAAACCCCAAGTTAGCGAATTTCGTCAATTTGTTCTTGAGGCTTTATTAACTATCCCTTATGGTCATTACTGCACCTATGGCCAAATAGCACAAAGGGTCGCCGCACGCATGCACAAGTCCTCTGTTTATGCACAAGCAGTTGGAGGCGCCATTGGACACAACCCGATAGCTATTTTAATTCCTTGTCATCGTGTGATCGGCAGCACAGGCAGCTTGACCGGCTATGCTGGAGGAATTGATAAAAAAGTCCAGCTGCTTCAACATGAAGGGATTGATGTAAATAACTTTCATTTCCCTTCATAACACTTCAACTGCTTGTAAAATAATTCCTGATTTTTAAACGGCTATATTATTTCGAAAGGGTGGAGAAAATGACAAAAATTAATGAAGAATTAAAGAAAAAGTTATCAGCCGAAGCGTTTAATGTTACACAAAACGCAGCAACAGAACGGCCTTTTTCAGGAAAGTATGATAACTTTTATGAAGAAGGACTCTACGTTGACGTTGTAAGTGGAGAACCTCTCTTCAGTTCGCTAGACAAATACGATGCAGGCTGCGGTTGGCCTTCATTTACTCAACCGCTTTCACATACTAATATTAAAGAAAAAGCTGATTGGTCATTCGGAATGCATCGTACTGAAGTACGCAGCAAGAAAGCTCTTTCTCATTTAGGCCATGTTTTTACAGATGGCCCGCAAGAAAAGGGCGGACTGCGCTACTGTATTAATTCTGCAGCATTACATTTTGTTCCGGTTTCACAGTTAAAGGAAAAGGGCTATGGAGAATTTCAGAAGCTGTTTGAATAAGTAAGAAAATGTAACCCAAAACACAGCTTACAAGTGTTTCGGGTTACATTTTTTATTCTGTAATAACTTTAATGTTATGCGGAATTGTCGCTGATATCTTAGGATGTTTATTCAAGTAATCAATCAACAATTGTGGAACTTCTATATCTGAACTGTTTAAAACCTTTGCAGCTGAAAACATCGGATATTCTCCTCCGCCAACTCCTCGATACTGATTTAGTGCCACTTTAAAATGCTCTGTCATTTCTACTCTTTGTCCACGATACTGCAGATTTTTAACTCTGCAGCCCACAGGTTGGGTAAGATCAAAAGTATATTCAATCCCAGTATAGTAATCATAATTAAAAAGCTGCTGCTTTGGTTCCAAAAAACTTGGTGCTATTTTAATAGTGCCATCTTGCTGAATTTCAAAAAATGATGCACAACGTTCAAGTGCTTCTTTTAAATCTCTCCCAGAAACCCGTTCAACAACCAAAGTGTTAGGAAAAACATAACTATTTAAAACATTACGGATTGTCACTTCTTTGCTTAACCCCTTAACTTCATCGTTAAATAGCGAAGTCGCAGCTATTTCAGTATCCATTGCTTCCATTTGAACATGATTTACAAAATCAAGATAAGGATGTCCATAAAGCCGAGCCCTTAGGTGATCTTTAATCTCCATATTTCCTTGAATGTTAGCAAGCGGCTGATCCAACCATTTCTGAGTATCTGCATACCATGTATGCGTTATTGCAGTCGTTTCAGATTCAACTTGTTCATTAGCAACTGAAAGTAATTCTGCTTTTGAATCTGTTAGTTTATGGTTCTTATCAAGTTCCAAAGTAATACAGCCTACGTAATCTCCCCGATAGCCTGGCTGAGTTACAGGAACTCCATTAATTTTAGTAGCGATCTTTCGGTGTTGATGCCCAGTTATCAATACGTCTATTCCAGGAACCTCAGCAAGAAGTTTAAAACCTTCATTTTCGCCAGTTTGGGGTTCATTTGGTTTTCCCGTCACTAAATCGCACTCAAAACCGCCATGGTAAGCTACTATAACAAGATCTGCTTTTGTATGTAAGAGCGGTACCCATTTTTTAGCTATTTCTACAATAGATTTAAATTGCCAACCAACGATATTTGCAGAGCGTTCCCAATGAGGAATATATTGCGTTGTCAAGCCTAATATAGCTACTTTAAGTCCACCTTTAACGATTATTGTATAGGGTGCATCTATTACTGAGGATTTTTTTGTTATCAAGTTTGCCCCTAAGATAGGGTAGTCTCGCTTTGCAAGTACCCTTTCCAGGTAAGCTTCGCCATAGTTAAATTCGTGATTTCCTAAAACGCCGGCATCTGTTTTTAAAAGATTGGTAAGCCGCATGAATATTTCATAGTAATTTTTTCCTTGCGTTTTTTGATGTGCATAAGCTGCCATAGGTGAACCCTCTATAAAATCGCCATTTTCTATATAAAAAGTCACATCTGCAGCCGCTCTTTGTTTCTTTATCAAACTAGCAGCCTTTAAAAAACCAAAAGAACGTTGATCATTTCTTTGACTGAAATTAGTAGGATAAATAAAGCCATGAACATCACTTGTAGATAAAATTTGAACTTTCATTATTTAAACCAGCTTCTTTCTCAACACTCCGGAAAGCCAATCAATGGCGGTAACCATAATAATAATCCCAAATAAAATTATACCGACTCGAGACCAAGAACGTGTCTGAATTGCAAATAAAAGAGGAGTCCCGATACCGCCTGCTCCAACCATTCCCAAAATAGAAGCTGAACGAACTGCAATTTCAAAACGATAGAGTGTAAAGGACATAAATTCTGGCATTACTGTGGGAAGAGTTGCCAGACACAAAACATCAAACTTATTGCCGCCTGCTGAAACCAATGCCTCTTCCACTCCAAGATCCATATTTTCTATTGCTTCGCTGAACAGCTTTCCCAACATCCCAATAGAGTGAATAGAAACAGCCAGCACACCAGCAAAAGAACCCGGCCCAACGGCTTTAATAAACATAATTGCCAATACTAGTTCAGGAAAGGTCCGAATAAAAACCAAGACAAATTTTCCACTACTTGAACGCCAATATAACGTCTTGTGTATCGGCCCTCTTGCTGCCCAAAAAGCAAAGGGAATACTTAAAATACCCGAAACAAATGTTCCTAGAAAAGCGATTGCAAGCGTCTGTACAATCAATGACAATAAATCTTCTCCCGAACCATCATAGACATAGGCCCAGTCAGGATGAAATAATCCATAGATAATTGATTGTGAAACTTCTCCAGCAGAAGCTTGAATTCCAGAAAAAGAAAGCCCAATAATACTCCACAGGTAGATTACTGCTAGTGGAATCATCCAAAAGAGCCATTTATATCTCTTAGAAAAAAATTTACTTTTTTCTGTCATAATAATCTCTCCCTCAACGTATTACTCAAACTGTCAATTATTACGACAACAATTAAAATTGCAATAATGATAACAGCCGTTTGATCATATCTGAATGAAGAAAGCGATCTCTGAAGAAAAACTCCGATACCACCAGCTCCTAAGTATCCAAGTACTGTTGAAGCCCGTACATTGATCTCAAAGGTATACAGAAAATAACTAATAAAATTATTTATTACTTGCGGTATTACTGCAAAAACAATGATTTGAATTTTATTAGCTCCAGCCGCGCGCAAAGCCTCTATTGGACCTTTTTCAATCGTTTCAACTGTTTCATAAAATAACTTAGAAATCATTCCAAAAGAAAAAATTGCCAATGTCCAAACTCCGGCAGTCGGTCCAATTCCAACAATGGCTACAAATAACGCAGCCAATAAAAGATCTGGCAAAGTCCGGACCAAGTTAAGAACAAACCTTGTAACACCTCGAACCAATAAGCTTTTTACTAAATTGCGTGCCGCTAAAAATGCAAAGGGAATTGCAACTGCTGTACCGATTGTAGTTCCTAATAAAGCCATTTGAATAGTTTCAATAATAGGTTGGACTACCACGTTCAGATACTGCCAATCCGGGTTAGCCATTCTTCCTAACAAGGCAAAAAATTGCCCAAGATTGCTGAAAAATTCACTCCAATCCACTCCAGTCATGATTGAGGAAAAAATTAACAGCAGAGAGAGAATAACTGTAATAAGGATTCCTCTTACGTGATATTTTTGAATAATAGTCCGTTTTGGTATTTCATTCATCGAATCGCTCCTTCCTCTTGGTAAATGGTCTTGAAATCTTGTTCTGAAACTTCAGTGATCGTTTTATCATACACAAGTTCACCGGCACGCAGCCCAATAATTCTATCAGCATATTTTAAGGCTAGCGGAACAGAATGCAGATTAACTATCACAGTCATCTTAAATTCTCGATTTAAATTTTTTAGATCATCCATAATTGCATTTGTCGTTAGCGGGTCAAGGGAGGCAACTGGTTCATCTGCCAGTATAATTTTAGGATTTTGCATAAATACTCTGGCAATAGCAACCCGCTGTTGCTGTCCACCAGAAAGTTCATCCGCACGGGCATATATCTTTTCAGCTAAATTAACCCGCTGCAAAGCTGTGGCAGCTTTTTTCTTATCTTCAGGACTAAAAATTCCAAGTACACTTTTCCAAGTAGGATAATATCCAACCCGTCCTATTAAAACATTGCGCAATACACTGGAACGTTTAACCAGATTAAAATTTTGAAAAATCATCCCAATGCAAGATCTCAGCTTGCACAATTTTTTGCCTTTCAAAGGGGTAATAGATTCTCCATTTATTGTAATATCGCCATCAGTGATATTATGCATTTTATTAATCGTACGTAATAATGTACTTTTACCGGCTCCTGAAAGCCCCACTATTACTACAAATTCTCCTTGAAAAATATCCAAATTAACTTTTTTCAATCCTACTGTACCGTTATTATAGATCTTTGAAACATTCTTAAAAGAGATCAATGGCTGTTTCGTCATCATTAACTAGTTCCGCCCTTCTATCAAAAAGAGGCTGGGACAAAACTGACGTTTTGGCTCACCCTCTATTTTTTCCGAATATCATTTTATAATTATTGTTAAAAATTAACGTGTTTCTAACAAAAACTACCTGCAGCCAACCAAAATGATTACAATTATAATTGGTTAGATAAAAGCTTTTATTCAATTAAAACTTGTAATGCCATCAGTTTACTTATTCAATTTTTCAGCTGTCTTATCGTATTCTCGAATTACATTAAAATTACTGTCCTTAGAATCTGCATAACCTTCATGCGAATAAACGCTGGAAATAATTTCATGCCCTTTCTTGGACTTAGCAATTTTCTTGAAGGCCTCTTTTATCTTTTTCTGCCATTTTTCACTCATATCTTTACGAACAGTAATAGTATCGTTAGGAATTTTAGCTGTTGTATAAATAGGCACTACTTTGTTCATTACATCCGGCGCATCCTTAGTCACAAGCTTACAAGCACCTTGGAAGACAAACGCCGCATCAGTATTACCGTTATAAACCGCTAAAACTCCTTGATCATGCCCCTTTACTTGTACTGTCTTGATATTATCTTTATTGATGTTGACACCTTCTTTATAGAGCGAAGCTGCTGGGAAAATCCATCCGGCTGTTGATGTCGTATCTTGGACAGCAATCTTTTTACCCTTTAAGTCTGAAAGCTTGGTAATTCCACTGTCTTTACGTACTAAAATCTGAGAACGATAAAAATCAACCATCTTTCCAGTAGACTCATCATTAGGCTCTTTAACACCAAAACGCAGTGCTTGCAAAAGTACCTTGGCACCATATTGTTTGTGTGCAAGCACATAAGCGTCAGGCGGTAAGAAACCAACATCAATTTTTTTTGAACCCATAGCTTCTACGATAGTATTGTAGTCAGTAGAAACACTTACCTTAACTGGGATTCCTAATTCCTTTTTCAATAAGCCTTCGAGTGGCTTAGCCTTAGCTTCAATCGTTGTAGCATTTGATGAAGGGACGAATTGAACTTTTAACTCTTTTGGATCACTTGCACCTTTTACTGTTGACTTACCGCATGCAACAAGTACAGTTACACATAATGCCATTGAAACTAAAGCAAAAATTCTTTTACTTAATTTCACTTTCCCCACTCCTCTTAAATAATTGCATATTTTAATCACGCAAAATCACAGCTGATTAAAAATCCCCAAATCTATCAAACTTTGTTAACGATAGGCTTCCCCCCGAAAGCTAAAAAATCCCTAAAAAAACGTTAACTCTGTCTGAAATTTAGGCAACTCCTTACCTAAAAAGGATTTGTAAAAGGACAGTATCATCGCTGCCAGACAAATCATCTGCAATTTCACATGACTTCTTCAGTATAAATTGCTAGTGTAAGGAAACATCCCTTTTTTTGTAAGCTTTACGTAAAAAAATAGACTAAGGTACTAGCCTTATTCTGAATTAAAGCTAGTATTTTACTCCAAAACAATTTTTAGCTAAATGCTCATTTCTTGACATTGCCTTTAAAAATATGTTTATCATGGTAACGATTGCTTTTTTATTTACACTTAACAACATAAGGAGAATGAGATGTCAGTAGAGATAGAAGTTAAAAATGTCACTAAGATATTTGGAAAACAAATATCTAAAGCAAAAAAAATGGCCTCTCAAGAGGCGAGTAAAGAAGAAATTCTTGCTAAAACAGGCGCTACTGTTGGGGTCGATCAGGCAAGTTTTAAGATAAATCGTGGGGAATTGTTCGTAATCATGGGACTTTCAGGAAGCGGAAAATCCACTATGCTGCGTATGATTAATCAACTAATTCCTGTGACTTCAGGACAAATTTTAGTAGAAGGAAAAGATCTAACTAAACTAGGTAAAAAAGAACTGATAGAGTTCAGACGAGAAAAAATGAGTATGGTTTTTCAAAACTTTGCTCTCTTACCACACTATACCATCTTAGATAACGTTGCGTTTGGACTTGAACTCCAAGGAATTGAAAAAAATGAACGTTTGAAAAAAGCTAAAAAAGCTCTTAAAATTGTTGGCTTAAGCGGTTATGGAACTCAGTATCCTTCACAGCTCTCAGGCGGCATGCAGCAGCGGGTTGGATTGGCACGTGCACTTGCAAGCAATACGCAGATTCTGCTTATGGATGAAGCTTTCTCTGCGCTTGACCCATTGAACCGTAAAGAAATGCAAGATGAGCTTTTAAAAATTCAGTCCGATTTAAATAAAACTATTGTCTTCATAAGTCATGATCTTAATGAAGCTCTGAAGCTTGGGGATCATATTATGATCATGCGTAATGGTATGGTCGTACAAACTGGTACTCCGGAAGAAATTTTAACAAATCCAGCAAACGATTACGTTGAAAAATTCATAGAAGAAGTTGATCGAACTAGGGTTTTAACTGCCAGTAATGTAATGATTAACCCTGCCACTGTCAATATCGAGAAATCTGGTCCTCGAACTGCATTACGCGAAATGCAGGCTAATAATACATCATCCATCTACGTTGTTGACAACCAGCGGCATTTTATCGGCTGGGCTGATGCAAGCGATGTTTCAAACTTAATTCGTAAGGGTTCAAAAGACTTAAAATCTGTGTTAATGCGCAATGTCCCAGTAGCACACCCCGATACACCGCTTAATGAACTTCTTTCTGAAGTTTCCACAACCCAGATCCCTCTTGCAGTTCTTGATGAAGATAGTCACCTGAAAGGGATTATTGTCCGTGGTGCCGTTTTGGCAGCTTTAGCAGGAGATGAGGTAGAATAATGACTTTAACAATAGCAGCATCGCTGGAAAAATGGATTAATTCGTTTGTTGACTGGCTCTCTCAGTTTACAGGAGTTTTTAATGCTATTAGTGATGGAATCAGTTCAATTGCAAATGTGTTTCAATGGATCTTTGATCTATTACCGGCATGGCTCTTTATCGTATTGGTTCTAGGTACAACTTATTTTAGCAAGCGTCACGAAAAAAAATATGGTCTTTTGACATTTGAGCTTCTCGGTCTTTTATATATTTGGGTCATCGGCTATTGGAGAGATATGACACAGACATTAACGTTAGTTTTAACATCGTGTTTGATTGTCTATATAATTGGTATTCCATTAGGTATCTGGATGGCTAAGAGTAATGCTGTTCAGTTGATTGTACGACCCATTTTAGATTTTATGCAAACGATGCCGGCTTTTGTTTATCTGATTCCGGCAGTAGCATTTTTTGGAATTGGTACGGTACCAGGGGCTATCGCATCTATTATTTTCGCAATGCCTCCTACAGTTAGAATGACCAACTTAGGAATCCGGCAGGTTCCAACCGATCTGGTGGAAGCTGCTGACTCTTACGGTGCAAATGGCTGGCAAAAACTTATTAAGGTTCAATTGCCGTTAGCACGTTCAACTATTATGGCAGGAGTTTCACAGTCTTTGATGCTGGCACTATCGATGGTAGTGATTGCTTCAATGATCGGAACACTTGGACTTGGAACTCAGGTTTACTTTGCGGTTGGTCGCAATAATGCAGGGGCAGGTTTTACAGCCGGTTTAGCAATCGTAATACTGGCAATCATCATCGATAGAATGAGCAACACTTTGCAAAAAAAGAAATGATGAAAGGAGTGATCACTTGCTGCGCAAGAATTTCAAATTCCTGAAATGGTGTCTTCTAAGTCTGCTGCTTATTTTTTTGCTTTCTGGCTGTGGAAGTACAACCGAACCTTACCATCCTGAGGAAAAATTAGGCCCACAGATCAATTATACGATCACAGGGATCGATGCAGGGGCTGGAATAATGGGAAATACCCAGACTGCGCTTGAAAAATACGGTTTAAAAAATCATAATTGGCAGTTACAAACAAGTTCAACTGCTGCAATGACAACTGTTCTCGGTAAAGCTATCAAAAATAAGCAGCCTATTGTAGTTACTGGTTGGGTGCCTCATTGGATGTTCACTAAATATAAACTTAAATTCTTAAAAGATCCAAAAATGATTTACGGTAAATCTGAGAACATCCACTCCATTTCACGATTAGGATTACAGAAGGATTCTCCTGGGGTATACACCTTTTTGAAAAATTTCTCATGGAACACTTCACAAATCTCAGAAGTAATGTTTGCTGTTAACAACGGAACTTCACCTCAAGAAGCTGCAAAAAGCTATCTAAAAAAACATCCTGATCAAGTTAAAAAATGGCTTTCGAATGTATCCGCTGGGAAAAATAAAAAAATTACGATTGCCTATGTTGCTTGGGACTCTGAAATTGCTTCTGCAAACATTGCTAAAGAAGTTTTGGAAAAGCGAGGGTATCAAGTTGATATCCGAGCAATGGAAGCACAACCAATGTGGACTGCTGTTGCAACCGGTGCTGCAGATTTTTCGCTAAGTGCTTGGCTTCCAACTACACATGCTGTTTACGCCCACAAATTTAAAGGAAAATATATTGATGTTCATCAAAACCTACATGGTGCAAAAACAGGCTTAGCAGTACCGACATATATGAAAAACATTAATTCAATAGAAGATTTAAAAACTAAATAACATTTATCTATTTAAAAAAGATCGTTGTATTCTACATTAACCTAGAATGCAGCGGCCTTTTTTAAATTATTTTCTTAAATTTTTAACTTTTGCTCACTAAGTTCATTCTTAACAATAAAAAAATGTGGCTTTTCAAAATCCAACATTTTACGAGTTAACTGCAAGCTGACCGGACTGATACGATTATACGGCTCAAAGTAATACCGCAATGATTCTAGACAAAAGGAAGAACGATAAACCGAATATGTCTTTTGATAAGCACTGCTTTTCGGAACACTTACACTGTCAAGCAAATGAAAACTACTAATAATGTTAGCTTCCTCATTTTGCGGCTGATCAACTCTCTCTTTATAATAAGCAGCACGAATAAAACGTCCACTAGGTGTATAAGAACTTGAAGGTACTTTTTTTCCCGCAAAGCTCCCAGTGCTTATTTTTGAAACATCATTAGAAATATTTTGATTAATAAATTCTGGGGTAAAGTTCAAATATCCTGCTAATTTTTTTAGCTGCTGCTTAAAATCATATGCATTAGTAACCACCCCAAGAGGATTATCCTGCAACTTAAGCGGCTGCCGGTTCGGCTCTATAATTACAATCCGCCCTGTCTTATCTGCCGCAACGTAGTGGAGTTCCGGATAACCATAATCCTTTACTGCATTTTTTCCACTCAATAAACGAATCTCTTCAATATGTGTTTCAATGTCTGCTACCGAACTGAAGTTTGCTAGTAAATATAATGGTAGCTCAAAAGGTGCTAAGCAAATATGATCATTATCACATTCATCAAGCAACTGTGCCCCATTCTTAAATGTTAGTTTTTGTACACTTAAACCGCATTCATTAACTCCATCAGAAATATCAATCTCAAAATCACGCTTTCTCCCAGTTCCAAGCATTGCAAACCGATTCGTGCGAGAAATACCATCGAAATCTGATTGCCACCTAAAATTACGAGGGACAAAGACTGGGCCTGCAACCAACCTATGCCAGTCCATGGTACGTGAAAGTACATGACTGCCATCTGCCCCCACTTGAAAAATACTCGTACACATACTCCTAAACCTCCCGTTTCAGCCTATTGAAAGCTGAAGCTCAATAAAAAATCGTAAATCGTGAACTTTTAACTCCAGTGTCATGAAAACACGTACCTAAACTTCTTATTCGTCTAGACTTTCTTCATTTTTCCATCGGTTATCTGATAAACCTTATCCGCCATTTTTTCTAACCGGAGATCATGCGTCACTACTATAATTGTTTTTTGGTTTTCATGGGCCAGCCTTTTCAATAGGTTCATAACCTGCATCGTACGTCCAGTATCAAGTGAGGCAGTGGGCTCGTCTGCTAAAATATATTCTGGATCAGCAAACAATGCCCTTGCGATCGCCACACGTTGTTTCTGCCCTCCAGATAATTCATCTGGATATTTGAACAGCAGTTCTTTTATTCCTAGAATATTTAAAACTGAATTGAACTGCTTTTCGGAAAGGTTATTCGTTTTAACTTTTTCAAGCAAATCAAATTGCTCTTTTACTGTCAGGTAAGGTACTAAATTATAGGCCTGAAGCACAAAGCCAACAGTAGTTAATCGCATTTTAGTCTGTTCTTTTTGAGAAAGCAAGGTAATATCTTGCCCGTTGATCAATACATCTCCAGAACTAGGAGTCTGCAGCCCGCCTGCAATTGTAAGAAAAGTTGTCTTTCCAGAACCAGACGGTCCTACCACTAAAACCAGCTGGCTTTCTTCAACTTCAAAGTTGACTTGGCTTAGTGCAACAAACCGGCTGCTGCCAGTCCCATATACCTTGCTTACATCTATCAATTTTAATCCTGTCACTTTATCCTCCAATCATCTTAACCGGGTCAACCCTTATAATTTGTTGAATTGGAATCAAAGAGCCCAACAACGACATTAAAATAATTCCTGTCCCAGCAACGCACACACTGGAAAGAGAAATAGAGATTGGTACTTGGGTAGGCAAAACAACCGCAGTTAAAATTGATAATACTATGGCAACTCCGACACCAGCAACAGATATAATGAGAGTCTGAGTCAATGTATTGAGTACCAGATAACGGGTTGGAATCCCCTGAGCTTTCATTACTCCAAAGTTTGGGAGCTTTTGGATTGTCAAAATATAAAGGAAAATTGAGATAATTATCAAAATAATTATGAAAAGAAATCCTATCATAAAATTGAAAGTCAGCTGCTGGGCACTATAACCTGGTAATTTGTTAATAAACTGGGTAAGCGTATAACTTTCGCTATCACTAAGTTTTATATTTTTATCCAATTTTTTATTCAAAACCACTCCGTTAGTAACATCTTTATCTATTTTACCCAGCGTTTCAAAGGAAATGTAAACCACAGGAGCAGCATTTAGTGAAGCCTCTTTAGTAAAACCGACTATCTTAATCTGTTCTTTCGAATTAGCAGTAGTAAAATAATCACCTACTTTATATCCGTCAGTCTTGAATTTAGCGGAAGCTAATGCCTCTTTTTCTGCAGTGAACTTATCTCCAGCAATCAACGGAAGCCTTTTATAAATAAACTCATCTTTATTGACCGCCAGAAGCTGAGTATTCTCTTCTTTTTGTCCGCTCTTTCCCTTGACAATTGTAGAATATTGCGCAATCTGCGCTCCCCTATTTCCAATTTTTCCAAGATCTCTTAGGGGCAAAAAAGATTGAGCCAAGCGGCCTTGTGCATCTTTATTAAGAATAATCCTTTCTGCATGCCAAGGTTCAAGTGCAGATTTATTCAAATTAGATAAACCTGATGCTAAACCTGTCAAAACAAAAACCAAGTAGCTGACAAAAAATATCAAGCTGATAATTAAACCATACCGTAACTTATCATGTTTGATTTCTTTAATAGCTAGGAACATCAGTTCACCTCAAAATAAAGTATTTTCAAAATAATACAGTTAACTAAGTTATCCTAGCACTTTTACTTAAATAAAGTAAAAAATTTGATACCAGAACCTGTTGAGGGCTCTTAAATAATAGTTTACTCTGTCATGCTTGTGCAGGTAACAGTTTCTCTTCCAATTTGGAAACCATTCATGGACTTTTCGCCAAATCTGATCTAAAAGCCTCCTTCTCAAATTTTTATCCTTAATTTTAATTGCCTTTCTAAGCAATACATTTCCTAACAAATTACGGCAAAAGCGATACTCAAGTTCTTGTTCAAATCTCGCATAGATCTTTTTTGCTTTATAAAAAGCAATAATATCTTCATAGATCCAAAAAATTTCGATAATTCGATTTGTTTCATTGTATGAAATTGAAGAAGAACGTTGTGTATAATGAACTTCGTAATTAAAATCACTCGCTACTTCCGAAATATTGTTTAAAAAAGCTGCTGTCTCAAAGAAGAAAACCTGATCCTCATAGAGTTTGCCATAAGGAAAAAGGACCCCTGTATCAAAAAGCCAGTCTCTACGGTAGAGTTTGTTCCACGCTACAACTCTTCCTTTGACCAAGTATTCAGATAATGAATTATAAGCCCTTCCCTTGTCTTTTTTAGAAAAATCCTTAAATTCCCACACAAAATTACATTCAACAATTTTTTTTGAACCATTTTTAGTCAATGCATACATATTCTCAAGCATCTGTGTCTCCACATAGTCATCTGAGTCAATAAAAAGCAGGTACTCTCCAGTAGCAAAACGCATTCCATAATTACGTGCATCTGATAAACCGCCGTTTGCTTTTTCATAATATTTAATTAGCTGCGGCGCTTTTTTTTGATATTCTCGGCAAATACTTCCAGATGAATCTGTACTGCCGTCATTAATCAAAATTAATTCAAAATCTTTCATTGTTTGTGCAAGCAGACTATCGAGGCAACGTCGCAGATATTTTTCTACATTATAAATAGGAACAATTACACTAATTTTTTTCATCGCATTATCTCTCGCTTTTCATCTCCTTATAGACTAATTATTATGACGAAATAAACTGCGCACTCTGCGAGCAACTCCCCAGCCTATTCTTAAAAACAAATTCAGCTTCATTCCCCATTTTTTGCCGAAACGTCGATTGTTCCTTCTGATAATTTCTGTATGTACGCGGCTTCTTTCATCTTGCCACAATGCACTGTAGTGGTGGATACTGTAAGTCTTTTCTGTGATTTGTACTTTGCCGGTTAAAAAATCCATAGGTGCAAAATATTCCGTAGGATATATCATAATACCTTCAATTTTTTGTAATTCATTTCTTTTTTCAAATCCAGACTGCACAAGGTACTTCGTTGCGTAAACTGGAATAGCAATAGTATTCAATTCGCCGTTTTTTTTGATAAACCTTATTCCTTCATACATATCCCTTAATCCTTTGATGATTTTGTCAGCTTTAGCAGCACCAAAACCTAGGCCTGGTGCCACAAAAACTCCTTCTTCGTTAGTTTCCATCCCAAAAAAGCCATTTTCATTGAGCAAACTATCTAAGTTCTTCACTAATTCAACATCTGTGTCTAGATAGATCCCCCCATACTCATAAACAACATCAAATCCTGCATAATCGGAAACAAAACTCCATTTTTTTTCCTCATAGGCTTGTTCCATATATCTATTTTTGTGGATATCATAATTTGTTTCATTCCAACAAATAATCTCGTAATCAGGACAAAGTTTTTTCCAACCGTCAATATATTGTTGATACTGTTTGGGCAATGGGGTATTGCCAAACCAGCAATAATGAATTTTTTTAGGTATCATTTTAGACTCTCCTGTTCCTTTTCAAGCAAAGAATTCCAAGCATTGCGGATAAAGTAACCTGATCGTAATTTATGTGCTACTCTTTCAACATTGATACATAGTTCTTGATACTGGCTCTCAGATATCTGTTCCAGTACCCCATCAAGGTCATGCAGGTCAGCAATTAAAATCCCCAGTCTATGTTTTTTAACAAAACCCGCTAGAGCAGCTTTTTCCCAAATAATAACAGGCAAGCCTGAACTCAAATACAAAGACGCCTTGTGCGGATCATTGTATCTAAGATAGCTTCCAAACTTATCATCACATGTTTTCAGGCTTCCGCCATCCCAGATCAGCCCAAAATTTTGTGTCAACTTGCACGGAAGAAATTCAGGAGTAAAAGACCCGCGGTAATGAATATTTCCCCGGTAATTGTCACATTGATTCGGCCCAAAAAGCTCCAACCGATGCTTCAACTGTAGTTTGCTAAGAAACGTTGACTTTTTCAAGTTACCAGCAAAACATAGGGTGCGTTCAAATGGTCGGCTGCTTAATAACGGCTGTGGATTGTCATAGTCAAAAAGCTGCAGGCTAACCATAGGCCTAGTAACACCTTTTTCTTTCAACCACGTCAGCATTTTGTCATTATGCACAATCAACCCATCACTTTGATTAAAAAAATTAATCTCATCTTTGAGAAACTCTACATCATCATGTCGATGACGTAGAGATTCTACATCGTGCAGTATATAAAATAGCTTTGCACCTTTATTCTTTCTGACAGTCTGCACTATTTTAGTATTTGTCCTAGCGTTAAAAGCAGGGTACTGAAATAAAACAACACCCGGTGTCAGTTTATTCAGTCTATGCGGAATGTCCCATATTACTTGCTTAAAACTCAATAATTCAGCTTTACGACCGCCGTTAAAATAAAATTCAATTCCTTTGAAAGCTGATTTTTCTAAAAAATGCACTATATCTGTTTTGGCCTTAGGACCAGCTTCATTTTGACTTTTATCATACATAGAAATTATATATTTGTTCATTTGCTACAACCAACCGTCCCTTTCGTACTCGTCTTTTATATTTCACGAAAATGAGTTCCTTTATCCTTACTTTTTTAAATACTACCATAAAAAATAATGAAGTAACGTACTCGGTGCATTAAAAACTGTTGAATTGAAAGAAAGCAGTTTTTTCATTTAAAATAGTTTGCAATTTATTTTACCAAATTTTGCACTACTGCTTTGTGTTTCTTACTCTCTTCATAAATTTTTAACTTGTTTTTACATTTTTCATTGTGCTTAAAAATTAAACGTTTTAGACGATACTAATGATTGAGGTAAAATTAATCAATTATCCTCAGGGGGTAAATATGGAAACTGAACAATTAGTCAAAAGAGCTTTTTCTACAGCACTTTCACGAGAAATGGCAGTTGTAATTTTTGATATTAATAAAAAAATTATATATACAACACCTTTGTTTGCAAAAATACTGAAGTATACTACTGTCGAATTAGAGAGTCTTCACCATTATGACCTATGCTTTTCTGATTATGTCAAAAGCGACAGTTATCAAGAATTTTGGAGCAGACTCTTAAATGGGCAAAGTTATCAGGATCGTGTTATTCGCAAAGACAAGAATGATGCTCAAGTTTTTCTTGAAGCCAACTATTTTCCTGTCAATGATGAACATGGACAAGTCGTTGGCGTCATGAAGGTCTGTTTTGATATTACTAAAAGGACCGAAAGGCTGAATGCTTCACTCAAAACCGTTTCGCAAATTTCACAAAAAGTGGACGAAATAGCACAAGGAGGACGAAGTAACCTTCATTCTTTACAAAATAATATTCAAGAAATTACTTCTTCTTCAAGTGATAATATGAAAAGTAGCCGCTTTTTATCAAACCGATCAGAACAAACTAATGATATCGTTAAAACAATCCATGGAATCTCAAAACAAACCAATATGCTTGCAGTGAATGCTTCTATCGAAGCTGCACGAGCTGGTGACGTTGGACACGGCTTTGCAATTGTTGCTAAAGAGATTCGCAAACTATCTAATCAAGTGCGGAAAGAAGCATCGGAAATTCAAGATCACATTGGAAATATTACAGAACAGGTTAACGCTATTCTACAAAGCTCTGAAGCTATCCTTCAGATGACTTCTTCAGCCGAAACATCAATGAGAAGCAGCTCAAATTCTTATGGGACGCTTAAGGAGATGTCAACACAACTGCAAAAATCTGTAAATAATTTAAGTACACTTTTTATGATAAAAAACAACTAACCTTTTAAACCAGAAAAACTTACTATTAAAACATGTTAATGCAAATATTTCGGATTAAAAACAGAAGGGACTAAGTCAAAAGCTAACTTTTGACTTAGTCCCTTCTTAATGGATAGCCGCAACAATGATGGATTGTAGGCCAAACCATTAAGAATAACGATAAAAGACTTGTATAAAAAACTCCGACAAAACTTAAAGATTACTGAAGTTTTTTTAATATTTTTTAGTAAAAAGCTCTTTCCAGCCCTTGCCTTAAGTCAGTGATTAAATCATCAGCGTCTTCTAATCCAATCGACAACCTGAGCAGTTGATTATTTAATCCATGTTTAATGCGGATTTTCTGCGGCACTTCTCTATGGGTAGTTCTCGCAGGATTGACAATTAATGATTTCGCATCTCCAATATTCGGCAAGTAGCTAAAGATGTGTAAATTTTCAATTAGCTTTGCAACATTACTTTCTTTCCCCTTTAATTCAAAAGATAACAAGGCTCCTACGCCTTTGGGAAAATATTTTTTTAACAACTTATTGTTACTTTCAGTACCAGAATAAAATACTTGTTTCACATATTGGCTTTGTGCTAAAAATTCTGCAATTTTCTTGGCATTCGAAACCTCTTTATCCAATCTTTCAGAGATTGTTTCTAATCCCAACAGGATCAGATATGCTTCACTAGGTCCAAGCACAGAGCCTAGGAGGCGAACATACTTCATTCTGATCCTCTTGATAAACGCTGCGTTGCCGAACTTGCTTACAAAACTATGTTGGATATGCTGTTCTTCATCGCCTAAAATAAATTCATTCTCGGTAAACTGAGGAAAATGACCGTTATTCCAGTCAAACTTCCCATGGTCAACCACCAGACCCGAAAGTGCATTTCCATGCCCATTAATTCCCTTAGTAGAAGAATAAACAGTAATATCTGCGCCGTATTCAAACGGACGCAACAAGTAAGGAGTCGGCAAGGTATTATCTACAATCAGTGGAATTCCAGCTTCATGTGCAATCTTAGCCAAACCTTCAATATCTGCAATCTCAGTACTGGGGTTTGCTACACTTTCAACATAAATTGCCTTTGTATCTGAGCCGATCAACCGCTTTATTCCTTCAAAATCATTAGGGCTGTCTACCAGATCAAAATTAATCCCAAATTTTGGAAAAAAGTTACGAAATTCATCTAAACTGGAGCCGTAAATATTCGTAGGCGCAATAATTCTGCCGCCTCCTTCTGCAACATTAAAAATTGCAAACGAAATTGCAGACATTCCTGATCCCACAGCAACTGCATCCACTCCACCTTCCAGTGCTGCAATTCTTTTTTCAAACACTGCAACAGTCGGATTACCATCTCGCGAGTAATCAAACCGCCCCGGCAGTTGTCCTGTAACTATCTGATTAGCAACTTGCGTGTTGGTCAATTCAAATGCAGCAGTTTGATAAATTGGAACGGATGAAGCAAAATGATGCTCACTGGGTTTATAACCAGCATGAATTCTTCGAGTATTAAATTTACAATCTTCCAAAATTTTCACTCTCCTACTTATTAACTAAAGTTCCCTTGGAATTTAATAATGAAACAACAGTTGAATTTTTTGGTATTACAGCTGCTGCAAGTGCGCTTTTTATATCAGCAATCAGATCTTCACTATCTTCAATACCAATTGCACATCTGATTAATTGAGGAGTAATTCCAGCATTAATTCTTTCTCGCGGCGGTAATTCTGCATGACTCATTTCATAAGGTATTTCTACTAAGCTTTCCACCGCGCCAAGACTAACTGCAAGTTTAAGCAAGCGAAGATGATTAACAAAGCTTGATGCGTTAACTGCTGGACTCAATGTGAAAGAAAAAACCCCTCCGAATCCCCGGCATTCATGTTGTGCGATTTCATGATCCTTAGTCCCTGAAATACCCGGATAATTAATCTGAACTACCTCGCGTCTTCCTTGCAAAAAGCTGATAATAGCAGCCACATTTTGCTGCTGCCTGTCTAATCGGACTGAAAGTGTCTGAATGCCTCTGCGAACAAGGTTTGCACTTTCAGGTGAAAGTACACCGCCAAGCGCATTTTGTACAAAATAAATTTTTTCTCCTAGTGCAAAAGTCTTTGCAACTACCAGCCCTGCAATTACATCAGAGTGTCCGCTTAAATATTTAGTTGCAGAATGAACGACAAAATCTGCTCCTAAATCTAAAGGCTTCTGCAGGTACGGTGTCAAAAATGTGTTATCAACAATTGTTAATATATTATGCCTTTTAGCAACAGCTGCTATCTTTTTAACACTCGTTACATGCAATAATGGATTCGTAACCGGTTCAAAATAGATTGCTTTTGTATTATCTTGAATTGCTTCTTCTACTTTTTTTAGATTGCGTGTATCCACAGTAGTAAAAGTTATTCCCTGCAGTTTAAAATATTGATTAATCAAGCGATAAGTGCCGCCATACAGCTGCTGGCCAATCAAAATATGATCACCCGGCTTAAAAATTGCAAAAACAGCATGAATTGCTGCCATCCCTGAGGCAAAGGCAAAACCGCACGCACCGTTTTCAAGCTGTGCTACTTGTTTTTCTAGAAACTCTCTAGTAGGGTTACCTGAGCGTGCATAATCCCAACGGACTTTATCGCCAATTTTAGGGTACTGATAGGTGGATGAATTATAGATCGGCATATTAATTGCGCCTGTATTATTATCTTTAATTTCTTTACCATGAACTAGTTGTGTGTTAAACCCTGTCATTTTAAAGGACTCCTTTCTATAAAAAAAGTACTCTCCATCCCCGTTCTTTCGAACAAGGACGAAAAGTACTCATTTCCGTGCTACCACCTTAGTTTAAACAGCTTTCACAAGCAGTTTCTCAAGAGGTACTATTACCTCTAACTCTATAACGGAAGTTACCGCCACCGCTTTACCGCTTATAATCGGCTTAGCAATGTAACTTTAAAGATAGGACCATCTTCATTAAATTACTTCTTATCGCTTTACACCAACCAGCGATTCTCTGAAAGCAGCTCTTTAATTACTCATCCTACTGTTTATTTCACTTATTTTTACAGTATTATCAGTCATTTATGAGAAAATGTCAACTATATTTTAATAATATTCTATATTTGTTGAAAAGCTAAGTCTTTTTAGGCTGACTTATTCGAAAAATAATTACAATTCATAAATAAAACTGTTTTATTTGACTGTAATTTAGAATAATTATAAAATAGTTTATGGATGGATAACCAGTAAATATAGTTATTCAATAACCAACATTATAGGAGGTTGTTTTTTAATGGCAAAGTCAAAGGTAATTATCGTTGGAGCTTCCCATGGCGGGCATCAAGCAATTCTAGAATTGCTGCAAAGAAATAGTGATGTTGATATCACCTTGTTTGAGGCTGGTGATTTTGTTTCGTTCATGTCGTGCGGGATGCAATTGTATCTTGAAAACAGTGTAACAAATGTAAACGACGTTCGTAATTTCAAACCTGAACAATTCACAAAAAAGGGAGTTCATCTGCTAAATAATCATGAAGTTACCCATATTAATGCAGACAAAAAAACTGTAACTGTTAAATCCAATCAGTCAGGTGACACTGAAGAAGTTGGTTATGACAAGTTAATCTTAAGTTCTGGAGTTGTACCAAAAGAATTGCCGATTCCTGGAAAAAAGCTTAAGAATGTTTATTTAATGCGGGGCTACGATTGGGCTACCAGCATTAAACAAAAATTAGAGGATAAAAAAGTCAAAAATGTAACGGTAGTCGGTGCCGGTTATATCGGTTTAGAGGCTGTTGAGGCAAGCCGCAAAGCAGGAAAGAACGTAACTCTTCTAGATGTAATCGATCATCCGTTAGGTGCTTATCTTGATCCTGAAATGACTTCTATTATTGAAAAAGAGCTTAATGATAAAGGCGTTAAAGTGGTAATGAATGCACATATTCAAGAATTTGCTGGAGTTGGCAAGGTTGAGACAGTTAAAACTGAAGACAAAGAATATCCAAGTGACCTTGTGATACAAGCAGTTGGAGTCCAGCCTAATACACAATGGCTTAACGGAACTATAGAATTAGATGGACACGGATTTATTAAAACAGATGAATATCTGCGTACTAACCTGCCTGATGTCTATGCAATTGGGGACGCAACGCTTGCCTATTCAGTAGCTGCTGGCAAACACCTTCCAATCGCACTGGCAACAGTAGCTCGCAGAGAAGCACGTTATGTTGTTCAGCATCTCTTTGAAAAAAAACCAGAAGTTCCATTCAAGGGAATCGTGGGCTCGTCAGCACTAAGTGTCTTTGACTACCACTTTGCAACGAGCGGGCTTAATGAAACAACAGCAAAACGTGCAGGAATCTCAATTAAGACTTCTTTTTACCAAGACACATTAAGACCGCAATATGTTCCTGCAGATAAAGGTAATGTATCTGTTTTCGTCAAACTGGCATATGAACCGAATTCACATCGTATTGTCGGCGGGGCAGTATTGTCAACTTATGATCTCACAGCTCAAGGCAATGTGATTGCGCTCGCTATCCAGCATAAGTTGCGTCTTGAAGATTTAGCCGAAGCTGACTTCTTCTTCCAGCCAGGTTTTGACCGTCAGTGGAGCCTGTTGAATTTAGCAGCACAGCATGCATTAGGTGATAATCTCTTTTAAAAATACATTATTTCATTAGTTGTTAATATCACAATAAAAACACAAACTGCTGAACAATATTCATGCAGTTTGTGTTTTCTACTAGTTAAAAATGGGAAGATTTTAATCTGAGGCCGTTCCTATCAAGGAATAAAATTATTCCAAATATCCATGTACTTTTGCGGTTTGGTCACAAAGTCAAATGCATGCTGATTTTCTGTATACTGAGTATATATCGGCTTATCTCTTTTTATTCCTAATCCAGTATATCGCTGAGATGTTTTTTCAATCAGTAATGTCTTTTTATAATGGTCGTTATACCGCCAAGTAATTTCGTTGTTATTTAAAATTGGGTAAAACGCCAGTCCATGGTGTGAACGAATCTGTTCATACTCAAAGCCATAATCACGAATACACCAAGCTCCAAATACAAGCGGGGTTCCTGATAAAGCACTAATTGTACAATGCGCCCATCTAGGCGGAACAATTATTAATTCTCCTGGAGATGCATGGATTACGAATACTCTTCCGGGATCCTTATTTGCAGTTTCCTGCATCAACACAATGCATTTGCCTTCCCAAATTTCATAGACTTCTGGAGTTGAAAATTGAGCAGAAGGCGAAATCGAATGAATATGCCCTTGACTGCGAATCGGCTCTTTTCCCAAATGCCCAGAAGCATAAATAACAGCACCATACAACAGATGACGCTGAATTAAATCTGCCCGATCTGCGATTCTCCCAATATCCATGGCAATTCCATATATGACATCCGGTCCTTTAGCATTTTTATCTAGTAAACTAGACCGCACCTCACTAAGCCTTCTTTTTTTGTTTTTGGGCCAAAACTTTTCGGACTAAATTTAAAGTCCAAATTTTTCGTATCCGTTCTGATTTCAAAACCGGGATCAATCATTTTCTACCTCACTTTACAAACGCTTGAAGTACAATAATTTCTTCCTTATCTGTTTCTTTTTCAATCAAGTATTCTTCTATCATCGCAGGAACAATAAAAGTCTCGCCAAAATGGATTTCAAAATCAGCAAATGAACCATGAGGGCTTTTGACAACTGCTTTTTCTCCTACTACCATATTCAGCATGTTTACACTGCCATGGTTTTCAAATTTTCCAGCAGTCTTAATACGATGACGCCAAGTTTCAATGAATTCAAAACTTTCAGCTAATCCTGTCCTTTCAATCACTTCATTTTGCTGTAAGGAAATAGGAATAACGTGATTAATCAAGTTTTCTTTAACCCACTTTGTGTCACGCTGCCATTGCAGATTATCTAAGCCTTCTTTTAAGTGAATTGGGCGCGGTTTTTTATCTAGACCAACTCGGCCCCAATCCCACATTTTAAAAGTAAAAATATACGGAGTAGCACTGATCTCTAATATTACAGTTTCACTTCCACCACAGTGAATAGTTCCTGCTGGTATTAAAAAATGGTCGCCTTGTTTTGCTGGAAACTTGTTAACATACTTTTCAGCTGCAAATTGTAGCTTGCCCTCTTCAGCAGCTTTCAAGTCACTGCTTAGTGCCTCTTTATTAACATCATCTTTTACACCAAGGTAAACCGCTGACTTTGGAGTAGCCTTCAAAATATAATAACTTTCATCTTGTGTGTAGCCCATCCCGTATTTAGCCTTGATATATTCAGTTAAAGGATGAACTTGTAAACTTAAATTTCCACCTTTAACAGTATCCAAATAATCAAAACGCAGTGGAAATTCTGCTCCAAAGCGCGCGTAAACTTTTACCCCAAGCACTTTTTGAGGGGCCACTAAGAGCAGATTAGTCGCCGGAACTTCAATCCTAACTGTTCCATATCTCAAATAAAGGCTGTTTTCTTCAGGAACACCATCAAATGCCCAACCATAATTTGGTTTACTATCAGACAGTTTAAAATTTTTTTTCATCCAGCAACCGCCCCATACACTTTCATCAAAATACGGAACAGTTCGATATGGTCCGGTAATGACTTCAGCTAACCCATGCAGTAGATCAATTCCAGCAATCATTCGCGGCTTTTTTTTTATATTAGTATCTAAATAAAAGTCCATTTTTGGAAGCAGCTGTTTTTTTAACTGATCAGCCCAGCGCCAATCAAGAAAATAGCCACCCTTAAATTTTCTAAGTGCATCCTCTTGTTCGTTATGTCGGTGCCAGTTGCTCATACCAGCACGATAGCGCAACTGTATTTTCCAGCGTGCCAGGTCACAGTAGATTAAAATATCAGGTTCAGGTGCGAGTATAGCTGCACCGGTTCCATAAATAACATTAAGGCCCTTGGGATGTTCAAAAATCTTTCTCTGTTCAAGATAATCTGGGTAAAATTCTTCTAGGCTATACTGCGTCATTCGTCCAAAAACCCGATCAGTTGTTAGTTTATCAGCAACTTTTACATTCAACTGATTTTCATCCATAGCCAGGTCATCTGCAAGCTGAATTTTATCAGCATGCAGCGGAATTATAATATCATCTCGCAGTTCTTGCAGATCAGTTCCCGGATAACATTCAAAAACAATTAATAAGTTGTTTTCCCGAGTTTTGAAACTTCTTTACGTAGTTCTTCTAAAATACCTTTTTTCCCTTCTACTGCAAATTCGTAATCAGAAATTGCTTTTTCTGGCTCTAAATCATAAACCATAGTGAAGCCTCCTTTAAACTCTAAGTTACACAGCTGCAGATAAAATATTTTAGAAAGCGTTTTATTAATATTGCGAGTATACCATAAAATACTCGCATTTATATTCTTGCTTTGGTTATTTGAATAACTATTCTTAAATATTACTGATCCAGATATTACAAAAATTAGTAAATATTATTATCTATATTTAAAACCTTTTATAAACGAGTAAACGCAGCTGTTTGCCAAGAAACTCAGCTACAATATTTTTGCTTAGATACAATCTCTACTGGAATGACCGTTTGAAAAAATTTGAAAACTGTGAAAAATGAATGGTCCGTTTTATAAGATACTTTGCCTGCAAATTCAGCGTTATCAGTTTATTTTCTGCTCATTTAAACAAATAATTTCTTTGATAGTCATACTTTGTAATTTCTCTAAGCTTCCACAAAAAGTCTAATGCCGGCAGCTTCGACTAAATTTACCACTAGTAACAGCCTTTAATCCATGCTTAACTTACTTACTTTGACTTGCACACGCCGAACTATTAGAAGAGCATCATCTTCTAATTCTTCTGTCCGATATGTTATGGGCGCATCTTCAAGTGAAAATGTCCGTAAAAAATTCCTTACAACATCATAAATATAGTTACCAGTTTTGGTTTTAATCGTACATCGTAATTCGCTTCTAACTAAGTTTAAATTAATGAAAGAATAAAAAAATCCCCACTTTGCATTTAACAAAGCAAGGAAAGTTAACCACGTTACCACTTTAATTTAATCGGCACTATGCTAAATCAGATTCAGTAAAAGACCAAACCTTTATCTATTTTTTATACAATTCAACTTTAACTAGGCTACAAAAAATTATTATCTTAATCTTTTTCACAACAATAATTAACTTTGAATCAATGCTTGATATAGTCTTAATTTAAAATTGTTGAAAAATTCCGATGAAGACAAGTAATAATCCTGCTAAAATATAAAGATACTTAACATTACGACTCGCTTTATTTTGCATTTTTTTAAAATTAATATTTTTAGAAAATAATCCTAAAGAAAGTAGCAATACTCCAATTATCATTGCAATAGAACTATCGGTCATCATATCACTTCCAGACTATTTAAGAATTCCAAGCCCATATCCTAATATTCCAAGCCCAAACAGTGCAAAAATCAAGATTATCGGATTAACTTTTTTCTTCAAAAGGTACATCATCAATAAGGTTAAGCCTAAAGCAGGAAGCCCTGGACAAAGCTGATCAAGTATTTGTTGAAAAGTAGTAACTGTTGTTTTCCCGCCAGTTGTAGTACGCGAAACCACTAATGGGATATTGATAGTTGTCCATTTTGTAACTAACACCCCCATGATGAATAGTCCCAAAACCGTTGCACCTTCTGTTAGCTTTGGTAAAAGATTACCTGAGATATCTTTAACGAGTGCTAATCCTCTATCTAAACCTAATTTTAAACCGTACCATTTAAGTCCTAAACGGACACCATTAAAAGCAAAGAAGAAGATCAAAGGTCCAAACCAAGACCCCTGAAGTGCTAAGGAAGCACCAAGAGCGGCAAGTATAGGACGCAACGTGCCCCACATTAAAGGATCTCCTACACCTGCTAACGGTCCCATCAAACCGACTTTTAAACTTTGAATAGTCCCCTCATCAATCTCTTCTCCTTCAGAACGCCCCTGTTCCATTGCCATAGTAATCCCAACTACTGGACCACAAAATGCAGGTGTAACGTTAAAGAAGGCAAGATGTCTTTTAAGTGCTTTTACCCTTTCTTCTTTTGATTTGTATACTCTTCTAATAGTTGGAATCATATCAACACAAAACGCAAGTCCATGGATAGTTTCGAAGTTAAAAGAAGCCTGTTGAAAATTTTCAAATATAAATGTTTGAAAAATATCTTTTTTTGTTAACTTAGTTTTTTCTTTCGCTATCTCCGTTTTCTTGTCTTCCATAATAAGTCCTCCCTTCAATCTTCAAGTTCATCATCGGCTAAGTCTCCACCTGAATTAGACTGGTTGCTTTCAGCAACAGCTTTCACTGGATGTGCAAACTTAGGATTCAATTGCACATAAAGGATTGCAAATATTAAACCTACTATCCCAAAAGCCAGCAAACTCAATTTCAAATATCCGCCAAGCACAAAACCCAAGTAGAAGAAAGGCATTAAATACTTAACACTCATCATATTCAAAATCATGGCATATCCAACCACCACGATAAAGCCGCCAGCAACTGTCAGTCCTCCAGTGACAACTTTCGGAAGCGCATCAAGCATTGCCTTAACCATATCTGGACTGACAAAAACAGCGACCAATGTTGTGGGAATTGAGACTCTCAAAGCTTGCACAAACAAAGCAGAGAAGTGTAGTATTTCAATTGCTCTAAAGTTTGCATTCTCTGCGGCTTTTACTGCAGCATGTTGAAAAGCAACTGTGATTGTACGAGCAAATACTGTTAAAACTTGTCCCGCAGCTGCTACTGGAAGAGCAATGGCAATCCCTTTCCCGATACTTTGGCCACCGACGATAACCAGAATAGTTGAAATTGTGCTTGCCAAAGCTGAATCAGGAGACTGGGCAGCACCAATATTCATCCATCCCAAAGCAATTAGTTCCAGTGTCCCCCCTAAAACAAGCCCTTTGGCGGGATCGCCTAAAATAAGTCCCATAATACTGCAAGCAATTAAGGGACGATGTGTTTGGAATTCATCTAGTACACTTCCACTGCCAACAATTGAAGACCAGATAAAGATCAAAATGATTTGTAATATTGACATGGTTTAACTCACCCCTTATATTTTTCGGAAATTTTGTCCATTATATTAACATGGGGATCCGATTCGACAACCTGTAAATCCAATTTGACACCTAATTGATCTAGTTGTTTAAAAGCTTTAACATCTTCTTGATCAAGGGAAACCGACTTTGTAATCTGTGTTTTCCCTTCGCTGTATTGCATTCCTCCGATATTTAATTTCTTCACAGGAACACCGCCTTTTACTAGCTTCAAAGCTTCTGCAGGGTTGGTAAATAGATAAAATATTTTGTCATCTTTATATTTTGAATTATTGAAAACAGCAATTGCTTTAGGAACATTTACTATGTTAACTTTCATCCCTGGAGGGCAAGCTTGTTTCAAAAGCGTTTTCCTGATTTCATCTTGATAAACATTTTCGTCAACAATAATGATCCGATCTGCTGCTGCTTTTTTTGACCATACGGTAGTAACTTGTCCATGAATGAGACGGTCATCTATACGTGCTAATGTAATAATCATTAAAAATCCTCCTCTTCATTTTTTTGTTGCTGCAAAACGTCACTTAATACTTTGGTATAAGATGCACTGTTATCCAAAATGTAATGAACTAATTCAGAAGTATTCATGTTATCTTTTTGAGTAGCAATCTCAAGACAAATTGGGAGCGACATTCCTGCAATAACATCTGTTACCTTGTGTTGTAAATATAAAGTAGCTGCTGCATTATAAGGAGTTCCAGAAAAAAGATCAGCAACTACTAAAATTTCTCTAGTTTTATCTAACCTTTGAATAGTATTTTCCAATTTAGCTGTTAATTCCTGGAGTCCTTCCTTTGGTAAAAAAGTTACTGGATAAAAATCCTCGACCTTGCCGAAAATCATTTCCACTGCATTTTTCATACTGACAGCGGTTTTGTGATGCCCTACTAAAATAATATTCATAGTTAGTTACCTGCCTTTTTAGCCTCTAGATTTACCACCGGCAACGTTGACCGTAACTCCAGTAATATATCCAGCTTTATCTGAAAGAAGGAATGCAACAAAGCTTGCAACTTCACTTAACTTGCCGCTTCTGCCTAGAGGTGTTGTCGTAGTACTTTTGTATCCTTCGCGTAATTTTTCTACTGTTATTCCACGTGTATAGGCCAATGCTTGCTCATAGCTGAGCGTTCTCAAACCTGTTGCTTCCATAATTCCTGGAGCTACGCCGACAACACGTACATTGTATTTTCCAAGCTCCTTTGCCCAAGAACGACCTAGACCATTAATTGCTGACTTAGTTCCTGCATAAACGCTTTGCCCTTGTGAACCTTCTAATCCTGCTTCAGAAGACATATTGACAATTACGCCCTTACCATTTTTAGCTAACACACGTCCAACAGCTTGAGACATCAAGAACACACTTTTTACATTTACAGCAAAAACCTTTTCAAAAACATTTTCATCAAGTTCATATTTTCCTTTTGGGGCGCTCAAGTCAACGAGTAAACGTGGTAAATTAATTCCTGCATTATTAACTACACCGGCCAAACTTCCAAAAGTTTTAACAGCTTCTTGAACAACATTATCTACTTGTTTTGCTGAGGTAACATCTGTTTCCACAAAATGCAGATGATCATTTTCAAAATCACCTTTTTTCAAATCAGCATTAACAACATTTGCACCATCGTGAAGTAATTCTTTAATGATTGCTTCCCCAATACCAGAGGACCCACCTGTTACAATAAACGTTTTGTCCGTTAAATTTAACCAATCCATTATTAAAACCCCCAACTTTAAAGTATCATTTGTGATAAAAGTTATTTATTTTTACAACTTGCTTTACGCCTATAGATTAGCCAATAATCATAACAATGTAAACGCTTTTTTATTTTTTTCACATTTGTGATATAATTTATTTTAGAAAGAAGGACGCTTATGACATATTCAAACTCAAAACAAATTGAACGTCTGATCCAAGTATCGGAATTGTATTACAAGCAAAGTTATTCACAAAAACAAATTTCAGAAATGCTGCATATTCATAGAACAGAAATTAGCCGAATATTAAAAACAGCACGAAAAATAGGTGTCGTTAAAATAACTGTGGCTCCTCCTACAAGTAAAGTTAATGATCAATTAGCAGACTTCATTTGTAAAAATTTCAATTTGGAACAAGCAATCATTGTTCCTACCGCAGATAGCAGCGATTACCAAGATGATCTTGAAAGTATTTCAGTTTATACAAATAACCTTCTTAATGAACTTATCAAGGATAATTCCATCATTGGGATGTCTTGGGGAGAAACACTCAAAAAAGTAATCGAAAATTTTTTCCTCTCAAAAAAAGCAGAAAATGTTTCAATCGTTCCTTTGATAGGCAGTCCAATGGGTAAACTTGATATTTCATGTCAAGCTAATCACCTTGTTCATCAAATGTGTAACAAAATTCCTAATTCAAATTTGTTTTCTCTTGATTCTCCGGTTTTTATTAACTCTGAAAAAATCATGCGTGAAATTCTTTCTACAGAGACAAATAGAAGTACTGTCCAATTATGGGAAAAAATAAATATCGCTTTAGTTGGAATTGGGAGTGCAAAAATGGTAGATAATTACAATTGGAGAGCATTTTATAAAGAAGAAGGTTCTGAAGGAATATATAAAGATTCTATGGTAGGAGATGTCTTGTCCCAGTCTTTTTCTATAAACGGAGACGAATATCGAGAAGTGTACCCTAATTTAGTTGGTGCCAGCTTATCACAATTACGGAAAATGAATACGGTTATTGGCGTCGCGGCTGGGGATAGAAAAGTTGAGGCAATTATAGGAGCATTAAGAGACAACCTCTTAGACATTTTAATTACCACAGACAAAGTAGCTCGTCAGATAAAACATCTTTCTATTTCACATATGTGAAATAATATAAATTAGTCTATCAAGCTTCACACTATGTGCTATTATAATGGCGATAAAAGTTATTTATTACACAAAACCTTATAATCACAAATGTGAAGGAGCGCTGAAATTATGAAAAGTACTGGACTTAGAATTTATGGGAAAGAAGATTTACGAGTTGAGGAATTTGAACTTCCAAAAATTAAAGATGATGAAATTTTAGCCACAGTTGTTAGTGATACCATGTGTATGTCTTCTTGGAAACTTGCCAAAGAGGGGGAAGACCACAAAAAAACACCTAATGACCTTAAGCATAATCCTGCTTTGATTGGTCATGAATTTGCTGGCACAATTTTAAAGGTTGGGAAAAAATGGCAAGCAAAATTTACAGTTGGAGAAGATTATGTTGTTCAGCCTAACTTGGCTCGTGATGATACTCCCTTTGTTCCAGGTTATTCATACCCATATATCGGCGGTGATGCTACTGCAATTGTTATTCCTAATGAAGTTATGGAACTAAACTGTTTAATTCCATTCCATGGTCAAGCTTACTATGAAGGATCACTTTGCGAGCCCTTAAGTTGCGTTATTGCTGCTTTTGATGCACAATTCCATCTTATTCCCCATACTTATAATCACAAAATGGGAATCAAAAAAGATGGGAATCTTTTATTGCTTGGTGGTACTGGGCCAATGGGACTTCTTGCAATTGACTATGCTATCCATGCTGATGTAAAGCCAAAAACATTAGTTGTAACAGATATTAACCAAGAAAAGTTAGATAGGGCAAAAAAACTTTACCCTTCCGATGAAGTAAAAATGATTTTTGTTAATGTAAACAATCTTTCAATTGAAGAGCAGAAAAAACTTTTGCTAAATGCAGTCGATAATGAAGGATACGACGATGTTTTTTCGCTAATCAGTGTTTCTCCAATAGTTACGTTGGCTGGGGAATTACTACGTGCGGATGGCTGTCTAAATCAGTTTGCCGGCCCGGTTAATAAAGATTTTAAAGCGACGCTGAATTTTTATGATGTCCATTACAATTTTACTCATGTCGCAGGAACCTCAGGTGGTAATGCTGAAAACGAAGCAAAAGCTGCTGAAATAATTGCAACAGGTAAATTAAATGTGGCAAAAGTTATTACTCACGTTTTAGGCTTAAACGCCGCAGCCGAAACTACTTTAAATCAGCCTGAAATAGGTGGCGGTAAAAAATTAACGTATCCTACTAAAAAGTTTGATAGGATAGAATTAGCCAAGGTCGACCCACAAACAGAACTTGGGAAAATTCTAGCAAAGCATGATGGTTTATGGTCACCTGAAGCTGAAAAATGGATTCTCAAGAATAAACCAGATATCACAGAATAAATACGCCATTTCTATGCATCCATAAACAACAACTTAATATAGCAAACAAAGAGCCGAAGAATATTAGCAGAATTGCACAGTGGAAAATCATTTCACACAGGTGTAGCTGTTCTTATTCTTTGGCTCTTCAATATCATAATCATGTTATAAAAATTCTATTTTTATTCCTTTATCAGCCAAGTTTTGCAGACATTCTTTCAAATAAATTTCATCGTGTTCCAGATAAATCGGCTGTGTGAGAGCACCGGCTTTATTGCTTGATAAAGCGGACAGGCTTTGCCGCGATAAGCAGCAGCAAACCACTTCTTATCCGGGTGATAACCACGTCTTTTCATTTCCTCCAGAACTAAAAGATGAAATTGATACAATTTGTAAGGTGAATGTTTAAAAACATAATTTACAGTTGCATGCGGGCGCCCCCAGCCGTTTCCTCGCAATGCCGCGATTTCGCGATGCTGCCCTAACAATTGCTGTCGAGGCAGTCTGGTAATTAAGCTTTGATGCCACAAACGCATTTATTTCACCTCTTTAAATTGCAAAATCAACTGTGACTTTTTTAAGTAAGAAATTTGGTATTTATAAGTCAATTTAGCCAAAAATGGCCCTAATAAATCATTTTGCAGAGATAAATTACTCAAATAGATAAGCTACTGCTGCTTTTCTTCAGCAGTAGCTATTTTCTTAAAGTATTCCCAAACGTGTTGATAGGCAGTAATTAAAGTTGCTTTAGTCGGTTTTATCAAAGCAGTCTGTTGTAATATTTGCTGATATTCTTTTTCTTTTATAGGTGTCCAATCATTATTAGCTATTATTTCCCTAATCTGATTGTAAAATAGCTGTGAGTGTAACATAATATTTGTTTTCCGCCCATGATTCTTGCCAAGCCAGCATTTAAATTCTCCTTTTTAAAAATTTTTCTAGTTCTGCTCTTTCAGTTTTAATTTAAGCTCTGTTTATCAGGTTTCTAATTTCATTATAGTAAAAAAGGGAGCGTGCCAATAGTCGTTAAACTTTGAGCATTAACTGCTAATTACGAACATAGTCCGCATTTGACTATGCGTAATTTGTGGTTAAGTGGAAAAGACTGACTATTGAAACACGTTGATATGGAATTGTAAAAGAGTCCAAAAAAACTGAGCCAAAACATAAGTTTTGACCCAGTCCTTTTTTATTTACAATATTTAAAGCATCATATTCTAATACTCAAACTTTTCATTTTAAAGTTGACTTACTCCCCAAAAATTACTTGCAATACTAAAGGAGTCTTTACAAGAAAAAACTTTACAGACACTCTAATTCTGCTTAAATGCTTCAGTTACACTTTGCATAACTATTATTATAAAGCTATTCTACTTTTTCAAGAGGTAAGACTTGCTGTAGTTGCGATAATGTAGGCTTCATTTTAAGAATATTACGCAAGTGATTAAGGTTTACCTTAGAATTCCAAGAAAGGATTCCTTGAATAATTCCACTGTCGTCAAAATAATAAACTATACTTTTTTCCGCCGCACCCGGCAGTTTCTCACTGTACATCTGCATTTTAGAACTGAGATGGCCAATTGCATCCCACGAAATATCAAAAACCCAGCTATAAAACGACGGTGTGTAATCATACACGACCTCTTCACCAGCCATGGCTCTGCCTGCAATCAACCCTGATTTAACTGCATGGTTAACATGTGCAGAACTTTGACGCCCCAATATTTTATCAGGATATGAAATAATATCTCCAGCAGCCCAAATATCAGGAGCAGAAGTATGCAGGTGTTCATCAACAATGATTCCGAATTTATCAGAAGATAGTCCAGCATTTTCACCCAAACTGTGATCGGTGTTTGCTCCTATACCTAAGACAAGCCCATCGCCTTCTAAAATCTGCCCATCACTAAAGTAAAGTTTCACTGTTTGTCCATCAACTTCATATTTTTGTGCGTGTTTATTGACTAGGATATTAATTCCCTCATCAAGGTATTTTTGCTGATACTGACTGCTCAGATAATCCGGAAAACGCTCATCATAAATTTTTTGCCCACTAATTATCAAAGACACTTTTGTTTCGTTTTGAATTAAACCAGCTGCAATTTCACTGCCGACGTAACCACTACCGACAACTATAATATGCTTTTGTTTCCCACTAAGAGCCTTGATTTTTCTGTAGTCTGCTTTTGACCTTAGAGCAACTACCAAATCACTTTCTGGTCCTGGGATACGTTGTGCTTGGCTTCCAGTTGCCAGAAGCAGCTTATCATAACGGAAGTGTTCTCCGTTTGTAGTCACTACAGAATGCGCCGTGGGGTCGAGGGCTGTAACTTTTTTACTCAGAAATATTTTGACGTTATTTTTTTCAGCCGTTTTAAGATCTGTATCTTTTTCCTTAAATTCTTCATCTACCCATAATTTTTTACTCAAAGCCGGGCGAGCATAAGGCGCATCATTATCTGCCGAAATAATTGCAATTGTCCCCTTGCTATCCGTTTTACGGATACCTGTTGCGGCCTTATCCGCTGCCATGCCGCCACCAATCAAAAGATAGTTAAAATGGTTATTTTCTTGAGTCATATACTGTATCCTTCTTTCCAATGCTTTTTAAATTAAATTTAGTTTATAATCGTTTTTATAAAAAAACATTACAACATTGATTATAAAATAAGTATTACGTAAACTTAAAAAAGTTGCTCATAACTTCTTTAAGGGCTGCTTTTTCAAGTTCAGATACACTGTACTTAATTAAGTTTGCACTACTCAAGTCAAAGCAGCTTATTGTGTATTCATCCAATGCGTAATACTATATATTGTAGAAAAATAGGAAGTAGAAGAAGTTTAGTTAGTCCTAATTAAGTTTTTAAGGAGATAGCAAAGTGGCAACTGAAAAGTGTTCAACAAAGCCTTTACAAATTTTATATACCAGTATTGAAGGCAACACGCGTTCCTTTGTAACTAAATTAGAAGCGTACGCAAAACAAAGACATATGGAAAACCCCGAAGAAAGATTGGTTAAACTCACTGAAATATCTGAAGCAAGCGGTGAAGTAGAAATCGCTGAACCTTTTGCTGTCTTTGTCCCAACCTACCTTGGCGGCGGAAACGGCATTGATAATGGAAATAATGAGATTATGACCACCGAACTGCGTGACACGCTTGAAGACTTTGATAATTATAAGAACTGTTATGGTGTTATCGGCAGCGGCAACAGAAATTTTAATGCACAATTTGGTCTGACAGCTAAACAATATGCACAGCAATTCAGTTTTCCATTGATCGACCTTTTTGAATTACGAGGAACCTCAAAAGATGTTGAACGCATTTATGCACGCTTAAATACCTATCAAACACGTTTCGAAAAGCAAATTAAATAAGCGCTAAAACTAATAAAAATGCGTTTTTGTACTCGAAGTATTATATTAATGTATAATGAAAGCTGAAAAAATCATTAAGGATGAAAAATATGAATATTGTAAATGAATCTAGTACTTTACTAGAAGACATGATAGAGGGGATTGAATGGGCATACCCTTCTTTAAAAAGAGTTGCAAACACTCATGGCTTTTGCGAACGAGGCTTAAATATTGACCAAGTCCCCTTAATCTCAGGCGGAGGAAGTGGCCATGAGCCATCTGATTGGGGATTTATCGGCCCAGGAATGCTGAGTGGAATAATTATGGGTAATATTTTTACTCCGCCAACAGCTGATGAAATTATTGATTTTGTAAGTCAGCTAACTTCCCAAAAGCGTGCCTTTTTCATTGTTAAAAATTTTGAAGCCGACGTTACTTCGTTCAAAGAAGCAAAAAAGAAGCTTGAACTGAACGGCTGGCAAATTGGAATGTGTATTGTTGCAGATGACGTTTCAGTAGAAAATATTTCTCTAAAAAAAAGGCAGCGTGGTGTTGCAGGAACCGTCTTTTTTCACAAAATACTCGGATACTATGCTCAAAACGGAGCTTCCATTGAAAAATTGCAGGAAATATCTAGTGCTTTGTTACCGGAAGTCAAGACGATCGGCGTCGCATTCAACGGCTCACATCTTCCTTGGACTAAAAAAAGGACATTTTCACTTAAAGAGGGTGAAATTTATTATGGGACAGGGATTCACGGAGAACCAGGCTATCGCAAAGAAACGTTTAAATCTTCTGAACTGCTTGCACGTGAACTAATCAGCAAATTGAAACTAAACTTCAGGTGGACCCCTAAAGATAAATATGCACTTTTAATAAATTCTTTAGGAGGAATTACTTTAATGGAAAATATGATTTTTAATAATGATGTTCGTCAACTGTTGAAAATTAATAAATTGGAAGTAGTTTATGATAAAGTCGGTGGTTTTATGACTTCAAACGGTATGAACGGAATTTCATTAAGTTTATTTCACATTGCCAATGAAGAGTGGGAAGATGCTTTGAAAACTGCAGTCAAAGCGCCCAGTTGGTTCAACTAAGTTTAGCAATCGTTAAATCAAGCGCCTTGATTGCCTTATCCGTTAGCAATTCATAATCATCTGGATGGTTTATTAAAAAATTATGCGTCAAAAGTTGGCTGATTCCCAGAGACATTACGTGTATTAACGCAACTTCAGGCGAATCAGGCTGAAATTTATTTTTTACAATTAACTGAACTGTTAAGTAGCTTAAATGCTCAGCCATAGCGTTTGTCATATCAAACTCATTTTGTTCTCTGATACATTTCGTATAAAAACGCCAATTAGCACTGAGATCAAAAAAGGTGAGCTTAATAATGTCTTCCCAAGGAAGATACTCTATATTATTGTCTATCAGTTCTTCAAGACTATCATTGACTACCCACTCTAATAAATCATATTTATCTTTAAAATAGTCATAGAAAGTTTGTCGTCTAACTTCGGCCCGTTTCATAATAAGTGTGATCGAAACCCGTTTAAACCCCTTGTCTTCGACTAATCCCTGAAAAGAATCAGCAATTTTCTTCTTTAGAATATAAGACATAGTTTAACCTCTTCACCCACATTAATTACTTTTTTATTTCTACGTTAATTTCCACTTCATGTTTTAATAGTTCACGTTAAAATTATATCATAATGCCTTTAAAAACTTTAAACTTACTTTTAGAGACTGGGTCAAAACTTATGCTTTGGCTCAGTTTTTGTAATCCCTTGCAGTTTCCATATTAACATGTTTTAGTGGTCAGATTTTTCCGTTTGACCACGAATTACTCATAATTAAATTCAAACCATATTCGTAATTCGTAGTTAATGCTCAAAGCCTAACTACTATTGGTATACCTTCTTTTTAATTTATCTACATATACAATTTTTAAGTAATTGTACAGATTGTAATAATTGTCCGTACAATTTGAAAACGAATTCATTTACAATGATAACTGTTGAGAAAAAAGATCCACAACTACATAATATGCATAATTCAGCTGATTATTTGAGTTACGTATGAAAGGAAGAACATAATGAAAAAAATTATTAATAATGTTGAAAATATTGCTGCAGAAATGGTCAGCGGTTTTGTAAAAACAAACCCAGCCAAATTTAAACAGTTACCCGAAACTTTAGCTGTTGCTCGAGTTGATGATGATTTTGTTAACGGTACCAATGTAGGCATTGTCTCTGGAGGAGGCAGCGGACATGAACCACTGCATCTCGGTTATGTTGGAAAAGGCATGCTGAGTGCCGCAATCGCCGGGCAAGTTAACACTTCACCCACTCCTGACCAAATATATAAGGCTATTAAATATGCAGATAAGGGAAAAGGGGTTCTCTTAATCGTAAAGAATTACGCAGGTGATGTCATGAACTTTGATATGGCCAAAGAATTAGCCGAATTCGATGATATTACTGTTAAAACAATCATTGTTAATGATGATATTTCAGTAGAAGATGCTGAAGATACTCAAGGAAAACGCGGAGTTGCAGGAACAGTATTAGTCGAAAAAATATGTGGTGCAGCAGCACAAAATGGAATGGATTTAAACTCCTTGGCTGAATTAGGACAAAAGGTCATTGACAATACTAAAACAATTGGGCTTGCATTGAGTGCCGCTACTGTACCGGCAGTGGGACATCCAGGTTTTAAACTTGCCGAAGATGAAATGGAATATGGCGTCGGCATTCATAATGAACGTGGCTATGCAACTGAAAAACTTGCTCCTTCTGCTGTTATTGCAAATGAGCTAGTCAACAGAATTATGAAAGCCTTTGGGAGTACGAATGGTGAATTCGCAATTTTAGTCAATGGTCTTGGTGCAACTCCGCTAATGGAACAATATATCTTTGCAAACGATGTAGTTAATAAATTAAATGAATTAAACATTAAAATAAGTTTTGCAAAAGTCGGTAATATGGTAACAGCAATTGATATGCATGGTATCTCATTAACAATCACAAAGTTAGAAAATGACTGGAAAAGCTACCTTAGACAAGATGCACAAACTGTTGCATGGTAAAAAAGTAAAGTGGAGGAAATTTTGAAGATGGAATTATCAACAGAAAAAACAATTGATTGGATAGAGCGCTGGGTTGAATATATAAAACAAAATGTCACTGCGTTAAATGAACTCGATACTGCCATTGGTGATGGTGATCATGGCACTAATTTAAATAGAGGTACACAAGCAGTCAAAAAAGCTCTAGCAGAAGAAAAACCCCAAACTCTTCCATTAGTATATCGTACTACAGCAATGGCATTAGTCAGTACCATCGGTGGCGCTTCCGGAGCACTTTTTGGCACAGCCTTCTTAACTATGGCCCGCCTCAGCAAGGATGGAGAAACCAAACTTGAAACTCTTCTTCTAGAAGCAAATGAAGCGATGAAAAAGCGTGGGAAATCTGATGTCGGGATGAAAACTTTGATAGATCTATGGGATCCTGCAACAAAAGCCTTTCGTGACCATAAGTTGACACGTTCTTATATTCAAAATTGTGTTGATAAAACGAAAAATATGAAAGCATCCAAAGGACGTTCCAGTTATCTCCGGGAACGTTCAATCGGTCACATCGACCCCGTAGCAAAATCAAGTTCTTACCTTTTTATTGCTCTTTTAGAAGTACTCGAAGAAGATAAATAATTATTAACCAGTTAAGCAGCAAGTTATTAAACCATTAATTTCAAAGAGGAACTAGGTCAAAAATTAGCTTTTGACCCAGTTTCTTCTTTTTTAAACTGAAATATGCAAACTAATGTGTTTTTAATAGTCCATCTTTTTCGTTTAACCGCAAAATGACTCATAATTAATCCAGGCTATATGCGCAATTTGCGATTAATGCTCAGGGCCTAATAACTATTGGCACACTTCCTTTAATTTTTATAAAAATTTTTCAGATGTAATTCATTTAATATCAATTTTTGTCCTTTTAACAAAGAAGCCGAATACACCGCTCCTAGGGACTTTAAGAAATCAATACCACCCCCTATTGTTATTATTTAACATTCGGTTTTTAATAAAGCGGACAAATATCCAAAAGTGAACGTTGTTTAAAGGAAGCGTTTTCTGTATTATGAAAGCGTAATCAAAAGGAGGAATTATAATGACAAGCAGCAAAGAGTTTAAGTGGTTCGGCAGCCCAGATCATTATGTCCAAGGAAAAAATATCTTGCTGAATAGTGCAGATATTCTGAAACCTTACGGAAGTAAATTTTTACTATTGGCGGATAAAGATGTTTATAAAGCAGCCGGTAAAAAGTTTCAGGATTATTTAACGGAAAATGGTTTTACAGTTGCTTATACTGAATTCAATGGTGAATCTTCACTTGAAGAAATTGACCGTGTCACAAAAATTGCAAAGGACAAGTCTAGTGATGTGATTATCGGCTTGGGAGGCGGTAAAACCCTTGATACCTCCAAAGGCGTTGCAAATGCTTTAGATATTTCAAATATAATCTGTCCCTCCGCTGCTTCTTGCGATGCCTCATGTATTAAATTGTCTATCATCTACACAGAAGATCATGAATTCGTCAAATATCTCTTTTATGCACATCATCCAATCTTAATCATGGCAGATACTCAAGTAATTGCCCAAGCTCCTACCCGCACACTTTTAGCAGGTATCGGAGATGCCTTCTCTACGTACTATGAGGGACTTGAGGTTGCCAAAAGCCATGGCCATACTTTAGCTGGCGGACATCCTACAGATGCAGGGTTGGCCGTCGCAAGGCAATGTGCTGATACTTTGTGGAAATATTCATATCAAGCACTTGAAGCCTCAGAAAATAATACCGTCACAACTGCCCTTGAAAAAGTTGTAGAAGCTAATATTTTACTTTCAGGACTAGGAGCTGAAGGTGCCGGATTAGCTGCTGCTCATTCAATTTATGATGGTTTCAGTGTTTTAAAGGGCGATCCTGATAAGTTCCGCCACGGAGAAGAAGTTGCTTTAGGAGTTATGATTCAGTTGGTTCTTATCGGAACACCACAAAAAGAACTGGACAAATTTATTGAATTCCTTCTGACTTGCGGTTTCCCATTGACAAAAAAGGAATTCCATCTTGACAAAGTTAGCCAAAGCGACCTAGAAGCATTTGCTAAAAAATCAACAGATAAAGGCGAAACAATCGAAAACATGTCTTTCAAAGTTTCACCAGAGATGATTCTAGAAGCATTAGACGGTGTTGATGCCGCTGTAACACGCTATAGAGAAACCCATTCAATTCATCCTGTATTTGTTGATAAAGTTTTTGGGTAAGTATATTCTTTGCTAGGTATAAGTAGAAGTTATGACAAGTTATCTGCTGTGTCATAGCTTCTACTTATTTTTAATTAACTTAATCTTTTTTTAGTTTTAGATTATTTTTTATAGTTTAGTAAATTCTATTCACTTAATTTTTTATTTCTTGCTGCTTAGTTTTATTTAAGATTGTTAAAAAAGAAACAAGATAGCAGAATGTTTATACTGCTAAATAAAAAATGATATACTTGAATTAATTTGAAATGGAGGGATTGACATGAAAACAGTTGTAATAACCGGTGCTGCTTCAGGAATGGGATTAAGTGCAACAAAATTATTTCTAGAAAAAAATTGGAACGTGATGTTGGCTGATTTTAATGACGAAGCTGGAAAAAAAGCTGTTAAAGAATTAACAAAGTCTTATCAAAAGGAGCATATTGCTTTCCAAAAAACAAATGTTGCTTCCGCTCAGTCAGTTAAAGAACTAAAAGCAGCAACTGCTAAAGTATTCGGTGCTGTTGATAGTGTAGTGAACAATGCCGGTATTTTTACTAAGGGTGCTTTGCATGAGGTTTCAGAAGAGGCTTGGGATCGAATCATGGCAGTAGACGTAAAATCTATTTTCTTAATGACCAAGTACTTTGTTCCTGATATGATCCAGCAAAAGGCAGGTACAATTGTCAACACAGCCTCAATTTCAGGCTTAACCGGGGACTACAACATGGCCGCTTATAATGCTGCAAAGGGAGCAGTTGTAAATCTGGTACGTGCAATGGCACTTGATTATGGTAAATATAACATCCGTGTAAATAATGTTGCTCCCGGTCCCACTAATACTCCAATGTTTCAGGCGAATCCGCCTCAGGTTATTAAACAATTTAAGGAAGCTAGTCCACTGGGCAGAATAGTAGAACCTGAAGAAATTGCAAAGGTCATCTACTTCCTTGCTTCTGAAGACTCCCACGCGATTACTGGTGAAAACATTCCAGTTTCAACTGGGTTTGAGATCTATAGTGGTCAACCTGTTCAAAACTAATGTTTCCGTTTAATATTCTTGAACAAGAGTTTTCATAATATAGGCTATTTTTTTAATATATTATAATTTAAATAAAGTAAAGAAAGAAAGGCTGAGTCAAAAGTTAACTTTTGGCCCAGCCTTTCTTTTTCAACCTGAAATATGCAAACTAACGTGTTTTAATAACCAATCTTTTTTGCTTAACAACTATTGATACACTATCTTCTTTGTATTACCTTGCAATATTCACATTAAGCATTAGTATACTCAAATGGTCTGACATTTGTATTTAAAAACAACATCTATTTAAAAGAAATATTTCAAATCACTGGCAACGCTTGGATAAACAGGTATTCGTTGCGACAATTCCGCAGCTGGTAATTTTTCCGTAATTACAGCACTAAGATAATTAATTAATTCCTCAGCTGCTGTGGCATAAACTACTGCTCCTGCAAGCAGCTGAGAACGTTTATCAATTATTGTTGTTACCCTTGCATTTGTATCACGTATCCTTAAATAAGTGTACCAGCTACCAACATCTTGTTCATTAATTTTATAATCGTCAGGATGAGCTTTTGCCCAGCGCAAAGAAACTCCGACTTGTGACAACTCTGGACCGGCAAAGACAGTATGGGGAATCATAGGATAGCTGATCGGTGCGGTGCTTCCTAAAATAGTATCAGCAACATAGGCGCCTTCAAAACCAGCTACAGGGGTCAACTTGGGAACCTTCTTGTCAACAACATCTCCCACTGCATAAATATTAGCAGCAGCTGTACGTAAATGGTCATCCACTTCTATGCCACTCTTAGAGTTGTGTATCCCAGCTTTTTCTAAGGCGAGTTTTTCTATTGCAGCCGGCCTGCCCATGGCAGTAAAAAGTTTTTGGACTGTAAGTTTTTCTTTGTCGTTAATTTTTACCTCAAGTTGCTGTTCCTTCTTAACTATTTTTGTAACTGTACTATCCCAATGAAAAGTAACGTTTTCAGAGGCAAAAGCTGAGACAATTTTCTTTGCATATTCTTCAGGAAAACTGCGCAGAATTCGTTTATTATGCTGAATGATATGAACTTTCGCCCCTGCCTGCGCCGCAATGTTCGCTAATTCAATTGAAACATAGCCGCTGCCTATAAAAGCTATTTCAGGAGGCAGATTCTCCATTGCTAAAAAATCATTACTATTTTGCAAATATTTCTTTCCTGGAATGTCAGGGTAAGCAGGAGAGGCGCCAGTTGCAATAATGATATTTTCGGCCCGGTAATTTACAGCACCTACTTGAATAGTGTGGCTGTCGATAAAATTAGCAGCTCCATGGACATGTGCAATCTGTGCCTGTTCCAACCCTTGTTCAGTTCCTTCAGGAATAGAATCTGTATAACTTTTTTTAAAAGCCATCAATGCTTTCCAGTCTATGTTTAAATCTCCGTTCACCCCATCACGCGTAAAAAGGGCCGCTTGTCTCTTACTTTCAATCACACCGTACAGTAATTTTTTAGGATCACACCCATAATTAGGACAGGTTCCGCCCCATAAGTTTTTTTCGATTACTAATACCTTCTGCTCTTCAGAAAGCTTAAAAGCTGCAGCCAGCCCTCCCGGCCCAGCGCCAATCACGATGGTATCAAAATTATTCTTCATTACCATTAATTTTACCTCCTTCTTGATCAGTTAAAAATCGCAATACTGTTTCCGCATTAATCATCCATGTAACCCCTTGTTTGTCCTTAACATAGAGTGTTTTACCAGCAGAAAGTGTCTTTCCTTCATTTAAAATTGACTGATTACCGTTCGTAAGTACATGTATTTGTTTATTTTGCACAACCTCAGCTGATCCGCTCTTAATTACTGAACTTAACGTTGCAGCCAGAGAATTTTTCTTTTGCGTGTTTGCAAAAAAACGTGCTACATAATCAGTTGCTGGATTATTTTGCAGTTCTTGAGGTGAACCAACTTGTTGGATTTTACCCTGGTATACAATTGCTAACATGTCACCCATCTTCAATGCTTCATTCATATCATGTGTGACAAAGACAATTGTTTTATGCAGTTTTGCTTGAAGACGCAATACTAATTTTTGAAGCTGTTCACGTGAAATCGGATCAAGTGCACTGAAGGGCTCGTCCATCAAAATCATTGGCGGATCTGCTGCAAGCGCACGTACTATTCCTACTCTTTGCGCTTCACCTCCAGAAAGTTCACGAGGGTAACGATCAGCATATTTTTCAGCAGGAAGATCCACTTGGGAAAGCAGTTTTTCTGTCATTTTTCTTAATTGTGCTTTATCACTTTTTTTCATTTCTGGAATAACAGCAACATTTTGTGCAACTGTCATATTGGGAAATAACGCGATTTGCTGGAGGACATAACCGATTTTCCAACGCAGATCCTGCAATCGATAATTTGTTAAACTCTTACCATTAATAGTAATCTCTCCGCCATCAGGATGAACCAGAGCGTTAATCATTTTTAAAATCGTTGTTTTTCCGCTCCCTGAAGGACCCACTAGAGCAAAAATTTTATTACTGGGGATTGTAAGATTCAGATCAGCAATCACTTCTTTACCGCCAAATTTTTTTTGCACGTGAGTAAATTCAATTGCTGTTTTTCTTTCCACCGTCATCTTATTTTTCCTCCTTCAACAAACCATGCTTAACAAGATAATTGTGAGCAACTGTTGCAGGCTCTTCTTTCTTAACGTTGACGTCGTAGTTCATCTTTTGCATATCCTCAGCGGTAATCTTTCCTGCCAATTTGTTTAAACTTTTGACTATTTTAGGATGTTTGTTTGCAAATCCTTGTTTCATAAGCGCAGCTCCTCTATAAGAGGGGAAAAGTTGTTTATCGTCTTTTAATACTTTAAGATGATACTGTACTAATTCCGAATCCGTTGAAAAAGCATCTACCATATTCACACGACCATCACGAATAGCAGCATAACGTAATGAAGGCTCAAAAGAACGGGTCTTAAAGTTCAAGCCATATACTTGTTTAATTTTGGGATATCCATCAGGTCGATCCAAAAATTCGAGAGTAAATCCTGCATTTATTTTATCTTGAATCGTGTTTAAATCAGAGATCTTCGTCAGCTGATTAGCCTTTGCAAAAGCAGCCGGTACAGCAAGTGCGTAAGTATTTTCATACTTCATTGGCGCTAAATAAGTCATCTTATCTTGCTGGGTTAAGAGTTTCTTAGCCGTGATATAAGTTTGTTTTGGAGTCATCTTTTCATTCTGCTGTTTTTTAGGAACCTTAACAAGAGTTTCAAGAACAGTTCCGGTAAACTCGGGATAGATATCAATATCATCGGCTTTTAAAGCATTAAATAAGAAAGTGGTTTTTCCAAAGTTGGATTTTAACTGAACATGAATATTCGGATTATCTTGTTCAATGAGTTGCTTATACATATTTATTAAAATATCCGGTTCGCTTCCAAGTTTTCCTGCAACTGTAATCGTCTCCGTATGCCGGGCTGAAGTTATAAATTGTCCTGTTCCAAAACCCACAACCAAGACTGCTGCTAAAGCAGCAGTCCATTGCCAGCGATGTCTAGCCAGCCAAGCTACAAGGCTGCTTAAAATGATAGCCAAAAGAGCAGCTGAGATCGCACCAATTAAAATCAAGTCGATATTATTACGGTCGATTCCTAAAAGAATAAACGAACCTAGACCGCCAGCTCCAATTAACGCCGCAAGTGTTGCTGTCCCAATAATTAATACCAGTGCAGTTCTGATCCCGCCAAGAATTGCCGGGGCTGCCAGCGGCAGTTGAACTTTCAGCAATTTACGGCTGCGAGTCATTCCAAATGCATCTGCAGCTTCGATTAAAGAAGGGTCAATATTAGTCAAACCAATGTATGTATTTTGGTAAATAGGTAAAAGTGCATATATCACAAGTGCAATTATGGTAGGGGCTGTTCCAATACCAACTAAAGGAATTAAAAGCCCTAATAATGCTAAAGAAGGAATAGTCTGTAAAACCCCGGCAATCTGCAATAAAACAGCCGCAGTTTTTTTATGTTCAGCCGTCCAATAAGCAAGCGGCATTGCGATTACTGCGGCAATCAGCAAAGCCAGCAAGGAGATATTCAAATGCTGAAAAGCAGCACTGATTAACTGATTATGTCTTTCCATGAGTGTATTTATTAAAGTTGTCAAAATTCCCTCACTCCTATCATAATTACATGCTATGCCACCGCATACTAAAATAAAAGAGATATGCCCGCTTCATTCTAGTCGCACAGCAGTCGCACGGCAAACTTATAATAATCGCTTATGGTCTCATTAAACTTTAGAGGTATTTTATATTATGACAAATTTTTCAGATTTAAGTAAAGAACAATTAATAAATTGCGTTCAAGCATCTTTACCACACAAACTGACACTAAGTGCTTGCAACTTCACGCCAGCCAGTACAAGCACTTATTTGCTGCTGAAGCACCGAGAAAAAGGGCAGATTTCTTGGCTGACATTACGAATTGCAACACACACTTCTTGGCTGCGGCATGCCGCTCAAAGTACCCTTCTTTTAAAGAAAAATACTGATTCTTCAATTTTGCCGCAGCTGATAAATAAGAAATTAAATGAAGCTTACACTGTTAAAATCTTCTTTCAACTTTCTGAGACTGACCTTGCACTTTTAAAAATGCTTCTTTTTATGGAGCACTATCGTGTGGTTTGGCTGATCAAAATTCCTGAAGCCATCGCTAAGGGTCATAAAAAAGTCCCTTTCGATCTCAAAAAAAATTTTCTGGCGGCAGAACTGTTTCTTGGCAGCCGTAATAACTCAAACAGACTGCTGAAGCCCATTGAACAGCCGGCTTTGGAAAAAAGACTCGCTTTTTATTTTGGTGCCAATTTGTTATTTGCACAATATACTAGACATCGTCTTTTAAGACTCCTGCCTACTAACCAGTGGCTGCAGCCGATTTTAAGTACTCAACCTCTAAACTCCGATTGGGTTTTGAAATTGGAAACTGTATATGGGGCTGAGTTTTTAAGAACATGTTTGCAAACTATCACAAGCAGTAATTTTTGAACATAATATACGTTAAAATTAATATTTTAAAACTCAGCCGCATAAGCGTAAAATAAAACTTGGTTTGACTCTAGCAAAGGGAAGTGATTAAATGACCCTTTTCGGTTTCAATTTCATAGAAAGCCAGCTACATTTAAATAACTTTATCAAATATTTTATTACTATCATTTTAGTATTAATTCTAATACTCGCCATTACACTATATATACGACACAGAATCCAAATTAAATACCGCGATCTTAGTATTATTGTTTTTCTGCTTTTACTTTTTATGCTTGGCCTTCAATACTCTGACTATGCTATCTCTAAAAACCAACATAATCAGTCTTTTCAATTACTCAACTTTATCTCAAACGTTTCAAAAGAAAGACATCTGGATAAAAGTAAGATTCTCGTCAGTTCTATGCAGCTAAATAATGGAGTGATCATTAAAATAAAAAATACATACTACCAGGTTAATCTCAGTACAGATCAAAACAGCTATACTTTGACTAAGACACACCTGATGAACGACCAGATTATCATAAAAAAATAGGAGAAAGTAATGGATTTATACAGCCCGATTATTATCAAATTTTCGTTAGGAATCTTATGTTTAGTACTGCAGATCAATTTGCTAGGTAAGGGAAACCTCGCACCTATAACAGCCATGGATCAAGTTCAAAACTATGTACTTGGCGGTATCATCGGCGGAGTTATTTATAATGATGATATTTCAACCCTGCAATTTGTGATGGTATTACTAATCTGGACTTTGCTTGTACTGATTATGAAATTCCTAAAAGAACATAACCGTTATGTTAAAAACGTAGTTGATGGAAAACCACATGTTTTAATCAAGAACGGCGTAGTAAATGTTAATGAGTGCTTGCGCCGCGGAATCTCAGGCAATGAATTGATGTTTCGCTTACGCAGCCATGAAATATATGAACTCAGTAAGGTCAAAAGCGGAATTTTGGAACAAAATGGACAGCTGGTTGTAATCGAATACGGTTCAGAAAATATTCGCTATCCAATCATTGTCGATGGACAGGCAAATACTGATGTCCTTGAACTGATAGATAAGGACATGGAATGGCTTGAAAAAGAAGTTAAAAACCGAGGATTCGAAGACTTAAGTGATATCTATTTGGGGGAATATAAAAATAAGAAGCTTCATCTAGTTCCTTATGAAGAAAAATAACGTATTAGTTCAATATTGAATTGAAATTGCAGCATAGCAAGCCCGCCTGTTTTGAGTACTTTAAACTCTAAAGGAGAACATACTATGAAAATCAAACCACACTTATTTATCTTACTGTTATTTTCAGCTCTTTTGCTGACCGCTTGCAGCGTAAACAATGCTCAGCAAATTAAAACTACAGCTGATTCTTCTAAAAACAGTCTTAAAACAAATAATACGCAAAATAAAGCAGCTTCTTCTGAAAGGGTTAAAAATAAAAAAGGCCTTTGGAATACGGAAAAGGCTGTTCTTTTGCGGAAATTTGTAAATCAATGGCAACAGGCAATGAAACAAAACTATACTAGTTATTCTCCTCGTAACAGCGTTTCCTTTTATGGGGTAAAGTTTCCAGCCGAACTAAAAAAAGGACACATTGAAGTAAATAATGATAAATCTACTCTAGAGTGGTCTGAGACCGGACGCGGAAATAAGGAGTACGAAGTAGTAGCCGTTTACAGTGACATAAATGCAGACTACACCACGAATAAGCATCTTTACTTATTTGCCTTTCACCATGGCAGACCAGTCGTATTAATCACTCAGCAAAATCAAGAAACAGTTGATAAAATGCTTTATTTTAAACCTACTCAAAATAGCGACCTGCAAGCTGGTTTCAGCAACATTGCTGCAGAAAAAAACTCTTCTGCTTCTCCAAACAGCACTTTAGGTCAAGAACTTGTCCCCCCCGTTTTGCAGCATACTTGGTACCACTATGATGAAAAAGGAATTCTTAATAAGGTTACCTTTACCAACAATACATTGGTTATTATCTCAAATGGTGTCCAAAGTACTAACTATATTCGCAAAAACTCTTATAAAGATTCTGAAAATAATAAACAGCATTCAAATTGGTTACGTCTAAGCAATATAACAAAAGACGGAGTTTCTTATCTTAATTTAAGAGGCTGGAATCAAACTGCGGGTGCCGGAAGCTATTTTGGCGTCAAACAGGAAAGCTATGGAGATAAATTTTTCCCCGTTTTGATTTTAGCCAACGGGGCCGGTATCTGGTGTAATAACACTTACTATACTTCTTCTGCATTGGCTGCTGAATTAAAGAATTATGAATTTAGCGATATTGAATATTATCAATAAAAATATTTAAAAAAATGTGTGATAGCAATTGAGAGCTCTTCGATACTAACGGTGAACTGCAAATATCATCAGCTTCGAACTATGAATAATTAGTGAAAGTATAAAGGCTGGTTAGGTAAAAGTACAAGATAATACAAAGAGGCTGAGTCAAAAGTTATATTTTGGCTCAGCCTCTTCTACGCTCTTGCGGCTGCCGTATTAACGTGTTTCAATAGTCAGTTTTTTCCCCACTTAACCACGAATTACTCATAGTCAAATTCAGACCATGCTCGTAATTTGCAGTTAATGCTCAAAGTCTGATGGCTATTGGCACACTTCCCTTTTAGACTTTTTCATCTGAAATAAGCTTTTCGTGCTGAGTAACTTTTCCTAAACGTTTTTTATCTTTTGCAAGTAATAGCAAGAAAATTGCTTCAATTGCAGTCATTGCTGCAATCCGTGAAAAATAATATTCGGATTGAAGTACTTTTTGCCGAACTGCTGTTGTTAAGTGCAGATCAGCCTCCAATGCAATAGGAGAATCTGGCCGATTCGTAAGCGCCAATACTTTGAGCCCATTTTGATGTGCCGCTGCAATCTGTTTTAAAAGTACTCGAGATTCTCCTGAATTAGAAATCACTAATAAAACATCGGCTGTTTTTAAATTAAGTGTCTGTGCAATTGCAGTCTGCCATGACTCGGCACAGATTGTCAACACCCCTAATTGGTTGAAACGATAGGCAGCATCAGCAGCAACGGGAAAAGTATTTCCTACAGCTGATACTTGCAAAACACGTGCTTTTTCAATCATTCGCAGTGCCCTTTTAATGCTGCTAGTTGAAAAATTAGCCAATGTACTGGTAATTTCTGCAATTTTATTATCCTTAATATTTTCCAGTGAGTTTTGCAGATCGTCAAAATCGACATCTTTATAATAGCTCGTTTCATTGCTTGCTACCCTTGCCAAAGCGATCTTTAATTGATGGAAACCCGCCAATGATAAGTTCTTGCAAAAACGAGAAACAGAGGCTTCACTGACTTTTGCTTCAACAGCTAATTCTGAAATTGTATAATTTACAATCACTGCTGGATTTTGCAAAATAACTTGCGCTATTTTTTGGTCAGATTGAGTCATATTATTAATATTGCCGTAAAGAGAATCAATTATATTTTCATTATTTTCCATTTTTCCCCCAACTTTAAAAAACGACTAGCCGTGATCAGGCAATTAATACTTAAGTATGCCAATTAACTACATCCTTTTCTTCTTTCTAAAAGCAACAATTCAGATTAAAAATATATTCTATGAAAATTACTTTCTTTACCATACAAAATAAGAAATAAAAGTTAAGACTAACTTATTATTTATTTTTAATTTTGTCAATTTTACGTTTTACTAGTTGACTAAATTTAAAAGTAGCTGTATTCTCTATTTGTAAATAATTTTCATTTATTTACAAATAGAGAAAATATATTACAAGAAGGTGAAGGCTATTACTGCAGTAACTGATAAGGCACTAGAATTGATTCAACCTCGGATGACAATCCTTTTGGGAGGCGGGAGCAATGTAAAGCAACTTGCAATACGTTTAGCAACACTCCCAGATTTAGACCTTACTATCTGTACCCCTTCTGAATTAACCCGTCGCAGTTGTTTGCAACTTGGGCTTAATATTTCAGAACTTGATCAAATAAAACGTATTGATATAGGCTTCGATGGCTGTGATAGCGTTGACTTGCAGTTTCGTGCATTAAAAAGCAATGGCGGTATCCATACGCTTGAAAAGATTTATGCTCAAGCTGCAACCCGCTACATTATTTTGACAAAAACCGAACGTTTAAGCTCACAGCTTGACCCTAACATACCCTTAACGCTCGAGGTAATTCCTGCAGCCGTCCCTACACTTTGTCTTCAGATAAAAAAGTTAGATTGCAGTGTAACACCAAGAATGGGTACTGCAGTAGCAAGCCTAGCACGCACCCCTAATGGTAACTGCCTACTCGACTGTTATGAAAAAGAATGGTCTGATATTACAACACTCAACGATAAAATTAGCAGTTTAAATGGTGTAGTCGGCACTTCTTTATTTGAAGATTACATCACTGACGTATATGCACTTAATCCAGACAACACAATTAAAGAAATTAAGAAAGGTGAGGTATTATGAAAAAATATAACTGGGGTATGATCGGTACTGGTTGGATTGCACATGAGATGGCAGATGCTTTAAATAAAGTCAATGGTGAAATTTATGCTGTGGCTGATATAAACAAACAAAAGTTAGCAGAATTTGCAGCCGCCAAAAGTATTCAAAAACAGTATACTGATGCAGATTCAATGATAGCAGATCCTGATGTTGATATTATCTACATTGCAACTCCGCATACTTACCACTATGAATACATTAAAAAAGCTTTAAACGCTGGTAAACATGTTTTTTGTGAAAAGGCGATCACTGTCAATGCCCATCAATTTGACGAAGTACAGCAACTCGCTCAAAAGAAGGGATTAATCTTAACTGAAGGTTTTACGCTCTATCATATGCCGCTCTTTGCTAAAGTAAAAAAGTTAGTCAACGATGGTAAATTAGGAGAGGTTAAGCTTATTCAAGTCAACTTTGGAAGTCTCAAAGACTACGATCCCAACAATCGCTTCTTCAATAAGAAACTGGCCGGAGGTGCTTTACTAGATATTGGCGGATATGCAACGGCTTTCGCCCGTTCTTTTCTAACAGAACAGCCTAATACGGCATTGACAACAGTTAAGTTCTTTGAAACAGGCGTTGATGAACAATCTGGAATCATTTTAAAAAATTCTCAGGAACAGCTTGTTGTCATGGCTCTTTCGATGCGTGCTAAACAGCCCAAGCGAGGTGTGGTCTCTGGTACTAAAGGTTACGTAGAAATTGAAAACTATCCGCGTGCCACTGCCGCAAAGATTACTTATACTGAGGATGCACATACGCAACATTCAGAAATTCTAACGGCCGGAGACGGCACAGAGGCACTCTGCTATGAGGTACAGGATATGCAGCGCTATATTGAAAATGGGCATGATGACGGCCAATTATCAATTTCCCACGATGTAATCCATATTTTGGATAGCGTTCGTACACAATGGGGCATGCATTATCCTTTCGATTAGACTGCAGTAAGAGCTCCGTTACAATTTTATTTAAACAAATATTTAAATGTCAATGTTATAATTGTTCAAAAAGGACGTTTAACCTGAATGATTACTATTGGCTTAACGACTTGGAGTGAACATCAGTATCTGCTTAAAAATAAGACACGACCTGTTACTTTAAGTGAATACGCTGCACATTTTCCGACTGTCGAAGTTGATACTTCTTTTTATGGAATCCCACAAAAGACAACGATTCTAAAATGGCAGCAGCAAGTACCTTGTTCTTTTCAGTTTATTATTAAAGCAAATCGTGCTCTGACTGGTCACACAAATGAAAAATTAGACATACTGCAGCTTAAAGAGCGCTTTAGTCAATTTGAAAAAGCACTTCAACCTTTAGTAAAGGCGCACCAACTTAAAACTATTCTGTGTCAATTTCCGCCTTTTTTTGATGCTACAAGAAAAAATGTTGCGTACTTGAGGTTCTTTCGTAATCAGCTGCCTAACTTGCCACTGGCACTTGAGCTGCGCAATCAAAGCTGGTATATTCAAAAAAATCGTAGCTCTTTAATTTCCTTTTGTAAAAAGCAGCATTATACTCTCGTAGCTGCTGATGAGCCCACACAGGAGAATGCTTCTGTGCCCTTTTTCCCAGTAGCTACAACCTCTGAATTGCTGGTAATGCGCCTTCACGGACGCAACCAAAAGGGATGGTTCAATCCAGGAAAAGAATGGCGCAAGCAGCGCACATTATACCGTTATAATTCAAAAGAACTTCTTGAACTCAAAAGAAAAATTGAAGTATTGCAGTCAAATGTAAAAGAAATCTGCGTTATTTTTAACAATAATTCAGGTGGCGATGCTGCTCCAAACGCACTTGAACTTAAACAGCTATTAAAAATTGATTTTCCAGATTTAGGTCCTCTTCCACCTGAACAAACAGAACTCTTTTAAATCACAAAAAAGCTGGGCTAAAACTTATGTTTTGGTCCAGCTCTTTTGTACACTCTTGCACTTCTTCTATTAATGTATTTCAATAGCCTGCCTTTTCACTTAACCACAAGTTGCTCAAAATCTAACACCTATTAGCACACTCCTTTTTGTAATCAACTTGTGACGTCTGTTTAATCCAATTCACAAACCAATTTTCTTAAAAACCAGCTTTACCGTTTTTTTAAGAAAAGCACTATAAGAAAACAAAATAATTGCTGCTATTTTCAGATTTTTTATACAACAAAAAACAGTCCAGCAAGATAAACTTTTTTCACTAACAAGCTACTTAAATTCTATCTTTTTTGATCTAACTAATCTAACTATCGACTTCTTTGTTTCCGCTAAAATCGACAACTTTATCAATTATCTCACTGGACTGCTGTAGAATAAGGGATTTCCAAACTCTAACCTCTTTTCTAACTGCCTTCCGACAGCTCTTTTTACCCGACTATCATGTAAACATGATGCCAAGCTTTCGATTATAGCGTTTGCTATAATCCCTTACACTCTGTATTATACACATTATTGAAGCCAATGCAAGCGTTTTCTATAGCAATGCTAAAAGTTCTTTTTATTCACACACAGGAGTGTGCCAATAGGCGTTAGGCTTTGAACATCAACCGCAAATTACGAACATAGTCCGAATTCAACTATGAATAATTCGTGGTTAAACGGAAAAGACTGACTATTGAAACACATTAATATGGAAACTGCAAGAGTGTACAAAAAAACTGAGCCAAAACATAAGCTTTGACTCAAGTCCCTCTTTCACTCACATTAATTGTTACATCTATTAGCAAGAGGAGCAAAAGAAAAAATCTATCCTCCCAAATAAGCTTTTTGCACAGCAGGGCTTGCTAACAGCTGTGCCCCAGTTCCTTCCATTTTTATTTCCCCAGTCGCTAATACGTACCCACGATCAGCAATCGAAAGAGCCTTTTTAGCGTTTTGTTCAATCAACAAAACTGTAGTTCCACGATTTTTAATAGCTTTAATAATTTCGAATATTTTGTTAATGAAAATTGGGGCAAGTCCCATTGAAGGCTCATCCAGTAAAAGTAATTTTGGCTTTGACATTAATGCTCGACCAATAGCAAGCATCTGTTGTTCGCCACCTGAAAGAGTGGCTGCATCTTGATCTTCACGTTGTCTTAAAATTGGAAATTGGGAATAAACTTCTGTAAACAGCTCTTTGACCTGTGTGCGATCCTTCTGCAAAAAAGCTCCCAACTGCAAATTTTCCTTTACCGACATCCCTGGAAAAATATGTCTTCCTTCAGGTACATGTGAAATTCCTTCTGCTACAATATGCGACGCTTTTTTATGCTTTAAATCTTTTCCAAAGTAACTGATTGTTCCTTCAACTGGTTTTAAAAGGCCAGAAATAGTTTTTAAAATTGTCGTCTTTCCGGCTCCATTAGCTCCGATTAATGAAACAATCTCTCCTTCATTAATTTCAAAACTAACTCCCTTAACAGCCTTAATTGCCCCATAATTTACTGCAAGGTCACTAACCTTTAATATCATCATTTCACCCCTCTTCCCCTAGATATGCTTTAATGACTGTTTTATTCTGTTTTATCTCTTTTGGTGTCCCTTCTGCCAGTAAGGTTCCTTGATCCAGAACATAGATTCTTTCTACCAAATTCATTACTAATGACATATCATGTTCAATTAAAACAACAGTAATGTGAAATTGCTTTTGAATTTTACGTATCAGTTTTGCCAAAGCAGCAGTTTCTTCCGGATTCATACCCGCTGCGGGTTCATCAAGAAATAAGATTTTGGGACTCATTGCCAAGCCCCGCACTATTTCCAATCGTCTTTGAAGTCCATAAGGCAAATTACATGCTCTTTTATGCATATCTTTATCAAGATCAAAAATAGCTAATAGGTTACGAGCTTTTTTAACAATTACATCTTCTGTCTGATAGAATTTTGGAAAACGTAAAACTGCTTGCAAAAATCCTTCCTTGTATTGGTTAGTCATTGCAACAAGTACGTTGTCCAAAACGGTCATGTCTTTAAACAACCGAATATTTTGAAAAGTTCGTGCAAGTCCCAGTTCTGCAATTTGGTAAGCCTTTTTATGATTTAAAGAAATCTTTTTTCCTTCTTGATCAAAAGTAATTGTTCCAGAACTTGGAGAAATAACCCCAGTCAACATGTTAAAAAGTGTAGTTTTCCCAGCACCGTTTGGTCCTATTAAAGCAATCAGTTCGTCACTGTTTATCTGCATGGAAACATCGGAAACCGCTGTTAAACCACCAAATTTTTTCACTAAATTATTCACCTTAAGTAAGGTTGTCAAATTTACACCTTCCTTCTTTTCAATGAAGCAAATAATCGTCTGATTGAGAACTCCCATGTTCCCAATAAACCAGAGGGCTTGAAGACCATTATTAAAATTAAGGCTACTGCATAAATCACCATGCGCAAAGTTCCAAAATCTTGCAAGATAGTGTCTAATACGCCCAGCACTACAGCTGCAACAACGCTGCCGGTAATACTGCCGACTCCGCCAAGAACTACGATAATCAGAATTGAGATAGACTCCATAATTCCAAAATCGTTTGGCGCAATCGTCTGCAAATATGAAGCATGCAAACCACCAGCAATTGCCGCCGTAGCTGCTCCCAAAACAAAAGCTGCCAACTTCCACCTAGTAGTATTAATCCCCATAGACTCTGCTGCAATCTCATCATCACGGACAGACATAATAATTCTTCCACCGCGGCTATTAATAAAATTAACAACAACGATTGTTGTTACGCACATCGTAATGTAAACGAAGGGCCAAGTCGCAAATTGCGGAATATTAAACATTCCAGCTGGCCCGTTAGTAATTTTTAAATTGTTGATAATAATTCGAATAATCTCAGCGGCTCCCATCGTTGCAATCGCCAAGTAATCACCTTTCAAACGCAAGGTTGGAATTCCAACAATCACAGCAGCGATTATCGCTATAATAACCCCGACCACTAATGAAAGATAAAATCCCCCAACAGTATCAACTTGCTGCGTTATAATTGCAGCTGCATAAGCACCAATTGCCATAAAACCCGCATGTCCCAGTGAAAACTGCCCAGCAAATCCGATAATCAGATTCAGACCCGTCGCTAAAATAACATTAATCCAAATCGTAACCAGCATATTTTCAATAAAGCTATCAATTATGCCCACCATTACTAGTATATTTACTAGATAAAAAGCTGCCGCCATAACGATAAACCAGCAAACATTATATTTTAAATTTGCTTTCAAAATAATCACCTAAACCTTTTCTTTTACATTCTTACCAAAGATACCAGTAGGCAATATCAGCAAAATGACGATTAAAACCACATACACCACTGCATCCTTGTAAGCTGACAGCCCAACCGACTGTACAAGTGTTTCCAACAAGCCAATCAAAAAACCTCCTAAAGACGCACCCGGAACTGAGCCGATGCCTCCTACAACTGCTGCTACAAAAGCTTTAATTCCTGGAGTCATCCCCATCAAAGGATCAATTGAGTTATAATACAAGCCGATCATCACTCCAGCTGCTCCAGCCAATGCGGATCCCAGTGCAAAGGTAAAAGAAATGGTTAGATTAGGGTTGATGCCAACAAGTTGAGCAGCATCGTTATCGACTGAAACAGCTCTCATTGCACGCCCCATCTTGGTATACCTAATAATTAATTGTAAAAGGAGCATTAATATACATGCAGTAGCTAAAATTTGAATTTGAATATTTGAAATTCTGACTCCTCCAATATTGTAGTTAACTTGTTTAACAATTTGAGGAAAATCACGAGCATTCGAACCGAAAAGATATGCCATTCCATTTTCAAGGAAAAATGAAACACCGATTGCGGTAATCAGTGCAGTGATCCTGGGAGAATGCCGTAGAGGTCTGTATGCAAAGTACTCAATAATAACACCGCTTAGCCCGCATATTACCATTGCCGATAACAATGCAGCTATAAAATTAAAATGCCAAACATTAATTACGTAATATCCCCAAAAAGCACCTAGCATATAGATGTCACCATGCGCAAAATTAATCAGTTTGATAATCCCGTATACCATTGTGTAGCCCAAAGCCAGCAATGCATAAATGCTGCCCAGTGACAAGCCATTAATTACCTGTTGAAAAAATGTCTGCACTTTTTTTCCTCCTCATCTACTCGCAAATTTCAAATATGCCGTCATAGTAATTATTTGATCTCTTTGGCAGCACTGACTTTCCCGTTTGTTAACGTCTCAACAACAATCGGTTTGTTAGCATTGTGTTTACTGTCTACAGTAATGTGTCCTGTTACTCCATCAAAATTCTTTATTTTAGCTAACCCTTCTGCAATTTTCACAGAATCAGCAGACTTTTCAGTTTCAATAGCCTGTTTTATCATATTAACTGAATCGTATGCCAAAGCTGAAAAGGTTGGTGCTTCTTCGCCGTAACGTGCTTTATAATCTTCCATAAATTTCTTTGCCGTATTCTTTTGGTTTGCAACACGTGTTGAAAATGGTGTTGTGTAATAAATGTTTGAAGCATTTTCACTACCGGCAATTTGCGCCAACTTAGGATCAGCCATTCCGTCGCTGCCGATAATCGGTACATTAATTCCTGCTTGCCTTGCTTGCTTTACAATCAAACCGATTTCTGAATAATATCCTGGTACATAGATGGCATCAATTTTCTTATTTTTGAAGGATGTCAAAATTGCATTATAGTCTTTGTCACCTTCTTGGAAATATTGCGAAGCCACAATCTTTCCCTTATAGGACTTTTTGAAAGCTTTAGCTAATCCTGTTCCATAATCACTGGAATTATCTGCCAAAACTGCAACACGTTTTGCTTTTAAATTTGTATATGCAAACTTGGCTGCTGTTGATCCTTGAAAATTATTTTGGTAGCAAGCCCTAAAAACATAATCCTGTACCTTACCATTTTTTTGCAAAGTATAATCAGGATCTGTTGCAGAAGGACTGACGCTGGGAACAGCTCCTTTAGTAATATTAGGTATTTGAGCCGTTCCTGCATTAGTTGTAGCGGGCCCTACAATCGCATTAACCTTATCTTTATTGACTAATTGGGCAGCAACAGAAGCAGCAGTACTTGTAGATGTTTTATTATCACGAATAACCAAAGTAACCTTTTCTTTTTTCCCGTTTACGTTGATTCCGCCTGCCTTGTTTATTTTATCGACGGCCAGCTGAATACCTTGTTTCTGTGAGTTGCCATAACCGGCTGCCGCACCAGAAAGTTCCATATTCACACCAATTTTAATTGTCTTACCAGCAGGATTCCCTTTACTTGCAGATTTAGCAGTACTGCATCCTGCAAGCATACCTGCAACCACCATAGCTGTTCCGAAACTCATTATTTTTTTGAATGCCTTTTTTTCCATTCCTACTCCTACTTTCCTTTTTATAAATTTTAATGTAATAAACGTTAAATGCTAAAATTGCTTTTTAATTAAAAATTATCACCTCGTAATCATGCTACAGAAAGTAAGACTTTTCGTTTAAGTTCAAACTTAGTTTCCAAAAATTCTCAACAACTGTGCAATTTTTTTCAAACAAAAAACCTCATTCTTTAACGAATGAGGTTTGAATTCTCTTAGTAATCAAGCCCCATTATTAAAGACAAATAAGGGCTCGATCAATTAGCTAAATCAGCTGGCAGTTAAACCGCAGAATTAACTAATATCGGGTCCTTTTTCTTTAGTAGTAGGGCTAAATCTTGTTGGATAGCGACTACTCTATGTTTAATTAATTTTAAAAATGTTCTTTTCATAATAGTAGCCTCCAATCAAGATTTAATGTGAATAACGATAGTATAATGGAAAGTTAATTTTTCGTCAATCTTTTTTTTAAAAACATAGTTTTATGCTAAAAATACAAAATATTCCTAAGTTTTGACAAGATTGCCCCAATAGTCTTTTTCCAAACGCTCTTTTTATTTTTAAAATACATTTAAAAAAGCTTTTGTGGAAAACGTTTATTTTATTCCATGACATAGATATGGTATCTTGAATATGGATAGTCTCTTTTGCTCTAATTAAGAAAGGATGGAAATTATGGCATCAAATGACGAACTTGAAAATCGTTTAGACTCAAGCCTTTATGGTACACCTCAGTTAAAGCCTGATGAACAGCGGCATTATCTGGGTACTTTCCGTGAGCGGGTAGCATTAACACTCGATTTTAAAGAAGTTAAAAACTCTGATTATTTAGAAATACTAAAAAAAGAACTTGAAAGCCACCCAGAATATCATTTATTGATAAATGGAAATGTCCCTTCCGGTTCTTTTTCCGCACTGATCAAAATCTCTCGTCAAACTAATACAAATTTTGAAACAGTGGCAAATAATACTACGAATTCTGAAAGTGAACTTGCTGCTGTTGTGGCAAGCAAAGACACTGCTCTTAACCTTAGTAATGTGGATGTCGCGCATAAGAACTAAAGTTGCGGACACAGCCCAGTTTAGGCTTGCCACTGGCATATGTTAACACAGATAGCACAAGAAAGAGAGTGTGACATAAGTCGGTAAAATTTGAGTACTAACAAGAAATTACGAACATAGCGAGTAATTTGCTATGAGTAATTCGAGGGTAGACGGAAAATTTTGACTTATGGAACACGTTTATAGGAGCTAGGTTAAAATTTCACTTTTGACCCAGCCCCCTTTTTTGTACACTCTTGCAGTTGCTAACGTGTTTCAATAGTCGTTAATCATACTAATTTCAGCAATTAAATAAACTGCATCGTTTTTTTATGTTTGGCAACAAACAACGTAACACTGAAAAAGAACAGAATAAATGCTAGCAAAACAGTTAAATTCGTTAAAACAATTTGAATATTTTTAACTTTTTGAATACTAGAAATAGTCTCCACCACCCAATATTGCGGCATAAACTTAGCAATGTGCTGCATGAAATCAGGCATGATAGCAAGCGGGATCACAGTTCCCGAAAGCAACGAGGTAATAGTGTAAGAAAGAGTCTGGAGTGCATTACCAGTTCCTCGTTGATTAACTGCCAACCCAATCATCATAGAAATAATTACTGCCATGAGTGAAAATACTTCAAGTATCCCAAAAAGTGTTAAATAAGGAATCCCCGCATTAATGTTAAAGACATACTTCATAAGCAAAGTAGTCAAAACTGTCTCTACTGTACCAATAAGCAATGCAGATAATGCAGTCCCCCAAAGATATTCATTTTTCGTTAAAGGAGTAGTCAACAAGCGATAATAGACATGATTAGCTCTTTCATTTTGAATTACATCTCCTGCAAAATCAGCGATGTTATACAGCATCATCATCATTAAAAAACCAATAATCTGGGTTGTCAGCATATTTTTACTTTCCTGATCATTAGTGTTACGTTGCTTTATAGTCAATTGATTAGCTTTTACATAATTTTCACTTTTTTTAAACTCTGCGGTATCTTTGCTTATTCTTTGTAATCTGACCACTTTAGAAATTGCAGCAGCAAGCAGCATTTTACCCTGCTTTTCAATTAAATCGCCCTGCAGACTTTTGATAGAAATTCCCTTTGGTTTCACATTTTTCAAGCTTCTATTACTGCCTTTTTTTAAATAAACAACTGCATTGACGTCGTTATTTGAAAGTCCATCATCGGCTGCTGCTCTCGAAGGATATTCCTTAAGTTTGATATTTTTCTTTAAAAACGTGATAAGTGCATTCGTATAAGTACCCTTATCTTCATTTACTATACCAAATGAAATATTATTAGTGTAAGAAGTGGTGCGTTGATAGCTCGAAAAATAGATAAAAATTGAAATAAATGGAATAAACACTACTAAAAACAGTCTAACTGGATGCTTTTTCCAAGATTTTAGCCTTAATTTAAATAGCCAAGTAAAATTTTTCATGCTGTCATCCCCCTCCAATGGCTTATGCTTACACATGCAGCAATCAAAAGACTTGAAAGTGCCAACAGTGCCCAAATCGGCCATGCTGCCGTTGCAATCTGGTTAGAGTAAACCATCTCTCGCACTGAAACCAAAACCCAACCAACAGGCGAAAACAGTGCTTGGGTTTTTGAAACAGGGAAATATGCACCACCAAAGAAAAGGAACGTCTGAACAACAATATTAGCAACTGTTGTAACACTTTTGGCTCCTTTAGAAAAAATGTCGATCGTAATACCAAGAAGCATTGCAAACATTATTAGACTCAGGAAACTGAAAAATACCAGGACAACATTTTTTCCCCAACTAACGGTAAAGAACTTATTAACCACGACCATCAACAAGGCAAGCGAACAAGCACGCAATACAAAAGAGCCGAAGAAATTGCTGATTATAATTTGGCTTCGTGGAACAGGCGAAATGTACATTCGTGCCATAGTTTTCCGTTCACGTTCATCAGAAAAAAGCCTTGTTCCTATTATCATAGTCATCAAACAGCTCAAAGCAATCATCGCAATTGCATAGTATTGAAATGAACTCGGCTGTTTAATTCCATTGGTTTTTTCACTCTTAACAGTTTTTGTATAGTCAGGCACTCGTTTATCCAATTGTGCTGGATCCTTCGTTATATGCAGAAGGGCTGCATTTACAGCATATTCTTCCGTAAACCCTTGAAGGTGTGCAGACAAAATACTGCTTTGCAATATATCGGGATTATTTGAATAAACCGTGAGTACCTTTTTGTTAATAACTGTCAAAGCCGTTTTATTGCCTCGTTTAACCTGTTTCAACGCAGATTCTTTATTTGTGATCTTATTGAATGAAATGTAACGCGAGTCCGCAGCGGCGGCAAAATTACTAAAAGCTTCAGCAACAGGCTGATGCGCTTTAGGTATCTTATAAACAACACTGACCTTTTTGATCTTTAATGGTGTATCGTTGAACGCATTTGTCAATACATTTCCTAAAACCAGCATCATTGCAAGCGGAAAGAACAACAGCCAAATATAGGTTCCAAAACTGCGTGACTCAACTAACAACTGCTTTTTTATAATTATCCAGTTCATTTTCTCACCTACTTCGAATCCCTTAGTTTTCGGCCAGTCAGCATTAAGAAAACATTTTCTAGATTAAGTTTATCCTGGGTTACCATTTTGATAGCAGCTTTTTCATCAACAAGTACCTTCAAGATATCATCTAATGGATTCTTTTCAGAATCAGCCACAACTTGCAGTACTTGTTCCTTAATTTCCACTGACTGTACTCCGCTGATCACTTGAATTCTTTTCACGTTTATCCTCTCAGGATAGGCAATTTCAATATTGAATTTTTGCGTGTCAGTAACTAAACTAATCAGTTCATTTTCACTGCCATAGGCAATCATTTTCCCATGATCGATAACGGCAATCTTATTACTAATTCGTTCAACCTCTTCCATATAATGAGTTGAATATATTATTGTAGTTCCACGTTTATTAAGGGCTTCAATGATTCCTAGAATAAAATTACGTGATTGCGGATCAATCCCAACAGTTGGTTCGTCCATGACTATCAATTGAGGTTCATGTACGATTGCACATGCAATATTTAATCTGCGTTTCATCCCTCCTGAAAAATTGCCGGCTTTTTCTTTTGCGTTTTTCTCAAGTGCCACAAAACGCAAAGCCTGAAGACTCGCAGTTTTCAATTTTTTCCCCCGCAAACCGTAAAGTCCGCCAAAAAAATTGACATTTTCTATAGCCGTCAAATCTTCGTAAATTGCAATTTCTTGCGGTACCATTCCAATCTTACTGCGTACCTCATTGCTCTTATGCGTCGCGCTTTCACCGAAAAGAGTGATCGTGCCGCTAGTTTTATTCATCAGGTCCATCATCATATTTATCGTAGTTGATTTGCCGGCGCCATTTGGGCCTAAAAATCCTAATATGTCGCCCTTTTTAACTTTAAGCGAAAGATTGTCAACAGCAAGTTTTCCACTAGGAAACTTCTTCGTTAATTCTTTAATTTCCACAATATTTTCCATCATTTACCCCCTTTTTTGTATATAAATAACTATATTCTCTTTAAATTTTGGTAACCAGTGTATTTTCTCACTTTTAACCCATGAGTTTTCTCATGACTTACTGATTGGAAGCAGCATATTTAATTCAAAATTGTTAGTGGTATCCACAATAAGCTGTCCTTCGATTTGGGCTAAACGTTGTTCCATACCTAAAATTCCTAACCCCTTTTTCACATTGACAGGAACGTCACCGTCGTTGGAAAACTTGAATTGAATGATCTCATTGAAAACATTCAGTTCGACCTCTACTTGGTTGGCATGTGCATATTTAATTGTATTTGTTAAAGTTTCTTGCAAGTTTTGCAATAGTATCTGCCACTGCAACGGTGTAATCATACCCAAATCCCCATGAAATTTTTTGACTGTTTTAATCGCATAATTGCTTTCAAAATCGGCCAGTTCAAGCTGTAATTGCTGCCAAGAAAGACGGGAATGACTTGGAGCCGTTGCCTTAAGTATCTGCCGAATTTCTTCAATTCCGGTGCGGCTGATTTCAGTTGCTTGCTCTAGCAGCCGTTTCGCTTTTTCAGGATCCTGTTTTAGTAAAATCTGAGCAGCTTCAAGCTGTATTAACCCACCAGTTAAACTGTGCCCCAACTGATCATGAATCTCATGCGTCAGCCGATTTCTTTCTTTTAACTCTGCCAATTCTGTTTGTTGTTTGGCTTCATTGCTAACAGTCAATAATCGTTTGCTCAAGTGCGCAATCTGCAGTCTTCTTTTAAGTAAATTCGATTCTTGGTTATAAATAGCAGCATAATAATTATTTTGTAGGGCTTCAAAAAAATAGACCAGCAGACACCAGAAAAAAGCAAAGAGTTGTTCTCTCAGTGATATTTGTTTGTCCAAAAAAATCAAAAAAACCGGAAGGGTACACCAAATCATCCCAAAGTTTTTTTTTAAGTTTTTAAATTCAAAGTGAAAGAGTACATTTCCAAATAAGAGCCAAAAAAGTTTTAAATGCAGGATAGCCAAAATAACGAGTGCCACTTGCGTAAAATGAAAATAAATTTGATTTTTTTTAAAACTTGCAGTAATAAAACTCAAGCTAAGATAAAGCAACGAAATCAAAAGGGTCAGCACAGCAGCGGTACTGTGCAGGGGATAAGTAAGCACTGTTATAGTACAAATTAATAGGCTGCTAAAAACATCTGTCATTACCTTATAACCATTCATTTATTTTCAAATTCACCTCGTAAATAGTAAATTGCAACTTGAGTTCGGTGTTTTAAGTTCAGCTTGTGTAAAATAAGCGAAATCATGTTATTTACAGTTCCTTCACTCAAAAAGAGCTTACGGGCAATTTCTCTATTCGTCAAACCTTCTGCAATAGCTACGACAGTCTCTCGTTCCCGTGGGGTCAACTCCGTTAAAGAAGCTTTTTTCTTAGGAACTTCAAGTTGTTTACGAATCCGCTGCCAAATCTCTTGCTGAATAATGCTCTGATTCTCAGAAACTGCTTTAATTGCTTGGATAATCTGCTCGGGTTTAGTGTTTTTTAGAAGATAACCAACAGCCCCATTAATAATTGCTGTAGAAATATATTCATCTTCATCAAAAGTCGTTAAAATAATTACCTTTGATGAAGAACTTTCTGTAATAATTTTTGTAGCTTCAACTCCATTCATGCCATTATTCAATCGTACATCCATCAAAACTATTTCAACTTGATTATTCTGACAGTAATCAATAGCAGCTTGTGCGTTATTCACAACTTTCCTCACTTCAATATCTGGTTGCGTATTCAGAATAATCTGCATCCCGCTAGTAACAAATTCGTTATCATCGCATATCAAAATACTAATCATTTTAATGCCTCCTTTTTGTTTCTAGTCTGATTCTTAAGAAAATTTGTGCTCCAAAGCCATAACCAAATCTGGCACTATAAAAGGCTTTACCTTTTCTACCTGCAATTGCTGCTCAGAAAAAACTGAAATCCCTCGTGCACGCAGCGACTGTGTAAAAAGTCCCATACCGCTTTTTTTCTTCCCGCTAAAACTGCCATCATAAACTTTATCCACCCCGCAAGTAGGACTGTTATCTTTCAAAAAAGCTGCACAAATATCATTTTGAGATACAATTTTCATCGCCATTGAAACACCATAGACAAATTGTGCAGTGACATCATTACCTTCTTTTTCAAGTACATGTGCTTTTTTCGCAAACACTTCTGCGGCAGAACCGCCGTTGATTTCTGCTGATTGTCGAGGAATACCAAAACCGGCAAGTATTTCGGGACACATCGTTATTGCTTGCCCATTGATCAGCAGCCATTTTGCCAAATCATTTTGTGCATTAGTTCCATTGTAGCGAACATTAAAACCTGCAAGGCAGGCGCTTAATAAGATCATTTTTCTTTTCTCCCATTTCTGTTACCGCTTAAATAATAATAAATCTTCCTACTAAAATAATAACGTAAAAAGGGACTGAACCGCTATGTAAAATAAATATGTTAATCATAAAACTCTAATTGAACTGTGTATATCAATAAGCAATCCAGTATTTTAAAATAATCAGTATGATTATTTATTGCACAAAAAAGTTCACAATAAAATTTATTTTGCTATAGACCCTTTTGTATTGCTCAATTAATTGAAGTCTTCGCATCAATTTTAATAGGAACCTTAAATGACTGCTTTGGAGCAAACTTCGTTTTTTAGCCATATTTTTAATTATGCTCACAGAACTGTATTGGAGTTTTATCTTTATTCAAAATAATAAAAAAGAGCATACAAAGGTTCTATAAATAAAAAGTCTTATCACTATAAGAGGCAGAGTCAAAAATTTGGTTCTGCCTCTTTATATTTTCAGTTCTTTGCACTATCCTAGTTTATTCTGCAATCCGTTTACTGCTTACCTAAAGTTAGCTATTCTAGAAATTCATTTGTTTTTATTTTTTCATTTCAGGTGTTAAAATGTACGCGTTACCAGGGGGTAGCAAAAAAATAGACAGATTAGGGGGGTTAATATAGTGAGATAAAAACATAGTAAGGTTCAGGAAAAACGCACTCAGTAGTGATGTTGGGACAAATAATGCAAGCGCTTAACTATGTATGAAAGTGGGTGAAAAAGGGTAACCAGTCAAAAGACACACAAACTAACAAATATACATTAAAAATACTTTTAAGTGGATAAAGATAAAAGTCTACACGTTTTATGGTAAAGGAGAGACAAATTTTTGACAGAAGAGAATAGAGTTGCTGTTGTTACAGGTTCTGCTGGTGGTTTAGGAAGAGCAATTGCACAGCGTTTGGCACAAAATGGATTTAAAGTCATGCTGCATGATATTAATAAAGACCTGCTTAGCAAGACAGTCAAAGAATTTGAACAAGAAGGCTTTAACGCAGCATATTTTGTAGGTGATGTCTCAAAAAAAGCTGACCAAGAAAAATTGGTTAAAACAACCGTAGAAAAATTTGGTCACTTAGATGTTTTCATCAACAACGCGGGGGTTGAAGCTGTTGGTCCCTTCTTAAAGATTGGCGAAGATGAGCTCCAAAAATTATTTAACGTTAATGTCTTTGGAACTGTATATGGAACACAAGCAGCTGCTGAACAATTCATCAGACAAGACACAAAAGGAAAGATCATCAATGCTTGCAGTATTGCGGGGCACGAAGCTTATGCTATGCTGGGTACTTATTCAGCAACCAAACATGCAGTAAGAGCATTTACTCAAGTAGCTGCAAAAGAATTAGCTGCCAAACATGTTACTGTGAATGCATATTGTCCAGGAGTAGCCAAAACTAAGATGTGGAACCGTATTGATGAAGAAATGGTCAAAGCTGATCCTTCATTAAAACCAGGCGAAGCCTTTGATAAATATGCTTCTGAAATCGCTTTGGGAAGGTATGAAAAGCCTAGAGATGTTGCCAATTTAGTAAAATTTTTGGCTTCAGAAGATTCAGACTACATCACTGGACAGGCTATCTTAGTCGATGGCGGATTGGTTTATCGTTAAGAGGTACCACTTTTGTAACCATCGAAATTAATCATAAAAGCCCCTTTTTGTTTGACAGGAAGGAAAATGAACCACATCTGCCAAATCAAAAAGAGACTTTTTTTATAGAAATAAAATTTCAGTAAAAATACTTTTAACGACCTATTTATCGGACCATAATTTTATTTTCTTTCTATAGCTTTATTTACGATAACAAAATAAAAATTTTTCAAATACTATTATTAATATCATCGACCAATTTGCTTGGATTTTGAACGCCCAATACCAATCGTGAATAACTTTCGTTTTTTAATTGGACTACAACAGGCTTATTCGGCCTTTTGATGTTAAAGAATGTTTTTTCTCCATTTTTAGTAAAAGTACCTGACCAATATCCGGGCATTGCTGTTCCTGGTGCCTTTATTCCTTTACGTTCATTTAAAATTCCTTCGTCAATAGACGCACCCATAACATTGATTAAGGCAAACTCCAATCTTCTCTTTAATGAAGCTAACTTATTAATACCTTGAGGTACTACAATTAATTTTTCAGCTGTTATTTGAACCTTGTTTTCCATACTACTGTCCCCCTTCTATAATTCCGCCATGTTTTAGTAATTGAAGTCCTATTAACTCAGCAACATTTGCACTTTTGTTTTCTTTATACCATTGTTGTACTATGTCACGTACCATATTATTTCTTGGAGCTACTTCTAACATCGCTATTATTAAAAGTCCCCAGCTAACTTGGTTATTTTCTCCTTTCAAACTTAGTTTTAAAGCAGAAACAAACATACCTTGTTTGCTTCCGAATGTGCTATAAAGACTTCCTCTAAGTAACCCTGTACACTTTACAATGTCGTCTAATGAGGTTGCGTTAAAACCGTACTTTACAAATAATTTTCCTATTTCAGCGAGTACTTGTTCTTGGTTAAATTTTTTATTTCTTCCCATAATCTTATGGTACTCTTTTTTGACCAAACAGTCAAAAATAAAAAATCTTCTACTAAATTCTTCATTATTATTTATCATTAAGAGTTAATAACCTGTAATTTTTCAGGCTTAGTCGAAAAATGCCTGAGTAAGCACACAGTCCAGCTTTAAAATATAAAGTTTCTGGCAAGCTGTTAACTTTCGTCTATTAAAATTACAATTCTAATAATAATTTTAGCTTATATTTACTAATATATGTATTTATTACAACTATCTTCTTAACCTCTCATTATAAATATCTTATAGGTTGCACATCATTTGATTTATAGTGTGTAAGCGTTACACTGATAATAGCGTATGAAAATTAAACAGTTATTTAAAATAAACGCGGACAGGAGCTGATTTTAAATTAAATCAATTTATAATTAGACAGACCAAAATACTTCACCGTTAAACAGCAAAAGCTGATTTTTTCGGAACATTCGAGCGGAGGTTATATCTATGAACAATGAATCAATTAATAAAGTACAAGTAGTTGATAAACGCCTTAAACTAAAAGCTGCTGCGGCAGCTGCTCTCATCTCCGGTGCGCTTTTTACGGTACCAATAAAAGCTGATGCCGATACAACAAATTGGACTGCTAATTCACCTCAACAAATCGCAAGTCAAATTACTAATATGCAGCAACTGTATACAATTCACAACGGGGACACATTATGGGGTATTTCAGAGGCTTTAAAGGCTAAGGGATCAAACATTAGTGTCGCTCAATTAGCTGCAATTAACAATATCCCTAATGAAAATTTGATTTATACCGGTAATTCACTTAAATTCGCCGGTAAAACGATTGTAGTCCCGCAGCAGCCTGCAAGCAACGAGCAGTCAGCAGCACAACAATCAAGCAGCAGTCAAGCTAACTCGGCATCAAGTTCTGATCAAGTTGATAAATCTGCTTTAGAAGCTAAATTACAAGAAGCTAACAAGTATCTTTATACAAATGGCGTATATACTGAGCAATCTCTAGAAAATTTGCGTAATACAGCTTATCGTGGTAACGGTATCATTAAATCTGATACAGTTTCTCAAACTGATGTTACTAATGCTATTAATGAAATTACTAATGCTATTAATGGTTTGCAGGAAGCGGCATTAGTGGTCAATAAACAACCACTGGAAACCAAATTGCAAGAAGCTAACAAGTATCTTTATACAAATGGCACATATACTGATACTTCCCTGCAGAAATTATCTGATGCAGCCGTTCAAGGAAACGGCGTAATCAAAGCCGCCAACCCAACACAGCAAAACGTCACCGATGCTGTTGCTAAAATTGACCAAGCAATCAATAACTTACAAAAAATTCAGCAACAAGCTGTTAATAAAACTCAGCTGCAAGCTAAGATAGGACAGGCCGAAAGTTATTTAAAACAGACTGATGTTTATACATCTGATTCACTAAATAACCTGCAAATCAGTGTTCAAAAGGGCCACAGTACTATGACTTCTGATGAGGTTACACAAGCTGCTATAAATACAGCAACTGATAATATTCAAAATGCAATCAACGAGCTAGTTAAGAAATAAGTTTTAAAAATAAAGGGTTCTAAAGTATCAGTTAATAATTGGAAATTATGATTTTCCATAAAATAGATGATGCATTCTTGGCGATACCGGAGAGTGCGCCAAGAGTCGTTAGGTTTTAAGCATTAACTGCGAATTACGCATATAGTCTGAATTTTACTACAAGTAACCTCGTGGTTAAGCAGAAGGAGGCTAACTACTGAAACACGCTAATTCATCTATTTCAGGTTAAAGCAAAGAGGCTGGGTCAAAATTCATATTTTGATCCAACTTCTTTTTATCTGATAAAGCTATTGCAGCAATTATTGCAGTTTCTTTAAGGAGAAATTCGCTTCATTTACATATAACTTCAGAATATGTTATGTAGAAACTTATATCAAAATGAAAATTGCAATACTTTTACTTGCATTCTTCATACAAATAATCAGCTTTGCTAAAATAATCCGGTTTCAGTAAACTGTTTTATTATCAATCAAGTACATAGTTTTTCTTGAAAAAGAATAGATAACATGCCCTACTCTGCAAGAACAACTAGATCGACAACCTTAATTTTAGAATTTTGTTATTTTATAACTTGGTATAATATTTAATAATATCAGCTAACCAATTAAATAAATAGTTAATTTATTCTAAAATATTTTCCGAGTGAAAATTAATTTTTAGACATTAGAAACCGAGACAGAACATCTTTTATGTATTAAATTTTTCATAAAGGCAAATGCATTATTTCAACTAATATTTCTAGAAATATTAATTTCATTTTTTTAAATGTTCAAGTCATTATTTTCTTCAAAAAAAGATTCCAATTTAAGCATTTACTAGATATACACAAAACTAGTCGAGTAACTACAAAGGTTTGCCACTGAAAAAAAAGTTGAATGTTTTTATATGGATTATTTATTCAAGTATTCGATCATAGCTATAATGGTAGTTTTTTGTGCGTTTTCATTTGGTAATCTGAGTTCCATCTTTTACCTAGTACTGTTTATAACTACTACACGCTTTCACTTCTGCGTTTTGATACAAAGTTATCCTTAATATGGCACAAACAAAATGTGTGCCGCAAGGGCACACATAAAAGCACCTTTAGAATATTTTATTACTAAATATTTGTATTGTGCTTCTCATAGTCAATAGCACAAAATATAGTAAATTTTATATCAAAAATCAGAGTAATAATACTTTATTTACTACAATAATCCACCGCCATCAACTGCATATGTTTGCCCAGTGATAAAATCAGCAGCGGAACTAGCAAGGAAGTCTACAATGTTAGCAATATCGTTTGGCTTTACTGTTCTGCCTAATGGAATTGTACTAATAAAGTCTTTTTTATTTTGACCAATAGGCTTGCCATTAATCTCGGACATTTTTTTGTCAATTTCATCCCACATTCCCGTAGTACCAACAACTCCTGGAGCGTAAGCATTCACAGTGATATGGTCTGGTGCAAATTCATTTGCAGCTGCTTGAGTAAGACTGCTTACTGCTGCTTTAGTTGCTGAATAAGTAGCCCAAACAGGAAATGCTCGCATACCAGCAATTGACGATGCATTTATAATTTTTCCATGAATACTCAATTCTTTGAACTTCTTTGCTGCTGCTTGGATCCCATAAGCAACACCAAAAACATTAACCTTAAAACTTAGCTCCAGGTCTTTAGGATCAATATCTTCAAATTTATCTACTTTAGCAATACCCGCATTGTTAACCATTACATCAAAACCATTTAGTTCTTTAGCAACTGTATCAATAGCACTAGCAACGTCAGTTTGATCAGTTACATCTACTGGAACAAAGATTGCCTTTTGACCATTTTCTTCAATCTTAGCAATAACTTCTTTTGCTTTTGAGGCTTGTGGTTCAAGATCAGCAATCGCGACATCAAAGCCGTTTTTTGATAGATGGTCAGCAATTTCGGCCCCTATTCCTTGAGCAGCTCCAGTGATCATTACAACTTTTGACATGATAAAACCTCCCATCTTTGAATTACTTTTCAAAAATAAAAATTTACAACTAGACCATAGCATACATTATTAGACAATGAAAGCGTTTATATGTTTTTTTAGTTGCTTCACTATGATATTCAAAAGAAATTTAAAAAGTTTAAAAATAAACATGATATGCAAGCAGCTATCTTAATATTTCACACAATTTATTGCATTAAACCTTCAATTAAATTAATAAATCTGATGAATAACCTAGATTTTTGATTTGTGATAAAATGCTATTAAAATTTAAGGAGATGATGAACTTGCTGAAATATTTAATCTTTGGACTCGAATTAATCGCGTGTTTCGTATGGTTAAAATTCGGTGCAAAATCATTATTAACTGGAATCATTGGGGTTTTAGTAATCATTTTAATCTCACAAGGTCTCCACATACTATTAAAAGCCAGATAAGAGTTTATTCCGCTAATAATTTTCGTTAGTTTTATAGAAATATTTTTTCTCGTTTGCTAACTCCACTGGCAAGACCACCGTATTATCAAAAAAGTTGGCTCGACCTAGACAAAATAAGATTGGAACATTGGTTAAACAAATTAATCAAAATTTTAAAGGCTAGTATTGACTCAAACAGCCAAGTTAATTACTCTAATCATTAAGGATTATTTTGTAATAATTAGTATAAAACCAAAATTTGAACAAAAAATCAGACAAAGTGCTTTTATTTTACGGTAATCTAAATACAATAAAAAACGTCAAGCTCGCAGACATGTTCACGGCGCTTGATTCAAAAAGACACATTGTTAAAAAGTATTTTAAAGCTGATCAGCTCATTATTGAGTAGACAGAAAATTTGCTGATTACGTAAATGACCATAAATATCATACAGAAGGAACTAACATAAATGACTAAAACTAAAATAAGTTCAATTTTATATCTACTTGCAGGATTTCTCTTTCTATTGTCAGCCTTATTTGACAATTTTAAAGCTACCATTGTTGCACTTGGGATTCTTTTCACTATGCTTGGTGTTACAAAATTAATAAGAAAAGGATAGGATAACCTTACCAACTATAACTGACGCTTCCAGCTACACAAACTCTTTGAGTTCTTCTTGAGCTTTTTCACTGATCTTCTCTCATTTTTCTTTCAAAACGGATATAGATCAGCATTTACCTAACAGCAAAGATATATTAAAAAGTTAGCTGTTGATTTGTTTGAAATTCAATCTAAAATTTGGTGATTATTAATTATTCTTGCAAAAGAATTTGACCACTTTTATTTGTGTACTGGTATTGATTAACAATTTTGACTTTCAAATTCCAATATAAAAACACCTTTTGATTGTATTTTCAGTTTTTTAAACTTATACTTATTCTTCCGCTTATTAATATAGCAAGACATTGTTGCGATTTATAGCTCCTAGATAAACATTTTTTCAATTAGGGATTATTCTTTCAACGTTTTTGAGAAGCTCTTTATCGTTTATAAACCGTTAAGATATAAAGACATACTCTCAGAAAGATCAGAATTCTATTTGGACAGTACTAAATTACTCAATAACGTTTATAGGATCTTTTGCCAAATATTTTTTTAAATTATTTATCGTAATATCTAATAATCTTTCTCTTGTCTCAAAAGGAGCCCAAGCAATATGTGGAGTAATATAACAATTTTTTGCTTTTAATAAAGGGTTCTCTCTGTTAATAGGTTCTTTTTGAACTACATCTGTTGCCAAAGCGTAAACTCGATTATTATTTAAAGCATTAGCCATATCGACTTCGTTAATTAATTTTCCCCTAGCTGTGTTTAACAAAATAACATTACTCTTCATTTTTGCAATAGTTGTTTTATTAATTAGGTTTATTGTTTCTGGTGTCTGAATTACATGCAAACTAATCACATCCGATTGTCGTAAAAGCTCATCTAGAGATACTTGTTTAATCCACTTTTCAGATACATTTTTTAAACGATGATTATAAAAAATAACGTTCATAGAAAAAGCATGCCCTAACTTAGCAACCTTTTGTGCAATATGACCATAGCCAATTAAACCTAGTGTTTTGCCTTTTACTTCAAATAATGGTTTATCCCAAAAAGTGAAATCGGGAACTTTTGACCATTTATTATCATGAACCAGTCGATTATGAAGCCCGACCTGGCCAGTCACTTCAAGTAATAGGGAAAAAGTAAACTGTGCCACTGCGTCACTAGCATAGGTAGGGATATTAGTAACAACAACATTATTTTTATGGGCGCTATTAATATCAACAACATCATAACCAGTTCCCATAATACCGATATAATTTAAATTGGGAGCCCTGCTTATAACGTCGTCATTTAATGGTGTCTTGTGTGTGATTACAATTTCAGCGTCATCGATTCGTTTCAAGATTTCATTTTTATCATCAACTGGTGTTCGATCATAAAAGGTACAATCTCCCAATTGATTCAATAAATCCCAATTTAAATCTTTATTTAATCCATAACCGTCTAAGAGTATAATCTTCATAAAATAACCTCCATTAGCTTTGCTCTAAGTGTACAACAGAAAAAGCAAAAAAAGATAATCATGATTTTATAGTGGTAATATAATGGCGACAAAAAAAGCCTTGCGACAACAATACTTCCAATGCAGAATAGTTTAAAGTGGTAACAATATAATGATGTTTTCAGAATCAAAACTATAGACCATAACTATTTTACTAGACTTATTGATTAATATTATCGATAAAAGTTGACAAACATCTGCATAAAGTTTGAAGCTCCTCTTCGGCACCAAGGAATAGATAGTCATTTAATAAAAATGGTGTTTTATGTTTTGATTGTAAAATTCAAATTATTCCGCACATTTAATTGATTTCAATATTTAATACTTGCGCAGGAAACAAAAATTCAATACAAGTATTCATGACAAAAGAAGATAAACAAAGTGAACTTATCGCCAATATGGCGGATTTATTCAATAAAATTAGTGCTTATAATATGCCTATAGTAAAACAGAAATTAGCAGGCTTAACTTTCTCAGAAATAGAGATCATTGAGTTAATAGCCAACATAAATGATGCCCATATTACTAAACTTGCTAAAAAATACCATATGCCACGTGAAGCAATTAGTAAAATTACAAAAAACGCAAGTAAAAAAGCTAATTAAGGTTTATCAGGATCCTGATGACAAAAAAGAAATTTATTTCAAGTTAACAGAAAAGAGTATTGCTGTTGATACTAAACATCGAAAATTACATGAAGATTTTTATCAACGTGACAAGCAGGTTTTTAAACATGTTCCAGAATCAACACTTGATGATATGCTGGCATTCCTAACTACTTACAATGCTTATATGGATAGCCTAAAAATGTAATCTTAAAAAGGATTACATTTTTTGTTTACAAGGAAACAAAAAATGAAAAATCAACCTTGAAAAAATTACCAAAATCTTTATTAGCTGCTGCTTAGGCAGTCTCTTTGGGTGCTATAGCGCCCATGTTGGATATGAATATGGCTGTACAAAGGTATGACCTAAGCTTTTAATACAACTTTGAATGTATTGCAGTTGGGAGAGACCGGTTATACCCTCACTTGCAATGACAATTCCATTTTCGAGTTTCTTATTGAATCATTTTGACGGTAAAAAGACCATGATTATTGCTACACTAGCTTTTGGGATAATTTCATTTCTAATCATACTGTCAAATAATGTACAAGTATTTATTGCTTTACGTGTAATACAAGGAATAGCAGCTGAAATTATTACAGCACTCATGAAGACTTTACTTGTAAAAATCGCAGATCGTGAAAATGTTGGTCGTGGAATTGTCACTACACCAATGATGCTAGGACCGATATTTGGACCAATTATTGGCGGTTTTATCGTACAAAATTGGTCGTGGAAGTGGTTATTTGATATTAATATTTCCATTACCGTAGTTGCTATAGTATTGATGGTTAAATATGTACCGGCATTTGCACCCTTCAATGAAAATAATAAATTTGATTTATTAGGGCCATTGCTATTGGCAAGTCTATTATATGGGCTTTCAGAACAAAGCAAACTATAGACACTTATTGGTATTGCTGTAACCAACCACATATTTTATTTACGATACTGCGTGCAAACATCAATCAGTTTTACCACTAAATTTATTCAAGTATAAATAATTTACCGTATCTAATATTGGTTCTTTTTTATACAATACTACAGTGTTTTAGAGCCAATGTTTATATTGCCCATTATACTTCTAAGAAAGGCGGAGCTTTAACGCCATTGAAGCAAGCTTAACATTATTACCTCAAGGATCATTACTCGCCCAGTGCTTGGTAAATGGCTGCACTTACTGGGAGCAAAAGTTTATTACAAATTAGCATTATCGGACTAGCCGCGACGACAATACCATTGATCTTTATTGATTCCTCAACAAATATGTGGACTGTAGAAGCTGTTTTATTCTTACGTGGATTAACCTCTTTGAATCAATTAAAGTTCCTTTTAGTGCCGAAATGTACAATAGGTTACCACAGAAATACTTAGCTGAGACTGGTGTTGTAGAAAATATGTTAGAGCAATTTGGCTCTAGATTTGGAACAGCATTAATTGCTACTGTTGTTTCAGTAGTAATCAACGATCGCGTTAATCATGTAATGCAGGCATTTCAAACAGGCTTTCTGGTAAGCTTGCTAGGAATTATTTTGATGTTTGTCCCTACATTCCTCTTAAAAAGAGTAAACAGTAATATTTTTACAAAATAGCTAAAAAATAATAATTAGTTTAATTGTATATTTAAAACTTCGATTCAAAAGTAATTTTTAAATAGCTAGATATATAAAACCTAATAAACATGATGTTACAAAATTTACATCAATCTCACTGATAACTTTCTCGATCAAAAAATCCGTTTATTTACAGTTTTTCTTAATAATTTTATATATGGTTGTAAAAAAATTGAACTGAAAAGGGACCCCACTGATTATTGGATTTCTCTTTTCTGTTCAATGAAGTGTTTTTATCATTGATTATCACAGGAAATAAAGATATAAACACAGATTAAATTTTTTAATTTTATTATCCTAGACAAGTTCCTTCTAGTTTATTGTTTTTAATTGATTAATAATCTACTGTACTGTATTATTAAAATTATTTTCATATATTTATAATATAATTTTGAGTAATTCTAGCAGTCATTACTTTATTAATTATCAAAAATAGAGAATCCATCTTTTAAAATTGATACTTTACACAACTGAAAGCAACTCTAAAGGTAGTGTTAATGCATAGATAGATTTTTTTGCACCAGTAATTTCAACTATGATAACGTTTCGATGCTGTTAAAAGTTATTGAGCCCTGTTTCAAAGAAGATTTCTAGTTAGTATTTTAAAATAAGTGTTAGTTGACTTGATGTTTAAATCAGGCATAACTAGCAATCGCGAATCATTCAAAACTTTAGTGAGAAACGATGTTCCTGTAAACATTAGTTGTTGCTAAATAAATGATAGTGTAACTAATAATAAGTACACTAATCGTACAAAAACTCACAACAACTAATATCTTCAAGTCATACATTGAAAAAATTGTCAGCACACTTTTGATTGCCGGTAAGGCAAATATCAGATTGAGTATCGCCCCAATAATTGGGAGTGTGAAAACCGTCAGTACCTGACTTTGGATGGCTTTTCTAGTCTCTTTTTGGCTTAATCCGATCTTGCTCATAATCTGGTAATTATGTTTGTCGGCATATCCTTCAGAAACCTGTTTATAGTAAACAATCATGGTTGTTGCACAAATCATTACAATGCTGATTAAAATTCCCATAAATAGTAAACTACCAAACATTGCTTTTAATAGGTCTCTCATGATGTATTTTGAAGTAAAATTGCTTGGATCTACTTTTAGAGCATTTTGAACAGCATTGGCAAATTGTTTCTGGTGCCATTTGGTTCCGTGAGTGTTAAAACCTTGAGCATAAACGTAAGAGTGAGGATTAAGCTGTTTGGCAATTGTTGGGTTGGCGGCCACAATAAAGATAGATTTATATATATTATGACTGTAAACAAACGCCCCATTAAACTTCTTAATTCGTTTAACTTTATAAGTTCTTCCCTGAACGCTTATGTGACGCTGCAAGTAATTGGTTCCGGGGGCATACATTAATACTTCGTTATCCTTAAGGTGATAGTTAGTATTTTGGAGATGGTTGTATTGTCTGAGATCAAGTGAAGATAACGTATATTCAGTTTTTGTGTTGAATTGAGGTTTAAAATGTTTACCTGATAATATCCCCATCGAAGGTGTTGTGACAGCTACCATATGAGACTGACTCATTGTGATTTGATAGTTGTTTGCAAGTTTATGAATAGTTTGTTTGGCAGTAGTTGAAAGAGGAGCTTTTGATACAATTTGTACGTCTACTGGGCTCCAAAGATTAATCAAATTATTTTGTCCTTCGACTAACGATACCGACGCAATTAAGGCAACCAAGATTGATGTACATAACAAGCTAATTGAGGCCAATCCAGCGCCATTTTGTTTCATTCGGTAGAGCATGTTCGAAACCGAGATAAAGTGATTAGGTTTGTAATAATAATTTTGATTCTTTTTGAGAATTTTAAGCAAACTGATACTTGCAGTGATAAACACTAAATATGAGCCAGCAACAACGAGTACAATAGCGATAATAAACTGACCGAATGCAGCTCCGGTTGGCTTAATCATCACTGAAATGCAGTATCCAATCAGCAAGGCAATAATGCCTAGGACGGCAAGTAGAGTATGTGATTTTGGCTCTTTTTCAGGTTGGGAAGATTTAGCCCATAAATTAATCGGGTTAACCCTTTTTAATCCCCAGAAATCAAAGAGAATGATCAATATAAAAATACCAGCAAAAATGGCGGCGACGTATATCAATGGCAGTAATGTAAAGTTTTGATGAAGTGAAGTTGTTCCCAAAAGAGATTCCAAACTCATAAAAGCCAATTTCGAAAAAGTAATACCTGCGACGCTGCCAATAATTATACAGATCATGTAGAATAAACTATTTTCCAGTAAAACAATTTGTTTAAGATGGCGTCTTGTAAGACCAAGCATACTGTATAAACCCAGTTCTTGTGTTCGCTGTTTACTAAGTAGGCGTTCAGCATAAAATGTTGATAAAGCAGCGATTAAAATAATAAATATCAAACCCAGCTTTAGAATATAATTTGCAACTGCCCCATATGAATTGGTTTTAATATTAGTGTTATAAATCATTGAAAGAAATATATAAGTGATAGTGACCCATATTGAATTTGAGAATATAAAAGGTAAACTTTGATTTTTACTTTTAACCAAATTGTGAAGAGCGAGTTTTAGCTGAACCATTAGTCAACCTCCTCATTATTTTCCAAGGCAGTTAGACTATCGATAATCTTTTGAAGATACTGGTTTCTGCTTTGGTCACCACGATATAACTTGTTGTAAATTTTACCGTCTTTGATGAATAAGGTCCTTTGCGCATAGCTTGCTGCTTGAACACTATGCGTTACCATGAGCACTGTTTGGCCTCTTTCATTAATTTGTTCGAAGACGTTTAAAATTTTCTCGCTGTTGTTTGAATCCAGTGCACCTGTTGGCTCATCTGCAAGTAATATGCTAGGATCAGTTATTAATGCTCTAGCAATGGCAACCCGTTGTTTCTGCCCACCTGAAATTTCAGAAGGCTGCCGGTCTAAAAGCTTTTCAATACCAAGAATTTTACTTAGCGGCTTTAGTTTATTGTCCATGAATTGGTGAGGCTTTTTTGATAGTACCAGTGGAAGATAAATATTATCCCGATTACTGAAAGTATCAAGTAAATTAAAACTTTGAAAAACAAATCCAAGATGCTCCCTGCGAAATTGGGAAGATTCATTTTCGGATAAATGACTCAGGTCAGTTCCATTAAGCATGATTTCGCCGCTGGTCGGCTGGTCTAAAGTCGCAATAATATTTAACAAAGTAGACTTACCGGCACCGGATTCCCCCATAATGGCAACGTAATCACTTTTTTCAACTGAAAAGCTAATGTCCTTTAGTGCTTGAACCTCACTTTCGTTACCGCTGAAAATACTTTTTTGATATGTTTTAAATTTAGTAAACTCATTTTTCCCCTCCTAAAAATCTTTTCATAATTTAGTATAAAAAAAATTCCCCAAGCTTTGTAGTTACAATGCATTAAGGAATCTTACAATTTGTTATTTTGTCGTGATTTTTTTGAATTGAAAAAGAGCTTAACTGTTGTGCCAACATTCTCTATAGATGAAACCTTAACTTTTATACCGAGTATTTTAGCAATCCGTTGAGCCATATATAAACCCATACCGGTTGCTTCCCCATGAGTTCGGCCATTACTGCCGGTGAACCCCTGTTCAAAAATTCTGGGTAGCTCACTTTTGGCAATGCCAATTCCATGATCCACAATAGTCAGTGTGTCATCGTTAAAGCTAATTTGAACAATACCATTTTTATCTGAATACTTGACAGCATTGGTAATGACCTGTTCTAAAATAATTGATAGCCATTTTGAATCGGTTAATATTTTTGCCGGTGGTACAGTGATTTTAGGCATGACGTCATGGGACAAAAAGAAAGAAACATTTTGCTGAATCACCTTTTTAACACAGTCAGACAAGTTAATTTTTTCAAAAACTAAATCATGGTTAAAGTCATCCAACCGGTCAAAAGTTAAGAGTTGTTTGAGCTGATAATTAACTAATTCAATTTTTTCTGAAACTTCTTCACTTGGAACAGAGGAATTATTTTCAGCAATCATTAACAGGGAAGTGAGCGGAGTCTTCATTTCGTGGCTCCATAAAATTAAGTAGTCTTCTCGATTTTTAAGTGATTCCATCAAGTTTCTATTTTCAGTTAGTTTTTGCTTCATAAATTTCTGGAGTGTCTGGGCATACAAACGTCCATAAAAGCCATGGAGATGAATTCGTTTAAAATTTTCTTCCTTAATCAACGTATTGGTTGCTTTGACATCGGTATACTTTCGATATACTTGAAAACCAATGATCATTAAAAATGGCATTATCGTGTAGCGGGTCAAGTCACCGATAACGTTTAAGTCTACTTTGTAAAGGATACATATAAAACAGAACAGTGCTAAAAATAGCAGATAAATAACAAGATTGATCCACTCAGAAATGATTATTTTAAAAACCAGTTTTGTGTTATTTTTCATCATCCAATAACCTATAACCTTTACCGTACTCAGTAACTATCTTATCTGCTAAACCGATCTGCCCCAGTTTGTTACGAAGTCGACTCATGTTGACATTTAGAATATTTTCATCGGTAAAGTTCCCATTTTGCCAGATTGCTTTGATAATCTTTTTTTTTGAAATAACTTGGTCAGGGTTCAAAAATAACAATTTCAAAATGATGCTTTCAGTGGTCGTCAATTTAACAGATTCTTTTTGGAAGCTCAGCACATTTGTAATGATATTTAAAGAATACATGTTGAAGTTGATTGCTTCGACTAAATGGTCGGTCTGATTAGTTCGCCTCAAAATAGCCTGAATTTTTGAAACAAACACAGCTATTGAAAACGGTTTGGTCAGATAATCATCAGCTCCGATGGAAATGGCCCGAATGGCGTTAGGATCCATTTCTGCCGCTGAAACAAACATAATGGGAACTTTGGAAAACTCCCGAATTTTTTGTGTCCAGTAAAAGCCATCATAAAATGGCAATGTAATATCCATAACGATAAGATCAGGAACTTGCTGTTTGATTTCAGAATCAATGTTCTGAAAGCTTTGGACCCAGTCGGCCTGAAGATTCCACTTTTTTAAAGATTGTACCATTTCGTTGCGAATAGTACGGTCATCTTCAATAACAAATATTTTCTGCATCATTATCTCCTTAATTAGGAACATCATCTTTCAGTTTAGTATAACCTTAGTTATTCTGTCCTTTATGGTTCCTAAGTTATGTGATTTAAAAACATATACAAAAGAGGGGGCGATCCCTTCAATGTTAGCCAAAATTAATTTGCTTTAACATTATCTCTTGGTTGATCTGATCTAAGTTCAAGAGATTAAGGCCCTGAAATTCTAGAACAATTTTAAGTAGAGCGTATCAGTTTGCGCTTTACTTAATTCGAATTCAAACTATCTGCTAGTTGACGAGCAGCCCATAACATCAAATTTTTAATTTTGTCTGGTGGTTCGGGATCATCTTGACCTAACCAGACCCTCAGGATATTGGTAAAACCACCCAATTGAAAGGCCATTATATAGTTCACTTGGATAGGTGAACCATTAATATGCCAAGGAGCAGCAAACTGATTATAACGTGGGATAGCTTTGCGTTGCCAGATTTCATTCATATGATCAAATAAACCCTGTCGAATCAGTAATTGGATTAAATCTCGTTTTTGCCACCAGAAATTTAAAAAAATGTCAAAAGTAGTCTTTAACATAATTTCACCAGCCTGGGGCTTCTGCTGGACAAGCTGTTCAAAATATTGATCGAATAACTGATCACATAGGTAGTTAATTACGGCTTCTTTGCTTTTAAAAGAATGATAGAACGTTTTTCGCGATAATTCAGCTGTTTGGGCAATTTCAGTAATGGAAATGTCTTGAAAATCTTCCGTCTTCATCAATTTGATGAGTGCATCACATAACCATTGCTTAGATTGTTCAACCATACGTTGTTTTCCGTTCATTTCGATGACATCTCCTATTTATCGGTGACAAATTATAGCAATTTGTAGCACTTAGCAAATAAGGATTGTGTTAATCCTTATCGCTGATTATACTATAAATCGTAAATAAAGGTAACAAATGTTTCTTATGTATCCATGTGTTACCGATAGGAGAGTGCAATTGGATGTCAAAAGCTACCAAGATTATCAGTTTTATCGGGTTAACGATTGCGATGTTTATGGGGACATTGGATAGTACCATTGTCAACATCGCTTTACCCAAAATTATGACCCACTTCAATGCCAGTATCACTGACACAAGTTGGGTAGCAACCATCTACACGTTGGCTTTAGCGGTATTTATGATCACCGGTTCAAAAATTGCTGATCGTTATGGTCGCAAAAAAATCATGTTACTAGGATTAGCATTCTTCGGTGGCTTTTCAGCGGCTTGTATGTTAGCCACTTCATTGTCAGAACTGATTGTTTTTCGCTTTTTTCAAGGTATAGGCGGCGCCATTATTACCCCCATTGTCTTGCCGATGGGGATCGAAATTTTTGGCAAAGAGAATATGTCAAAAGTTGCTAGTATTGTGGGAGCTGTGACCGCCTTAGCAGCTGCTGGGGGACCACCAATTGGTGGTGTGATCATTGAATATGCTTCTTGGCGCTGGGTCTTTGGCATTAATGTACCCTTAACCATTGCAGCATTTCTAATTATTGCTATTTGTATAAGAGAATCGTATGATGAATCTTTAGCTGGCGGAATTGATTTGCCAGGTACTATCCTTTTAACTTTAGGCTTGGGCGGTTTAACTTTTGGGCTACTAGAAGGACATCAATACGGCTGGCAATCAGGAACCATCTTAGGTGCACTCAGTGGCAGTTTACTGGCCATTGGGTTATTCATCTTTATAGAAAGCAAGGTAAAGAACCCATTACTTGAATTAGATCTATTCCGTGAAAAAACATTAACTGCTTCTAGCTTAGTTTACTTTTTAACTGGCTTTGCTCTAGTCAGCCCCACTTTAATTTTGAATTATTTTTTACAAGATGTTTTGAACTATACTGCGTTACATGCGGCACTAATTATTATTCCGGTTTCTTTAACCATTATGATCACTATGCCATTAGGAACTAAGCTTTTTGATCGAGTTAACGCGATCCCAGTTACTTTGATAGGACTATTAGTCATGGCTGCTAGTTTACTGTTGTTGTCGTTTATCACTACCACAACACCTAAAGTAATTATGATTACCTTTCTCGTGATTAATGGGGTTGGTTTTGGTTTTTCTTCAGTATCTTTAGTCGCTTCAGTTAAGCATTTACCTAAGAATAAAAGTGGGATTGGTTCAGGGATTGTTAACGCGGCCCGTCAAATTGGGACTTGTTTAGGAATTGCTATCCTAGTTACAGTGCTTGATAATAATGTCAATACTGCTAAGCAAAATATCCATCAAGATGCGATTCAGATTGTAAATCGACAGCAGCTCTCACTACAAGTGAAAACAGTGGCCCATCAACAATTGAATAAGCTATTCACAACTACCGGATCGGCTGGGTTAACCACTAAAAATAAACAAAAGAACTTACAACGCGCACTTAAACGGGCTGCTAAATCTCAAGCTAATTTGCCGCAACCTGCAAAGAGAACCGATCTTCATCGGATTTATCAAGCAGAAAAGAAGCTTGCTGCAGCAACTGAAGGTCTAAAAAACGGCAATCAGCAATTAACACTTTCCTTAGTTAAGCTAGAAAATGAAGATGCCGCCATAGCCAAAATTACAGAGGCTTCTAAAAAGATTAATGTTGGCAACCAAAAAATAAACCAAGGTCAACATAAATTATTAATTGGAATCAAACAACTTGCACAAAAAGAAGCTTTAACTAATGCCTTAAGAAAAATCAAGCATACTAAAAATCGACAGATCAGTCGCGCTTTTAGTCATACTTATTTACTAAGTGCGTTAATTATTTTAGTTCTATCACCTATTGCCCTACTAACCGATCGTAAACAATTGAGAAATTAATATTGAACTACCCAAAATCAATTTGATCCAACATGATTTCTTGACTGACTTGATCTAATCCTAAGTAAGCTAAAGCCATGGCTTCACTTGAATGATTTAGTAGATCCACTAGGCCAATGTTGTAATCAGATTACATACAATATGATAGGTACCGGCTTTACGCATTGTATGGGTTCCTAAGTATTAATACCTAAAAAATCGCCCATTTTACTCATGATTTTATAAAATTGTTTTTCGGTGATACAACGATCCGGGCGTTGGATTGAAAAAAATAGCCATTCAGCGACTGAATGGTGTTCAAGGCACCATGCTTGGTAAGCTACCAAATCTTGTTGAACCGGTTTTAAGTAGTAAGTTGACTTTACCGTTTTTCTGGTCGTGGACAAACATACTCTGACGTACGGTTCCGTTTTCGTTAAGGGGTCACCATGTGTCCCGTCACTCACACGTAGCGAAGTTTCCTTGCCGACTTGAAAAATAGTGTAATTACGGCGCCCAGCTTTAAAATTATGAAGCAACATGTTTTGAACTTCTTTTAATACATTGGAATCTTGATTAGTAAGACAATCTGTTGCATAAATGAGCTATCTTTTCCGGAAAATTTTTATTGAAATTAGCATACTATAATTACATTTTACAAATAAACGACCCCCAATATCCAAATTATAGATATTAGGGGTTATTCTTTCGATATTTTTGAGTGCGTGTCCGGCAAACACAGCATCAATAGATATTGGTATATTATCGTCTTGGTTACTTTTGGTTCAGTAGTCGCTGAGTCATATTCAGCGTAAATATTATAGTTGCATGTACTCGCTTAGAAATTTAGTGTATAAGAAGATTATAATGCTTACCTTCATTAAGGTATAAAGCTAGACTAAATCATACAAATTTTGTAGATAGTTTTCCTTCCTATCTTTGGTAACGTTATAAAAGTATTTGAATTTCTTCAGTTTAAGATTAATAGTATTTTAATCTAGAAAATCTTTAATATTCTCATCGATTTGCGCTTTTTTGACGTTTAATTTTGTTTTGCCTATGTTTCAATTGTTAACTAACTCTCTTGCTTTCTCTCTTTGTAATACGCCTTTAGGATTACTTGTGTTAGTAAAATTGTTATCATATAAAGGATTGATCATTTTTCTATTTCATCTCTGCATGCAATTAGTTTATAAGCTGTCTTTTTAATCTGATAGTTCTTTTGTTCCCTTTACTTTTAGTTAAAAATAGTACATACAGATAAGCTTCCATAATTGTTCTACTAATCATTTGGGGAACAGAGCGATTATCAGAATAGTTTTCCAATTTTATTTTATATAAGTTAATTATATATTTAAGAAGTAAAACCAATAAATCATATTTTTAATTTTAAGTTCTGTAACTATACTATCAACATTTTTCTTCACTTCATCGGCAATGATGCTGTAGTATTTATCAAAAAAGACACTCCCATATTAATATTGCTTTAGCAATGCCATTAATAATGGTTGCTGTATTTGTGTAAAATGGCCATCATTTCGTAAAATCAGCGTTCCACCTAGACGATCAAATAAAAGCCTACCTTGTTTTTCATTACAATCGAAAGGATCGTTAAATGAGTTAAACATATAAAATTCTTTTGAATTTTTCTTAATGATATCCCAATCGTATGAACTCTTTAAGGTCGTATGCTTCATTCCATTCGATTTACTATAACCAGCAATTAAGTAAACAGCCTTAACTGGAGTTGTTAGCTGTTCTAGCAAAGCAAAGATAATGTTAGTCCCAGCTGAATGACCAATTAAAATAGTATTTTGATCAATTATCAAATTCATTTCTTTAATCTTAGTCAATGTGTCTGTTAAAGACTCTTGATCAAGCTTTGGTAAGTCCGCAACGATCGTTGCAATTCCACGATCATTTAAACTCTGAGCAATATCCTGATACCAAAATTTGTCAGCCGTAGCGTGCGGTGCTGATCCGTGGAAAATAATGGCGTTCATTATGGATTCCTCGATTCTTATTATCTTTTATTTTAGTCTCTATCATTTTTAAATTTTTTTGTTAATTTAGTTTCACTATGTTTAAGTAATGCTTCATGATCAATATCAAATTTATCGGTCAGGATCAAAACCTGATCCAATACATAATACATCGGCAAGTTCTTCAGTTGAATTATCTTGTAAATCTTCTTGCGCTTGTTTTGCTTCTCCAGAGTGATCACGGCCAATTTCAATGGCTCGAATAGCTCTTGATAATTCCAATCCATGTGTTTTTCACAATGTTAATGGTTACCATGATCCCTTAAAAAATATGTTTGATGAAATGACTAACAAGGAATTTTTAACTACTAGGGTTCGAAACAAGCTACTTTTTTCTGATTCTTTGGAACAAATTTTTTTCTTTATAACTAATTATACTCCATCCCAAATCAGAACTTACACTAATTCCAAGGCAGTTTAAAACCTAGCAGCTTCTATGCGGTTAACTATTTCCTCTGTATAAAATAGACCAAGCAAGAAGTTCTAAGGGTGGCACCTGTCTTTTTCCTTACGAGGTAAGATCTATGGGAACATAGAAAATGCCATTCAAGAAGGTTTCACAGCTAATAAGCGTTTTTCAGATACTCGCTGCTTTTCGGTCATGTTTCTAATTACATTGCTGACATATATTGATAAGCGCCACAAACAAAAAACCGCCCCGATCCAGTTATGGGACAATCTTAACGTCTTAATATAAATGAGTCGCCACCTCTACTAGAAAAGTGCACCACCATCTTAAAACCTTATTTGTCCAAACTATGAGTAAACGCTGGCATGACAATGTCATCAACAATAGCAATAAGATCCCCTTTTGATAGCATTCCCTGTGATAAAACTGTAGTAATTAGCATAATCACTGGTAAGTTTATGACATGCTGATCCATTTTGTCTAATTTGATCTCGCCACGTTTATCAGCACTCTTTAGCGCTGGAGTAATTATTTTAGTAAAGGAAGCCCCATCATCGGATATATGCTTAAACAGTCCAAAAATCTTATTACCAACTTGATCTGCGATCAGTCCTTGCACAGCATCTTTGCCTAACACTTCAAATAATTGAGTTGGTGGTTTCATCATGGTAATTAAATCGTCACGCAAATTTCCAGTATCAACTGGATTCATATTAACCTTAGGCCCAAATTTTTTAAAAGCGTTAATTAAAATAGTAGCTTTATTCGGCCAGCGACGATACAAAACCGTTTTAGTAGTCTTGGCACGTGCCGAGATACCTTCCATTGTTAATTTATCATATCCCTTATCTCGAAACTCATTCCATGCCGCTTCGAGCAAATCATATTCAAGCTTTTTTCCGTGTCGTCTTTTTTGATGTTCATTCTCTACCATAAGTCTTCACCTAATCTACTTGCATTTTTGAGCGAACAAGTTTACAATTTTAAATTATAGATACGGCCGTATCTTAAAAATCATAATAATCTTAGGATATTATATCATAAATTTGTTTTATAGATGACTATAGTATCTAAATGTAAATCAGAGGTCTTAAAAATGACAAAAAAAAATAGTTTAGCCAGTATTGCTTTCGTATTAATTTTTGGTGCCATTGCGCCAATGCTTGATACCACTATGACTAATATCGCCATTAACACCATCATGGATGATCTTAATACTTCAGTAGGCACCGCGCAATGGGTCACTACGGGTTACGTTTTAACACTTGGCATCGTAATTTTGTTTACTGGGTGGGCCGTCGACAAATTTGATGGTAAAAAACTCTATATCAACGGCCTATTAATTTTCCTTGTAGGTTCAATTATTTCTGGAATTGCTAACAACATAACCATTTTAATGATTGGTCGCATGATTCAAGGAGCTGGTTCTGGTATTATTATTCCGCTGCTCACTACGCTAATTATCAGAGCAGCTAACGGTGTTGGCCTTGGCAAATTAGCTGCTACGCTTGGTCTACCCATGGTAGTCATACCAATTCTTGGACCAACAGTAGGTGGCTACATCATTGATCAACTCAACTGGCACTGGGTTTTTTATATCAACATTCCAATTGTTATTATTGCGCTAATATTTGTCCTCACTTTCATGCCACATTTTGAACCATTGAAAAGGGACTCTAAATTAGATTGGATTGGGTTTCTTATTCTCAGCGGTATGTTCAGCGGGTTCTTAGTTGGTATTGTCAACTTCAGCAGTCACAACACTTTTTCTAGTATTGAGGCCTTGTTACCAACTTTTCTTGGGTTTGACTTACTGATTGCCTATGTCTTTTATGCACAAAAGTTTCCGCAACGGGCATTGGTTAATCTCAATATGTTTAAGGTACCAAATTTTTCCGGATCAGCGGTAATTTTACTAATGTCAGGTGTTGCCGTTAATGGGGCAATGTTTCTCCTACCTCTGTACCTGCAAAATATTCGTGGGCTAAGTGTCATCTGGTCAGGAACTTATTTGATTGCTCAAGGTCTTGGACTATTAGTCACCAGAACTCAGATCGGTAAATTAACTGATAACATCGGTGCTCGCTGGGTGGTTCTCAGTTCAATCATAATTGCGATCATCAGTACCATTCCGTTTGTCTATTTTGATGTCAACACCAACAAATATTTAATTTTAATTGCATTGTTTGTACGTGGTATGGCACAAGGCGGTCTAACAATCCCCGTTATGGCTGATTCGTACACTAACATTCCAAAAGAACAGATTGCTCAAGCAACTACGGCGACCCGCATGCTGCAAAACGTTGGCGGAGCATTCGGTTCAGCGATTCTTGCAACAGTAATCCAAAATCAGGTTAACGGACTCGTGCCAACTGTCAGCAACTTGACCAGCGCATACCACACTGCATTTATTTGGTCTATTGTGATTACGTTATTAGCGGCTATTCCAGCATGGTTCTTGACCCACCACATTGCAAAAGACAACTCATCTGAGCAACCAGAACTAGAAGGTGATAAATAATGCTAATTGCAATTAGTATCATTTCCATCATAACCCTAGTCACCATCATTGTTATCCCTAAAGTAAGTCATCGTCTATTAACTGGAGTTATAACACTAGTATTGCTTCTAGGATCTCAAGCACTTCTACTTGTAAACTCGTATGAACATTGGGGAACAAGCATCGAAACCACGAAAGTCACTAAAGCTATCAATTCAATTGCATCATTACCCGGTAACTGCCAAATTCTTGCATATAAAAATGTTGGCAAGCAGCAAAATCAAAAACAGATATACATTTATAAAACCTCCGGAAAAAGGCAAATGACTTATTCTGATGGTGTTAAAATTCAAATTAGACGCTCTAACCATAATAAGGCATCCAGAATCAGGACGATTTCTCGTTACCATTACAACAACCATTTTAGTCAGTTAATGTTTGCTGGGATTGCTAATAGTAATTATCCACCAGCATAGCTGGTGGCTTTTTATTAGCCCTAGAAGGGCTCGACCCCACACAAAAAGCCCCTTCAAGGGGCCCAACAAAAAACTACCAACCGCTACAGCTTTAATTATTTTTTTGTTTGAATGGATCAATGTATTCTCTTTTACTAATTGTATCCCGCAGTCGATCTTCTGATTCTTGTTCTCGAATATATTTTTCTATTGTTTTTTGATTTGTTCAACTGTACTTGCGAAGTATCCTCTTGCCCAAAAACTCCTATTTCCATAATTGTATTTCAAATTTGCATGACGTTCATGGATAATTACTGCACTTCTTCCTTTCAAATATCTCATGAAGCTTGAAACACTTATTTTTGGTGGTATTTTTACAAACATATGAATATGATCTGGCATTGCATGGGCTTCGATTATCTCCACTTCTTTTAGCTCACATAACCTTCTAAGTATATTTCCTATATCTTTTCTAAGTTTTCCATATATAACCTTTCTTCGGTATTTCGGCGTGAATACTATATGATACTTACAATTCCATCTCGTATGTGCCAAGCTATTATCGTCTTTTGACAATGCAAAAACTTCCTTTCGTATATGTTTTGGTTGGTAGCCGAAAACTATTATATCGAAAGAAAGTTTTTCTCGCTAAAGCTCTTTTGACCCCCACAAGTAAAACTTGTGGTTTATTTAACGAACTAAAAAAAAAAGCAGGGCCAAAACTCATGTTTTGGCCCTGCTCCACCAGTTTAAGCTATACTATTAAACCTGAGAATATTGACTTTGCTTAATTTGCTAATGGTTATTTATTATATTAATTAACTTATATTACTTGCTTTTCTGCTTGAAAAAATAAATAAGATATAAGCTAAAAATGCAAATATTGCAAAACACGTGAAAGGCAATTTGATGTTGATCTGATATATAAAAGAGCCAAGCAATGGTGAAACAATTCCAGCAATCCCTTGTGTCATTGCAACAGCACCCGCTGCTGTCCCTTGATTATCCTGAGAAACGGCTAAAGATGCTCCAGCAGATAGCGAACTCATCCCTAACCCTGCACCTGCTCCAATAAGAATATAACTAACGAGAATAGTGATAAAACCATTTGCAACTACGATTAATAAGAGACCAATAATGATTAGTGGAATTGCTCTTATCATCATCTGCTTAGCAGTCCAATTAAATATTTTTATTTGAGCAACTTGTGCAACCATTAAGGCAATTCCCAAAACAACAAATAATAATGAAGCAGTTTTAGCACTCTGAATAACTGATTGGTCAATAGCATCATGTAAATATAGTGAAGTTAATAATTGTAAACCGACGACTACAAACATCACTGAGCATCCAACTATGAGCCAGCCAAATAACTTAAACGTAAAGAAATTGCCTTTCGTTGACTCTTCTATTGTTGTTTTACTTTTAGAAATTGTTGTATTTTTATCTGTATTAGGTAAGATAAAAAGCATTACAATTCCACATAATATTAATAAAATAATTGATACATAAAATGGTAAAGATAAGGTTCCAACTGATGATAAGCAACCGCCGATGATTGGGCCTAAAACCATCGCTAAGCCGGTAGCAAAGCCTAAGGAAGACATATCCTTAGCTCGATTTTCTGGACTAGAAATATCAGCCATGTATGCATTAGCAGCAGTTGGTGCAGTTGTCATAAAAATGCCCAGAAAAAATCTTGTCCCTATAAGAGAAGTTACTAAAATAGCAACAATTTTTGTTTGAGCAATTGACAACTTAAAAAGTTCAATATATAGAATAAAGAATATTCCCATGCCAATTAAACCAATTACTATAACGAGTTTCCTGCCGATTTTGTCACTTATTTTCCCCCAGACTGGAGCAAAAAGGAGCATTGCGATCGCTCCTAAAGATATCATTATACCGATTTGTCCTGGTGATAGATGCGCTTGCGTTGAAATTGCAGATAAAACCGGCATCGTGATGTATATTCCTAAATATGAAACAAGGGTAGCTATAAATAGTTTGCTCTTCATGAATAAAGGATCCTTTCTTGGTAAGAAGTAATAGTTACACTTTACCAAAATAGAATCCTCCATTTTACTCTGAATAGTTTATAGTACTCCAAAGAGTTTATTTAAATTTTTTCCTAAAATTTCGTGGCGTTGAAAACTTATTCAACTTAAAAGCCGCGGTAAATTTACTTGGATTTATATAACCAACCCCAGCGGCTATTTGTGATATTTTCATATCAGTTTGTAATAAAAGATCGGCTGCATAATTCATCTTTTGATTATTACAATAATTATGGATTGTTTCACCATAGGTTTTCTTAAATAGTATTTTTAGTTTGGTTTGGCTTACATCAAATTTAACAGATAAGGCCTTCAAACTAATCTGCTTGTCTAAATTATTCTTCAAATAGTTAACGATGTCTCTGAGAATTTTATTATCTTTTGATAATAATTGATTTGCTGAGATCGAATCTTTAACGGCTTGAGATGATTTTAGATACAATATTAGTTCAGCAATCTTTAACTTAAGAAACATTGTTGAACTTCTAATGTTTTTAGATTTTAAATCATTGAACAAGTTTTTTATGAATTTACTTTTTATAAAAAAGTAGTTTCCAAAGTGCTGAAAATTAGACCAGCCTTGAAAGTTACCGATGAACTGTTTTAACTCAGCATCCCTGTTACTTTCCTTGATTAAAATGGTAATTCCCTCATAGCCGCCATCTGTGAATATGTAATTACCCGCATCCAAAGAACGCCTATCAATTTTCAATAAATCCGGTTCCAAATATAAATCCTGTTTATCTCCTTCAAAATTCACTACTCCGTGGTAGGCGTAATCAATTCTAATAGTGTGTGGAGCTATTCTGAGTGGTGTTTTAAACTGCTTAATATCCTTATAATTATGAAAATATAATTCTATAGTATTAAATATTCTTACTTTATCTATTCGTAATTGGTCAATGTTAAAAGAATCCTTTTCTGGATATTGGTCCTTAATATTCCACAATGAATCTGATTTTATCGCTAACCCCTCCTTTAAAATCTTTAATTACAGACTACTTTTAATATTATCTTATCACTCATAAGTTTGCTTTCCTAATATGCATTTAATTGCTCAAAGGATATGCTGCATAGTGTCTTTTGGGATTAAAAATGACTAATTAGAGCACAAATATTTCATAAGGATAGCTAAAATGTGAATTACTATCAAAAAAATGATAAATTAACTTAGCCTACTATCTAGTTATAAATAGATTAATAGAAATGATATCTACACTTTTTGGCTATTAAGGAGTACAAAAATATGAAAATTAATCAAAATAATAATTGGCCTAGCTTGCCTGATTCATTAAAAGAACTTGCTATTTTTCCGAATAATCCCACCTATGATCAGGTCCGTTCCAACTACTTTCGTGTTGGGACTCCCCGCCTGGTTATTATGGCAAAAACAGAAACAAATGTAGTAGAAACAGTAAAATATGCACATGAGGTCAACAAACAAACTAATCAGAAAACTCCATTTTCTGTAAGAAGTGGAGGGCATGGCATTACGATGTCTTCGGTTAATGACGGTGGTATTATTTTGGATATTAGTAATTTAAACAAAGTTAAAATAATCGATGCTAATAAAGGAATTGTAAAAATACAGGCTGGCGCTGTATGGGGAGACGTCGCACAGCAATTATCCCCATACAACTTAGTTATTTCCAGTGGTGATTTTGGGGAACACTGGTGTAGGTGGATTAACGGTTTACGGAGGAATTGGGCTACTTGTACGACAATTTGGTTTAACCATTGATCGTTTAATTGGCGCTAAAATAGTAACTGCAAATGAGGAGATCCTTACAGTTGATAATAAACATCGCCCAGAATTATTTTGGGCTTTACGTGGAGGCGGTTCGCAAACAGGAATTGTGACTGAATTCTTATTTAAGGCAAACAAATTGACAGATAAAACAAGTAAAATTAAAACTCCAATTTGTTTACAAACTATCACTTATTGCTTAAAAGACAATTTCATAGACTTTGCTTGTAATTGGCAAGAATGGGCCAGACACGCTCCTAAAAATCTAACTAGTCTACTAATGATTACTAATAATCATACAGGTAATTTTAGTATACAAGCCACTAATATATGGGCAGGAACGACTGATAACAGTGCACGTGCTTGGCTTAATCAGGCAATTAAACTTGCCAAGATAGTTAAACATCAAGAAAAAGTTATGAGTTATGCAGATCTGGTACTAGCTCCTCATATTCCACACACTGGTCAGCAGGCTGTTTATGTTAAAAATACATTAGTTACAAAATTCACTCCTCAGGTTGCTAAAAAAATAACAGATATTTTGAATAATTTTAATTCACTGGGAATAGAATTACGGTATATAGGAGGAGCTTTAAACACTGTAAGCTCCTCAGACACTGCATGGACATGCCGAAAAGCTGAAGGCTTTATTGCACTTTGGACTAATAAGAATGATGCTGTTGAAGCTAACAAAATTTTTGAGCCATTATTAAAATTAGGTGCTGGCGTATATGGTGCTTATTCAAGTGACCTTAGTAGTAAAGAAAATGCTCGTGTCTGGCCAAACCATATAGCTTCTAAGATTAAAGCAATTGCCATCAAAGGAGACCCTGATAAACTATTTAATCAAGGTCGAAACATCAGTCCCGACAACTCTAGAAAATCTTAACAAATTAGTGATTAAGTATGTTATCAATTTCTTGATATGCAACTTGAAATTGAATAATTTTAGTCTAGGTAATTATTTGCTGCATAAAACTGCGCAGCGATTAATTACCTATTTCTTTTGCACTATTTAATCCAAACTTCAATTATTATTCTAAACACCTTGTCAATTTTAACTATTTTGTCTTCTGAATCTAATCTGCTGCTCTACTGCCAGTTTATCTAGCATTTCGTAAGCATTAGAAATAGAAACAGTATTTTTAACATATGTTTCAATAAATTCATTTAAAAATAGAAAATCAGTGGTTTTCATACTTTTAATTGCAGAATTTTTATTTACTATTGTCTTTTTAAAATGAAATGTCTGGTCCTCTATCCAAAGCCACTGGGCACCTTCTTGATCTGAGAAAGGCATCCCAATGCTCCCAGCATTAAATATGATTTTACTACCAATATCTAATTTAAATTGCAAATGCGTGTGCCCACAAATGATAAACGGTTCTTTAATTTCCTGAAAAAAGCTCTTAATCTTTATTAAATCATTATGTGGTGTAAAAATTGTCCGATTATTATCTGCTATCGCGTGGCAAAAAAAGTAATCCGCTGCAGAAGTATTTAACGGTAATTGCTTTAACTTAAGAATTTGACTGGCAGTTAATTTATTGGCTACCCATCTAATCTGTCTTTCGGCGTGTTTTGACAAAGAAAGGGGTCTACCTTCAAAAGCATCAATCACATCTTGATCATTGTTACCCATAATGCCAATTGTTTTAACCTTATTTTTAATTGTTCAATTGCTTCCATAGTTTCGAGAGGCATCGGGCCGCTAATTAAATCGCCGCCCAAAATCACCAGATCAGGTTTCATACTATTCAAATGACTTAAAACAACCATCAAAGCGGGATAATTGCCGTAAATATCATAAAGTACAGCTATTTTCATAATAAACCCCCTCTAGTCAAAAATAACAATACTACAGTACCCGTAATGAGTAACTCGCATAATTTTAATTACTAATAACTTTTAATTTCATACTTCAGCACATTATAAAAAGCTTCCTTGATGTATTATAGCGGATAAATTTCCGAAATTTCCATCATAAGAAGCTTATTTTAAACCAATATTATTTACTTAATCCATAACATCTTTATCAAAGACTTCAATATTATCTAATCCACCATACCAGTCATACCATGGAGTAGCTCCTTCATTCAAGATGTCATTCAACTCGGTAACATTTTGCTTACCTTGTGTGTTGAGCCATTCAATCAGCCCTGCACGTCCCCTTTGTGCATAAACTTGGACTCCTTGCAGCCAAGTTGCACGTCCGCCTAAGATGCCATTATATTTTGTATGGGCTTTTCCTGCGAAAGTTAATTCATTGCGGAAAGTTTCAGCACTGACACCTGCAGATAAGTAGATAAAGGGCCGATCTACTGCATTGTTAGCTGCAGCAAAATACTTAGCTGCTTCTTCCCTTGTATAAAGCGGAGTAACGCCATCTGCAGTATAGCCTTCTACATAATCAAAGTTGACTGGAACTTCAGTTTTAATGACATCAATATGATATTTTTCTTTAGAAAATTCCCTCATCGAATCAATAACTAATTGTGGCTTTTTCTTGGCAAAAGCGCTGCTTTTTGTATCCGGAATTGCATCGTCATAAGTCACAATTTCCACAAAGAGTGGAATATCAGCCGCTAACCCTTCAGTGCCTAAACGTTCCAAAAAGGCATGTTTAACATCGTTTATTTCATCTTTGTCATTAGGGTTATAGTAAACTAAAACCTTAGCTGCATCTGCCCCTTTATTCAATAATCGCTGCAAACTTTCATTCGGCAGCAATTCTGGGAAGCGCCCGACTGTATTGGCATCATAACCTGTTTTTTCATAGGATAAAATCAAACCGCTTTGTTCTGATTTAGACTTAATTCCTTTGAAACCCAGTTCTTCGTCTAGTAGAATACCTGAAACATGATTCGTTAAAATCTGCGAAACAAGTTCTTTAAATTCGTATACCATTTCGATATTATAATTCTTTCCTGCCTGTTTGGCAGCTGCTGCCATCATCTTTTTCATTGAACCGCGTTGATCAATTGCAAGTGCTGCAATGATGCCATGGTCATTAGATAATTTTTGCAACTTAGTGAATTTGCCACGTGAAATTCTTTTCTTTACCATTTATTTTCCCCCTTTAATTAATAGTAACGATTACGCTTTACATGATAAACTTTCCTTTATTTATTGTAAAGCGTACTATCAGAATTTTGCTATTTCTACCCTCGATAAAGTTTTACAAAAATTAAACGTGATGTTTTTTGCTCTTTTCAATTTTTGAGTTCATAATCACCATGTACTGGCAATTACAATCTGCTTGTAATAAAATGACTCCTCTTAATTCTTTTTACGTTCCAGTATTGTTTCACTGTGTTCTTTCCTGTATTTTGTCATATTATTAGGGCTTGGATGCTTTTTTAATATTTATTAAAAAATGCTATAATTAATAAATTACTTACGAAATGGAGTATTTTATGCGTAAATTAACTTTTTTTATAATTGCTTTGATAATACTGCTCACATCTGGGTGCAGCACTCAGAAGCAAAAAACTGCCATTACTACCAATACAGTCAAAGCAACAACGCTCAAAGTTTTGAAACCCAACTCCAAAACTTGGACTTTCAGCAAGAAAATAAGTTCTAAGCAAACCTCAAACCATGGTGTTTCTAACAGCATATCGACTTCCGCTGTTTCAAAAACTGACGACCTTTCCAATTGGACCACTTCCAAAGGTCGATTTATATCATATTCTGTTAAATACAAGCAGGTTCCGTTGAAAGAGTGGCAACGAGACATGCGTAAAAACTTTGTTAAAAACGCTCAAAAGAAAATTCACTTGATGACGGTTACGCAAGTTAATGCTTCATTAAAAAAATTAGGTGCAGGCTTTAAAATCAGCAAGCTTTCAGATTTAATTTTTTTAGAAACACAAACTAATGGCATGCCATTAAATCAGGCATTTGTGGCTAAGGGCCATCACTTATATGCAATTGACATTCAGTATATTGATACAGATCAAACTATTACGATCGACCGCGGGCAGGTATTTGCCGATACACGCACTAAGAAAGCTGCCGGCCAGATTGCAGCAGCCAAATTAAATGGCACTTGGATTGCAGCTGAAACTACTACCAGTGCCAGTGATACTGGTAAAATTATGATTAAAGATGGCTACCTATATCAGCACCGTTATGATAGTTTCGAACGTTCTGCAATACAAAACTTAAATTCTTATTCATTGATATCCTTGAACCAAAACGCGACCTACGCTTCGCAAAAAATTAACGCAGCTAGAGCTGGTTACCAATTGAACCAAAAGACTGTTGCCAGCGGTGATAGTCTTGGATATCTCTATCTGTTTATTAATGAAAATAAGTTGATTCGAATCGGTCAAGGACAAGCCACCACTTATCAAAAAACAAGTACACTAGTAGCAGCAAATGATTTACCACAAGATGACATCAAAATTTTTGAACAGATGGATCAAAAAAATCCAGCTGAAGCTGCATCAACGATTACCGTTAAAGCTGATGCACCTCTTGTTGGTATGAGTAGCAGCATCAAGTACTTGACTGATCCAGAGGCTGGCCAAATTATCAGCAATGAAGCTGTCAGTCTTACTAACGGCACGGTTACTATCAATAACTAGAAACAGGTTAAAATTAAACAGCCAATATACTCTGCCTTAGATAAACAAGCTGACCCTTGCTTATAAAGGCAAAGTTCTTTATTTGTCATAAGAGTAATACAATAATACTTGGTTGATTTTTAAGACCACCGCTGATAGTCTTTTTTAAAAAGCTCAGGCTTTATACATGTCTTTTCTGAAAAGAGATATACTATCATTTTCGTTCAACAATTTTAATACAACAAAACTTTTAAAAAGCGCAACTTATTTAGTATATTCAATATTTCGGATTTCATTAATTGGGATAAACCTATTAGAATCGATAACAATATCATTAGCGTTATATCCATGTACTAATGTAGTTATATCAGGTAAATTAACGTTGTTTTTACCTAATTCTTTTAACTGAATCGTTACTTTCTGCTGTCTGTTATAAGCAGCCGCAAGAATTTCTGTAATCTTTTTTAAAGATTGCTGCGGTTTATAATGATATTCCTGATTAGCGTTTTGTTTATTTAAAGCAGCAGTATGATCAGACAAATAAAACCCTTGCCATTTAACCATCCCACGATCGTAATAATCATACTTGAAAAAATTATTGACGGTTTCCATATCAAAATGATCATTATTCAAGATTATCACGCCTCCATTGAATTATTTTCTGTGTTTTAGGCCATCTCATGTCAGCAAAGCCAATAAATTTAATTGTCAAATTGGTTTCCTGCTTTAATTCATCGATAATTTTCTCTAAATATCGGAGATCATAATTTTCAAGTTTATGTAAAGGAATAGATTTTAATCTTTTTCCCCTACGTTGACTGTTAAAAAAGAAATTATAACTGCTATCATAAGGATCGTTAGCAACTTGTATCCAGTATCTAGTCTGGTCAACTCTTTTAAACAACAGCATTATGCGGCCACAAATAACATCTAAATCATTATTCATAACTATTTCCCCCATTATGACCTCCAACTAGTTTGGCACGTTCAATAGCGGTACCACCCTTAGTTAAACTTGTTGCATACACTAATTTTGCAAACCCGAAGCGCTTGTGAATCTCATCAATAACATAATTTAACTTTTCATTTTTTACTTGACGGACCGGATCTAAAAATAAGTTAAGTTGTTGCCCTGTATTAAAGACCAATTTACTACTATATACTGCAATATTTCTGACGGCCTGTCCTTCCCAATTCTTTCTAAATAGAAAAATAAGTTGGTTAGCGATTTCATGGTCGCTGTTGCTGGGGTTAATTTTTACCGCTTGATGAAAGCCGTTGCGTCCGTCTTCCGCTGCTGCAGCGTAAGAAAAACCAATGGCTAAGGAAAGACAGTTCGCTAACTTATTATGATGTCGCAGCCTAGCAGCTACTTGCTTGCCAATTTCTTTGATTACAGTTTCAATCTCTGCTTGTCTTTTGTAATCATGCGGCAAAACTTGGGAGTTGCCAATACTAGCCGATTTAGTAATTGGCCTGTAATTCATCCTAGAGCGATCAACACCCCAAGAAACGGCAAATAATTGAGAACCGATTACCCCCATTTTCTCTTTCAATAAGTATGGATTAGCATGAGCAAGTTCATACATATTATGGATATGAAGATGCTTAAGGTGTTCGGCAGTCTTTTTGCCAATTCCCCATACATTGGTCAATTTATTAATGGTCTAAATTTTTTGAGTTACTGTTTCATAATGTATTTCACCAATTAAATCATGGGTATGTTTAGCGTAAACATCTAGAGCGATTTTAGCTTGTACTGGATTATCCCCAATTCCAACTGTCGTATACAAACCTAAATCTTTGCGCACAGTCTTTTGGATTAAGCGGGCAACTTCACGCGGCGAATTGCCAAACAATTTCCAAGAATGCGTTATGTCGAGAATGCTTTCATCAATGGAATAAGGCCAGATATCCTTTACAGCAGTAAACTGAGTAAATATATCATTAATCTGTAAATTACGCTGAATGTAAAGATTCATGCGTGGAGGTACTACATACAGCCGGGGGTCCTGTGGCAAATCTCTTTTACGAGATACATTTGCTTTTAAATGAAATAACCGTTTAGCCTCTGGAGAGGTAGCCAATATAAGCCCACCATTGGTATTTTTTTCTTCACTAAGTACTACTAATGGTACCTTGAGCGGATTATAACCACGTTGAACTGCTTCACAGCTAGCATAAAAGGATTTATTGTCAATTAAAAAGAAAACTCCCCGGGATTCATCATCCATAAACATAAACATCACTTCCGCTAATTTTATTTTTATTTTAGCACAAAAGCGAACACACGTTCATATAAAATGCAGAAAATTTGTTATATTTTACTTTTTGGCTAACTAACCATTGAAATTAAACGCAGAAAGAAATATAATAATTCTATGGATATCGAAATAAGCAAAGAAAAAAAGCTGGCTGAATTATTTAGTGCGCTTAGTGAGCCTAATCGAATCAGAATCATCAAAATTTTAAAAACCAGTGATACAGAGTTAACTTGCAGCCAAGTCAGCAAAGTACTGCAAATAGCACCTTCTACTGTTTCTTATCACTTCAAAGCTCTTCGTAAGGCTGGTTTAACAAACACTAGACGGCAAGCACAAACTAAATATCTATCGCTTAATGCAAAAACTTTTCAGAAATATTTGCCTCACTTTTTGGATTCATTATGAATCCTTTTTCTTTGAATACATATTTCGATAAATATAGAAATAAGAGGAAATCATTATGAAATTATTTTACGCATTCGGTGCTAGTTCATTAGCACCGCACATTCTGCTTGAAGAAAGCGGCCTACCCTATATACTCGAAAAAGTTAACCTAGATAATAAAACAACACAAAAAAACGACTATAATAAAATCACCCTCAAGTCCTATGTACCAGCATTACAAAATGATAATGGTAAAATCATGACTGAATGTTCCGTTATTTTAGAATATATTGCTAATAAAACAACAACTAAACAATTAATTGCAGAACATGACAGTCAAGTTTATTGGCAGCAAAGAGTGTAGCTGAACTATATTGCCACTGAGCTGCATAAAAACTTCATCTCTCCTTTTAGAAAGGGTAACTGGCTACCAAATACTAAAAATTCAAAACAACTTGTGTATAAAAGAGTTTTACCAAGGCTTAAATTTGTTGACCAGAAGTTGAATCAACAAGATTATATGGTTAATAACCAATTTTCTGTTCTTGATGCCTATCTATTTGTGATGACCAACTGGATTTATAGGTTGGACTATAGTTTTAAAGACTTGAATAACTTAAAAAGATTTGACAGTAACATGCGAAAACGTTCAGCAGTTAGTAAAGTTTTAAGTCAGGAAGGAAAACCACATTCTCTTCAAGAAAAAAGAAACTAGCTGCTTAAGAATGTTACTTTACTTAGTTTTTTGTTTAAAATATCCCTGTTGGGCATACAGTAGCATCGCTAAAAGAACACCGCTAACTGTAAAAAAAGAAATACCGAAAAAGCCAGTAAAGTTATTGATTAGAAGACCACCGAACATTCCACCAATCGCCTCACCTAAATACATGGCAGCATTGGTCAAAGACGACATGCTTCCTCTTGCCTGAGGTGTCCGCGCTTGTAATGTGCTCATAAACAATGGAAAAATCGCATCGCCGATAAAGTAAATTAATGCCAAAATAACAGTTACCATTATGATTGAAGTTGAAAAAGGTAAAACAATATAACCTGTTATAAAAAGCAAAAACTCTAATAAAAAGGCTCTAGGTAAAGTAAATATTTGTACCAACTTATTTCTAATATTGCAAGCCATTATTTTTAAACCTTCAATATTATAGAGTACATTTTTCTTTTTCTTGCATATAATACAAGCAATTAAAATAGGGTTTACAAATGTATAAAATTAATCTTATTAACTAATTTAACTATAAGCAGTTCTTGAACGCTTAAGTGGGAAAACTGACTATTGAAACACGTTAGTATGGCAACTGCAAGAGTGTACAAAAAAGAGGGCTGGGTCAAAAGTGAAATTTTAACCTAGCTCCTATAAACGTGTTCCATAAGTCAAAATTTTCCGTCTAACCTCGAATTACTCATAGCAAATCGCTCGCTGTGTTCGTAATTTCTTGTTAGTACTCAAATTTTACCGACTTATGTCACACTCTCTTCAACTAGTTAATTTAAGCATAATTATCAATGATGGCCCTTAATGCCTTAGCTGCACCCTTCTTCCCAGTACCTTCTTCGTAATATTTGATGAAACGCGGATCAGAAGCATACATAGCAGCTAAACCCTTATGAGCCTCAGACGAATACTGCCCCCTCGGCCAAGTAATACACAAAAATTCTTTATGCAGTTCAAAAAGATGCTTTGCAGCCGGCTGATCTAAGTCATGAATTCCTACAAAAGTTTTAAGCATAGACAAGATTTGCTTTGTTAGATCTTGCAAGTGTGTCATTTCATCCTCTGATAAAGAATTAAATTTTTGATTGCTATTATCAACTACCATATTACCGTATTTTCTTCGAACTTCTTTGCCATATTGTATTTCATTATCATCAATTGCTTTTGCTTTAAAAGCTGCGAATTTTTCTGCATCGTTCATTTTTGATGCTCCTTTCATAGTTGCAAGTGTCAGATCCAAATTAACAAGCAATCTCGATAACCGATCCCGTTCAGCAATGATATTTTGCCGCTGATTGCTTAAAGCTTGGTATTGCACATTTTCAGAACTATCTAGCACTTTTCTGATTTGGTCTAGCGGCAACTCAAACAACCTCAAAAACATGATCTTCTGCAGCCGATCAATTTCAATTTCATCATAGTAGCGATAATTATTTTTTGGATATCGTCGGGCTTTTAACAGCCCTTTTTTATCGTAGAACCGTAACGTGCGTGTTGAAATACCAGCCAATTTTGCTAATGCAGTTATCGAATATACCATTGTTTATTTCATCTCCTTACTTGCAAAATAAAGTATAGTCCTTGACGCCACGTCAAGGTCAAGTACATAAAACAGCAACTTAAACTACTGCAAAAAAGCAGATGGTACTTTAAAAGCTGCAGTACACAAAAAGATCATTAGCCATAATTGCTTATTTAATATTTTCATCAACTCTTTGATTATAATAATTTCCCCATTTTTCCATAGACTGAATAACTGGTATCAAAGTTTCTCCAAATTCTGTCAATTTATAATCTGTCTTAGGAGGAGTAACAGGATAGATCTTTTTTTCAATTACTCCATCACTTTCCAGTTCTTTCAACTGAATTGCTAGCATTCTCCGAGAACAATCCTTAATACTACGCTGCAGCTCACCAAAATGACAAATACTTTCTTTCATAAAATGATACAAAATAACAGCTTTCCATTTCCCTGAGATTATTTGTAGCGTACTTTCTACGGGACATCCCGCTTGGCAATTATAAATATGTCGTTTCATAATAAAATACCCCTCTAATCTTTATTATTTTATCTCCATATTAGATCATTTTTTAAATATGCACTAGTGAACTATTTGTTACTAGTGTTTAAAATTTCAATATTGCACGTTTTAGCTATACGGCTAATATAGAGGTGAAAGCGAGGAGATCAATATGACTAAGATGATGAAAGCAATTGGTTTTAAAGAACATCTGCCTATTGAAAAAGAAAACAGTCTAGTTGAGTTTAAAATGCCTAAACCAATAGCCAAGGGACACGATTTATTAGTTAAAGTAGCAGCGGTGTCTGTTAACCCGGTTGATACTGGAGTTAGAAAAAGCGGCCATAGTACATTAAAAATTCCAAAAGTAATTGGATGGGACGCTGTTGGAACAGTTGTATCCGTTGGTGAAGAAGCTTCATTGTTTGGAAAAGGTGATCCTGTTTTTTATGCCGGTTCTTTTAAACGTTCTGGCAGTAATAGCGAATGCCAGTTAGTTGATGAAAGAATTGTTGGTCATGCACCTACGAAATTGACCATTGCGCAAGCAGCTGCAATGCCCTTAACTTCTTTAACTGCTTGGGAAGCATTATTTGAACAATTAGAAATAGATCCAGCTAAACAAAAAAGCAACCGTAACAAAACAATTTTAATCATTAATGGTTCAGGAGGCGTTGGGTCAATTGCCACTCAACTGGCTCATTGGGCTGGATTAAAAGTTATTGCCAGTGCTTCTAGATCTGAAACAATTAAATGGGTCATTGACCATGGTGCCGACCAAGTCGTTAACCATCGAAAAGATTTAGTGGAGGAAGTCCGAAACCTTGGCTATCATTATGTGGATTATATCTTAGAATTAAATGATCTAGATGGTCATTGGAATGAAATGGCGGAATTAATCAAACCAAGTGGGAGAATTGCTTCAATTACCGAAAATCGACGGCCCATTAACTTACACAAATTAACACAAAAACGTGCTAAATTTGCTTGGGAATGGATGTACACAAAATCTTTTTATCAAACCTCTGACATGATTAGCCAGCATAATATTTTAGATCAAATTTCTAAGTTGTTGGATCAAGGAATTATCAAAAGTACATTGAATAAGATTTTGTTTCCAATCAATGTTTCCAATCTTAAAAAGGCGCATAAACTGGTCGAATCTAATCATATGGTCGGTAAAGTCGTTATTAATTATTCTGGCATCTAACTACCAGCTGTATTTTGAGCCAATAATCAAGTTGTCTATAGTCCGAGTAGTTTAAGAAATGCCGAGATAAGGGAATGGGACAAAATTTATAGTTTGACTCATTTTTTATACTCTCTTGCAGTTGCCATATTGATGTGTTTCAATAGTCAGCCCTCTTGCATAAGATTATATAAACTATAGAGATCTTCAATTGCGATCGCTGTATTACCAAATTTCATAAAAATTTTTCTTCTAAAAGTTTTCAATCCACCTGTCATTATTTTAAAGGTACTTTTATCTAACGCTGTTTATTAATAAATTCATTGGGCACAGCAAGTAATTTGTTAAATAATAATAATGAGAATATACTAATGTAGTACGGATAAAGGCATCTCGTACTATAGAACTGAAGCCAAGTTCAGAAAAGTTATTTTGTTATTCCTATTAAATTAGTTTTGAGTGAATAGGTTTAATTACTTTTTATTTACTGAAATTATGGCAAATTTCGGCCAAAAAATGATTGACTAAGGAACTTTAGAAACCTAACTTAACTCAAATGACAATAGTTCAATATTTTAATCAGCTCTGTTGCCTCAACAGCTATCTTTCATTGTTCTTTAGTCATTCAGCGAAACCATAAGGGAGGTTAAAGAATGTTAAAATCGGTTTTTAAATTTATAATTGCGTCAATCTTGATCATCAGCGGTATATTGGTTGGAAGTACTATCTTTGCTGCTAAAGGTATTGATAAATTAGGGGATAAGTTGCAGGACCAAATTTACCGTTAATATTTTGTGCATACGTTATCAAATTTTTAACCAAAAGTAACATTGAGCAATTTATGCTGCTGCTTTAAAACTTTGCAGTACATAAATATTTTTATTTTATATATCAGCTTATTGGCATTTTATTTAAACAGCCAATCAAGCAACAGAGGAAGAGAAGATATGGAACCTGAACTTGAAGAACAAAGTAGCTTTTTGAAATATTGTGTTTATGTTATTTCTCTGGGCGGTTTTTTATTTGGTTATGATACGGGCGTTATTAATGGTGCGTTAGCATTCATGAGTAAACCCGACCAACTTAATTTATCGCCTGCACTACAAGGGATAGTTTCTAGTTCTCTTGTAATAGGAGCCTGTATTGGAGCGCTATTTTGCGGCAAATTAGCTGATCGCTTTGGCAGAAAAGTCACTTTACGCTGGATAGCAATCATCTTTACAATTGCTACTATCTGTTGCGCATTATCCATCGACTTTGCTTCTATGGCAATCTTTCGCTTTATATTGGGCTTGGCAGTAGGAGCAGCATCAAGTTTATCACCAATGTTTTTAGCTGAAATATCGCCAACTCAAGTACGAGCGAATAATGTAAATAAAAATGCAATTTTTATTGTTTTGGGCCAGCTTGTTGCATTTTGCTTTAACGCATTGCTAGGCAGCATCTGGGGTGACTGGGGTCCAATTTGGCGGGTAATGATCGCTTTAGCATGTATCCCAGCGATTATATTGTGGATTAATTCTTTCAATATTATTGGAAGTCCGCATTGGCTGTTGCAGCAGCGAAGATTTAAAAGAGCTAGGCATGTATTCCAACTGCTTGGTTTTCAAAATATTGATTTTACCAAGTTGGTTAAAGGCAAAAACCCACATTCACAAAAAGTTAAAACTTTTACTTGGCGTAGTATACTCAGCCATGCCAGTCTTGTATACTTATTGGTTTCAGGAATTATCATTGCTCTCATTCAGCAGATTTCTGGTGTCAATACCGTTATGTATTACGGAACTATCCTTTTGGAAAAAGTGGGTATGGGACAAAGCGGATCGTTATACGCTAATATTTTGATTGGGGCTGCATCCGTAGTTGCCAGTATCTTCGGCACACGTCTGATCGAGCGTTTTGATCACCGGTTGATGTTACGAATCGGCTTGGTCGGAAATGTAGTCTTTTTAGTTTTATTAGGAGCCATCATGCATGTGACCTTTTTATCACAAACTATGACAAATAGTTTAGTTCTTATTTCATTGGTCTTATTTTTAGCAAATCATCAAGGTATTGTCAGCCCGGTAACATGGCTTATACTGGCGGAAATGTTTCCAGGAACAGTCAAAGCACGTTTTATGTCAATCGCTACGGCCACTACTTGGATAACAAATTTCATAATCAGCTTAATATATCCGGTATTGATTTCCACACTTGGTACAGCAGCTGTCTTTTTCATTTTTGCCTTAACGAACGGTATCAGCTTCTTTTTAGCAATGTTTGTTATTAACCAAAAGAAACTGCGGTCTGCTTACCAGAAAAATTCGTTGGATATATAAATTAGGAGGAGATTATAATATGGCTAACTTTTATATTAAAACAAATGCAGTGACACACGAGTTGCCAGATAACAAGCGTCCTAAGTTCTTTATGTTTGGAGTCCCAGGCTACACTAATATGGGCGATCAGGCAATTTCACTGGCAGCACGTAAGTACATTGAAAATGAATTCCCGGAATATCAATATATTGAAGTGTTGGAAGATGATGATGACAAAGCTATCCCAGTGGTAAAAAAAGCAATCAATAGGTGTGATATTGTAGCCTTTACCGGTGGCGGAAACATGGGAAATCTATATTCTAACCACGAAGTTGCACGCAGAAAAGTATTTTCCACTTTCACTGATAACCTCACCATTTCATTTCCACAATCTATCCACTTTGAAGACAATGAAGATGGTCGCAAAGAACAAAAATTGAGCCAAGCAGCTTATAGTAAAAATAAAAATTTAGTTTTAGTAGCACGTGATGCACAAAGCTATCACAGAATGCAGACAACCTTTAACAACACAGTTATCTTTACACCAGACATGGTGTTGTACATGGATCCCTTGAAGAAAAACGTTAAAAGATCTGGAGCACTGTTTGTATTCAGACATGATGGAGAAAAAGTAGTAAAAGATTCTGTCGTTCAAGGATTAAAAAAGTCTTTGGATAATGGGCGCCCAATAGAATTCACCGATACGGTCTTAGATGATGTTGACGCCATTACTCCTGTAACGCGAGGAAAATTATATGAACGTGAATTAGAGCTGTTTTCACACCAGGAAGTAATCATTACTGACCGCTGGCATGCAATGGTCTTTTCAGTCTTAACTGGAACACCATGCCTGCTTATGGGAAATAGTTATGGTAAGGGTAAACATGCATATTTCGACTGGATAGAAAGTATCGATTGGGTAAGTTACACAGATGAAGAAGACTTAGGCCGAATTAACAGACAGCTCAAATTCTTGATGAATTCTTCAAGACACGATTATGATGTTAAACCTGATTTCAAGCAATTGCATGACATCATTAAAAACTACTACCAAAATAAAAAGTAATACTATTTGCAACTAACACTTTTTAAGTATAAAAAATAAGGAGATGTGCCAATAGTCATTAGGCTTTGAGATTGCATGCAACACGCTAATGCGCGTATTGAAGATTAAAATAGAGGGACTGAGGCAAAAATTAACTTTTGCCTCAGTCCCTCTATTTACTACTATCACATTGCGAACTTGCTTAACACATTTCATCGGTTATGGCTGTAAAAGCTGTGATAGGCAAAATTATTAAAGGACATAGTAGAGTAACTTTAACATCATAATTAAAATACCATGGTAAATGAATCGTAATGGCAGCAAAAATATTTACTATAGTAAAATTCTCCTACGGAAAAAACACTATTCTCTGCATGTAAATTATTATTTACGTCTAGTTAAGATTCTCTTCTCTTAAAGTCATTGCGTTTAAAGCCACTACAATGGTACTCAACGACATAACAATTGCTCCTATCATTGGATCTAGTACAATTCCAGCAGGTGCTAAAATACCTGCCGCCAGAGGAAGTGCTATGATATTATAACCGCTTGCCCACCACAGGTTCTGAACCATTTTACGTATCGTTAATTTAGCAATCGACAACAGCTTAACAATATCGTTCGGGTTTGATTCAACTAAAATAATATCAGCAGATTCAACAGCAACATCCGTTCCCGAACCGATAGCTACACCGATATCTGCACGTGCTAAGCTGGGAGCATCATTTATCCCATCACCTACAAACATAACTTTACCTTTTTTTTGATAATGCTGAACTTGTTCTTCTTTATCTTCCGGCAGCAACTGTGCTTTAAAATCAGTGATCCCTAACTGGGCTGCTACTTTTTGTGCGGTTGCCTGGTTATCGCCAGTCAGCATAACTGGGGTCAGCCCCTGCTCTAAAAGGCTTTGAATCATTTGCTTAGCTTGCGGTTTAATCCGATCCCCTTGTGCTGCTAGACCAATTACCTGCTGTTTTTGAAGTAAAAAGCTGATAGTATTGCCTGTTGCAGCTAATTTTTCTGTTTCTTCACGCGGAAACTTCAAGTGCTGTTTTTCAACATATCCTAAAGAAACAATTGCATAGCTTTTCCCGGCTATTTTTCCGCTTAAACCAACTCCCGTTTGCTGGTGTGTATCCACTGCTTTTTCATAAGTGATCCCTTCTGCAGCAGCAGCTTTGAGTATGCCGGTTGCTAAGGGATGAGTTGACTGGCTTTCCAGACTGGCAAACAACTGCAATATTTTATGATCATCATAATCAGTGCTCAGTGTTTTAACTGCATTAACTTTAAAATCTCCTTCAGTAAGTGTGCCTGTTTTATCCATTAACACATAACGTAACCGTTTCACCTGTTCCAAAGCACTGCGATTTCTAATTAAAAGCCCATTAGCAGCAGAAATAGAAGTACTGCGTGCTGCGACTAAAGGAATTGCTAATCCAAGGGCGTGCGGACAAGCAATAATAAATACAGTTACCGCAGTTGAAAGTGCAAACGCCAGATTATCAAGAAAAAGCCAAGCAGCAAAAGAAGTAATTCCGATAATCAATGCGGCATAGAAAAGATAACTTGCAACTTTATCAGCCATAGTTTCGGTTTGTGACTTATTTTTCTGTGCATCCTGTACTAACTTAACAACCTTGGCAAGGTATCCAGTATCTCCTGTGCCGGTAACTTTTAAATTAAAAGTCCCGTTTCCATTTATCGTACCACCGATCACTTGATCACCGTGCTTCTTTGCAACATTCTTTGCTTCTCCAGTTACCAAGGATTCATTCAAACTGCTTTGACCGCTAACAACTATTCCATCAGCAGGCACTTGTTCGCCAGCACGGACTTGGAGTTCTTGCTTAATTTTCAATTTTGCTAAAGCAACATCTTCGGTACTGCCGTCCGCTTTAACTAAGTGTGCTTTACTAGGAAGTAATTTTGCCAACTTGTCAACTGCAGAACCAGCATTCATAACCGCATTCATTTCGATCCAATGACCCAGAAGCATAATTACAATCAAGGTTGCTAATTCCCAGAAGAAATCCATTACATGCGGCATCACTGAAAATACATTATTTGCAATCACCGCATAAATACTATAAATATAGGCAACCGAGATCCCAAGGGTTATTAAAGTCATCATTGCTGGTTTGCGTTCTGTCAATTCTCCCTTTGCTCCGCTAAAGAATGGTTTGCCTCCATAAAAGAACAGTACGCTTCCCAAAAGCGCAACCACCCATTCGGAACCAGAAAATGTAAATTGAAATGGTAATTTTACACCCATCATCGGCGACATTACAATCACTGGAATCATCAGCAGCAATGAAATCCAAAACTTTTGTTTTAGATTCCCCATATGCATCATATGTCCGCCATGCATCATTTCATCATGCCCCATCATCTGGCTATGGTCATGATTCATTTGTCCGTGATCCATTGAGGCGTGCTCCATTTGCTGATGATCCATCTGGTTGTATCTTTTATTCTTATTTTCTTCAGTCAATTGTTCATGGTTTGAATGCATTTGGCACTGGTGATCATGCACTTTTCCTATCTCTTGGCTACATTCTTTTTGTTTGTACTGCTTATGAGTGCCATGTTCATGACACATCATTTTTTGTTCTTTCTTATCCTCATTCTTTGTCATCATTTTCCTCCTTTTAGCAATGTTTGTGCGGTAAACAGTTGCACGGAACCTCATCAGGTGCAGTCTTTCTCTTTTCCTGCAGCAGATTACTTAAACTATCGATGTCACTTTTACTTAAAGTCAGTTCTTTTAGGTCTGCTAAAATTGCCTTGCCCACTTTCATTGCGCACATCCTTTGAAAAAGTGCAAGCGAAGTTTGACTCATTGCTGCTATTTCCGTAACTAATGGGTGATAAATAAACTGCCGTCCTTCTTGTTTCGTTGCAAGCATTCTTTTTTTTACTAGTCGGCTTAACAATGTCTTAACAGTCGAAGTTGACCAGTCGCATTTTTGCCCCATGATTTCGCTTAACTGTCTGCTGGTTACATTATTCAACGTCCAAATAACACGCATAATTTCCCACTCAGAGCCTGAAATTGCCCCTACTTCGCTGCTTCCCATACTAAGCCCTCCCTTTCGTCTACAAACGTAGATTTTAATTGTTAAACAAAACCGCTTATTTTCCGCCAACATGGGTACGCTAAGCGGAAAGTTTCAAATAAGCGGTTGTTAATCCCTTATTCCTACTATGCTAATAAACCTTTACCTTACAAAAACATTATATTATTTAAATCTACATTTGTAAACAATAACATATTTAGTGCCTTCTTTGGCTTTGATCATTTAGTTTGGGAAAATTTTCTCTAAGAATATACTGTCCGATCAATGATACAATCTGTTTATTTTGCGGTAAATCTGAATGTGCAGTATTAGCCCCTGTCACAGTGATCTCAGTAAAGCTCCTAATTTCACTTTGAAAAATATACTTTGCATAATTAACGCTATTATAAGGAACAGTACCATCGCTAGTATAATTTTCAGTGCCGGCTATTGAATACATCACCAGCGATTCAGGCAGACCTTCACGGTAATTGTATAATTCCTTAAACATCGATGTTTTATAAACTGTACTTGTTGACGTCTCATTATAAGGAGTCGCAATTGTCATAAAACGATCTACCCGCAATGCCGGAGTCTGTTTGAGATATCGTTCAAAAAAAAGTGCCAGAATAAGCCCGCCATTAGAATGGCCTAAAGCGGAAAAATGATTAAAATGATATATACTGATGAGTTGTTTAACGGCTGTATTCAGCCAAACAGCCTGTTTATCAATATTTGTTTTGCCATCTTTATTATTCTGAAAACTAATTACAATAAACGGTTGATTATCATTGCGGTTGATTACACCGCTTGTAGTTACTTTTCCGTTTGTTTTAACGACCACCTTCAGTACACTATGATGCTGGGGGGCTTCTTGCCCTAATTCCGCAATCAAACTATCAAAGCGATTCTGAGTAGCACTTGATCCAGGAACCATAATAACAGGTGCCATTTCTGTTTTTCCAGCATTTCTTAAGCGCGTGATGTTACTACGGTTCCACTTGTACGCAGGAAGACAAACAGCAAGCAATAGAAAAATGGCAAGTATCCAGTATAACCACCTATTTTTCATTCTCAATTTCTCCTCTTCGCGAGCTTTTTATCCGGTTATCCAATATGATAAAAGGCAGATAAATAGCGATCCCTGCTACGACATTGATAATACTGATCAACAGAGCCTGCCATGTCCCTCCTGTACCAAGCCAGCCGATTAAAAGACCTGGTGTGCTGCTACTGACAGGATAAACTGTTGGCGGCATAAAGTTGAGTTTTAAAGCGCACCAAGTAATCAGGATACTTGCAACCGGAGTAAGCAAAAAAGGAATAGCCAAAAGAGGATTATAAAGAACTGGCAATCCTATTAAAAGCGATTGACTCACATTAAAAATACTTGGAAACAGACTAGTTTTAGCAACTAACTGAAAATTTTGGTTACGCGAATATAAAAGGATCGTAATTAACAACGATAGTGCCATTCCGGGGCCACCGATATTCGCAAAGCTGTCAAAAAGGGTGTGGATTGTAATCGGGTTAGGAGCTCCCCAAGGAGAACCATGCTGAATGGCATATTCAAGGTTTTGAATAGTGCTTCCTGCGTTAATACCGCTAAAATTAAATGAACCAGTAATTCCCAAAAACCAGAAACCGTTGCTCAAGAAAGCTGCACACACTGCCGTTAAGAGTATCCATTCATAGTTGCTGAATGAAAGTTCATATAAACCGGAAACAAGCCCGTTAGCTCCTGTTCTGCCAAAAAAACTGGCAGCGTAACTGAACATTCCAAATAACATCAAAGTAATAGCGATCGGTAAAATATTATAACGGATCCACGCAGATGTCCTTAGCATCAGATGCGGATCTTTTTTTTTCGAACGGGCTCCCAGACGATTAAAAATCCAACCTGTTGTTAGGCCGACTACCAATGCTAGAAAGCAGCCATTGTAACTGAGATTATTTTCTAAAAATTTATTAACCTGTTGCCGTCCCGTATATGCTAAAAAGCTGCCATTAAAATTCATTATCATAAAAGCAAATACTGCTGTTAGACTGGCTGCTATATTATAATACGCGTTTTTTCGAGTAGCAAGGTTAGCCGCTAAGAATACCACAGCAATTGCCACTACCCCGTTAATACTCAAGTCAAGCAGGCTAAGATAGTTTGCTAGTAATTTAAACCCCGGTAACCAATTTTTGACGTGATAGATATTATTTAAGAAACCGTTTTTTTGAAAAACAGCTTGATTTAAAAAATCAACGTATGTTCCCACAAGCACAAAGGGAAATAACAAAGTCAGTGTTTCGTGAATAATTTGGAAATAAACTTGATGCTTTGCAAAGCTGTTGAATTTAACTAAAAAATTTGTTAATCTTCCCGTCATTGCAATCATTCCTTAAAGTTTGTAACAATTTATTCTTTATTTTAGCACAGCATCATCTTAAAAATTAACTCAGACTCATACTCTAAGGATACAATTCTTTAAGGTGCTGAACATCTACTTTCTGAATCCCGTATTCTGAACCTTGAGGCTGCATTACGGAAGCTTCAGCAGTATCATGTGCTAACCCAAGAGCATGACCTAGCTCATGTTCAGCTGTATTGATTTTACGCTGCAGTGAATAATTATCAAGATAATAAATATTCAGCTTAGAAACTGCATGAATCAAAAAATGTTCATTATTTACATTGTTAAAAAGTGTTCTGGTTTCAGTGACCCCTGCCATCGAGGTATTGCTTTGATTTTCAACTGTCAGCACAATATCGGCATTTTGTTTGTTATTGCTCACTACTAATTTGAAAACTTTATAACTATTCCAGTTATTGACAGCCTGCTGCCAAGCAGTTCGATACTGGGAAGAAATATTAGCGGGAAGATCAAAATAAACGGTGGCCGTTTTTTTGTCCCACACGCTTTGTGCAGTTCTTGCGGTACTTTTAGCTGCTGTCGATGTATCCGTTTGTGCTGACGAAGAACTGCTTTGCGTTGAATCATCCCAGTTTGCTGTATCTGAACTTGTAGTTGAATCTGGTTTTGAAGTTACGTTCCTAGGATAAAAAGACTGTTGCTTAAGGCTCTGTACAGAATCTTGAACTAAAGTCGCCGTCTGTTTCATTGCAGCAGAGGCCCAATCTTTGCCCCACACTACGAATTCAGGTTCTTTAACAAGAATGCAAAGAACAGCTCCTAACAATAGAAGTCTTATAAATCTAAATAATTTCATTTTTTCTCCTCTATCTTTTACGGACGGTCTGCTATTAAATTGTACATGATTTTAACCTACAGAAAGTAAAAAAAAGATTAAGAATAAGAAATTCAAAAAAATGCAGCTTTTAACCTACTTTATTAGACCAGCCATAATCAGGTAATTCTATCTTTCCTTTCTTGGTATTAGACACAAAAGGGTTGCCAGCTACATAGAAACGAAGCGGCGCATAAGTTGCTGTTCCTCTTTTGCTGACACCTATCCTAGGAGCAGAAATAATTTTTTTAGGCACCCGACGGCTTTCAAGCTCTAGCGTTAATGCTCCTTTGTTTACAGGCGTTAAGTTAAGTTTTTTATCTTGAATCCCCCATGCCTCCATAAATTTGGCCGGTCCATTAGTAAGTTCAAATCCGTTTTTTGATCGGTTTGCTGCCATCAGCTCTTTGCCTTCGTACGGTTCAATTGCTCGGATCAGAATACCTTGGGGGTTGTCTCTTTCCTGCGCAGCAAAATTAAACATGTATTTCCCACGTAAAGAGTAGATATAAATAGTTCCTGGAGGCCCGTAAAGAGCCTCATTAAATGCCGATCTGCGGCCATTGAATGCATGTGCCGTTGAATCCCTTTCTCCTAAATATGCTTCAGTTTCAACGATATATCCGCTTACGATTCCTCTTTTACTCTTATAGCTCATCTTTCGTCCCAAAAGGTCACGTGCAATCGCAGCGGTAGAACGACCATTGAAAAAAGCTCTTGGGGTCATGACATGATACACTTCCTTTTTTATAAACACACTAAATATATTTTAATTTTAACAACTTAATCAAGCAGTTTCAAAAGCGGATAATAAACGGAAGTCTTCCTCCGTACTAAGCTAAGAAAACATAGTATCAACTCTAGAAACTTTGTTTTCATAGTTTTGTAATAAAGCTTCTGCAAATCATAGTAAGCGCTTGCAAAAAATTAAAAATACTGTATACTACAAAGTGTAAGGGATTATAGCAAACGCTATAATCGAAGGT
>NZ_AZEH01000034.1:117908-154995 GCF_001436275.1 Liquorilactobacillus oeni DSM 19972
CCGCAAGGCAGTTAGAAAAGAGGTTAGAGTTTGGGAAATCCCTTATTTTGCAGCAGTCCAGCGAGATAATTAATGAAGTCAATAGTGATGTTGGAAAACTCCAAGATTGTTAAAGATAGAGTTAGTTAGATCGAAAAAAGATGAAAAGAAAAGTGTAAAAAGCTTAAACTTTATCTTGCTGGACTGTTTTTTTGTGCGATTAAATAATTATAACCCCTTAAAATTTAACACCTCGCTTATAAATTACTGCCGCATTAAAGCTGAGTTGTGTCGATAAAAATGATATTATCATAGTTTTTTATGCTTTTTACAACATTTAAAAAACTTTTGCGCTTTTTAAGCTGATCTAATAATAATGTCTTGCATGCTGCCCTTTATTAATAGTAATTTCAGGGCTAAACTTAAAATAGATTTGAAAATGAACAGTCCATTTCTTTAAGGAGGAAATTTAAGTCAAATGGAACTTAACGAAAATAAACGCAAGTTATTTATAACCACTCTTTTACTTGGAACTTTCACAATGTCGATCAGCCAATCTTCACTTTCAACAGCCTATCCTACGTTTATGAACTATTTTAATTTACCCGCTAGTACAATCTCCTGGCTAACCACAGGTTTTATGTTGATTATGTCGGTAGTGATGCCATTATCACCTTGGTTGATGAATAACTTTAGGTTCAGGCCTCTTTATCTAAGTCTTCTAGCCATCTTTTTCACAGGAACCTTGATTATCATTTTTGCACCATCTTTTCCTATTATGATGGTCGGCAGATTAATGGAAGGATTTAGTGTAGGCATCTTGTTCCCATCTTATCAATCAATTATCCTTGAAATCACCTCCCACAACCAGCGAGGAAGTGTTATGGGTACAGTGGGGTTGGTAATGGGTTCTGCTCTTGCCACAGGTCCTATTATTTCCGGTGTTATCTTACAATTTTTTTCTTGGCAAGCCATTTTTTCTTTATTTTTGATAATTCTTGCGCTTGTTTTCCTGGCAGCATTAAAGACAGTTCCGAGTCCTTTGGAAAAAAAACCTTCACGCTTTGACTTTATCTCAGTTTTTTTATCGCTTGGTATAATTGGAATTTTGTATTTTATTAATGAATTACCTCATATGTTTATTACTAACTACTTCAACTGGGGGATCTTAGTTGTTTCTTCAATTTTACTTTATTTCTTTGTCTATCGACAACTTAACTTGTCCCCACCACTCTTACGTTTGGATATTTTAAAAATTACAAATTTTGACTTAGGTGTTGCTTTAACTTCCTTATCCTACATGTCATTAATCACTGTTACGATCATTATGCCGCTATATTATCAACAAATTCTAGGCCTTTCACCACTATGGTCTGGACTTTCACTTGTTCCGGCAGCTGCAATTCTTTCTTGGCTAAATCGTCGCAGCGGACTTCTAGCAGATAAAATCGGTTTCAAGTCGGTTATTATGATTGGTTTCAGCTTATTTATAATTGGTTGGGGGTTATTGTTGGCATTTACGACTCTTGCCAATATTTGGCTTGCAATTATGTGTTCAATATTTATTGAAGCCGGGAATGCATTTGCTATGATGCCGGCAACCACTTTAGGTGCCAATTCGCTCACTGATGAGCTTATTCCGCATGGATCTTCAATTATCGCGACCTTTCGTCAAATTATGGGTTCAACAGCAATTGTCTTAGCAACTATCATTTTAGGAGAACATAATTTTAAAGGAGTCTTTTTAACCTTTTTGATTTTAGAAATTGTCGCTTTAGGACTTGTTTTCTTGATTAGGGATACAAAAGGGAGTAAGGTCAGCTCTTAATTATAGAATAATATTTCAGAAATTAGATTTTAAATACCTCCAGCTTTTAAGCCTTCTGTTTAACTGCATAGACTCAATAAATAATGCTAATAATGAATTGCGAACATAGAACTATTCATTATTAGATGGATAGAATTACCTGACGACTGGACCACATTAATATTGAAATTACAAGCAATAAAATACAAAAAGGCTGTGGCAAAATTTTCGTTTTGTCGCAGTCTTTTTGTATTTTATAATATCAAAGTCAACTTACTTCAACTCATAATCAGCCTACATTTTAAATCGTCTTTTTTGTCATTATTGTACTCTTGGCTTATCTCCTTCTTTTCTTTGAGGAGCCGCTTTCTTTAAATCTCTTTTACTTTTTTCCGTCTGGTTGGAGATCGCTTTGCCTGTAGAGCTTGCTGCATCACTTACCCGATCTTGCAAGCTAACCGAATCTTCTTCAAACTGTTCTCGAGTCTTAATGTCTACCACATCAACATTAACTTCTACTACATCCAATTCGGTCATCTTATTAATCTGTTCGGAAACAACATGTTTGATCTCATCGTAGATTTTAACAGCATTTTTTTCATATTCAACAACGATTGAAAGGTCTACGGCTACCTGTTTTTTGCCTACTTCCACATCAACACCTGCAGTTGGATTATCTACGTTAACCAGCTTATCGGTGATGTTTGAGAAGAAACCGCCTTCAATATTCAACAATCCATCAATCTTACCCAATGAATATCCAACAATTTTTTGAATTACCTTATCTTCATAAGTTAGTTCGCCTTTGATGTTTTTTGCCTGTTCGTTTGAACCAGTATCTTGTTTGTTTTTATTAAAGTTGTCCATAATAGTTCCTCCTTATATTAATTAACCGCTACCATTTTTGTCGCATATAGCCTCATTTAAAAAAACGTTCTAAAGTGCCACTTCTTTTTAAATAAAAACCTAAAAGTACTCCAACAACAGTTAATACTAAGATCAACAAGGTCTTAAAAAAGCCTAGAGTGATGAACAAAAGCGCTAGAATAAAACCTGCAAGTCCAATAATAATCGGTAACTTAAACTCTTCCCAAAACTCTTGCATAGCGCATCCCTCCTATTCTACACGACTCAGATTTTCCCTTTCTTTATAAAGATTATTGAGCCTCACTGTAATTTCCAATCCTTCTTTTGGCGCATTCAGTAAAGCGCCTAGCTGTTCAGCCAGCTTAATTTGAAATTGGCGGCTTTCTTCTGGCAAGACAACAACCGGGCTGAATGAACCGTCAATAGTTACTCTTATTCTGCGTCTTTGCAGTTTTATTCTTACACGAGGCTGATGAATGAAATTTGACCTTAATGCTGATTGAGTTATAAAGCTTTCCAAAGCTTTTTTATTAATTTTCAATACACCGCTATCTTTTTTGAGAAATAACTGATCGTGTAAGTTTGGCCAAAAGATAACAGTTAAGATACCTAAGATTACCAAGCCGCCTAAAGCAACACTGACCCAGAAAAGAAATCCCGGTAAATAATGTCCGATCAGTGGATAACTTTCCACTTTATCTAAATAAAACGGAAACGAAACTGTGTCTTGAAACAGGACAATAACTGCCCATAACGGTAACAAAGCAACCAAAAGCAAAATAAGATAGACTGTTTTACGCGTCGTCGACATTTTCTCATCTCCCTTGCAATTTCAAAACAGTAAGATCTCCATAAAACGCTTTCTTCTACTTGAACTTAACAATCATTTCACAAAAGGTAAAGTTTTATGCCTCATAAAGCTAAACAGCATTCAAAACGCACATAAGCCTTTATTCTTTGATACTTTTACCTGCAATGCTACAATTTGCTGGTAAATATTTAAGGATGGTGCTTAAAGTGAAAAAAATAATTACAGTTGAACATAAACGTTCAGGAATCTGGCAAGACACTGATATTACATACGCTCAGGTACCTGGTTGGCTAGGAAAAGCTACGATGGACCTTAAATTAACAATTCTAAGACCCTTTGAGGAGCAGAGCCACCCCCTTCCGGTAATTTTATGGTTTTGCGGCGGTGGTTGGATGGCCGTTGATAACAATATACATCTGCCAAATCTTGTTGACTTCGTGAGAGCGGGCTTTATCATTGCAAGTGTTGACTATCGCAATAGCAATCAGGCAGTCTGGCCTGCACAGTTAGAAGATGCTAAAGCAGCAGTACGCTATCTCAAAGCACATGCTGACCATTATCAAATTGATGTAAACAAAATTGCTGTCATGGGAGAATCAGCTGGGGGACATCTTGCCAGCATGACTGCTGTAACAAATGGCTTACGGAACTTTGATGTGGGCGAATACCTCACGCAGACAAGTAATATACAGGCTGCAGTTTCTTGGTACGGAGTAGTTGATCCCTTATCTGCTAAAAATAATAGCAAAACTGCAGATTTTGATTTTGTTTACCGCAATCTATTAGGCGCTGAACCAGAAGAAAGTCCTGAATTAGACGCTGAGGCAAATCCTTTAACCTTTATTACTTCTAAGACAGTCCCATTCTTAATCTTGCATGGTACTGAAGACAAAGTCGTTCCGCTCGCTGATGATGAGAAGTTATACCAAGCCTTAACAGACAAAGGGGTCCCCGCAGATTTATACGAAGTTAAGGGAGCTGCACACATGGATGAGGTGTTCATGCAGCCCCAAATCACCGACATCATAATTGATTTCTTAAAAAAACACCTAAAGTAATTAGTTTTTAACCTCTAAACTCATTAGGAAGAAAAGCAATGCCAGAGTTAAGTTATGAAAGTGTGCCGGAAATCAAAAGCTTCTGAACTCTAATAGTAAAACTTAATTTTTTAAAAATTTTAACTCAAATACCGTGAAATAAGAACTCCAGTCCAGTACTGCTATTTTTGATTGTATAAAAATTGGAATATACCAGTAGTCGTTAAGCTACACGTTAGTTGCAAATTACGAACATAGTCCGAATTTGACTATGAGTAATTTAAAGCAAGAAACTGGCCATTGAAACACGTTAATTCACGTATTACAAGTTAAAAAATAGGGAACTGAGTCAAAATATAACTTTTAACCCGCTCCCTATTTGTTTGAAGGAAACCTCACTTTAATTTTTATTCACTAGATATTTTTATATATAGATTAGTTTATGTAAATCTTAAAAACCGCTACTCTTACGAGGTAGTCAGAATAGTTTTGAGAAAAGAAATCACTGTTTGGATTTCTTCTTCACTAAATATTTTCATTTTCTGAAGTGTTATTTCTTTTATATGATTGTGTAATTTATTATGAAAATCAACTAACTCATAGCCTGAAGGAGTTAACTTTAAATAAACTACTTTTTTATTTTTTTCGCTTTTATACTTTTTAATAAGGCCCTTTTTTGTCATTATATTAATTCTGCGAGAAACCCCTCCTTGAGAGAGGCCAATCTCATCAGCCGCTTTACCAACTGAAAAAACTTGTCCAGCTAAAACAGTCAGTATTCTTAAGTCATTATGGGTAAGAGTGGCAGTTAAAGCAATGACTTCGCTAGAAAAATTTTTTCTAATCCAGTCTCCATACATGCTCATAGCATTATTTTGAGGTATTTTTTCTAAAAGCCTGCCGATAACCCGATATTGCATCTCATTCATACTTAATAATCCTTCTTTTTAATTTTATATTACCAGTAATTTATTATTGACACCATCTTTTTCCATGTGTACTATATATATTACCAGTAATATATATTGAGGATGAATAAAAATGAAAGCTTTAACTATAGCAAGTTTCAGTTCGACGCCCAAAATCATCAACGATTATCCTATTCCTAAAACAGATTCTAAGTATGATACCTTAATAAAGATCCTAGCTGCTCCAATTGAAAATCTCGACAAGAGCGTTGCTTCAGGAGAACATTATTCAAGTAAATATTGGCATCCGAGTTTTCCAAGCATTCCAGGAGCAAGCGCGATTGGAAAAAGAATTGATACTGGTAATTTTGTCTATGTGCCGGCAATGTCCATGAGGCCGCGTAATGGGGGAATGGCAGAATACACAGTCGCACAATCAAAAAAATGCTTGTTGAACTACCTTCAACTCTTAATATTGAAATGGCAGTTGCTTCTTTTTCATCTGCTTTAACAAGTTTATTGCCGCTAAAATACGATATCAAGGTTGATGCTGCAGATACAGTAATTATTAACGGCAGTACCGGCTTTGCTGGAAAATTGGCTATTCAAGTAGCAAAACAATTAGGGGTCAAAAACATCATAGCTACCGGTCGAAACAAAGAAAAGTTAGCTGATGTTGTAAATTTAGGTGCTGCTCAATCTTTAGACATCAGTGGGCCGGAAATTTCTACAGACAATTTAACTATTACAGGAAATGTTGTAGTACTAGACTATCTTTGGGGCACCCCAACAGAAAAAATTTTAAAGAATTTAATTCCCAGTTCTCCCGCCAATTTGCGTCAGACAATTGTTGTAGAAATCGGAGCAGCAACAGGACAAAATGAAATTTCATTACCGGCAACAGCATTACGAACTTCAGGAGTGCAGTTAAGAGGAATGATGACTACCAATAATTTGATGAATCGCGAAAAAGCAGCTAGGCTTTTATGGACCTGGTTGATAGCTAAAAAAATTCATGGCGACATTTCTACTCTTTCTATTGAAAATGCAGCAAAAAGTTGGTTTGAAACTTCTAAAAATGGTATTAGGTCAGTTATTACTTTCTAAGTTCTATTACCATTGATAAAATCAAGCATTACCTTTTATGCTAAGCAGCTATTTTAGAGACTATTTTTTCTAAATTATGACCTACTCGTGAAATCTTTTTTTTAATTTATTTTCGCTTTGTTCAAGCAAGGTTTGTGGATCAATATCGAATTTACTGCTCATAATTAAAACCTGGTCTAAAACATCAGCCAGTTCTTCTTTTAAGTTAGCATTCAGAACTTCCACTGAACTTTCTTTTTCACCCGGATGATCTCGTCCAATTTTAAGAGCGCGAACTGCCCGTGACAACTCGCCGACTTCTTCCGTTAAAAAATTCAAACGAATAAAGGGAGAATATTGATACCAGCTACGTTTTTTATAAAAATTAACTAACCACTTCTGATGGTTTTTAATATTCAAATTACCAGCCTCCAATATTAGTATACAAAAAGCGTATTTTGTTTATTGTAAAATGAAAAGACTTACTGTCTATCATGAAACACAACTAAGTTTATCATGATTTAAACCACTTATAGCAAGGTTATTTTTGAAACTCTTATTGCATTGATTAAAAATTCACAAAAATAAACTGCCTTATCTTTGAAATTCTCTGTACCTGTTAGCTTACGTCTAACAGTTTTGGAATATTTCAAAATACAAAGCAGTTTTTCATCTTGTTTTTTTGTTCATTACCAAAATTATTTATTTCCAAAAATCTTCATTACCAAAATCAGTATGTCGTGACACATCTTTCCAATTATTCAAATCTGCCAGTTCATACTCAATTTGTGCATGTGCTTTAACAAAAGCATCTTTTCCTAAAATCAAATGCAGCGGCGGTTGATCTGCCGTTGCAGCTTTAATAATAGCTTTAGCAGCCAAAACCGGGTTCCCCGGTTTTGTGTCAATCGTTTTTGCCGAAGCAGCAATATTAGCGCCTACTGTATTTTGATAATCATCGATTTTAACGGCTTCCTTAATCGCCGAACTCCCTGCCCAATCAGTCCGAAAAGCTCCCGGTTCAACTAAAGTCACCTTAATTTCTAAAGGATTGACCTGTTGTGCAAGAGATTGACTAAAGCCTTCTACTGCAAACTTAGCCGCATGATAATAGCCAAAGGCCGGAAATGTTGTTAGCCCACCAATTGATCAGACGTTAATCAAGTGTCCGCTTTTTTGTTTACGCATTATAGGTAAAACTACACGCGTTAGGTCACTAAGACCCCAAAAATTCCATAGCCTGCATTGTTATTGTTAACCAAATAATCAATTTGGCCAAAATAATGCATAGCTGCTTCAACTGCCTGTCGAATCTGTTGTTGCTTAGTAACATCTAATTCCAGTAACAAGGCATTCTCATTCTTTGAAAACTCCCGAAGAGCGGCCCTTTTCCGAGCAGTTATCACGACACGATAGCCTTGAGTGAACAACTCAGTAACAAGAGCCTTGCCTAGTCCCCTAAAGGCACCGGTCACAAACCAAACTTTTCTTGACATTAAGAAAACCTCCTTAAACTTGTTTTTGTTCTCAAAAAAGCATACTACATGATAGTAGCTATCAAGCAAGAAAGAAGGTCGCTCAATGTTTTATTCAGTTAAACAGGTTTCCGATATTTTGCAAATTCCAGTTACCGAATTGCGCTATTACGCTAAACGCGGACTATATCCAACAGTTGAACGTGACCGAAATAATCAACGCTGTTTTACCGAATGGGACTTAAATTGGGTTTATTTAGCTGATATTTTAAGTAAATCTGGTATGTCTTTAAAAAATATTAAACATTATATTGAAATTTCTCGTCAAGGAGATGTTTCAATTCCCGAACGGTATCAAATGTTAAGCGCAGTCAAAGATTCTTTAACTCAGCGGCAGCAACTTTTAAACGAACAACAAAGCGTAATTAACGAAAAAATTAATCGTTATCAGCAGGTTTTAAATGGACAAGAAGTTGACAAATGGAACCCGCAAACAACCAGGAAAAAATATCACGATCTTCTTATCTAATGAGAGGCTTGAACAGCAATGAACCACAACTTCCCCTCAACGTGTGTGGCTCTTTCTGGTTAAGGTTACTATTTTTAATTAATGAAATATTCATATTGATTATATAAAGTAATCTCAGGTACTTTACATATAAATTGTAATTTCAAGCTATAATAAAAGAGCACGGATAAGTGTGTTAAATAGTCATTGTAATATCCATTTAGTTAGGTTGTGTTTTATGAATAATTCAAAAAAGGAAAATTATGCTCTAATATTATCAACTATTATTTTAGGAATAATTGTAGGAATTAGCTCCCTTATTTTGATTTTACTTCTGAATACAGTTGAAATAAACTTTCTGCATTTTAAAGAAACTGCACTTAACCCTGTTTCTTTAAATATTTTGCCAAGCCGCCGATTATTATCAGTTTTTAGCGGCGGCATAATTGCGGCTCTTGTTTGGTGGATATTGCGGACAAAGTTCAAACCCGCTGTTTCTGTTGCTAAGGGCACCTCAGGAACTAATATGCCCTTCTTTCAAACGGTAGCCCATGTCATGACGCAAATCTTTTATGTAGGTACTGGCGGTTCCATTGGTCGTGAAGTTGCTCCACGCGAAGCTGGAGCAATGTTTGCTCAAAAATGCAATCACTTTTTTAACAGATGCGGCTTGGAATTATCTCTGGCTGATCAAAAATTGTTAATAGCGGCAGCAGCTGGTGCTGGTTTTGCAGGAGTCTACAGTGCACCGATTACCGGTATGTTTTTTTGCTTAGAAGTTCTATTGAAAAAAATAACTAAGCGCGCCATTGCAGTAAGTCTAATTATGTCAATTATTGCAACATTAATCAGTGCAACAGTTAAGGGTTTTGGCCCCTATTACTTAATTGGAGGTGGAAACTTTTCATTAGTATTCCTGCTTTTCGTTGTTTTATCAGCACCACTATGCAGTATATCCGGCACTTTTTTTCGTCGTTCATTTAAATGGGCTGAAAAGAACCAGAATACTACTAAAAAAATTTTATGGACGTTGCCCTCTATGGCATTAATCACTGGAATCTTCTCAATGTCGCTACCGATAATAATGGGAAATGGACGTGCCCTAACACAAACAGCTATTAATACTAATATTCCAAGTGAGATAATGATTCTTTTAATTGCGGGCTTAGTTAAAGCTTTTTTAACAGTATTTACAATTCAAGCCGGTGCTTCGGGCGGGACTTTAACTCCTTCTATTTCAATTGGAGCTTCACTTGGAGTAATTTTCGGTTTCATTTTTAAGCTACTCATACCAGGCATTTCGCTTTGGCAATGTGCTTTATCCGGTGGATGCAGTTTTCTAGCAGCTTCCCAGCAAGCGCCATTAATGGCCCTATTTATGATTGTTGAAATCAGCCATTTGAATTATGCTGCATTTCTACCACTAGGTTTAGGTGCTGCTTTGTCAATAAGTATTTCAAAGATCATTTTACATAAGAAAAATTCGTAGAAAGTTGCAGATAATAAACATTGGACATAAAAATAAAAGCTCGCACCAACTGTATTATTTTAATTTGTGCTGGATAAAGTCTATATTTAATTTGGTAGGTTATTTCTGGAGTTAATACCTTTAATTTCAATAAAATTTAGTCACTATTTTTATTCAATTCTATCCTAACCCTTTTTAAATGCAGTTCGGTAAACTCTCCCATCCTTTTCTCAGCGACAAGTTTAAGCCTTTTTTGAAAATCTCCTTCTTCAAACAAACGCTTGCCTTTTCCCAATATAACAGGCGCAATTTGAATCCAGAGTTCGTCAATCACGTCTGCGATAAATAATTGAGTAAATAAGCGTCCTCCGCCTGCTATCCAAATAGCTTTTCCGCTGTTTGATTTCAGTTCTTTGACTAAAGAAACAGGCTCTCTTGAAACATAATAACCTTCTTGCACTCTGCCAGTATTTTTACGTGAAAAAATTATTTTTTCTTTTCCCGGAAATAGAGAAGTTTTATTCATCAGTTTTTGTGTTTCCTTATAAGTAGTATTTCCCATCACAACTGTATCGATTCGCTTTTCAAACTCTTTGTAAGAAGAATTTCCGCCTAAATCAGTATCAAAAAGCCACTGCAAACTATCATTTTTTGTGGCTAAAAAACCGTCTAAGCTAATTGCACCATAAAAGAATACTTTTCTCATTTTACTATCTCCTTTCTATTAAATTATGTCGTATTCCGATAATTGTGTTGCTTTTTTACTAATTATATTTTATACAAATTACTTGATTAATTTAAAAAATTCTCTTAGCTATGCCTAATTCAGGTAAACACTTACTTCTTTTATTGCTATTTTACTTAAAGCATTATTGAAAATAAAATTTTTAACCCATTTGGGGTTAAATTTGCTATAGTTGCGTAGTGCCCATCCGATTGCTTTTTGAATGAAGAATTCATCAGTTTTTTGATCATAAAGTATTGCCTGTGCCAAAAGCTCTTTATCAAGAGTTGTTGTTTCAAGAAACTGCAGTAAAATAGCTACTCGTCTCATCCAAAAAATATCATGCCTGTAGAAAATTTCAAAAACACTCTCTTTTTCAACAGGATGCTGCTGAACATAACTTTCAAACACTTTACGCCAAGCATCCACTGAATCCACCAAGGCTTTTGCGTAACGTATTGTGCAAGAGCCTTTATTTCAGTAAAAGAAAAACGTTCAACGTTTGCAATACTGACATCAATTGCTACATATTGATACTCACGCTCGCGCCTTAGATAAAGATTATTGATTACATCCATTAAATCTATTAAGTTCATTTTTTTGCTTAATTTGATAAGTTCCTTAGATTGCTGCTTTCTTGCAGGCGTTTTAATCCCTACAAATGGAAATTTATTTCGCATATATTTGGCCATAGACACCCTGAATTCGCCTGTTCCAGTAAGTCTAAATTCAACGGCCTTTTTATATCAGTATTCTTCATTAGCTATTCCTCTCCGCAGCTGTTTTTCTCCGCTTCAATCCTAAAAAGTAGATGCCAAACAACTGCTCCGCTTTGCAGTCGATTTTTTATAATGCTTAGTTCGCCGAAAATCGACCACTCAATTACTCAGCAAATTTGCAAAGGATTATTATGTGCCAATAACTTTTTATTTATGAGCAGCTGGCAGCATTTTACGAATACCTCCTCGCGGATCAGGCACATCTCCTAGATAACGCGGTATCAGGTGAATATGACAATGCATCACAGTCTGACCTGCCGTTTTACCAACATTTATCCCAATATTAAAACCAGCCGGCTGGTATTTTTTTAACAACATCTTCTTACCCGCACGCAGCAGGCTATTTATTGCTAATACCTCTGCATCATCAAGCTCAAAAAAGTTGTCTTTATGTTCTTTTGTAATAATCAGCAAGTGTCCCTTGCTGACCGGATGAGCATCCCAAAAAGCCGCAGCCAGTTTATTTTCCAAAACAAATTCGTTTTCCTTTTTTAAACAAAAAATACACTCTTTTTTCTTCATTATGTTCCCTGTCTTTCAACTTGATTCTAATTCATAATAATAGTTTTTTGTTTCTCATTTTCTGTCAAGTCTGTACAAGCTGTCTGCGCTTATTCTTTAAAGTTATGTTATCATATTAGAGGCTTAGGCAAGAAAAAAAGAGCCCACGTTAAGTGGCAAATAGCAATTAATTTGTTATCCAAAAGGAGTACAGTATTAATGAAACTAACTAGATGGCAAGCAAACCTTTTTTTACTTTTAACAGCCATTATTTGGGGAACCAGCTACATTTTTATTAAACAGGCTCTCAAGGGCGGTATGCCTGCTGGTTTAATCAATTCTTTGCGTGGTATTATTTTCGTATTTTTTGTATATTTATTCTTTCATAAAACGATCAATCGCATGTCAAAAAAAGATTTTAAAGTTGGCTTAATTTCAGGAATTATCAATCTGTTAGGATACCAATTACAAACAATCGGTCTTAAATACACTACTCCCGCTAATAGTGCATTTCTCACAGCTACATATATTGTAATAATCCCTTTTATTGTCTGGATCTTTTGGAAGAAAAGGCCACTTGTAAAAAGTTTTGTTGCGATTTCGCTATGTTTTTTAGGCACACTTTTTCTCACTAACATGGTTAACACTGGATTAACCTTTCACTTAGGCGATTTATTAACGCTTTTAAGCGCACTTTTTTATTCGCTGCAGATTATTTATTTCAGCAATACAGCTGCAAAGATCAATCCTTTTACAGTCACTTTCATGCTTGGCAGTGTTCAAGCACTAGGCTGTTTAGCTTGGTCATTAATATTTGAAACAAATACATACAGTACCATACACTGGTCAGTTGCCATTTGGCCAGTTCTGATACTAGGCTTTTTTGCTTCATTCGGAGCACAAACACTGCAAGTGATAGGCCAAAAATACACGGATTCAACATCCGCGGGATTAATCTTGATGACAGAATCCCTTTTTGCTAGCTTCTTTTCAGTTATATTGGGTTTCGAACAGCTGACTCATAATCTATTGTTAGGCGGAATACTAATTGTGGCAGCAATTTTTATAATGGAATTCAATCCGCACCAGCTGTTTTTCTTGAAAAAACGAAAGAAATTGTCGCATTTAAAAGCAATGAATCTTAAACAAAAAAATAATAGCTAACAACAAATAAAAAAGCTGAGTGCTTAAACCCATACTCCAACCTTAGGAGCATGGGTTAATTTCAGCTCAGTCTTTTTTACTTTTTATAAAAATTTACTCTTACTGCAAAAGAATCGTCTATTTGATCTACCTGACAGCTCCAGATGCATACAACGGATGTGCTTTCGTCAATTTATTTACTTGTTGTTTTACAACTTGCAGCTGTGCTGGGTCGTTTGCAGAATTCAAAACAGTTATGATTAATTGTGCCACCTGCTGCGCATCATCTTCATTGAAGCCGCGGCTTGTAATAGCAGGAGTTCCAATACGAATGCCGCTGGTTTTAAACGGACTCAGAGTTTCAAACGGTATTGCGTTTTTGTTGACCGTAATATTAACCGTATCAAGTAATTTTTCAGCTTGTTTTCCATTTATTCCGAAGCCACGCACATCGACCAACATCAGATGATTTTCTGTTCCGCCAGCAACTAACCGTGCCTTGCTGTCTGCTGCGAACACTTGTGCCATAGCTTGAGCATTCGTGAGTACTTGCTGCGAGTAAACTTTAAAATTTGGATCAAGAGCTTCCTTAAACGCGGCTGCTTTCCCTGCAATCACATGTTCTAAAGGCCCTCCTTGGGTGCCGGGAAAAAGAGCACTGTTGATTTTCTTTGCTAACTGTTCATCATTTGTGAGCAGCATCCCTCCGCGCGGCCCACGCAATGTCTTATGTGTGGTTGTAGTAGTAATGTCTGCGTAAGGCACCGGATTAGGGTGCAGGCCTGCAGCAACGAGGCCTGCAATATGTGCCATGTCAACCATCAGCTTAGCATCGACCTTATCAGCAATTTCTTTGAATTTAGCAAAATCGATTTTATGTGAATACGCGCTGGCACCAGCTACGATCAGTTTCGGATGGTGTTTTTCAGCAAGTGCTAAAATTGCTTGATAATCAAGCTGCTCATTATCTTCAGCAACCCCGTAGCTGACAAAATGATATGTTTTGCCGCTGAAATTAACAGGAGCACCATGGCTCAAATGTCCCCCGGCAGCCAGATCCATTCCTAAGACGGTATCACCGGGGTGAATAAGAGCTAAATAAGCAACCTGGTTAGCTTGTGAACCAGAATGAGGCTGTACATTAGCATACTTAGCGCCGAAAAGCTTTTTCGCCCTTTCAATTGCCAAAGTTTCCACAACATCCACATACTTACAGCCTCCATAATAGCGTTTACCAGGATAACCTTCAGCATATTTATTCGTCAAAACACTGCCTTGTGCTGCAAGTACTGCTTTAGAAACAATATTTTCGGATGCGATCAGCTCGAGATTATCTTGCTGCCGTTTTTCTTCATTCTCAATTGCGTTCCACAGTTCAGGATCATATTCTTTATAATTCATATATGCCCACCTCTTCGCTTTTCTTGAATTGTACCATAAGATACAACTTCACCGGGTCCATTTTTCAGAAGAATAAAGTCTACTTTTTCTTCCCTTTCTAATTACTTTTGTGTCTTTAAAAATTGGATTATCTCAAAACCATCTCTGCACCTGGCAATTGCTTGGATTTTTGCTTTTTTTGTACCTGCCAGTATTACATTGATTCCTGCACTTAATGCAGCCTGACACCCCAGCTGTGTATCTTCTATAGCAAGCGTATCCGTCTTATTAAATCCGGACTGCTGCAGTGCATTTTCATAGATATCCGGTGCAGGCTTGGGGTTCTTGACTCCTTCGACTGTTGTTAACTCGTTGAAGTATTCCCTGACACCGATACTTTGCAAAATGCTTTCAGCTCGTTGCTTGTTGGACATCGTTGCTACACCTATGTAATAGCCATTATTTTTCAAAAAATCCAATAATTCTTGCATTCCTGCTTTCAGTTTGATACGTCCATGCCTGATTGCTTCATTTAACAATATTTCGCGTTCCTTACGCAGTTCTTTGACTTGTTCTAGGCTCCCTGTTATCTGGGCAATTAAATGGTTATTGGTATTCGAATCGCGCCCTTTCATTTGAGCCAGGTCAGCTGATTTTACTTCAAATCCATGTTTTGCCAAAACCTCTGTCCACAATTGAAGGTAAACACTCTCAGATTCAATCAGTGTTCCATCCATATCAAATAAAATACATTCATATTTCATCACCAGTTCCCCCTTCTTACAACACTTTATCAAAAGTATAGCATTGCACTAGTACCGTTAGTATATAAAACATTCAGGGATTCCTCTCATACCCCAAAATTTCTTTCCAGTTATCATAATAATTTATTATTGAATAAGTTAAACTCATCTTCAATAAGGACGTAAAACATGCTTAGTATTTGACTAACATTTTCATTAATCCTTAATATATAGTATAAGGAGGTTTTTAGATGAAAAATGACGTGCACAAATTCACTAAGCTTAAGCCCACTGAAGTCGAAAAATATTTTGAAACTTCTTGCATCAAGGGCTTAACAGCCGATTCCGTCACAAAACGCAGAGAAAAATACGGTGATAATGAATTGGTGGAGGCTAAAAAGCCTAATCTGCTAATGCAGATAATTCATCACTTGGATGACATTACTTCACTCATTTTATTATTTGCTGTAGCATTGTCTGCGTATTTGGCACTCACTACTGATAGTGATTGGACCAAGGCTATTGTAATTGGTGCAATAGTGATCTTGAATGTTGGAATAGCATTATTTCAAGAACATAGTGCAGAAAAAGCATTATCTGCATTAAAGTCAATGACTCAGCAAACAGTTACAGTTATTCGTGCAGGTGAAAAGCAAGTCATCCCTACAAACGAGTTAGTACCAGGTGATTTAATCAGTTTAGAGTCTGGCGATATTGTGCCGGCAGATTCTCGAATTATCAAAAGTACCAGTCTTTCTGCCGATGAAGCTATTCTAACAGGTGAAAGCCTGCCCATTGAAAAGACCGCGAATGCAATGGATGTTGCTCCAGAAAGTTTGGGAGATTCCAAAAACATGCTTTTTTCTGGAACAGCCATCACACAAGGAACAGCTACTGCGATTGTCACTGCAACAGGAATGCAAACAGAGCTTGGAAAAATCGCAACATTACTAAACACGACTCAAAAGCAGCAGACCCCCTTGTCCAAACGTTTAGATTCTCTGACCAAAAGGTTATCTTTTGTGGCTGTTTTAGGGGGAACTGCTACTATCTTGATTGCAACACTCTTTCATCAAGAAACTTTTACAGAAAGCCTTATGTTCGGTGTAAGCCTGGCTATCGCTGCCGTTCCGGAAACATTACCTGTCATTGTCACACTTAGTATGGCACATGGAGTCCAGAAAATGGCTAAGAAAAAAGCGATCATTCGTCAGGTATCGGCGGTAGAAACTATTGGAAATGTCAATGTGATTGCATCAGATAAAACAGGTACGTTAACACAAAATAAAATGACTATCACTAAATACTGGCCTGAAAATAAAAATGTGCGTACAGTTGAAAAAATAAAAGGCTCTGAAAAACTTGCTAAAGAAGATAAACAATTTTTAACTTACCTTGGATTATCTACAAATGCCGAATTAACAACAAACGGCAAAGCAGACATTGGAGATCCGACTGAACTTGCAATTGTACATTTATTAGCACGTTTTAAAATGACACGTGCAGAATGCGAAAAAAGTTATCCAAGAATCGCCGAAGATCCATTCGATTCAGACAAAAAAACGATGACAACGTGGCATAAGCGTCCTGATGGTAAATATGTTGCTATTATTAAAGGTGCGATTGATCGAATCCCCTTTGGTAAAAGCGTTGAGAAAAACAAACTATACGATATTCACGACCAATTTGCAGCGGAGGCTTTACGCGTTCTAGCAGCTGGCTTTCAGGTATTCGATAGTTTACCTGCTGAAAGAAACGATGACGCTTTAACAGACATCCAGCTTTTAGGTCTGATTGGAATCATCGATCCACCACGACCAGAAGTAATCCCTGCTATTAAAGCTGCACAAAAAGGTGGAATCGCAACTGTCATGATCACTGGTGATCATTTGGAAACAGCCAAGGCGATTGCTCAAGAAATCGGAATTTTAAAAGCAGGAAAGATAGCCATTACAGGACAACAACTGAATGAACTGGATGATGAAGAATTTGCAGCAAAAATAGATTCTATCCGCGTTTATGCACGTACGTCTCCTGCTGATAAAATCAGAATTGTTAAAGCCTGGCAATCCCATGGTGCGATAGTCGCAATGACCGGTGATGGTGTTAACGATGCCCCCGCATTGAAAGCTGCCAATGTTGGAATTGCCATGGGTATAACCGGTACTGAAGTTTCCAAAAATGCAGCCGATATGGTTTTAGCAGACGACAATTTTGCTACTATTATTGAAGCAGTTAAACAGGGACGAACTGTTTACGAAAATATTTTAAAAGCCGTGGAATTTTTGGTGTCTGTCAACTTTGCACAGATTTTTACCATGGTTGGAGCAATTGCAATGGGCTGGGGAGCCCCAATGACACCAGAACAATTATTGATCGTCAATGTCTTAGCTGATGGTATCCCAGGATTCTTCCTCAGCCGTGAAATCGCAGAACCGGGAATTATGAATTTTTCACCCATAAAAAAAGACACCAGCATCTGGTCGCGAGGACTTGGAAAAAGGGTTGCAGTCCGTTCAGCAACCTACATTATTTTGATTTTAGCCATCTATGTACTTGGGCGCTTTGGTTTAAACAACAACCTTCCAGAAATTGGAACAACCATGTTGTTTCTCGTTTTGGCAATTGGTTCAATGCTGGACATTTATCCGATTAAAACTCGCCAAAGCATTACAAAACATGCCTATACAAACAACCCAGCCTTAAATAAAAGTTTAATTTTTACCCTTTTAGGGATCGTAATCATCGCACTTTTCCAACCCTTGGCGACTCTTTTTTCAATTGCAGCATTGAATCTCACTGAATGGGTGATAGTAATCGTTGCAATTTTTATCCCAACGATAGTGATCGAACTTTATAAACGAAGCCAAGGAAAAATAGCGAAATCATAGATTTTATTCTTTTTTCTCAACCATAAACGGTTAACTTAAATACCTGCTTTATTCAAAATAAATTAAAATTAGTGAGTAAAAAATAAAACAAAGGGACTGAGTCAAATATAATTTTTGATTCAGTCCCTTTGTTTTAACCTGTAAGATGCAGATTAACTGTGTTTCAATAGTCAGTCTTTTCCGCTTAACCACAAATTACTCATAGTCAAGTTCGGACTATGTTCGTAATTAACAGTTAATGCTCAAAGCCTAGCGACTATTGGCACACTTCCTTCTAGTCAAACTCGCCCATTTCTTTCATTGTGCTTTCAAATCTCGTTTTAATGTAATTAGCAGAAGTTTTCAGCTTTTCATTTTCTTCCTCTGTAAGATTAAGCTGAACCTGTTCTAAGATGCCCTTTTTACCAACAATTGCAGGATAGGATAAATACGTTCCAACCTCCTCACGATAGTTTGAAACCGGAATTTCAGTTCTGGCATCACTCATAATAATATTAGCTAAACGAACTGCAGCAGTCGCAATTCCGTAATTAGTATATTTTTTACCATGAAAAACAGTATAACCGCCAGCTCTAGCCATTTCATCCAATTTTTCCAAATCAATATTACGTTCTTTTGCGATTTCGGTAATGGGCCTTCCCAAAACATTAACAGTAGACCATGCAGTAAATTGGGAGTTACCATGCTCGCCTAGATTATAGCCGGAAACTGAGCGTGGATCGATACTTAATTCTTTTGCCACAGCTCTTCTCATTCTGGATGAATCAAGCAGAGTCCCAGTCCCAATAACCCGTTCCTTAGGTAATCCAGTGAATACCTGATACATTGAAGTAATGACATCACATGGGTTAGTAATATCAATAAAGACGCCGTTAAAACCTGAGGCTTTAACTTTTTCGCCAACTGCTTTTGCCGCTTTACCAGTAAAGGGAAGTTCAATAAACCGATCGTGTTCTTTATTATCTTTCTGCAGTTTGATGTTTCCTACTGCAGAGATCACTACGTCAGCATCTTTGATTGTAGTATAATCATTAACAATAATATTCGTATGTGCATTCAAATTAGACATTGCATCTTCAAAGTCAGTTGCATCAGCAACTACTTTATCTTCATTTGTGTCAATCAAGACCAGCTCGTCAGCAAACCCGCCTGCAACTATGTAGTGTGCAACAGTTGAACCGACATGCCCCATTCCAATTACACCGATTTTTCTTGTCATACAATTTCCTCCTTTTTGTTACTTACAAAAGCAGTGTATCATATTATTTAGCTCTTTTTTCATTTTAATTTAATTAATTTATCATCAGGGCCTCAAAAACAAAGTTAACACAAATCATTTGAAAACTGTAAAATTCTTTTACACAACGTCAGTTTTTTATTTAAGCCTTTCGTCTTGCTGTTTTACATAAGTAGAAGTGCTCTTGACCCTTGAAAAAACAGGGGCTACAAAATGATATCCCAAACCAAGCACTGCTCCGATAAAAGCAGGAACCACCCAGTCCATCCCAAGCGATGCGAATGGAAGTACACTACGCTGGAAAACGGCTGCAGCAACTCCGAATGAACTTTGGCTAACTACAGGCGGGAAAGCACCAATCATATCAAATAAAGCAGGAATGGCTGTAAAAATAACTACAAAAGCATAAACAACAGGATCGCGCTTAAACAGCGGGGAACAAACAGACAACAAGATCAAAACCATTGCAAATGGATAGAGGAACATCAGCATAGGGGTCGACCATTCAATAATAGTGTCCAAACCGAAATTTGCAGTTGCAAATGACGCCAGACACATCAACCCTAACCAAACACGATAGCTCACCCTAGTAAAATGCTTATGAAAATCCTGAGCAAAAGCGGCTACTAAACCGATCGCAGTTGCTAAACAAGTAACAGTTAATAAGGTTGCTAAAAGCGCATGTCCGAAACCTCCCAAATAGTAGGTTACTAATTGGTTAAATGCAACTCCGCCATTATCGGACAGCTTATAAACAGACAATGATGCTGCGCCTATCCAGATCAGCACTATATAGATTAATCCAATTGCACTCGTGGCAAAAATACCGGCTTTTGCTGTTACTTTAGCATTGCTGTTTGAGCGTGTCTTCCCTAACTGCTTAATTGCACTAACAATAGTTACACCAAAGGCCAAACCAGCAAGGGCATCCATTGTATTGTATCCTTGCAAGAAGCCATTAAAAAAAGATGTATGCCGATAAGCTGGAGTTACTGTTGCAGTAGCGGCATTCCCCATTGGACTAAGAAATGACAGCAGAAAAATACTGAATAATAACAAAAGAAATAACGGATTCAAAACTTTGCCGACGCTCGACATAACGTTTGACTCGCGATAAGAAACGAAAAATGCAAGACCGAAAAACAACGCTGTAAAGACAAGCAGCCCGGCATGACTCCAAGAAGCCGGCAAAAGCGGCTGTACTCCAACAGTAAATGGAACAGTAGCAGTACGCGGTGTTCCAAATAATGGTCCAATTGTAGCGTGGATCAATACCATAAAAGTTAGTGCAAAAACTGACCCTAGGGGTTTCCCGATGTCATAAACACCCTCCGATCTGGTAACACTGATTGCTAACACAGAAAGCAGCGGTAATAATACTGCCGTCAAAAGAAAGCCGACTGTAGCCATCACCCAGTGGGAACCTGCCATCTGTCCTAAATGAATGGGAAAGATCAAATTACCTGCGCCAAAAAATAGTCCAAAAAGCAGCGAGCTAACCACAAAATAGTCTTTCTTAGTTAGCTGTTTATCATTTAAATCATGTAATTCGTTCATAGTTAATAATCTCCCAACGTAGTCTCGATTTTTTCATACTTTGTCTTAACTTACTAATCTGAGGTTTCATAAAATCATCTCCTTTAATAACAAAAAAGCACCTCCCGACTCGTCTTTCGAATCAGAGGGTGCTGACGCACGGTACCACCTCATATTGTAGTTTCTTCAACAAAGAAACTACCACTTCACGTACAGTCTTAAAGACGATACGCTAACACTATAATGGGTGTTACCAATGTACTTTACTAATATTCAGGACATCGCTCAAAAGGGATTTTCCTAACTTGGAACATGCTTTCTTTCACCTGACGAAACTCGCTTTATGTTTCAGAATTAGTACTCAACTTTCTCACAGCGTTTTTTAATTAATCTTTGCGATGATTATAAAAAAGTATTTCTAAGATGTCAATCATAAATTTAACTAGTTTCCTTTCTTGATTACAGATCACCGCAACTACTTCCATATATGACCCTAATTAAATGCTATTTCAAAAATATGCTTATAGGTTCATAACTAATTTCTTTTTAAATTCCCTATTGTTTTTTTAATTCAGCTTGTTATAATAAGAACATTCGTTGGAAAAACTGCACAGCAGTTAAAAAATAAGGGAGGTTAGATAAGCATGTCATGTATAAATAATAAAGCTATTTATTTATCAGTAATTCAAATTATTAGCCTAGTCATTATTAGCCCGCACGATGTGCTATCTAATGTCTCGGCTTTTTAAAAACCGAAAATTGGAGCCCACCGTGCGGAGAAATTTTTTGCTTAGCAGGTGGGCGTTATTATTTTGAGTTCTTAAAACTCGCCTGCTAGAAATTAGCGGGTGAGTTTTTTGTTATTTTAAAGTCGAGTTCTTCTCAAGGGGGATTTTTTGTGAATTGGAAAAAAGTTTTATCTGTATCAACGGTTTTTGCAATAAGTGGTCTTGCACTTACTGCATGTGGTAGTAAAAGTTCCGGACAGGCTGCATCCAAACAAGTGCTGCGCTGGTCAGAAACTTCTGAAATGCAGACCTTAGATCTTTCAAAAGTAGTAGATACAGTCAGTTCCGACATGATCAGCAACAGTACAGAAGGACTTTACCGTCTTGGAAAGAACAGTAAAGTCACGCCTGGTCTTGCCACAAAAACACAAGTTTCAGATAATGGATTGAAGTATACTTTTACACTGCGCAAAAACAGCAAGTGGTCAAATGGTGATCCAGTAACCGCAAATGATTTTGTGTATTCATGGCGCAGAACGGTTTCACCGAAGACTGCCTCAGAGTATGCCTATATTTTTGAGGGAATCAAAAACGCAGCAGCTATTTCTGCTGGGCAAAAACCCGCTTCCACATTGGGTGTAAAAGCACAAGGCAAGTATAAATTAGTGGTTACCCTGGAGCGGAATATTCCGTACTTTAAACTTTTAATGGGCTTCACTACCTTCTTCCCGCAAGATCAAAAAGCAGTTGAAAAATATGGTTCAAAATACGGAACTGCTGCAAAGTATATGGTCTATAACGGCCCTTACAAAGTAACCGGCTGGAGCGGTTCAAACTTGAAATGGAATTTGGTTAAAAACAACAACTATTGGGATAAAAAGAACGTAAAACTTGATAATATTTCTTTCCAAGTGACAAAGAGTCCAACAACTTCATATAATCTTTATCAAGATAATAAGCTGGATGAAACGTATCTGAATGCTGAACAGGCTAAACAGTTAAGCAATAATAAAGAATATGTTTCATTAAAACAAGCCCGTACTAACTACTTGGAATTCAATCAGGCCAAAAAAGAATTCCAAAATAAAAAGATTCGTGAAGCAATCTCTTATGCGGTCAATCGTCAGCAACTGGTGACAAAAGTTTTGGGTAATGGCTCGCTTCCAGCTGAGAGTATTGTTTCAAAAGGATTAGCGCTTCGCAATAATAAAGATTTTTCCGATGCTGCCAAGACAACGGCTGGCGTATCCTATAACAAAACAAAAGCACAAAAGTTGTGGAAAGAAGGCTTAAAAGAATTAGGTGTCAAAAGTTTAAGCTTTTCTCTGCTCAGTGACGATGACGACGTTAACAAGTCTGTTTCAACTTACCTGCAAAGCCAACTCGAAACTAATCTGCCAGGTGCCAACGTTTCAGTGTTGAACTTGCCTAAAAAGACAAGGATCACCCGCTCAACAAGCGGACAGTTTGATGTCGTAGTTTCCGGCTGGGCTGCCGATTTCTCAGACCCGATCAGCTTCTTAGACCTCTTCACCAAAAATAATTCTTATAATTTTGGTAAATGGAGTAATGAACAGTATGATAAAATGATTACTGCTTCTAAAACAACCGATGTTAACAACAGCAGTAAACGCTGGGATGATTTGGTACGGGCATCTAAGCTCTTGAACGAAGAACAAGGTGTAGCACCTCTTTATCAATTATCTCAAGCTCAAATGCTGAAAAGCAAAGTCAAGGGTGTTATTTATAATACTGCTGGGGTAGCATTCAACTTTAAGAATGCTTATATCACCAAATAAAAATTTTTAACTGCTTTAAATTTTTAAAGAAGCGATAATTAAGGTATGCAGTATCTTGATTAACTCGTGTTTAAACAAAAGAAACTAGCTACTGAAACAAATTAGTATAAATGAATGCTGCAGAATGTTTATAAAGAGGCCTAGGTCAAAAGCTATATTTTGATCTAGACCTCTTTTTAACCTATTATATACGAATTAATGTGTTTCAATAGTCAGCCCTTTTTCGCCTAACCGTCAATTACTCATGGTTTAGCAGCTACTGACACACTTTTTTGTATGTACATCCATGGGCTTACTGTTCTTTGAAATTCGACTTAAAAATAAAACGGCAGTTCCTGCAAATATTAAACCCATAATTAATTAGCATGGTATGTCCGCAACGCGGACAATTTCCATAAAAAGGCTTGCGAATAACAATTTTTTTTTGCTCACTCTTTTTCATAGCTCTCCGCCCTTCAACATACTCATGTATTAGTTAAACATGTTCTTTATACGTAGATAATTGCAAAACCATTATGTCCGACATGCGCCATTATAATTGGACTGGTAAGATTGCAGAAGATGCTTATATCAGGACGTCTTCTTTTTATTTCCTCCCGAATCTTGAAAACAGCTTCTTCTCCGTCAACGTATGACAAGCCTACCTGTTTAATGCTTTTGTCTTCAATAATATTTTTTACAATCTTAGCTACTTTTAAGTCAAAGCGCTTTTGCCCATGGGATTTTCCCTTAACTTTAAAATTTCCTTCTTCCAATGTCACCAACAGTTTTAATCTGATTGCAGAAGCGATAAAACCTGTTGCTCTGCTTGCACGTCCATTTTTAACCAAGTAATCGATATTATTAATAAAACAGTATAACTTAATCTTTTTGTCAATTTTTTTTAATTCTGCTACTACTTTCTCTACATCATCAGTATTTCTTCCTAATTCGACAGCTTTTAAAAGTACAAAACCCAGCGCCCTATCAGTAAAGCCGCTATCTAATACCGTAACTTGAGCCCTTGTCTGCTTTGCAGCCATTCGAGCAGTCTCTACAGTACCGCTTAATGTTTTAGTAATATGAATAGATAGGATCGGGTCATTATACTTGCCCAGCGTATTATAGACATTCAAAAACTGGCCTATTGCTGGCTGACTTGTCCTAGGAATTTCAGTACTGTCAGCTAAACTTTCTGAGAATTCTCTACGCGAAATGTCTTTTCCATCAAGACCGGTTTTCCCGTCAACCTCTAACTGCAATGGAATTACAGTAATGTTATTAGCAATTATTTCCTCACGCGATAACTGTGCTGTTGAGTCAGTTACGATTCGCAACATTCCTAACGCCCCCTGAATCATCTTTTTATTAATGATAGTATAGCATCTCTTGTGTAATAACGTTTTCTTTTCTTATCTTTAAATATTTTTTATGTCACAATAGGGAACGCGCCAACAGTTGTTAAGATTTGAGCGATTCGTGGCTACGTGGGAACAGGCTGACTATTGAAACACGTTAATATAGAAACTGTAAGAGCGTACAAAAAACTGAGTCAAAACATAAGTTTTGGCCCAGTCTCTTCTGTATTATCCATATTAACGCACTTCAGCAGCCAAGCCGGACCAAGTACTTATAGTCAAAGAGACCTAACTTCTGCCTGACCTCTGCTAAAAAAAAGTCTTACTAACTAACATTACTGCTATCATCAAAATACAAGAAGAGATAAATGCAGCTAAAAAGGCATTCTTACCACGTTTCACAATCACTTTAAAATTGACACTCATCCCCAGCGCAGCCATTGCCATCCCTAAAAGGATATAAGCTAGTTTAACAAGGCCAGCCAGTAATGCCGTTGAAAATGGAAGGAAAGTCCCCAAAACACTAGTCAAGATAAAACCTGCCATGAACCATGGAATCGGTAGCTTTGTCTTGGAAGCTGCATTAGCAGACTGTACACTAGTTTTTTTCTGATACCAGATACCAATCAACACTGCAGCAGGAGCCAACAGCAGTACACGTGAAAGCTTAGTGATGATCGCTGTGTCTAAGCTTACCGGTCCTCCTGCGCTTCCAGCGGCAACAGCATGCGCAATTTCATGCAATGAACCGCCTGTCAGTACGCCAAACTGTACCGGTGTCATATGTATTAAAGGCTTTAAACCAATTTCAATCAAAGTGAAGATCGTTCCCAGTATACAAACAATCGCGACAGCTAAAACTTCATTTTCCTTTTGTCTTTCCTTTTTTTCTTCTGAAACTTTGATCTGAGGTGAAACGCCCATAATAGCTGCTGCACCGCAAATACTTGAACCAGTGGCCGTAAGAATAGCGAGCTCTCTTTCTACTCCTAAACGGCGTGCAATCCAGTATGTCAGTGCAAGCATCCCTGCTACAATACAGATTGCCAGCAAAATTGATTTGACTCCTGCTTGCGCCAACTGAATTAAATTCAACTTAAACCCCAGTAAAATAATACCGGCACGCAAAAATTTATTTGAAATAAAACCTGTTCCATCCTGAGCAGCATCAACTAAGCCAGGGCTGACCTGCAGCAACATTCCCAACAGTAAAGCAAGTACCAACGCCCCTACAAGTGAAAGGTAGGGTAGTTGAGCTAAAAAAGATCCCAACAGAGCACAAATTAATGTGAGCCCTGCTGAAAACCAAAATCCTCTTTTTCTAAATATCGACACAATGTAACCTCCTCTATGCAATAGTTAAAGTATACCCGCCGCTTTGCATTACTTAAAATAATAGTTTATTATTTAAAAATAAAAATTACTTATGTAAAGGATAAAAATTATGCTTAATCAACCCTACTTAACTTTTTTAGTTTTGACCCAAACCTTGTCATACACTAAAACAGCACAGCAGTTATTTGTTACACAACCGGCTGTATCCCAGCAAATTCAACATTTGGAAAAAGAACTGGGATTAAAATTAGTTGAATATCATAGACCACATTTAACGATTACCTCAGCTGGATACCAATTAGCTGATTTTTTGCAGAAAACAAGCGTGCAGGCAAAACAACTATTGCAGCAATTGCAGACTCCTAAAAAAGCAAAAAAAATAACCTTCAGTGCCACACTTTCTTTGAGCGAATTTCTAGTTCCGGAAATGATCAAAAAAATGTCGCTAAATAGTGAATTTGTAAATATAAACTGTCTTGTAGGCAATACTCAACAATCACTCACTGCAATAAGAAAGGGGCGAAGCCAATTTGCTTTAATTGAAGGAAATTTTGATAAAAATAAGTTTGATTATCAAGTTATCCGCTCTGAACCCTTCAGCGCAGTAGTCTCTAAATATCATCCCCTTGCAAGAAGAAAAAATCTGACTTGGGAAGAACTTTTGCACGTCCCTTTGATAGTCAGGGAATCCGGGTCAGGTTCACGCGAAATTTTAACAAGCCTTGCCTACGCAGAAAACATCAGTCTGCATGATTTTGATCAGCTTATTACAGTCTCAGAACCCGTTTTGATTCGTCAACTGCTGCTGCAAAATGTCGGGGTAAGTTTTCTATACCACTCCCTCATAACCACCCAGCTCAACAATGGTGAGCTGGTTGAGCTTAACCTGACAAATGCCCAAACTACGCATGATCTCTATCTTGTTTATCCTAAAGGAAGCTACTTTAAAAAAAGTTATGAACGCTGGTTGTATTAACAATAACCAGTCTTTAGACCATTAGAAATCTATATTTGTGCTATTCGTACTCAGCAAAAAACTTATATTTGCTTAAAATTTATTGTTTTCAAACTTTTTTTTATTGTTTTATAATGAAAGTGTTTAGCCCACTAATTTATTTTTCAATTATAAAAGCAGAACTTTTCCAAAAATTAGTGCTATCAGTTTTAAAGGAGGATTTTTTCTATGTTAGAAAAAACATTGTACCGGCAATTACTAAGCAGAGCGTTTGATATCCCGGTTGCAGTTACATATTGGGATGGTAAAACAGAAACCTATGGTACAGGGATACCAGAAGTTAAAGTCTCTTTAAAAAAAGAGATCCCGCTGCGGGCAATGACGTCACAACCCACACTTGTCTTGGGTGAGGCCTATATGAATGGTGAAATTGAAATTACGGGAAACCTGCAGGAGCTGATTGCATCTGCCTACCGTCAGGCTGGAAGTTTTTTAACCAATAATCCATTCTTAAAACACCTTCCTAAAATTTCTCATTCAGAAAAGGAAAGTGAGCATGATGTGCAAAGCCACTATGATATCGGCAATGATTTCTATCAACTTTGGCTAGGGAAAACAATGATTTATTCCTGCGCATATTTTGAACATGCTGATGATTCATTGGATCAAGCACAACTCAACAAAGTACACCATATCCTAAACAAATTAAAACCAGAACCTGGAAAAAAGTTACTGGATATCGGCAGCGGCTGGGGAACACTTCTTTTTGTAGCTGCAGAAGAATTCGGATTAGAAGCGACCGGCGTTACGCTTAGTGAAGAGCAGTATCGGTATACACAGCAAAAAATCAAAGAAAAAGGTTTAGAAGGAAAGGTCACTGTTCTGCTGACAGATTATCGTGAAATTAAGAAACATTATGACTATGTTACTTCAGTAGGAATGTTCGAACATGTCGGTAAGGAAAACCTTGAACTCTACTTCAAAAAAGTACAAAAAGTTCTTGTACCAAATGGTCGTGCCCTAATTCACGGAATTACCGGACAGCATCAAGGTGCCGGCGTTGATCCTTTCATGAACAAATACATCTTTCCGGGCGGATATATTCCAACGGTTGCCGAAAATCTAACCCATATTATGAAAGCAGACCTTCAACTTTCTGATTTGGAGCCCCTGCGTAGACATTATCAAAAAACACTTGAAATCTGGTATAAAAACTATACGAGGGTCATTCCTCAAGTCAAAAAAGAATATGGTGAACCATTTTCAAGAATGTGGTCACTTTATCTTCAAGCTTGCGCAGCCTCTTTTGAAGCCGGAAACATTGACGTAATGCAATATTTGCTGACTAAAGCTCCCAGTGGAACCGGTCTTCCTATGACAAGAAAGTATATTTATCAACTTGAGAAATAATAGCTGTTTTATCTCGCAAAAGTAAAGAGTAGGCTACTTATTGAGTAAATAAAACAAGCTAAGATTAGATCTAGTTCAAGGAACTGATTAATGTAGTACTTTATTAATTCAGCCCTGCGGACTGGATTTTTTTATTTATACTGAAAATGAAGCTAAGATCGCACATAGTCCTTGGAACTTAGAATCCGTGATAAAAAGGGAGTGTGCCAATAGTCGCTAGGTTTTGAGCATTAACTGCTAATTACGAATATAGTCCGAATTTGACTATGAGTAATTTGTGGTTAAGCGGAAAAGACTGACTATTGAAACACGTTGATACAAAATTGCAAAAGAGTCCAAAAAAACTGAGCCAAAACATAAGTTTTGACCCAGCCCCCCTTATTTTAATCTGCAATATGCTCATTAATGTACTTCAATAATTAGTTTTTTATTTACTAAAAATTACCCATGACTGAAGCAGCTTATGTTTATAATTCTAACAATGCTCAAAAAATCCTGATTTTCCTTACGTATTTTTATTGCCGCTGGTCTGCTTTAGAAACCGTTAACTGGCTATTGCGATAATGTTCGCTCAAAATAGCCACTATTGTTTTGCTAGTCAAGAGCATTGCTTCTGTCGTTACAAATTCATACGGTCCATGAAAATTTTCACCACCGTTAAAAAGATTAGGTGTAGGAATCCCTTTTTGTGTTAGCGCATTCCCATCTGTTCCACCACGAAAAGGATGTACCAGCGTTTTTAATCCAAGCTTTTTATATGTTCCTATTATCAAATCAGTAATGTAAGGATGCTGCTGGATTGCTTCATCAATATTGTAATACTGATCATTCATTGTCAAATCAATCCGCGATTGCGCAAATTTGCTATTTAACTGATTAACAATCCGTTGTAAAAGTTTCTTTTTGCTAAGAAATTTTTCTTTATCAAAATCCCTGATAATAATGTTCAGCTTAGCTTCAGAAACAGTAGCTGAAAATTCTGTTACCAAGAAAAAACCTTCTTTTCCCTTGCTTAGTTCAGGAACTTGGTCACTTGGCAGCTGCGCTACTAGCCGGTTGGCAAGCATAATCGCATTTGTCATCAAACCATAAGCATTTCCAGGATGGACAGCTGTACCTTTAATAACAATTTTAGCTTGAGCTGCATTGAAGGTTTCATTTTCCAATTGACCTGGCAGACCATTATCTAAAGTATAAGCAAACTTCACGTTAAATTTGCTGATGTCAAAGCGTTTTGCTCCTAATCCGATTTCTTCATCTGGTCCAAAGGCAACGCTCACGGCTCCATGCTTAATATGGGGATGCTCTAAAAAATACTTCAATGCTGTGATGGCTGCTGCAATTCCTGCCTTATCATCAACACCGAGCAATGTGGTTCCGTCACTTGTAATCAGCCTTTGACCACGATAATTTTTTAAATTTGGAAATTCACTGACACGCATGACAATTCCAGCTGCTTCATTCAGTAAAACATCCTTGCCATCATAGTTTGGATGAACTTCAGGATGAACATTTTCAGCAGTAAAATCAGCAGTGTCCAAATGTGCAATGAAGCCTATCGGTGCAATGTCACCTGGCGCATTGGCAGGCAGACTGGCGACCACATAACCGTCTTTATCATCATAAACAACATTTTTAAGCCCTAACTTCTTTAAATCTGCAGCAATAAGCTTTGCTAATCTAACCTGGCCCTTTGTGGTCGGGATACTAGTACTATTTTCATCGGATCTCGTATTAATTTTTGCATATTTAATAAAGGCCTGTTCGATAAAATCCGAGTAATTTTCACCTAACATTTTTTACTTCCTCACTTAGTTTGCAATATAAGTATTTTTCCAGTCATAGGGCACACCTGCAGGATTATAAACTACATTCTTAACATTTGAACGTAAAAGTTGTGATTTTGCAACTTGATACAAAGGAATTGTTCCTTGCTGCTCCATTAACACTTTTTCAGCAGCAACCAGTTTTGCCCAACGTTTTTCAGGCTGGTTACCATACGTATTTTCAGCCTCTTCAAGAAGTTTATCAAAGTCATTGTTTTTCCAGCCGGCAGTGTTGTATGAAGAATTGCTTTCGTAAACATCCAAAAAATTAATCGGATCAGCAAAAACTGACTGCCACGTTTTAACGGAGGCATCATAATTACCGGCACTTTGTTTAGCAATTAACTGTACAAAGGGTATCGTTGAAACCTGCACTGAAACTCCGGGTAATTTAGCCAATGCACTTTGGAGGTATTCAACAGCCTGCTTGCTGCTGTCAGTATCTGCCGTTAAAATTGTAAATTTCAAGTCATGTGTTCCCGTTTCTTTATAACCTTGCTGGAGCAGTTTCTTAGCCCTTGTTAAATTATATGAAGTTGCTTCCTTTACATAAGCTTCATCATTAAAAGCCTGTTTTGTTTTTGGATTATTTCCCATCCCTGAAGGAACAAATCCTTTAAGACTGACTGAACCATCTTGAAGCACATTTTGAGTTAATGCTTTGCGATCTATTGCCAGAGAAATTGCTTTACGGATATTTAAGTTCTTAAAAGCCGCAACTTTATTTTGATTCAGATCAAGTCTGGTAGTAGCTGTTGGCAACCTTTTAACAAAGTCCTTATTATTGGTATTATTCTTTACTTGCTGTCCACTTAACAGTGTTTCATCAACCTTCTTGCCAGAATATAAATCATAACTGGTTGTTGTACTTTCCGTTACCAGTTCATTTATTTTCTTTAGATGAACATTTTTAGTATCCCAGTAGTCATTATTCTTAACGAGTGTCCATTTCTTATTTGTTCCCGTCCATTTAGTCAGCTTATACGGTCCGTCTGAAACAGTGTAACGTGCCTGAGTACCATACTTTGTTCCAAATTTATCAACAGCTGTTTTATTCACCGGGAAGAAAAGCGGCCATGCTAACAGTTTTTTAAAATAGCTGACTGGTTTTGTCAGCTGCACTTGCAGCTTATATTTGCCAAGTGCTTTTATTCCCAAATCATTCAGGGATTTCTTTCCGTTATTTATCTCTTCAGCATTTTTAACCTGAAAAAGATAAAAAGCGTCTTGGGAAGCTGTTTTAGGATTGACCGTCCGCTCCCATGAGTAAACAAAGTCTTTAGCAGTCACTTTTTCACCATTGGACCATTTAGCATTTTTCCGCAAATCGAAAGTATAAGTCTTTCCGCCATCCGAAACTACTGTTTTAGTTGCCAGTGCATTTTGTGGCACTCCATTTTTATCCAAACGGTAAAGCCCTTCTTGTGTGTTCAAAAGTGTATTAAAGCTTAGTGTATCAGTTGCTTTGGAAAGATCTGCTGTTGCCAACAGCGAACTTTCAGTCCAATTCAAAGTCTGTTCAGCTGCATACTTGCCGCTGTTCTTACTTTCAGCGCTATTTTTACTGCCGCAAGCAGTGATAACTGATCCCAGTGTTAAAACCGCAAGCCCTAATTTAAAAACCTTATTCATCAATAATTTCCCCCTTTTTTAAATAAGCACTTTATATTTTAGATAAAAAAAATCCCTCCTGAGCCTAAGCTCAAGAGGGACGAAATAATTGCTGTCTTTCGTGTTGCCACCCAATTTCAATAAGACCTCACAGTCTTATCCTTACAAGGTACTACCATACCTGTATGCTGTAATGGGCACTCCCATGAACAGTTTGTTCAAAACTTGCTGTTCAACCACTCCAAGACCATCTTCACAATTATTACCTATTCCCGTTCTCATCATTATCGGTTTTTCTGTAAATAGTTTTTCGTTGCTACTCATCTTATCAAAGTTAAGTCTTATTTATTAAAAGTAATCCTACACTATACCAAGAAACGTTGTCAAGCTCTTATAAAACTTTCTTGATACTGGATAGCACAATATCACCAAAACATTAATAGTCAAAAACACTTTGTCTTAGTTTGCTTAATCCCGTATTGCTTTGGATTCAACCCAGCCTTTTGCAAGTTATCTTCGTAGGTAAGTGGAAAAAGCTGACTGTTGAAATCCACTAATACGGAAACTGCAAGAGAGTACAAAAAACTGAGTCAAAACATATGTTTTGACCCAGTTTCTCATTTTGTTTTGGTAATATGCGCATTAATATTTTTCAAACTACTTTCAATTTCTAGTATTGATCAATCAGCAACTGACGAATTTCAGATAAACTTGGTTGACGCGGATTAGCTGGTGTGCACTGATCGTTATAAACTAGGTCAACCAGTTTATCAAGTGCACGTTCAAAATGTTCCTTGGTGACCCCATTTGCTGATAACTTGGGAGTTACACCAACCGACTTCATTAATTGATCAATCTTTTGGCAAAGCTGGTCAACAAGTTCCGCATCATTTCCGCTTTGCAAGCCGATGAAACGCGCAATATCAGCGTAATCTTTTTGCCCACGGTAGACTTCATAACGTGGAAATGGTGTTCTTTTGACCTTGCCAGCTACTCCATTAAAATGAATGACATGCTGCATTGCAATTGAGATTGCCAACCCATGCGGCAAACCAAACTCCCCACCGGTTTTATGTGCTAATGAATGATTGATTCCCAAAAATGCATTTGCAAAAGCCATTCCAGCTAGAGTTGCAGCATAATGCATATTTTCGCGGGCTTTTTCACCTCTGGCAGTTGGGTGCGCAGCATCAAACTTATACGAGTCTTCCAGATTCTCAAAGACCAGTTTAATTGCTTGCAGCGACCAAGGACGTGTGAAATCTGACGCCATCACGGAAACATAAGACTCTAATGCATGTGACAGTGTATCTAAACCAGACCATGATACTGTTCTTTTAGGCACTGTCATAACAAATTCTGGATCGACAAGCGCAATTTGCGGTGTCAGTTCATAGTCCGTTAATGGATACTTAACATGTGTACGATCATCAGTAATAACTGCATAAGGAGTTACTTCCGAACCAGTTCCTGAAGTTGTGGGAATCGTCACTAATTGAGTTTCAAGTTGATGATGGAATTTCACGATTCGTTTTCGGATATCAATAAATTTCTGCTGCAGACGCGTAAAGAGTTCACTGACTTTTTCATAGCTGTCTAAGAATCCAGGTTCCTGCTCTAATGAATACTCATAAATAAAACGTGCGATTTTGGCTGCATCTAGCGCAGACCCACCTCCGATGGCAATTACCGTGTCCGGTTTAAACTGGGCCATTTGTTTAGCAATTTCAATAGTTTGCCCAAGAGTCGGATCAGGCCGAACTGTACCATACATTGAAGTCTCGACCGGTTTCTTTCGCATGTTCAACTGATCAAAGATCTTTTCAACAAATCCGAACTGTACCATGCCTGGGTCTGCAACGATAAAGGCGCGTTTGATATTCTCAACCATATCCTGCAAATACGTGATTGCATTTTTTTCGTAATAGATTTTCTCAGGTAGGCGTACCCATTGAGGTCGATTCCGTCTTTTAGCAACTGTCTTAACATTCAAAAGGTCTTTTGTTGATAAATTATGTGACAATGAATTCTTCCCCCATGATCCTGTTCCTAATGTCAAACTCGGGCGTAATGCATCAGTGTAGATGTCACCAATTCCACCGATTGAATCCGGCTGGTTAACCAGGATCCTTGCGGCTTTTGTTTTATCAGCATATTCATTAATAAACGGATCCGTTTGAGAACCAATCTGAATCGCTGCATTATGTCCGGCTCCTTGATAATTAAGCAGAGCAGAAACGATCTCAATTCCAGCCTGACGATCTTTTGCTTTATAAACCGACAGCAGCGGAGAAAGCTTTTCAGAAGACAATTTTTCGCCAATTTTTTTTGGATTCAATTCGAATAGTAAAACATCCTTATCCGCCGGCAACTCAATTCCTGCTTGAGCTGCAATCCAAGATGCAGGTTTCCCTGCGACTGGCCCGTTGACCCCATGACGATCATTGAAAACAAAGTCTTCTACTTTTTTATAATCTTTTTTAGGAACTAGGTAAGCTCCTTTGGCAAGCATCTTTTCCATCCAAGAAGTATACACAGCTTCTTCTACAACAACCGAATTTTCAGTAGCACAAATCATCCCATTATCAAAACGTTTAGATAACAGCAGATCTTCTACTGCACGATCCAGATTTGCTGTATGGTCTACAAAACTTGCACCGTTTCCAGCTCCGACTCCCATTGACGGATTTCCAGACTTCAATGCCGCATTGACCATTCCGGGTCCTCCTGTTGCTAAAATAGACGCAATTTTCGGATTGTGGATCAATGCAGTTGTATTTTCTAAACTAGGGGTTTCAATCCACTGGACAATATCTTTAGGAGCACCCGCTTCTACTGCAGCCTCATACAAAATTTTAGCAGCATGTACTGAACATCTCTGTGCCTGAGGATGAAAGGCAAAAATAATCGCATTTCGCGTTTTAAGTGCCAGCAGTGTTTTAAACATAGCTGTTGAAGTCGGGTTAGTAGTTGGAACAATTCCAGCTAAAACACCCAAAGGAGCGGCAATTTCAACTTTCCCGGAAACCTTGTCTTCGCCGACAATTCCTACCGTTTTGTCATCCTTAATAGTATTGTATACGTTTTCAGTTGCAAACCGATTTTTTGTATCCTTATCTTCGACCACACCGCGCTGTGTCTCATCAACGGCTTCATGTGCCAACATTAATGCCGCTTCAGAGCCTGCCAAAGCTGCGGCAGCAACGATTTTGTCTACTTTTTGCTGACTATAAGTTGCGTACAGCCGTTCAGCTGTAAGGGCTTTTTCAACTAATTTATTGGTATAAATCTCTGCGTGTTCATATCGTTTTTCTTTTTCTTCAGGTAAAAGTGCCTTTTTTACTGTTTTAGTAACAGTCATATAAATTCCTCCCTAACTAAATTATTTCAACAATGTTTGTGAAATATTTAACTTGCATTTCTATAATACATCATATCTCTTTGTATTGTGAATTTCAACACTTAAATCGAAAAAAAATTTTTTATTATAAGTGCTGATATAAGAAGATAAATTATAGAAAAAATTTTTAAAAAACACCAAAAAAACACAATATTGTGAATTTAATAACATAAAATAATATAGTAAATTTATGATATTTTGCCCATTTTCTCATTTGAGAATCCAGCTGAATTTGTATTTATACGCTTGCAGCTGTCTTTTACGAAAAAGCTTTGTTCGACCATCCATTTGTTTTATAATAAGATAGGTTTAATTAAGGAAAGTATCCAACATCAACTTAAACGAAAAAATAAATACCATAATAAAATTATTGAAAAGGCTGGAAACTTGTATGAGTACGCACGCTGTAGTGGCTTTAATTGTTACTTATAATCGCAAAAAACTATTAAACGAATGCCTGTCTAGTCTCTTAGAACAAAGCGCTCCTTTAAAAAAAATAGTTATTATTGATAATAATAGCTTAGACGGAACTAACGAACTTTTTGAAAGCGGTAAGTTCAGCAATTTTGAAACTGTGATCTATAAAAGATTAGCAGCTAACATTGGTGGTGCTGGCGGTTTTCACGAAGGATTAAAGTTTATTAATGAAAATTTCGACTGCGAGTGGGTTTGGATAATGGACGATGACACAATTCCGGCTAAGAATGCGCTTGCTGAACTTCTGAACGGCAGCAATATACTTAAAAATGAAAAAGTAAGCTACATTGCAAGCTCAATCTTCGGTCCTCAAAACGAGCCCATGAATGTCCCGACAATTTCTCTCAATAAAGCACCTAACGGCTATTCTTTTTGGTATCAGTACCTTAAAGAAGGAATGATAAGTATTCGCCAAGCCACTTTTGTTTCTCTGTTGATCTCAAAAAGAGCTATTGATGCCGTTGGTTACCCACTTAAAAGCTACTTTATTTGGGGAGACGATACAGAATACACTCTGAGACTGGTTGAAAATTATGGTCCTGCCTTCTTTAATGGGAAAAGTATTGTGCTTCATAAACGCAAAAATTGCAAAGCATTATCAATCAGAAAAGAAGAAAACGAAAACCGAGTTAAAATGTACAAATACTTTTACAGGAATAAGCTTAACAATTATTCTCTTTACTATCCTAAATCTGCTTTTCTATGGGAATATCTGAAATGTTTAGTACTCGGCTTTTATTTACTCTTCGACTTTAAAACTAGTTTTAGGATAAAAAAATCTTGTGCTGTTCAAAAAGCATGGTGGTCTTTTAACTGGCTAAAATTTACACACAAACGTTTACAATAAATTTTATTGATTCAAAACAGTGCATATTCGAATGGTCTTATATACACAAGAATTTATGGTTATTTTCAAAAACCTTATAGTTTAAATACCTTCTAACTAATGAAAGCACTTGTAGCGCAGCCCTTTTAATGTTATCTTTAAAAAGAACTAAGGGCTATTCAGCTTTGACTGGGGCGACACTGGCTTTTTGTTCGCACGACACTACTGTGACCCTGCCTTTTATGAGGCAGGGCTTTTTGTACAAAAAGGGGAGTGTGCCAATAGTCGTTAGGCTTTGAGCATTAACTGCTAATTACGAATATAGTCCGAATTTGACTATGAGTAATTTGTGGTTAAACGGAAAAGACTGACTTATGGATCACGTTTATCCGGAATAAGTAGAGGAACTAGGCTAAAATTTCACTTTTGACCCAGCCCCAAGAGTCCAATCATAACCACCCGTCTAACGGGTGGTTTGCTCCAGGGCTATAAGCCCTATGTAT
>NZ_AZEH01000035.1 GCF_001436275.1 Liquorilactobacillus oeni DSM 19972
CTGTTTGGGCACACGTTTCCAGCTGTGTGCATCCTTAGCCTCCTGCGTCCCTCCATCGTTCAAACAAGTATAACTAGTACAGGAATCTCAACCTGTTATCCATCGCCTACGCCTTGCGGCCTCAGCTTAGGTCCCGACTAACCCTGGGAGGACGAGCCTTCCCCAGGAAACCTTAGTCATACGGTGGACAGGATTCTCACCTGTCTTGCGCTACTCATACCGGCATTCTCACTTCTAAGCGCTCCACTGGTCCTTCCGGTCCAGCTTCACCGCCCTTAGAACGCTCTCCTACCATGCAACCTAACGGTTGCATCCACAATTTCGGTAATATGTTTAGCCCCGGTACATTTTCGGCGCAGGGTCACTCGACTAGTGAGCTATTACGCACTCTTTAAATGGTGGCTGCTTCTGAGCCAACATCCTAGTTGTCTGTGCAACTCCACATCCTTTTCCACTTAACATATATTTAGGGACCTTAATTGGTGGTCTGGGCTGTTTCCCTTTCGACTACGGATCTTATCACTCGCAGTCTGACTCCCGGATAAAGATCAGTGGCATTCGGAGTTTATCTGAATTCAGTAACCCAAGACGGGCCCCTAGTTCAAACAGTGCTCTACCTCCACGATCCTAATTTCCGAGGCTAGCCCTAAAGCTATTTCGGAGAGAACCAGCTATCTCCAAGTTCGTTTGGAATTTCTCCGCTACCCACATCTCATCTCAGCATTTTTCAACATACATGAGTTCGGTCCTCCAGTGCGTTTTACCGCACCTTCAACCTGGACATGGGTAGGTCACCTGGTTTCGGGTCTATGTCTGCCTACTTGTGCGCCCTGTTCAGACTCGCTTTCGCTGCGGCTCCGCCCTTTACGGCTTAACCTTGCAGACAAACATAACTCGCCGGTTCATTCTACAAAAGGCACGCTATCACCCGTTAACGGGCTCTAACTACTTGTAGGCACATGGTTTCAGGAACTGTTTCACTCCCCTTCCGGGGTGCTTTTCACCTTTCCCTCACGGTACTGGTTCACTATCGGTCACTAGGGAGTATTTAGCCTTGGGAGATGGTCCTCCCGGATTCCGACGGAATTTCTCGTGTTCCGCCGTACTCAGGATCCTGAACTGAGAGCAGACATTTTCACCTACAGGGCTGTCACCTTCTCTGGCTGACTTTTCCAAGTCATGCGGTTAACGTCTGCTTTGGTAACTCAAATGTTCAGTCCTACAACCCCAAGAAGCAAGCTTCTTGGTTTGGGCTGTTCCCCGTTCGCTCGCCGCTACTAAGGGAATCGATTTTTCTTTTTCTTCCTGCAGGTACTTAGATGTTTCAGTTCCCTGCGTGTACCTCTGACTGATCTATGAATTCGATCAGCAGTAATAGTTGATTAAAACTATTGGGTTGCCCCATTCGGAAATCTCCGGCTCATAGCTTACTTACAGCTCCCCGGAGCATATCGGCGTTAGTCCCGTCCTTCATCGGCTCCTAGTACCAAGGCATCCACCATGCGCCCTTAATAACTTAACCTAACTTTACCTGCGGTAAAGCGGTTATGAGTTTTACGTTAAGAACAATTCTTGTTTCAAAACTCTTTAAAACGCGGTGTTTCTCGGTTTGTTAATTTAAAACAGAAAAAATATTATCTAGTTTTCAAAGAACAAGTT
>NZ_AZEH01000036.1 GCF_001436275.1 Liquorilactobacillus oeni DSM 19972
TTTAGCACAATAACACAACCAACTTTAGTTGTTGTGTGTAAGTGCGCATTGACCTCGTTTCACTCAGTCTTCTGATTTCTATTTAATTACATTTAGTTTACTATTTTATCTTAGATTTTTCAACTTTTATGATTGACCACACAACGGAATTATGATATTATAAATAATAATTATATTCAATTGAACTAGGAGGTTATCTTATGGCTCAAACATCAATTCAAAAACAAGAAGCTAAGTTAAAATCCCTTAATCAGAAAATCAAGGACGAAAAAAATAAAATTGAACAAAGACTTGGTAAACAAATTATCAGTCAATCAAAT
>NZ_AZEH01000004.1 GCF_001436275.1 Liquorilactobacillus oeni DSM 19972
TGAATATCAACTTGCCAAGGATCAGCGAGAATTTCATTAATTGGTTTTAATACTTTTTTTCGTCCGTCTTAATTCCTAACATCAAAATAGTAATTTCAGTTCAGATACACAGTTCTTACAGTTAGTTATTCAAAATTTGTCACCAAGGTTATAAAGATTCTCTGCACAAACCACTTAAAAAGTTTTGGCTTAAAACAGTATAATCTGAAACACTTTTTAAGTATTTAAAACATAACAATCTTAGTTAAGTGCAAACATAAATTGTATTAAAAATACAGTCAATTCAACAACAGCAAAAATTGATTTTATGATTATCAGCAGACCGAGTGAAACGAGGTCAATGCGCACTTATACCCTTGACACTTGTCAAGGGTATATTTAATACCCATCGAAATGGGTATTATTTGTATTAGAAGGCTAGCGCCAACTATAAAAAACCTAGAGTAAACCCTCAAAAACCTAGAGCTGAATATCAAGATTGATCAATCACATTGCGAAGGATCCAATGACTATAAGCAAGACGAGCACCGGGAGTTATTACCCAAGGGTGATTAATTTCGAAAATTTGAATTTCAGTTTCTAAATAAAGTGGGGTCTTGCCATGATTAAAATTAAAAACAGGTTGCGGAAAATTAGGCTTACTAACAACCTGATGAACACTTTGACGAGAATTCATCTGCCAACGAATTTTTAAATCTTCACGCGACAATAACTGTGGCAGCTGTGTTTTTTCAATTTGAGCTTGTTGCTGCAACTTTTGTGTAAATGCTTGTTTAGTCTTGTTTTGGTGCCAATCATCAAAAAGATCATACCTGTTTGTTTCAAAATCTAAATCCATAAAAACAACCCCCTAACCAAAATCAATTTGATCCAGCATAGTTTCGGTACTGGCCTGGTCTAAGCCCAAATAAGCTAAAGTCATAGCTTCACTAGAATGATTCAATAGGTGCATGACCAAGCCAATATTGTAATTAGATTGCGTGTAAACGCGATAAGCCCCGGTTTTACGCATGGTATGAGTACCTAGATAATTAATTCCTAACAGATTGCCAACCTTACTCATGATTTTGTAAAATTGTTTTTCTGTAATATGACGTTCTGGGTGTTGAATAGAAGGAAAGAGCCATTCAGATTCTAGCTTATGATCAAGCAGCCATTGACGATACAATAAGAGCTCTGTTTGAACCGGTTTAAGGTACAAGGTATTAGGTTTACCAGTTTTTCGGTCGTGAATAAATGCATTTTGTTTGATAGAACCGTCCGGATTAAAAATGTCGGCCTGTTTTAAGCACATAACGTCACTGACTCTTAGTAGCGTAGCTTTACCAACTTGAAAAATAGTATAGTTACGCCGGCCAGCTTTGAAATTATTGAGTAACGTATCTTGAACCTCTTTAAGTACATTCGAATCTTTGATTGGCAGGACAATTTGCTGCATATAAATCACCTCGTTGTTGGAGACGTAATCCCTTGGTACAAGCGGAAGTGTGAATTTCACACTTCCGCTTGTACCAAGGAGTTGCAAAATAAAATGTTTGCCTTTTGATAGCGAATAAGCTATCATATAAATATGAAAAAAATAGAATTTGACTATTATGACTGGAATGAATTTAAACAATTTTTGGATCAATTACCTGATAAAGACGCTGCCAAATTAATTGCGACCATTCAAAATATTGAAAATAACGGTCTAATTATCGCAGAACGTCAATTATGGGTTAAAAAACTAGAAAACAATCTCTATGAGATTCGCTCTAAGAGGGCTTCAAATATTCAGAGAGCTATCTATTTCCAAGTACAAGGGCCTCAGTACTTAATCACCAATGCGTTCACTAAAAAAACGCAAAAAACACCAGAGAGTGAAAAGAAGATTGCTCGGAATCGACGAAGCCAGTATTTTAACAAGGAGGATCAACAATGAGTAAAATTGATGAATATGTTGCTGAAAGAAGTAAAAATAATCCTGATTTTGCAAAGTTCGTTGAACAGGAAAATATCAACTTAGAGGTAGCGATTAAAGTTCGTGATCTCCGTGAAAATATGGGTATGAGTCAACGTGAATTTGCTAGTCTAATTGGTAAACCACAATCAACCATTGCTAGAATTGAAAATGGATCAATGAATGCTTCGACTAAAGTATTATCTGAGATCGCTCAGGCAACTAATCAACGATTAACAATTCAATTTAGTCCCACAATTTAGGGCTTATTTTAACAATGTTTTTGAGGGGCTATTTGAAAATTAAATAGTTGCAGTAATGATAAAAACACAATACAATAATTGTAATACGATAGTAAACATAGAAGGAGGAAGCTTATGAGTAATGCTATTATTAAAAATAAGACAGTTTCAACTCGTGTAACACCCGATATTAGTGAACGAGCCAAAGCTAATTTAGCAAAACAAGGATTAACTGTTTCTGAGTATATTCGCTTATCCTTGGTTAAGGCGGCTAACAATGAAGTTCGTTTGATTAGCTTTTTAGATTCTCCAGAGGCTTTGACTGCTAAAAAAGAAGCAGAAACTGGTCAGGTGAAAAACATTGGCTCACTGGCCGACTTTGATGATTGGATCGATAAGTTAGATGCAAATTAAACAGACCAAGTCTTTCGAACGCGAATTAAAAAAATTAGTGAAAAAGCACTTTCCGATAACTGTCTTGAAACCTTGTTTAAAAGCAATTATGGAACAAGATACACTTATTTTGAAACGGATCAAAGATCATGCGTAAAAGGGTAAATGGCGTGGCTATCGTGAATTTCACCCTGCTAGGTATGGAAGTTATGGTAAAAACTATGATAGCTGGATTGTTATTTATCAGCTAGATCATAATGAATTAGTTTTGTTGTTGGTAGCCACTGGGTCTCATGAAATATTGAATCAATAGCTGAATTCGGGCGTCTTTTTATTTGAAATAAGCATAAATAACCCCTAATATCTACATTATAGATATTAGGGGTTATTCTTTCAATGTTTTTGAGGGGCTATTTGGAACATGCCCCCTTAAAATATTGTTTATATGGATAAGCGCTTGCGTACGTGGATGGCGTACGTTATAATTTACTATAGAGGTGAGCGAAATGGAAAACTATACGCCAACTAAAGCACGACAAAATCTTTACCAGATTTTGAAAGATATTAACCAGCAAAAAAAGCCGGTTACAATCACGCCAGCTAATGGGGACGAGGACCAGGCAGCAATTATTATTTCTAAAAAAGACTGGGATTCAATCACTGAAACCTTATACTTGGAAAATACCGGAACATTGGCTAAAATCCGTGAACGTGAAGATGATGATAGTGGTTTTACTAACGTTGATGACCTTGACTGGGATAATCTATGAGTAGTTATCAAGTTGAAATCAAGAATTCTGCTAAAAGTGATCTGAAAAAATTAAAGAAATCGAACCTAAAAACGCAGTTTTTAAAAACAGTCGCTATTCTAAAAGAGGATCCTTACCAGCCGACACAATCATTTGAAAAGTTACAGCCAGCTAGTCGCGGATTATATTCAAGACGACTAAATGCGCAACACCGGGTAGTTTATCGTGTAGATGAAGCATTAAAAAGGGTCTATATTTATGCAGCATGGAGCCATTACGAATAATTAAAAAATCTGCTCTAATAGTAAATTTGAGGGTCTATAAGTTCCAAATCGCCCCTGTGAAAACCTATTAAAACAGCCCCCATTATCTACCGGTTAGATAATGGGGGTTGTTTTCTTTATAAAATGATATAATACTCCCTATATAGGAGAAAACGTATGTCTAGACAAAAACGATCGATCAAGGAAAATAATGATAAATTAAAAGTTCAATTAGAACTCCTCCGTAGTTATACGGAACACTTTGACTCAGGTATGATTCATATGGCTTTGCCAATGGCTACACAGGTTCGTGTATTAATACATCAAACAGATATGCTCTTATACTAAAAAAATGGACTATTTTATTCAGTCCGTAAAATGAAAGTATAGGAGTATTTTTATGCCAATTCGTTATTCACAAGATTTCAAAGATTCATTGGTTAAACTTCACCAAGAAGGCCGTTCACTTAAATCATTAGCAGAAGAATTTGTTCCGTCGAAAGATTCTATTGCTATTTGGGTTAAACAAGCTACCCCAATCATGATCAAGGGTCAGTCAAAGACGTTAAAAGACGTCAAGCAACTAGAGAAGCGCCTCGCTATTTTGGAGGAAGAAAACGAAATTTTATCACGCATAGCCTAACAGTCAGATTATAATGATTATAAATTAGTAATCGGGGGTGGCATATGAATTCATTGATTAGTTTAGAAAAAGTTAATTATCAAATCGCTGATCAACATATTTTACATGATGTTGATTGGCAGATTCCAGCTGGGGCTCATATTACATTGACGGGACCATCCGGTGGTGGGAAAAGTACGTTATTACGGATCATTGCGGCCATGATTTCTAAAACAAGTGGGACCTTGATTTTTGATGGGCAGCCGATTGAAAGTTATGACCCAATCATGTATCGGCGGCAAGTCTCATATTGTTTCCAACAACCGACGTTATTTGGTGAGACGGTGGCAGATAACTTAGCTTTCCCGTACCAAATTCGTAAGCAAGTCATGGATACGCAACGAGTGGTAACGGCGTTAAATAATGTTGGGCTGTCCGAACGAACCCTGCATCAGCCGATTATCGAGCTTTCCGGTGGTGAACGGCAGCGGGTCGCGCTGATTCGCAACATCTTATTCTTACCAAAAGTGTTGTTATTAGATGAGGTGACAGCTGGTTTGGATGAAAATAATAAGCAAATCGTGCACGCCTGGTTACGACAGTTAAATGAGCAGGATCACGTGACAACGATCATGATTACTCATGACGCGACAGAGATTGATGCGGCAGATCAATTAGCGAAAGTGGTTGCTGGCAGATTGGAGGTACACGCATGAATTTAGCAGTTAATAATACGTCGCTATTTTTGGCGGCAATGTTAGTGCTCGTCGCGTTAGGAATTAGTTTGTGGCAGAAACTTGGCTTGGATAGGGACATCGTCATTGGTGTCGTGCGGGCTGTTGTACAACTATTTATCGTGGGTTACTTGCTAAAGTATATTTTCCGAGTCAACAATTTGTGGCTAACGCTGGCGATGATGGGCTTCATTATCTTCAATGCGGCTTGGAATGCGAAAAAACGGGGGCCGGGGATTGACCATGCATTAGCCATTTCGTTATTAGCCATTTTTGTTAGTACGGGGGTAACACTCGGCGTCCTCGTGCTATCTGGTGCGATTAAGTTTGTGCCATCGCAAATGATTCCCATTTCTGGTATGATTGCGTCGAATTCAATGGTCGCAATTGGGCTGGCTTATCGCAGCCTCAATAGTCAGTTTCATGACCAGCGGCAAGGTGTGCTTGAACGGTTGGCGTTAGGGGCTGGTCTACTTGATGCTTCGATTGCCATCGTGCGTGAGGCGATTCGTACGGGGATGTCACCAACCATTGATTCGGCAAAGACTGTGGGTCTAGTCAGTCTGCCAGGGATGATGTCCGGTTTGATCTTTGCGGGGGTCGATCCAGTACGGGCCATTAAGTATCAAATTATGGTCACGTTCATGCTCTTATCAGCGACTAGTTTGGGGTCAATCATTGCGTGCTATTTAGCTTACCGTAATTTCTATAATGAACAAAAACAGTTGAAGTAATAACTCCCGGTGCTCGTCTTGCTTATAGTCATTGGATCCTTCGTAATGTGATTGATTAATCTTAAGATTTAACTCTAGGTTTTTGATAGTTGGCGTTAGCCTTCTAATACAAATAAACCCCATCAAAATGGGGATTAAATCTACCCTTGACAAGCGTCAAGGGTATAACTGCGCATTGACCTCGTTTTACTCGGTCTGCTGATAACCATGAAATCAGTTTTTGCCGTTGTTGAATTGACTGTAT
>NZ_AZEH01000037.1 GCF_001436275.1 Liquorilactobacillus oeni DSM 19972
GTAGAGCATCTGACTTTTAATCAGAGGGTCGACAGTTCGAGCCTGTCACGACTCATTAATGTCAATTATATATTGACGTTAGTGTATAAATATGATAATATAACTAAGTTGTTGTTTATGAGTATTGTGTCTTGCCGACTTAGCTCAGTTGGTAGAGCATCTGATTTGTAATCAGAGGGTCGGGCGTTCGAATCGTCTAGTCGGCACCATTTTTATGCGGAAGTAGTTCAGTGGTAGAACATCACCTTGCCATGGTGGGGGTCGCGGGTTCGAATCCCGTCTTCCGCTTGTCATTATTCTTGCCGGGGTGGCGGAACTGGCAGACGCACAGGACTTAAAATCCTGCGGTAAGTGATTACCGTACCGGTTCGATTCCGGTCCTCGGCATAGTTATATTTATGCACCCATAGCGCAATTGGATAGAGTGTCTGACTACGAATCAGAAGGTTGTAGGTTCGACTCCTACTGGGTGCATTATCATCGGGAAGTAGCTCAGCTTGGTAGAGCACCTGGTTTGGGACCAGGGGGTCGCAGGTTCGAATCCTGTCTTCCCGATAGAGAGTAGTGATACTCTTTGAGCACATCGCGGCGTAGCTCAGCTGGCTAGAGCGTCCGGTTCATACCCGGGAGGTCAGGGGTTCGATCCCCTTCACCGCGATATACAAGTTGATAGAACTTGGACCTTTAGCTCAGTTGGTTAGAGCAGACGGCTCATAACCGTCCGGTCGTAGGTTCGAGTCCTACAAGGTCCATTATACTTGAATTAAGTTGATGGTATAATTGATCTGTTTATTATAATGGAGGATTACCCAAGTCTGGCTGAAGGGAACGGTCTTGAAAACCGTCAGGTGGGTAAAACCACGCGAGAGTTCGAATCTCTCATCCTCCTTTTACTTTTTTAATATTATCGCGGGATGGAGCAGTCTGGTAGCTCGTCGGGCTCATAACCCGAAGGTCGTAGGTTCAAATCCTTCTCCCGCAATTATGGTCCTATGGTGTAGGGGTCTAACACGCCTGCCTGTCACGCAGGAGATCGTCGGTTCAAATCCGTCTAGGACCGCTAGTATTGTTGTTTTGTAATGGCTCGGTAGCTCAGTCGGTAGAGCAATGGATTGAAGCTCCATGTGTCGGCAGTTCGATTCTGTCCCGCGCCATATGCATTATTATGCGGGTGTAGTTTAGTGGTAAAACCACAGCCTTCCAAGCTGTTGTCGCGAGTTCGATTCTCGTCACCCGCTTATTTATATTATTTTTGGAGAAGTACTCAAGTGGCTGAAGAGGCGCCCCTGCTAAGGGTGTAGGTCGTGAAAGCGGCGCGAGGGTTCAAATCCCTCCTTCTCCGTTTTTTGACCCGTTGGTCAAGTGGTTAAGACACCGCCCTTTCACGGCGGTAACATGGGTTCAAATCCCGTACGGGTCACTTTTTAATATTATCGCGGGATGGAGCAGTCTGGTAGCTCGTCGGGCTCATAACCCGAAGGTCGTAGGTTCAAATCCTTCTCCCGCAATTATGGTCCTATGGTGTAGGGGTCTAACACGCCTGCCTGTCACGCAGGAGATCGTCGGTTCAAATCCGTCTAGGACCGTAAAAAGCGTGTCAGTAAACTGTATTTTCAGTTTACTGGCTTTTTTTATGGCTCTAATTTTATTTATTATCATAGTTGATATTTTATCTTATTTATTGGTGTGCTAAAATAGTTAATGTTACAGCACATTCCCGATAGGATTCATTAATGTGAAGATGCCTTGTAACCAAATATTTGAATGGGGGAATTATTGTGTCAGAAAGACATTTATTTACGTCCGAGTCTGTTTCTGAAGGACATCCAGATAAAATTGCCGATCAAATCAGTGATGCAATTTTAGATGCATTATTAGAAAAAGATCCAAATTCTCGAGTTGCGTGTGAGACTACTGTAACTACAGGATTAGTAGTTGTTGTAGGTGAAATCTCTACTAAGGCCTACATTGATATTCAAAAGGTTGTTAGAGAAACAATCAAGAAGATTGGATATACAGACGGTAAATATGGTTTTGACGGTGATAACTGTGCCGTTTTAACGGCTCTTGATGAGCAGTCACCGGATATAGCGCAAGGGGTAGATGAATCCCTAGAAACACGGCAGGGAGATGGTGATCCGCTCGACCAAATTGGAGCTGGGGATCAGGGAATGATGTTCGGGTATGCAATTGATGAAACTCCTGAGCTCATGCCATTGCCAATTGCATTAAGCCACAGGTTGATGCGCAGAATTGCTAAATTGAGAAAAGATCGTACTCTGAATTACCTCGGGCCGGATGCTAAAGCACAGGTAACAGTAGAATATAACGAAAACGATAAGCCCGTACGGGTGGATACAGTAGTTATTTCTACTCAACATGATGAAGGTACAAGCTTAGAAACAATTCGGCAAGATGTGATTGCTCATGTGATTAAGGCAGTTATCCCTGCAAAATTATTGGATGAAAAGACAAAGTACTTTGTCAATCCTACTGGCAGATTTGTAATTGGAGGACCTCAAGGCGATGCAGGTTTGACAGGACGTAAGATTATTGTTGATACTTATGGTGGTTATGCTCATCATGGTGGTGGTGCTTTTTCTGGCAAAGATGCTACCAAAGTTGATCGTTCTGCAAGTTATGCTGCCCGCTATATTGCAAAGAATATCGTAGCAGCTAAGATCGCTTCAAAAATTGAAGTAGAACTTGCATATGCAATCGGGGTAGCTCAACCGGTTTCTGTTTCGGTCAATACTTTTGGCACCTCCAAGGTTGATGACGAATTATTAGTTAAAACGATCAGAAAAATATTTGATCTGCGACCTGCTGGAATCATTCAAATGCTTGACTTGAAACGGCCGATTTATAAACAGACAGCAGCTTATGGCCATTTTGGAAGAACCGACATTGATCTTCCATGGGAGAAGACTGATAAAGTAGCAGAATTAAAGGCAGATTTAGACTTGAAGTAGCCCATGAAAACTTGCTTTTTTTACTTATTTTTGCTAGTATATTAAAAAATAATAATGATGATGGGGAATAGTAAAAAGAACAATTTTTTTAAGAGAGTACGTGGTCGGTGTAAACGTATTATGATTGTATTTTGAACTCACCTCGGAGTTGTCTGTTGAAATTAAAGTAGGCGGAAACGGAATCTTCCGTTATAAAGATTAAAGAGCCGGCGAACCAATGCCGGAAGATAGGTGGTACCGCGAGTATTTTCGTCCTATATGGAGCTTTCTAAAAGTAGGCTCGATATGGGACTTTTTTATTTAAGAAGGGAATGAAGGTAAAAGATGAGTTACAATCACAGTATTATTGAAGATAAGTGGCAGCGTTATTGGGAAACACATAAGACTTTTAAAACAACGGAAGATCCAAAAAAGCCTTGTTACTATGCGCTTGACATGTTTCCGTACCCTTCTGGTCAAGGACTGCATGTTGGGCATCCGGAAGGATATACAGCAACTGATATTATTTCTCGTATGAAAAGGATGCAGGGTTATAATGTTTTGCATCCGATGGGGTGGGATGCTTTTGGACTGCCAGCAGAACAATATGCTTTGAATACCGGACATTCTCCACGTGAATTTACTAAAGAAAACATCAATAATTTCAGGCGCCAAATAAAATCTTTAGGACTATCTTATGATTGGGATCGAGAAGTTAATACAACAGATCCTTCATATTATAAATGGACACAGTGGATTTTTGAAAAGCTTTATGAAAAAGGGCTTGCTTATGAAGCTGAGGTTCCTGTCAATTGGAGTCCGGATTTGGGAACCGTAGTAGCCAATGAAGAAGTAATTGATGGAAAGACTGAACGTGGAGGATTCCCAGTTATTCGCAAACCGATGAGGCAATGGGTTTTGCGCATTACTGCTTATGCTGATCGTTTGTTGAAGGATTTAGATGACATTGATTGGCCTGAAAATATTAAAGAACAACAACGCAATTGGATCGGGCGCTCTGTTGGTGCCAGTATCAGATTTAAGGTTGCTGGGGATAAAAAGCGTGAGATTGAAGTCTTTTCTACCAGACCCGATACTATTTTTGGTGCTACTGCTTTTGTTTTGGCTCCAGAGCTTGATATTGTAAAGGAATTAACTACTCCTGAAGAAAAAGATAGTGTTGAAGAGTATGTTAAACAGGTTTCACACAAATCAGATTTGGAACGAACGGATCTTGCTAAAGATAAAACAGGTGTGTTTACCGGCAGTTATGTAATTAATCCGGTAAATGGTGAAAAAGTACCGGTCTGGATTGCAGACTATGTTTTAGCTACATACGGAACAGGTGCTGTGATGGTTGTGCCTGCACATGATGAACGTGATTATGATTTTGCTAAGAAATTTGGTCTGAAAATTGTACCAGTGATTGAAGGCGGAGACGTTACCAAGGAAGCATATATCGGGGACGGAAAACACATCAATTCAGGGTTCCTTAACGGATTGAACAAAGAAGAGGCAATTAAAACAATTATTGATTGGCTTAAAGATCACCATGCAGGTGAAGAAAAAGTCAATTACAGACTTCGTGACTGGTTATTTTCACGCCAGCGTTACTGGGGCGAGCCGATTCCCGTAATTCATTGGGAAGATGGTGAGACAACGCTTGTTCCAGAAGATCAACTGCCATTACGTTTGCCTAAGGCGGTTGATATTAAGCCTTCTGGTACTGGGGAAAGCCCACTCGCTAACTTAGATGAATGGGTTAATGTTGTTGATAAAAATGGGCGCAAAGGAAAGCGTGAAACAAATACGATGCCGCAATGGGCAGGCAGTTCATGGTATTTTTTGCGTTATGTAGATCCACATAATCAAGGCGAGATTGCATCGTTAGAAAAATTAAAGACATGGATGCCAGTTGATCTTTATGTTGGTGGTGCTGAGCATGCGGTATTGCATTTATTATATGCACGTTTCTGGCATAAATTTCTCTATGATCTTGGAGTTGTTCCTACTAAGGAACCGTTCCAAAAGTTGGTTAATCAAGGAATGATTTTGGGCAACAACCATGAAAAAATGTCTAAATCAAAAGGAAATGTTGTTAATCCCGATGATATTGTTAAAAGGTACGGGGCAGACACATTACGTCTTTACGAGATGTTTATGGGTCCATTGGACGCCTCAATTGCTTGGAGTGAAGATGGACTGAATGGTGCAAATAAGTTTATTCATCGTGTTTGGCGGTTGATAGTTGACGACAATGATGAATTACGCGATCGGATTACTACTATCAATGATGGAAAACTAGAACGTGTCTATAATCAAACGGTTAAAAAAGTCAGTGAAGATTTTGCGGCATTACATTTTAACACCGCTATTTCTCAACTGATGGTCTTTGTAAATGAAGCGTATAAATCAGACTCATTACCATTGGAATATATGGAAGGGTTAGTAAAGATGCTCTCACCAATAGTACCTCATGTTGCAGAAGAACTTTGGACTATGCTAGGACATGTTGGAACTATTACTTACGAAAAGTGGCCAACCTTTAATTCGGAAAAGTTGGTAGAAGACAATGTTGAAGTGGTTGTTCAAATTAATGGAAAAGTGCGCCAGCATATGGTCATTCAAAAAGGAACAGAAAGAAAAAAACTGCAAGAGACAGCACTTGCCGATGAAAAAGTTAAGAAGGAAATAGCGGATAAAACGGTAGTGAAAATAATTGCAGTACCAGATAAATTAGTAAATATTGTAATTAAGTAATAGTTAATTAATAGTATTTTTTTGAAAGGGGCAAGCGATCTGGTTTTAGACCGCTTACCCCTTTTTAAGTAGTTGATAATGGTTTTTTCAGTTTATGAACTTTTAGATTAACATTAAAATTTGATTGCAATGTTGTTAATGCATCTATATACTGGAGAAAGTACTTTAAAATACAGGAGGTTTTTCAAAAAAATGAAAAATGAGCTATCACGCTCGCTTACACATCGTCACATTCAGATGATCGCAATTGGTGGTGCAATCGGAACTGGCCTTTTCTTAGGGTCTGGAACGGCTATTCAAAAGGCAGGGCCGGCGCTAATCCTTGCGTATTTAATGGCCGGGATAATCTGTTTTTTTATGATGAGAGCAATCGGTGAATTAGTTCTGTCTGATATCAAATTAACGTCTTTTATTGACTTTGTAAGAAAGTATTTGGGGGAGCGCTGGGAATTTGTAATTGGATGGACCTACTGGCTTTGCTGGATCAGTTTAGCAATGGCTGATTTGACTGCTAGCGGGATCTATCTTAGATACTGGTTTCCGTTTGTTCCGCAGTGGCTTGTACCTTTGGTAATTATTATTACGCTCCTTTCTTTTAATCTGCTTAGTGTTGGGCTGTACGGTGAGTTAGAATCTTGGTTTGCTAGCGTTAAGGTTTTGGCAATTATTGCATTGATTATAACCGGAGTTTTCCTGATATTGTTTAGAGTAAGAATCGGAGACAATGTTGTTTCTGTAAATAACCTTTTTGCACACGGAGGTTTTTTCCCTAAGGGGTGGTCGGGCTTATTAGCAGCATTTCCAATGGTTATCTTTGCTTTTACTGGAATTGAGATGGTTGGGCTGACTTCTGGTGAAACTGAAAATCCTAAACGTGATCTTCCGCGAGCAATTAACAGCCTTCCCATTAGAATAGGATTATTTTATATCGGTTCGATGTTTGTAATAATGTGTATTTATCCTTGGAATGAGATTGTGACTTCTTCCAGTCCCTTTGTACAGGTCTTTTCTGGGATAGGGGTCAAAATGGCAGCAGGAGCCATTAATTTTGTAGTTTTGACAGCTGCTTTATCCGCATGCAATAGTGCTATTTTTAGTACTAGTCGGACATTGTTTGTACTTGCACGTAGTAACAAAGCACCTAGTTCATATGCAAAGACAAGCAGCCATGGAGTTCCTGTACAGTCTTTGCTTTTTTCCTCAATCGTACTGCTCGTAATCGTACTATTGAACTACGTAATTCCTCAAAGTGTTTTTCAAATTATTTCTGGAGTTGCAACTATCAGTTTCATTTTTGTTTGGATAGTATTAGTGATCTGTCATGCTAAGTATAAAGCAGCGTTGAAAGGAAAAAAGACAAGTTTTTCAATGCCGTTTTATCCTTTTTCAAGTATACTTACAATTTTGTTTTTTGCAGGAGTTTTATTCCTGCTTGTTTTAGATAAGAGTACATTACTATCTGTGATATTTTCGCTAGTTTGGTTTATATTTCTGGCTTTTTGTTATAGTTTGATCCCTAAAAAAGTGAAAAAAAAATTATAAATAGCCCGCTGTTTTTTTCAAACAGTTAATAAAAAGTGTATTTAAAAAGTCAAGAGAAATCATGCCAATAGTTGTTGGGCTTTGAGCGTTAACTGAAATTACGGACGCGGTCTGAATTGACTATGAATAATTTCGTGGTTAAGCGTAAAAGACTGATTGTTGAAACATATTAATGCGCATATTTCAGGTTAAAATAGGGGGACTGGGTAAAAGTTAATTTTTAACCCAGTCTCTTTGTGTTATCAGGCAATATCCGTGTTTAGCTGTTCAAGTAGCCAAATTTTTTATTAAATTCCTGGAAAAAATGCTGAATTGAAATATTATTCAGGTATTTAAATGAGAACAAAGCAATTGTTTTTCTGGTATAAATTAGCAGCTACTTTTTAAATTAATGTAAATTTTAGGGGCATGATTGCATGCACTTTAAAAACAGTTTAGAATTAACAAAGTTGAATCAAGTAAAAAGGTAGGAAAAAAATGATAGGTAAGCCGATACAAGACAAACAAGTTAATAATAAATTTGAAAAAGACGAGTCGGCCAAAGCAAAAATGTTGCGTGGTTCTGCTTGGATGACAATGGGAAGTATTTTTTCCAGAATTTTAGGCGCGATTTACATTATTCCTTGGTATGCATGGTTTGGTAAAGATAATTTGGCGGCAAATTATTTATATACTCAAGGCTATACAGTATACAGTGTATTCTTAATGATCTCTATTGCAGGAATTCCTTCTGCAGTTTCAAAGCAGGTAGCTCATTATAATGCTAAAAATGAATATGCGCTTGGGCAGCGGCTGTATAAAAAGTTGGTTTTACTGATGCTAGGACTCGGAATAGGTGCCGCTTTAATCATGTGGTTGATTGCTCCTCTCATATCTCAAGGGGATCCAAAAGTAGTTCCAGTATACCGTTCACTTGCAATAGCACTTACAATTATCCCACTGATGAGCTTGACACGCGGCTTTTTTCAAGGCTATCAGGATATGTTTCCCTCGGCATTGTCACAGCTGCTGGAACAAGTTGCCCGTGTTTGTTATATGCTGGCTGCAACTTATCTGATTATGCGTGTTTTAAAGGGAAGTTATGTCACAGGTGTGGTACATTCAACTTTTGCAGCTTTTATTGGTGCCTTGGGCGGACTTACCTTTTTGGGATTTTTTTACCTTAAAAAGAAAAAAAGACTCAATGAATTAGCTGCACAAAGCGCTAACCAGCTTGATATTTCGGATGGGCAAGTTATTAAAGATCTTTTGGTTGAGTCAGTTCCCTTTATTATTATTGGTGTTTCAACAACTCTGTATAATCTTTTGGATCAGTTTACTTTTAAAAAAATAATGCTTTTTTCTACTAATTTTAGTGTAAAAATGATTAACGATTTGTATGCGATCTTTGCTGGAAACGCAAACAAATTGATTATGATCACAATCTCTTTGGCAGCTGCCATGGCTGCAACTGTGATCCCGCTGCTTTCAGAAGCCTATACTAAAAAAGATCAGAAACAGATTTCCGCACAGATTACAGATGCAGTAGAGTTATTTTTGTTGTTGATGCTGCCATGTTCATTGGGGATGGCTGCAGTTGCTAAACCGCTTTATGTTGTGTTTTATCAATACGATATTACGGGTATTTATGTTTTAAGTTTTTCTGCTTATGTTGCAATTCCAATTGGTTTGTTCATGGTGCTTTCTTCTCTTTTGCAGGGAATCTATCAAAATAAATTGGCGATCCGATATTTTGTAATCGGAATAATAATTAAAATAATACTGCAAGTTCCGTTGACAATGCTGCTGCATCCATTTGGACCGCTGCTGGCTACAGCAGCAGGAATGATGGTTTCAAATTGGCTTATGCTGCGTTGTTTTTACTATTCGTATCAACTTGACCTTAACCGAGTAACTAGGCGTTTTGATGCATTGCTTCTCTTTTCGTTAGTTACTTTCGTAGTAGCACTAGGCACAGTTCAAGTCAGCAGCTTATTCTTGAACTTGCAATATCGTATTCAAGCTATGCTCTCTCTTTTAATGAGTGTAGGGACAGGCGGCTTTTGCTATGTTTATCTATGCTTGAAAACAAGAATGGCTGACAAAATTTTGGGTGCCAGAGCCAGTGGGCTACGCAGATTATTAAGAATCAGGTGAATCTTTAGATGAGATTAGATAAGTTTTTGACTGAGGCTATTGGAAAAACACGTTCGCAGGTGAAAAAGTTATTAAAAGCTAAAAATGTGACTGTTAATGAAGAAGTTATTATCATTGGAAAATTTCAAGTTAACGCTAATGAAGATAAAGTCTGTATAGCAGGTAAACGAGTAAGATATCAAGAATTTTATTATCTAATGCTTAATAAGCCGAAAAATGTTGTATCTGCTACTACTGATATACATCAGCAAACAGTGCTCTTTCTTATAAGAAACAAGGTTAAAGCAAGAAAGAAACTTTTTCCTGTTGGCCGTTTGGATAAAGATACTACGGGTTTATTACTATTAACCAACGATGGCAATTTTGCGCATGAACTAATTTCTCCAAAAAAGCATGTTCCAAAAACCTATCGAGCTGTAGTGGCAGGAATAGCTGATGAAGTGACTGTAAGACAGTTTGCAGCAGGATTTTCGTTGCGAAACAAAGAACCAGTACGTCCCGCAAAGCTTAAGGTCTTGGAAACTGATGTTCAAAACAAAAAAAGCAAGGTTGAAGTGGTAATTACAGAAGGAAAGTATCATCAAGTAAAAAGAATGTTCGGTGCAGTTTCCATGAGGGTGCTGGAATTAAAAAGAATAGCGATTGGTAAATTAAAATTGGATTCTGAACTAAAAGAAGGAGATTCTCGCTTTTTGACTGAACAAGAGCTGAACCTCCTAAAAAGAAAATAGAAATATTTAATGATCTAAGCTAATCATTATTCAAAAAAACACGGATCTTCTCATGATTACAAAAAATCTCAGTTCTTTTTATAGTTTAAAACTGAGGCTTTAAATGTTTGTTTAAAAGTAAGCATAAAACGCAGGTGTTTTTTTCATAGTGTGCAAACGGTTTTTAAATTTAAGAATTAGTATATTGTGCCATAAATTCCTGAAGTCTTCCAATAATGTCTGTGGGTAAAACGATGTAGTGCGAGGAAGAAAGTTCAGCAGCAATTGCACTATGGCAGTAAACAGCGGCATCAATAACCTGTTCATAGTCCTTTAGATGAAATTGTCCTAAAAAAGCAGCTATTATGCCAGTTAAAGTATCTCCCATACCGCCAGTGGACATATATGGTCCTCCGATGGGCAGTAATGAAGAAGTGCCATCAAGATGGTAAATTACAGTATGGTATTTTTTTAAGACTACGGTTGCATGCAGTTTCTGTTGCTGTTTTTTATTTGTATCTTCAGCTTGATCTGCGATTTTAATGCCGCTTATGCGCTGCCACTCCATTTGATGCGGTGTAAAAATAACTTGTTTTTCTTTTAAGAATTTAAAAAGTTTCTGGTTGTCTGCAAGCAGACTGATTGCAGAACCATCAATAATTAAAAATTGGTTCTTACGAGAATTTCGTAGAATATTTTCTAGGATATTAACTGCTGGAATATCAATTCCTAGGCCTGGACCAACAACGATAACGTTTGTTTTTTCAGCTGCTTGTGAAACCGCTTTTTTATTGTTAAAATCAATAAACATCGCTTCTGGTACAATAGAATGCAGTGCAGTTAAATTTTGCGGAGAAGTAGCACAGCTTACTAGTCCGGCACCAGCATGGATGGCTGCTGCTGTGGATAAGATAATGGCTCCGCCATACTGCTGATTTCCGCCAACGGTTAGAATTTTGCCAAAATTGCCCTTATGACTTTCTAAAGGACGGGGTTTGATAATCTGATTTAGTATTTTTTCATCTAATTGCAGCATTATTCAGACTCCCTTGTATAGTATATTTCATTTATTATATAACAATTAACCCTTTAACAGTAACTGAAAACTTTTAGAAAATAACTATAACGTGATAAAATTATAAAATAAGTAACTTTAGGAGGATGTACAATGCAGATTGAATGGAAGAAAGAGATTCAAAATCGACGAGAAGCGTTACTCGCAGATTTACAAGAAATTCTAAAAATAGAAAGTGTTCGCGATGAAGCCCAAGCAACACCAGAAGCACCTTTCGGTCCTGGACCATATGCAGCTTTGGAAAAATTTTTGAAGATTGCAAATCGTGATGGATTTAAGACCGTCAATGTTGATAATATGGCTGGTCATATTGAATTTGGTCAAGGAAAAGAAACTCTGGGAATTCTAGCACATGTAGATGTTATGCCGGCAGGAAAGGGCTGGGAAACAGATCCGTTTAAACCGCTTATTAAGGACAATAAGCTCTATGCGCGTGGTGCATCTGACGATAAAGGGCCTGCAATGGCAGCTTATTACGGTCTTAAGCTGCTAAAAGAACTTAATCTACCTATTAACAAAAGGGTTTTATTAATTATTGGAACCGATGAGGAAAGCGGTTGGAGATGTATGACAAGGTACTTTAAGAAAATGCCACTACCTGATTTCGGTTTTTCGCCGGATGCTTTTTTCCCTCTAATTAATGGAGAAAAGGGCAATGCAACTTATCATGTAGATTTTCAAGGAGGCAATGGCGAGCAGTCAAAATTAATTACTTTTAATGCGGGATTACGTGAAAATATGGTTCCACGAGATGCAAAAGCCGTTCTTAGCGGTGTGGAATATAATATGGTTAAGGAACATTTAGCACAGTTTACAGCTGATAAACCAGTTGACGGCGAAGCACTTGAAAAAGATAACACTGTTGAAGTTATACTGGTTGGAAAGGCTGCACATGCACAGGAACCACGCAAGGGAGAAAACGCGGGAACGTATTTAGCACTCTTTTTAAAACAATTTGGACTTGGCGGCGGGGCAGCAAATTTTATCTCTTTTGCGGCTGATTACTTGCACCAAGATTCAAGAATGAATAATCTAGGGATGGCCTTTACTGATAAAGTAATGGGGGATTTAACAATGAATGCTGGTATCTTTGAATTTGATGCTTCTAAGGGCGGGCGGATTACGCTTAACTTCAGATATCCACGAGGAATTGAAGCTTCTCAGATTGAAGAAGGACTGAAAACAGCAGTCCAAAAAATGGAAGGAACAGTCAATCCAACGGGTAAATTACAGCAGCCACACTATGTATCTCTTGATGACCCGCTTGTTCAGACATTACTCGGGGTATATGAACGGCAAACTGGAAATAAGGGTTCAGGAATGGTTGTTGGCGGTGGAACTTATGGACGTCTGCTTAAACGCGGGGTCGCTTTCGGTGCAATGTTTCCCGGAGCGCCTGATACAATGCATCAGGCAAATGAATTTATACCAGTAGAAGATTTGTTGAGAGCAGCTGCAATCTATGCCGAAGCGATCTATGAATTAATTAAGTAAAGGCTAAATCAGTTATAAAGTTTTTCAGAAGTTTTACTTTTAATATTTTTAATACATTTTTAATTTTTTGTATTTCCTTAAAATAAGGCGTAAAATTAAGCTAGGAAAATCAATTGGAGGTCTTAGCATGCAAAAAAATTTTATGCATGAAATGGAAGGAAACATCTTAGATGAAGATGAAAAAACAAAGACATTCTTGGTGCCCAGCAAAAGGGAAAAATTAGCGATTAGAGTTGATAAAGACGTTTTAGCGGGTTTGCTTGACGATCAAAAACTAGAACATATGCTGAAAAACTTATTAAAAATGAATTCAAAAAAAACCACAAAAGAGGTTATTAATATTACAAAGAGAAATTATCGTATTTTTATTTAAACATAGAAGTAATCTAAGCATTGGTACTTAAGGGCTATGTTAAAAGTATATTGTGATACATCTTTTTGTTTCACATTTTCTTTGTACTTGTTCAGGTAGAAAAGCAGGTAAAAAAGCATGCAGAATTATTTAAAAAATCCTGTCATGCTTTTTACTTTCTATACATTTAAAACTTAATAATACTTTGAATGCTATTGGTACTGTATATTTGAGGATGGTTGACCGCACTTCCAATTGAAAACCAATCAATATGGGTAAGAATACAGGCAAGGTAATCAAACATTTCTTGACTGCTGGATTCATCGTGCTGTTCTTTATGCCACTTCTCAAAAGATGTAGAAAAAACTTTTGCGAGATGAGTATCTTTAATGTCGCCTTTAACCACATATCCGGTGACAACCGTTTTTTCTTCAACTTGAAGTTTGAGATTATTTGCTAAATTAATATAAAAATCCACAATATAACCACCTTTCACAATGCAAGTAATTATAGCATGGCTTGAAAGGTTCGGCAATTTTAGTAAATAAATTCACTTTTTAGTTGTTAAACAGACTGTATTTTTCTAAAATTAAAGGTGAAAGATATTAATAATAAGGAAGTGGTTAAATGTTTCTTACAACAGGAGAAATAAATCAATCTTATATGATTCTTGGGGTTGTCAATGCGACCATTAAGAAAACACTCACCGCAGAACAAATTGATGAGGTTGACTGTTATGATGATTTATATGATCAGGTAAAAACCAAATTAATTGAAAGAACTGTGGCCAAAAATGGTGATGGCATTATTAGCGTACATTTTGTACCTCAGATTGTAAATGTTGCAATAGGGCCAAAATATGTTTTGCTGCATGGCTATGGGACAGCAATATCTCTTCCAAATAAATAATACATAGCTTTGAGATAATTAGTTTTGTACAAAAAAGGGAGTGTGCCGATAGTCGTTAGGCTTTGAGCATTAACTGTTAATTACTCATAGTCCGAATTTGACTATGAGTAATTTGTGATTAAGCGGAAAAGACTGACTACTGAAATTCGTTAATATGGAATTGCAAAAGAGTCCAAAAAAACTGAGCCAAAACATAAGTTTTGACCCAGTCCCCAAATGATGCCTTAAATCTCTTCAAGCCTTGAACTAAAAACTCTTGTATGCCCTCGGCAGGAGTCGAACCTGTACTTGGAAACCCAAACAGCGACCTGAACGCTGCGCGTCTGCCAATTCCGCCACGAGGGCAACTAATTAATAACACCTTAATAGTATACAATACCTTAGCTGAAAATAAAAGAACGAAATTAAATTTATTCATTATTTTGAGGCAAAACTGCAAAAGCAGATTTTAATACTTAAAATTATTTTACTGAAAAGATAAGCATAGGAGTGGTAAGCGCTTTTTAACGCCGACGAGCAGCATTGTGTAACCTTTAATAAAGGTTAACAGACATATGAAAGTGTTAATGTTATAATAATGTATATAGTAAAGTTGGGTAGGAGTGATTTTTATGAAACAGCAATACAGCAATATTCTGGTTCCGGTTGATGGTTCGCAAAATGCTGAAAAAGCGCTTGAAAGGGCTATCAAGATTGCTCAAAGAGACCATGGAAGAGTGGAAGTTTTAAATGTGATTGATGTTAAACAATTCACGTCTAGCTTTGGTGGGGTAATGAGCGGAACTGGAGATATGATATATTCAACTTTTGAATATATTCAAGATTACTTAACAAAACTCAAGGCAAAGGTCAATGCTGAAGGTTTTGATAATCTTGGAGTACATGCTCGTTTCGGCTCCCCACGGGTTATTATTACTGAAGATTTTCCTAATGATTATCCTATTGACCTGATTGTTATCGGTAAGACTGGTTTATCTGCCGTAGAACGATTTTTTGTAGGGACTGTTACTGATAGTGTAATAAGAACGGCAAAGTGCGATGTTTTAGTAGTTTGATTTTAAAAAAGGGAGTGGGCTTTAATTGACAAGGATTGAATTGGTTTTTTTATGTATCTTAGTTTTGTTAATGGTCTATAACTTCAGGTTAAGCACTATTGTTAAAAAAATGCGTGATAAACTTGGTAAAAAAGAGGTTTCAAACTTAAAAGATACGAAGAACCCACAAATTCAGAGTGTGCTTGCTGTTAGAAAAAAATGGACGATTCTTAGCCAATTTCTCTTTTGGATTTCGGTTTCGATGGCATTTTATGGTTCTTTAAGTATATTAATATATTTTCTTAATTTATATACTGTAGCGATGATTTATATTAATCATCTTAATGAAAAAATAATTAAGGAATACGGTAAAGCATGACCATGTGATTATTTTGCTCAGTATAACTAAACGTTGAAATTTATAAAGATCTGTTTGCGCGCTGCTTACGTAACTAGATCTTTTTGTTTTTTTGTGTTGTTTAGAGTGTTGTGATAGCATTAAAAAGTGTTTTAATTAGTAATTCTTTAAAGTGAGGGCTCTATTTATGAATAATCTCAAACGTTATGGAAAGTTTTTGCTGCATGGGGCACTTGCTTTTATATTTCTCCTTGCAGTAGTGCAGTTATTTGTTCATTCTAGTTGGAAATTAATGTTGGAATACTATTTGGTCAGCAATTTTTTGATGCTTTTTCCATTTAATGAAAGCAAGCGGGAAGGTTTAGAAACTGCCGCAAAGGAAGAAAAAAGAGGCCATTTTCAAAGAAGCTCTAGGATGCCCCATTCTTCTGAAAGCTTATTGAGCAGGCAACAGCGCCTTCAAAAAGAAACGGATCTGCGTACTGTTTTACTGGATTTTTTTGTACAATTTATTAAATACATTTTTTTACAGTTATGTGCGCCAGTAATTTTTATGCAGCAATTTCTAACAGAAGAAAAATTTTAAGGATTTAAAGGTACGTACCACTGCTACTAGTTTGTAGAGTTGACTGAACTTGCCAAAGGACATAATGCATAATTATTTTTTTTTAATTTTTAAAATGTGTGAACTCTTGCTATTCAAGGCATTTATTAAAGTAATCTAATTTTAATTCTTGACTTTTTTAATAAAGTTGTTACAATTCACGGTATTTAAAGATTACTAAAAGGAGATACTTATGAATAGTTTTTTTAAGCGTATTTTTTTAAAAGAGGATCCGGATGTGTATCGAGATAAGGATTCTCATTTGAGACAAGTTTTAACCGTAAAAGACTTTTTAGCCTTGGGTGTAGGAACAATTGTTTCTACATCTATTTTTACATTGCCCGGCGTTGTTGCTGCTTCTCATGCCGGTCCTGCAGTTGCACTTTCATTTCTTGTAGCTGCAATTGTTGCTGGTTTAGTGGCCTTTGCTTACGCGGAAATGTCATCTGCAATGCCATTTGCCGGATCCGCATATTCTTGGATTAATGTAATTTTTGGTGAATTTTTTGGTTGGATTGCTGGTTGGGCCCTGTTGGCAGAATATTTTATTGCAGTTGCTTTTGTTGCCTCTGGGTTATCAGCTAACTTTAGAGGTTTAATTGAACCTTTAGGGCTCGTATTGCCGAAGCAGCTTGCAAATGCTTATGGAACTTCAGGCGGAGTTGTGGATGTAATTGCAGTTATTGTAGTTGTTTTAGTGGGCCTCTTGCTTGCACGTGGTGTTTCTGGCGCAGCACGCGTTGAAAACATTTTGGTTGTGCTCAAAGTTTTAGCTATTTTACTATTTGTTTTTGTTGGTTTAACAGCAATTAAAGCCTCAAATTATTCTCCTTTCATTCCGAAATATCATCCTAATCCTGATGGTTCTGCTTTTGGAGGCTGGCAGGGAATTTACGCAGGTGTTTCATCGATTTTTCTTTCGTATATTGGCTTTGATTCGATTGCTGCAAACTCTGCAGAAGCGAAAAATCCTAAAAAGACCATGCCGCGAGGTATTATGGGTTCATTACTATTGGCCGTTATTTTATTTGTAAGTGTTTCGTTAGTGATGGTCGGAATGTTCAAATATTCAAGTTATGCTAATAATGCAGAACCTGTTGGCTGGGCACTGCGCGAAAGCGGTCATCCTGTCGTTGCAATCGTTGTTCAAACTATAGCAGTTGTTGGAATGTTTACTGCTTTAATTGGAATGATGATGGCAGGTTCACGACTTTTATATTCGTTCGGCCGCGACGGAATGCTACCAAAATGGTTGGGCAAGTTGAATGATAATAAGCTTCCTAATCGTGCATTAGTTGTTTTGTCAACTGTCGGAGTAGTTTTAGGTGCTGTTTTTCCTTTTGCTTTTTTGGCACAGCTTATTTCTGCAGGAACTTTAATCGCTTTTATGTTTGTTTCGCTCGGTATCTATGCACTACGTCCGCGTGAAGGCAAGGATTTACCAGAACCGGGGTTCAAAATGCCATTATATCCGGTAATGCCGGCTTTAGCTTTCTTAGCAGCTTTTGCAGTTTTCTGGGGGCTTGATATTGATGCAAAATTATATGCTTTATACTGGTTCATTTTTGGACTTGTAATATACTTTGGTTATGGAATGAGACATTCATTTTTAAGCGAACGCAAGGGTAAAAGACTAGAAGACAAGAAATAATTTAACTTGGTATTTAAATGACCAGCAAAAACAAAAGAAAACTAAAATAGACCTGCTTCAAAGAATTAGTTAAATCCTTATCTTGAAGTGGGTCTATTTTAGTTTTCTTTTACACTTGTCAATTATCCTGTCAGTTATCAAAAAAGGTTAACTGTGGCCAAATTTCTCCCCACTTTTTGGAAATAACTCTTCTTTTGAACTGCTTAAGTAAAGTAGGATCATGGACAAAACGCGGGGTGGGGTGAATTTCCATGTTAAAGAGGTTTTCTAGACCGAACGGAGCAATTACCTTAATTTCGTTATTTGGCGTAAGAAAGACACCAACAGCACTGCATGTTTCAGGAACACTTTCAAGTGCTAACGCTCGATTTTTACCGAAGGGTTGCCGTGTTTTTACATTGTTTAAAGCCGTGTTTTGAAGATTCCAGAGATACTTTGAATGTGACTGCGTGATTATAGCTCGTAAAGTTAACATTTGCTCGTACGTTTCGGCAGGGTTTGTATACAGAATATCCAAGTTACTGCTTAAAATTGAATTAGACCGATTTGTAAGCTTGTTCCACACAAGATTACGAAGGGCTCCGCTGCAGATTAAAGCATCTTGGAGGTGATATTTTGTTAAGATTTGGTGTATTTCATTGAATTCAGGTGTATTCTTCACTAAACTAATTAATTCTTTTTCGTGTTGCATTATATTCCTCCATAAAAAGTCTTACTGCATAATTGTAATTGCTTTTTACTTATAATTAAAGGACAACTTTTTTCAAGTTAGAAACGAAAATAAGGTTAAAAGAGTAAAAATAACGTAAGAGTTAATGAAATTTTTCTCAAAATTTGTTATATTATATCTGTGAAAGCGTTTTTATAGGCTAGGAGGGATTGAAATGGCAAAAATCATAGCAATAAATGCAGGAAGTTCCAGTTTAAAGTTTAAGTTTTTTGAAATGAACAACGAACAGGTTTTAGCTCAAGGAGTCTTTGATCGTATTGGCATCCCAAAGGGCACTATCAAAATTAAGTACGGGAAAGAAAAATACGAAAAAGAAGAAGAATTAAAGGACCATTCGGCAGCGGTAAAAAAATTGCTCCAGTTGCTATTGGATTTAAAAATTGTTCATAATTTCTCTGAAATTAAAGGGGTTGGGCACAGAGTAGTTGCGGGTGGCGAATACTTTAAAAAATCTGCTAGGGTTACAACTAGAGTTATACGTAGAATCAATGACCTTGCGGAATATGCGCCAATTCATAATCCAGCCAATTTGATGGGAATAAAAGCTTTTAAAAAAATTTTACCTGACGCAGTTTCTGTAGCTGTCTTTGATACATCCTTTCATCAAACTATGCCTAAACAAAATTTTATTTTTAGTGTTCCGTATGAGTGGTATCACAACTACGGAGTAAGACGCTATGGCGCCCATGGAACAAGCCATCGCTATGTTGTTGAAGTAGCAGCAAAAATGATGAATAAACCATTGTCCAAATTGAAATTAATTAGTTGCCATTTAGGGGCCGGTGCATCTCTTTGTGCAGTAAAAAACGGCAAGTCATTTGATACTTCTATGGGTTTTACACCTTTAACAGGTATTACGATGGCAACCAGATCAGGTGATGCAGATGTAGCAATGATTTCTTTTATGATGCAAAAGCTCGATATGCACTCGATGCCAGAAGTGATCTACGACCTTAATAAAAAATCGGGACTTTTAGGAATTTCAGGAATATCTTCTGATATGAGAGATATTGAAGCAAAACGTGAGTCTAATGAAAGAGCACGTTTGGCAATTGATATATTTGTAAAAGATGTTGTTAAGTACATTGGCGCCTACACGGCTGAAATGGGGGGAGTAGATGGGATTATCTTTACAGCAGGAATTGGCGAGAATTCCTCATATATTCGGGAAAAAATTATGGATCGTTTGGCCTTTCTAGGAATCCAGGTTGATAAAGAAGCAAATAAAAAGCGGGGAGTTGCAGAATTTATAGTCACTCCTGCTTCAAAAATTGCCGTTATGGTAATTCCCACCAATGAAGAGTTAATGATTGCACGTGATGTTGAGAAAGTCATCAAAAAAGAATCTTCGAAAGAACAAGTTAGCAATAAAAAAACGCTTTCTGTCCGTGCTCATAGTAATTAAGGAAAATTACCGTTTTAGTTTTAAAGTTGATTGAGTTGTAACGCAAATGTAATATAAACTGGTTCACAAACATGACGAAAAGTGTTAGATTATTCAAGTCGATAAATTATTTTTTAGGAGGCTTTTGTCATGAGCAATAAACTTGATATTTTACATGATTATCAAGCGGCGGTCGAGAGAATTACTGAACTTGATCGAGTTTGCGAGGAAATTAGCCAGCGCAATCGCGGTCGCCACTTGTTAGATGCTTACGATGAAAAGAAACGCAGAGCTGAGGCTGAGCGAGATCGCTTGGAAGATATCCTTGAAGCGATGGCAGCAGCTGAAGATTGATTGGAAGTTTGAAGCTTTAGTAGTAGTTTAATTGTTGAATATGTTTTATGATGAAAATTTAAATTTTAAGCCATAAGAGATTACGTCGAGAGAATTTAACGTGGTCTTTTTTGTTTAAAGATATTTTTGAAATTTATGCGACTATTGATACGTACGAAATGTAATATATTTAAATAATAGTTCGACTTTAGCTTTGACAATCTGTAAACTGTCTGATAAGCTATTTTTGTTAGGAGGGGACACCTTGAGTATTAAAATAAGTATTGTAATGGGCAGTATTTCAGACTGGAAGACTATGAAAGAAGCTGCCGACATTTTGGATGAGTTTCAAATTAAGTACACCAAAAAAGTCATTTCGGCACACAGGATGCCAAAGGAAATGTTCGCTTTTTCTCAAAATGCACTTTCTGCTGGAATTAAAGTTATTATTGCGGGAGCTGGCGGAGCAGCACATCTTCCTGGAATGCTTGCTGCTAACACAATTCTTCCGGTAATTGGTGTGCCTATCCAAAGTCATGCATTGAACGGACTTGATTCGCTTTTGTCAATTGTTCAGATGCCGGCGGGAATTCCTGTAGCAACAACCGCAATTGGAATTTCTGGAGCTAAAAATGCAGCTTTGTTGGCATTACAGATTATCGCACTTTCAGATCCTCAAATTGCTAAAAAGTTAGAAGCTTTTCGTAAGAAACAACATGACACTTCAGTAAGGAGTAGTGAGCAGCTTGACTAGTTTCATTGAACAGGGAAAAACGATTGGAATCATAGGCGGCGGACAATTGGGCCAAATGTTAACTTTTTCTGCTAAAGAAGCAGGTTTTCGGGTACTTATCTTAGATCCGAATTCTGATTGTTCAGCGGGACAGGCAGCTGATGATCAAATAGTTGCTCCTTATGATGATCTTAAGGCAATTGAAGAGCTTGCACAACGTGCGGACGTTTTAACCTATGAGTTTGAAAACGTGGATTTGCAGGCTTTGGAAGATGTGCAGGATCAAGTAGCTGTTCCACAAGGGACACATCTCTTAGCGGTGACAAAAGACCGTTTACGTGAAAAAACTTTTATTAAAAAGCTTGGCTTGAAAGTAGCACCATTTAAAGCGATTGCAGATGAAGAACAACTTAGGACTGCGCTTTTTGAAATTGGGTACCCTGCGGTTTTAAAAACGTGTCAAGGTGGTTACGATGGAAAGTCACAAGTTGTATTACATAGCCAAGATGACCTTTTAAAAGTTCCAGAACTGTTAGCAAAAGGACAATGTATTTTAGAAGGCTGGGTTAATTTCAATAAGGAATGTTCTATTATGGTAGGCCGAAATGGCGCAGGCGCCCTCTCTTTTTTTCCAGTAAGTGAAAACATTCATCGCAATCAAATTTTACATGAAAGTATTGTTCCTGCACGAATCTCTGAAAGTTTACAGGAAAAGGCACGTAAAATTGCTGAAAAAATTGCTGTAGGAATCGACCTTTGTGGTATTCTTGGAATAGAGTTATTTGTTGGAGAAGATCAAGAACTTTATGTTAATGAACTCGCACCGCGCCCTCATAATTCTGGGCATTATTCTATCGAAGCCTGCAACTTCTCTCAGTTTGACATTCACAATCGGGCAATTTGCAACTGGCCGTTACCACAAATTAAATTATTGCAGCCAGTTGTTATGGTTAATGTTCTAGGACAGCATGTTGCTGGTGCTAAAAGGCTCGTTGCACAAAAAAAACAGTGGCATTTCCATGATTACGGCAAAGACGAGATTCGCCGTGATCGTAAAATGGGGCATATCAGTATTCTAACTGATAATATCAATGAAACACTGACAGAGATTAAGCAAACCAAAGTTTGGGACTAAAGGGGAAAAATAATGATTTCAAGATATACAAGACCTGAAATGGCGGCAATCTGGAACGACAAAAAGAAATATGAATGTTGGCTTGAAGTTGAAATTGCTGCGGATGAGGCTTGGTCAAAATTAGGTCACATTCCAGCTGGTGATGTCGATAAAATTCGTAAAAATGCGCGTTTTGATGTTGCACGTATCTTAGAAATTGAGCAGAGTACGCATCATGATGTCATTGCGTTTACACGCTGTGTTTCCGAATCATTAGGTGACGAAAAAAAGTGGGTTCATTATGGATTGACCAGTACTGATGTTGTTGATACTGCATATGGCTATCAGTTGAAACAGGTTAACGAGATACTTCGTAATGATCTAGCTGCTTTCAAAGAAATTGTTGCCAAGAAGGCGAAACAGTATCAGCATACTGTTATGATGGGGCGTACACATGGTGTCCACGCTGAACCGACAACTTTTGGGCTCAAGCTAGCTCGTTGGTATTCCGAGATTAAAAGAGACATTGAGCGTTTTGAACATGCGGCAGCAGGAGTCGAAGCTGGGAAAATCAGCGGAGCAGTAGGTACATTTGCTAATATTGATCCTTTCGTTGAAAAGTATGTTTGTCAAAAACTAGGAATCCGTGCACAAGAAATCTCCAGCCAGATACTGCCGCGCGACTTGCATGCCGAATATCTGGCTGCACTTGCACTGATTGCAACCAGCTTGGAAAAGTTCGCTACAGAAATCAGAGGGCTGCAAAAATCAGAAACGCGCGAAGTAGAGGAATATTTTGCCAAGGGACAAAAAGGTTCTTCGGCGATGCCGCATAAACGTAACCCAATCGGTTCAGAAAATATCTGCGGTTTAGCACGTGTAGTGCGTGGACATATGGTTACAGCTTATGAGGATGTGGTGCTTTGGCATGAACGTGATATCTCGCATTCTTCAGCAGAACGGATCATCTTACCTGATACTACTATCCTAATCGATTATATACTGCATCGTTTTGGTAAAATATTAGATACATTGACTGTTTTTCCAGAAAATATGAAGCGTAATATGGGGAGAACTTTTGGTTTAATTTACAGTGGCCGTGTACTATTAAAATTAATCGATAAGGGAATGAGCCGTGAAGATGCATATGACCTTATTCAGCCTAAAACGGCAGAATCTTGGGATAAGCAGATCCAATTCAGACCATTGTTGGAAAAAGATGAAAAAATAATGTCACGGTTGTCTAAGGCCGACTTAGATGACGCTTTTGACTATCATTGGCATCTGCGTCATGTTGATGATATTTTTGCACGTGTTGGGTTAAGTAACTAAATAAAGATGAGAACAATTTACGGAACAGGCTTTTGCTTGTTCCGGTTTTTTATTTGCTTATAAAAATAAAAAAGCCAGTTTATTTTAAAATGTTGGTAAAAATTAATGTCTTTAAGGTAGGCTCTTGATTCGAAATATTCGGTAAAACTTAATTTTCCCAGCTTTCAAACAATAAACTTACCATGTAGCAACTATGCATAGTTCGTGATTAGCTGTGATTTTGGATAATATTTTTCCAACTTAATTCTTTATTGGCAGTAAAAGAATATTACAAGATGTATTTTTTATAAAGTTCGTCTTTTATCTCTTGACGTGTGTTAATAAGCTTGTTAACCTTTATACTAAATAGCGATGGTTTTTACCTAAAATTAACTTTAAAGTTCGCTTTTTGAAGAAAGGAAAGACGAATTATTATGGAAAAAATGATCTATGCTGGAAAAGCCAAACAAATGTGGACGACTACAGATGAGGATGTTTTAAGGGTTGTCTATACTAATCAGGCAACTGCGCTAAATGGAAAAAAGAAAACAGAGATTGAAGGAAAGGGAAGGTTGAACAACCTAATTTCGACTCTGATTTTTAAGTACTTGAATGCTCAAGGCGTGCACACTCATTTTATTAAAACAATTTCAAATGATGAAGAACTTGTCCGTAAAGTACAGATAATTCCGCTTGAAATGGTTACTCGCAATATTGCTGCTGGGCATTTTTCCACGCGTTTTAACATTAAGGAAGGCGCAACTTTTGTTAAGCCAATTGAAGAGTCATATTTTAAAAGTGATGAGTTAGATGATCCTTTTATAAATAACTCGCAAATTTTTGGGTTAAAGATTGCTACTGAAGAAGAAATTGAATACATGTGGCAAGTTTCGCGCAAGGTCGATCAGTTATTGACTGCACTTTTCGCTTCAATTGGTTTACAGTTAGTCGATTACAAGCTTGAATTTGGACGTTTGAAGGATGGTACAGTGATTTTGGCTGATGAGTTTTCCCCTGATAATTGCAGGTTGTGGGATGTTAAGAGCAAAAAGCATATGGATAAAGATGTTTTTAGACGAAATTTAGGAGATTTAACAACTGTTTATAAAGAAGTACTCACACGATTGGAAACAAAATTAGGTGAGGGGGCAAATAAATGGCGGTAAAGGCGCGTATTTTTGTCACGTATAAGGAGTCAGTTTTTGATCCCCAGGGACAGACAATCACAGATGCAGTTCAAAGTTTAGGTCATCCAGAGGTTAAAAAGGTAAATGTTGGAAAATTTTTTGACGTACTGCTTGATTCTACTACTACAGATGTTGCTGAAACAATTAATGAAATTTCAGAACAGCTACTCGTCAACTTTAACTTGGAAACATATCGTTATGAACTATTGGAGGAGGGCTAATGAGAATTGCTATTATAGTTTTTCCAGGGTCTAATTGCGATGTTGATCTTTTTGAAGCACTTCATTCTGTTTGCAATACGGATGCACAGTATGTTTCGTATCGGGAAAAAAGTTTGGCCGATTTTGATGCGGTAATGATTCCGGGTGGCTTTTCTTATGGAGATTATTTACGTTGTGGAGCTATTGCACGTTTTAGCAACATTATGCCGGAAGTTGTGAAGTTTGCACGAGCAGGAAAACCTGTTTTGGGAATTTGCAATGGTTTTCAAATTTTAACAGAAGCGGGTTTGCTTCCAGGAGCACTGAAAAAAAATAATAATTTGAAGTTCATTTGTAAAACAGCAGCGCTCACAGTTGAAAATAATGCAACTCTCTTTACTAAACAGTACCATTCAAAAGAAAAAATTTACTTACCAATTGCGCACGCAGACGGAAGTTACTATGCAGAAAAGAATGTATTATCTCAGTTGGAGGATCAGCAACAAGTTGTTTTTCGCTATGCAGATGAAAACCCCAATGGCAGTCTAAATAACATTGCTGGCATTATCAATGAAAGAGGTAATGTTTTGGGGATGATGCCGCATCCAGAACGTGCTGTTGAATCTTTACTCGGAAATGTTGATGGACTGCGTGTTTTCAAGTCATTGTTAGAAGGAAAAGTTCGTACAAAGGAGGCAAGCCGCTAATGACCATCAAAATGGAAATGAGTCCACAAGAGATCAAGCAGAAGAAACCATACCTTGAATGGGGACTTAGTGAGAAAGAATATGACTATATTGCAAAAAAGCTTCTGGGTCGGCTGCCTAATTATACAGAAACAGGTTTATTTGCAGTGATGTGGAGTGAACACTGTTCATATAAAAAATCTAAGGCAGTTTTGCGCGAATTTCCTAATAAAAATGCAAGGGTACTGCAAGGTCCGGGCGAAGGTGCAGGAATTATTGACATTGGTGATGGTCAAGGAATTGTTTTCAAGGCTGAAAGTCATAACCATCCTTCGGCGGTCGAACCTTATGAAGGTGCAGCGACAGGAGTTGGGGGAATTATCCGGGATATCTTCAGTATGGGGGCACGCCCGATTGCACTGCTTGATTCACTTCACTTTGGAGAGATTAAAGATTCACGTACAAGATACCTTATTAATGAAGTTGTTGCGGGAATTGGTGGCTATGGCAACTGCATGGGCATTCCAACTGTCGGTGGAGAAATTACATTTGATGAATGTTATGCTGACAATCCACTTGTTAATGCAATGTGTGTTGGAATTATCGCACAAAGCAAGATGCAAAAGGGACAGGCTAAGGGTGTTGGAAATGCTGTGATGTATGTCGGAGCAAAAACTGGTAGAGATGGGATTCATGGAGCAACATTTGCTTCTACAGATTTTAGTGATGAAAGGGAAACACAGCGTTCGGCAGTTCAAGTAGGCGATCCATTCATGGAAAAGCTTTTGTTGGAAGCATGCCTATTACTGACGAGTAAACACCAAGAATGGCTTGTTGGAATTCAAGATATGGGTGCGGCTGGATTAGTTTCATCAAGTTGTGAGATGGCTTCTAAAGCTGGAAGTGGAATGATACTTGAGCTAGACAACGTTCCACAACGTGAAGATGGAATGTCAGCTTATGAAATAATGCTCAGTGAGTCTCAGGAAAGAATGCTTTTATGCGTGCGGGCCGGTTTTGAAGAGGAAGTCAAGAAGCTTTTTCACGATTTTGGGCTTGATGCAGTTGTAATCGGCAGAGTAACAGAAAAAAAAGATTATTTGCTTAAGCATCATGGACAAGTGGTTACAAATATTCCAGTAGCAAGTTTAACTGATGATGTCTTAGAAGAAAGCAGTCGTGAGAAAGTACCTGCAAGAATCATTAAGAGAAATGAACAACCAACTTGGCATCCAGGTCAATTAGCAGTTGGAGATGTTCTATGCAAAATGCTACAACAGCCCACGATTGCTTCTAAAAGAATTTTCACAGAAACCTATGATTCACAGGTGAGAACCAATACAGTTGTAGGGCCAGGAAGTGATGCTGCAGTTTTACGAATTAGGCAGACAGATAAAGCAATTGCGCTTACCACTGATGGTAATGGCCGTTTTGTATATCTAGATCCTTTCATTGGAGGAAAAATTGCTGTGCTTGAAGCTGCAACAAATCTGGTTGCTAGTGGTGCAAAGCCCTTAGCAATCACTGACTGTCTCAATTTTGGCGATCCGAATGATCCGGAGGTTTGCTGGGAATTACATCAAGCAGTTAAGGGAATGGCTGCTGCCTGTCGTCAACTTGATACTCCTGTTATTTCGGGCAATGTTTCCCTTTATAACGAAAGCAACGGAACGGCGATTTTTCCAACGCCAATGGTTGGAATGGTGGGGTTATTGGAAAATGTGCGTAACTATTTGACACCAACTGTTAAAAGTGTAGGCGCACAGCTGTTTTTAATTGGAAAGACTGGTAATGATTTTGCGGGAACTGAAATTCAAAAAATGTTAACAGGAAAATTTAGCGGCCCACTTAACGACTTTTCATTGACGGATGAGGTTAAAAAAATGGAGAAATTGCTCCAGGCAAATCAAGAAGGATTACTTGAAAGTGCACATGATCTCAGCGAAGGCGGGTTAGCGGTTGCCCTTGTTGAGTTAGTTTTGCATAATCAATTGGGTCTGTCGGTTTCGGTGGATTTTGCAGGTGAACAGCTTTTTAGTGAGACTCCAGGAAGATTTGTTGTTAGTGTTGCTCCGCAAAATGTGGCCGCGTTTAAGAAATTGATGGGGACAGATGCAGTTTTGATTGGAGAAGTTACTTCAAAAAGAGAATGTGAACTGACATATCAGGACGGAAAGACTGTTTTGAATTTGGAAGAAGCAAAAAGATTATGGGAGGATGCAATACCATGCCTTATGAAATCAAGGGACTAAATGAAGAGTGTGGTGTTTTTGGCGTTTTTGGTGCAACAAAGGCAAGCCAATTGACATATTTTGGACTTCATAGTTTGCAGCATCGTGGGCAAGAAGGCGCAGGCATTGTATCCAGTAATGGTAAAAAGTTGATGCGGTTTCGTAATCGTGGACTGCTTGCAGAGGTCTTTGCCAACGAGAATAATTTAAATTCTCTTGTAGGAGATATCGCGATTGGTCACGTCCGTTACGGTACAAGCGGCAATAACACTTTAGAAAATGTGCAGCCTTTCTTTTTTCATTTCAGAGATGGGGATGTTGCACTTGCTCACAATGGAAACTTAACAAATTCTGAGACACTTAAGGAGCAGTTAGAAGAAGAAGGAGCAATTTTTCAATCAACTTCAGATACAGAGATCTTGATTCATCTTATTCGGCAAAAAAAAGGGATGGATTTTGTTAGCGCGTTGAAACAGAGCCTAAATGAAGTTCATGGTGGCTTTGCCTTCTTGTTATTGCGTGAAAACCGGCTTTATGCCGCACTTGATCCCAATGGTTTTCGTCCTTTATCGATTGGACAATTAGATAATGGAGCTTATGTAGTTGCAAGTGAAACATGTGCGTTAGATACGGTAGGAGCTCGTTTTGTACGTGATGTGCAGCCTGGCGAGTTGATCACTATTGATGAAACAGGTTTGCATATTGATTCGTATACGCAAGAAACGCAGCTTACACTTTGTTCGATGGAATTCATTTATTTTTCACGTCCAGATTCAATTATTCATGGTGTTACTGTTCATAATGCACGTAAAAAAATGGGGAGATTGCTGGCACATCAAGCACCAGTCGATGTAGACATGGTAGTGGGAGTTCCAAATTCATCCTTGTCTGCAGCAAGCGGGTATGCGGAAGAAAGTGGACATCCTTATGAGATGGGGCTGATCAAGAATCAATACGTAGCGCGAACTTTTATTCAACCAACAAAACAGTTACGTGAACGTGGAGTTAAAATGAAGCTCTCAGCAGTTCGCGGAGTTGTAGAGGGAAAAAGAGTGGCCGTTGTTGATGATTCAATTGTACGTGGAACAACAAGTCGGCAAATTGTGCGTCTTTTACGGGAAGCCGGAGCAAAAGAAGTTCATATGCTGATTGCTTCTCCACCGCTTCGTTTTCCGTGTTTTTATGGGATTGATATTTCAACACGTTCAGAATTAATTGCTGCTAATCATACTATTCCAGAAATTCGTGAATTGATTGGTGCAGACTCACTATCTTTTCTGTCTTTGCCTAACTTGATTAAAGCAATAAACCTTCCTGAAGGTACAGAAGAACCTAATGGTGGCTTATGTGTTGCATATTTTGATGGAAAGTATCCAACACCACTTTATGATTATCGTGCGGGTTATTTAGATTCCTTGAAAAAGCAGCAAGAAAGAGAGGTTGCCGCAAATGAATCGTTATCAGCAAGCAGGGGTTGACGTCAATGCCGGTTATGAATTAGTTCGCAGGATTCGTAGTGCAGTTGCGAGCACAGAGCGGCCTGGTTGTATGGGAGAAATTGGTTCCTTTGGTGGTTTATTTGATCTTGGTGTACTTGGTAAAATGGAGCATCCCATTCTTGTTTCAGGAACAGATGGAGTTGGTACTAAACTTTTAATTGCACAGCAAACTGAAAAGCATGAAACAATTGGAATTGACTGTGTTGCGATGTGTGTCAATGATATTTTGGCTCAAGGAGCCCAGCCGTTGTATTTTATGGATTATATTGCCGTCGGTCATAACAATCCAGAAAGAATTGCGCAGATAGTGCAAGGAGTTGCAACTGGGTGTAAACAAGCACATGCTGTTTTAAACGGTGGTGAAACCGCTGAAATGCCTGATATGTATTCCAAAGATGAATATGACCTTGCTGGTTTTGCAGTCGGAGTTGCAGAAAAGGAAAAGTTATTGACAAAAGACCGTCCACAAGAGGGGGATCTTTTATTTGCTTTACCATCAAGTGGATTACATTCAAACGGTTTTTCATTAGTTCGTCAAATAATTTTTAAGGAGCAACATCTGGACTTCAATACCCAACCGGCTGTTTTAGATGGAAAAACGATTGCAGCAGAATTGCTGAAACCTACAAAAATTTATGTCCGCATACTATGGCCGTTAATTGAAAGAGGGTTGCTTAACGGAATTAGTCACATTACGGGTGGCGGGTTAATAGAAAATCTCCCACGGATGTTTGCTGATGACTTGCAAGCTGTTATCCAAAGAGATTCTTGGAATGTTTTGCCAATTTTTAAATATTTAGCTGAATTAGGAAGATTGACTTTGCAGGATTGTTTTGAAACTTTTAATATGGGACTAGGGATGGTACTCGCAGTTTCTCCAGATAAGGCGGCAGCGGTCAGAAAATATTTTGAACAGAAGGAAGAATGTTTTTACGAGATTGGTTCCTTATGTCACCGTCCAGAAAAAGAAACAAAAATCAGATTCAAGTGAGGCATTTTAAAATGAAGATTGCGATTTTTGCATCAGGAAACGGTTCAAATTTTGAAATTTTTGCACAAATGTTTGAAAAGCATCAACTTCCAGGAGAATTAACACTGCTTTTTTGTGATCATCCCAATGCCAATGTTGTTGCACGAGCACGGCGTCATCAGGTTCCTGTTGAAACATTCACGGTTAAGGAGTGTGGTACTAAGGTACAGTACGAAGAAAAAATTCTGAAAATTTTACTTTCGCAAAAAATCGATTTTATTATTTTAGCAGGATATCTGCGTGTGATTGGTAATAAAATTCTGCAACATTTTGAAGGCAGAATCGTCAATCTTCATCCGGCATATTTGCCTGAGTATCCAGGCTTGCATTCTATTGAAAGAGCTTTTACAGATAAAAAAGAAGAGACAGGTGTTACAGTTCATTATGTAGATGCAGGGCTTGATTCTGGCCCCATTATTGCACAATGCAGGGTGCCAATTTTGAAAGATGATACTGTTTCAGAATTGGAAAAACGGATTCATGAAAGAGAACATCAGCTCTACCCACAGGTTGTAAAAAAAATATTGCAGGATTTACAACAGAAAGAAGGAAACGAGAAATGAAGAGAGCTTTGGTCAGTGTTTCAGATAAAAAAGGGCTTGCCCCATTTATAAAAAAATTAGTTGCAAATGATTTTGAGATTATTTCAACTGGAGGAACAAAAAAATTTCTTGATGAAGCAGGTATCAAAACAATTGCAGTCGAAGACGTTACTGGCTTTCCTGAAATTTTAGATGGACGTGTAAAAACTTTGAATCCCTTGATTCATGGAGCTTTGTTGGGAAGAAGAGAAGTTCCTGCCCATGTAGAAACAATGAAAAAAATGCATATTGAACCAATTGATCTTGTGTGTGTTAACCTTTATCCCTTTAAACAAACCATTGAAAAATCAGATGTTAAATTGGCAGATGCAATTGAGAATATTGATATTGGTGGTCCAAGTATGTTGCGCAGTGCTTCTAAAAATTATCAGGATGTAACGGTTGTCACTGACCCGAAAGATTATTCAGTTATTGCACAAGAAATTGCTGAAAAGGGAGCTACTACACTGCAAACACGTGCAAAGCTAGCTGCCAAAGCTTTCAGACATACGGCAGCGTATGATGCTCTAATTGCCCAGTATCTTTCAAAAAGAACAGGGGTTGAAGCTCCTGAGGAACTGACTTTAACATATAATTTGGAAGATACAATGCGCTATGGAGAAAACAGTCATCAAAAAGCATGGTTTTACCGTGATGCTCTTCCTTCGAAATACGCATTGAGTAGTGCAGAACAGCTTCACGGCAAGAAATTATCATATAACAATATCAAAGACGCAGATGCTGCTTTGAGAATTGCGCGTGAGTTTGATGAACCTACCGTAGTAGCCCTGAAACACATGAATCCTTGTGGAATCGGACGTGCGTCTTCTTTGGAAACTGCTTGGGATCTTGCATATCAAGCAGATCCGATTTCAATCTTTGGTGGTGTGATTGTTTTGAATCGTAAAGTAGATGTTGCGACAGCTCAAAAAATGCATCAGCTTTTCTTGGAAATTATTATCGCACCTGCTTTTGAAGAAGAGGCCTTTGCCATTTTAGCTAAGAAAAAGAATTTGCGGCTTTTACAACTTGATTTTGCAAGCAAAAATGAAAGACCGCAAAAGGAAGTAGTTTCTGTGCTAGGAGGCCTTTTGGTGCAGGAACAAGATGTTTTGCACGAAGAACCTAAAAAATGGGAAATTGTGACTAAGGTTAAGCCAACAGCAGAGCAGCTTAGTACTTTATTATTTGCGTGGAAGGCAGTTAAACATACAAAGAGCAATGCCATTGTTGTTGCTAACAGTAAAAGAACACTTGGCATTGGAGCAGGGCAGCCTAATCGAATTGATTCAACTAAGATTGCTATTAAAAAAGCGGGCAGTGCAATTGATGATGAAGCTGTTTTGGCTAGTGACGCTTTCTTTCCAATGGATGATTGTGTTGAATATGCTGCAGAACATGGTATCAAGGCAATTGTTCAACCAGGTGGTAGTATTCGTGACAAAGATTCAATTGCAATGGCTGACAAATTTGGAATTACCATGTTGACTACCGGAATACGTCATTTCAGACACTAATCAGACATTAAGATGGAGGAATAAACTTGGAAAAAAAGTTAAGGCTTCTTGTAGTTGGTTCGGGTGCACGTGAACATGCAATTTGCAGATCTTTTTTAAAAAGTCACTGTGTCAGTGATGTTTTTTGTGCCCCAGGAAATGACGGTATGAAAAAAACAGGAATAAAGACAATTGATCTGTCTGAACTTGATTTTAGTAACTTAAAGAAGTTTGTAAAAGAAAATGCAATTGATTGGACTTTTGTTGGGCCAGAGAATGCTTTGGTAAATGGAATTGTGGATTCTTTCAAAAAAGATGGATTAAAAATATTTGGACCATCTGCAGAGGCCGCACAGTTGGAGGGCTCAAAAGATTTTGCGTTACGTTTTATGACGACACAGCATGTTCCAACGGCTAAATACCAATCTTTTGGTGTAAAAGAAGAAGCGTTAAAAGCGTTGACAAACTGGCCTTTGCCGCTTGTAATTAAAGCTGACGGTCTTGCTGGCGGTAAAGGTGTCACAATTTGTCAAGATGTGGCAACTGCCCAAGAAACAGTCACACGACTCTTTGATAATGGCCAGCAACGGCTTGTTTTTGAAGAATTTTTGGAAGGTCAAGAATACTCGCTTTTTGTAGTTGTCAATGAAAAAAATTATCAGATTCTGCCAATGGCCCAAGATCATAAACGTGCTTATAATTTTGATAAAGGACCGAATACAGGCGGTATGGGAGCATACAGCCCTGTGCCCCAACTTTTGCACACTGACTATCAGCAAATGATTACAGAAGTTGTTGAGCCTTCTATTCAGGGATTGAGAAAAAGAAATTTTGATTACGTTGGTGTCTTATATATTGGACTGATTTTGACTGCGAGCGGACCTAAGGTGATTGAATATAATGTGCGTTTGGGAGATCCTGAAACACAGGTTGTTTTGCCTAGATTAAAAACTGATTTTGCAGTACTGATCGATGATTGTCTTCGTATGCGCACAATGAAACAGCTTGAATTTAAACAAAATGCTTGTTTGGGGATTGTTATTGCAGCTCAAGGCTATCCGCAAAAACCTAAACAGGGGCAAAGCTTGTCCTCTTTTATTGAAGAACCTGATATAACAATTGATTATGCTAATGTTATGGAACAAAACGGGAAGATGATAGGTGCAGGTGGCAGATTATTGACTGTTGCTGCAACTGCCGCGACATTACTTGAGGCACAAAAAAAAGCCTATCATTATATTGAAAAACTTTCACTTTCAGGTTGCTTTTACCGTGAAGATATTGGAGCGAAGGCTCTCTCAAAGGGCAATTCTTAGTTAGGGCATTTATTGAAAATATGTCAGTACATAAACTGCAAGATAGTCTAAAGGGGCTGAGCCAAAACTTATGTTTTGGCTCAGCCCCTTGCACACATTGTAAGATACTTAAATTTTTTATTGCAGTTTAAAGATTTAGTAACTGATTGTTTCAGATTGAAGTGAGGTCTCCTTATTTTAGATAGCAAATTGATTTACTAGCGAATATTTAATAGCTTCCCCAAGATCTGCGCATCCTTTTTTAATCTCAGAAAGCGAAACCCCCGTAAAGTTCAACCTAATGTAATTTTTGGGTGAACTATTTGCAAAAAGAGATGACCCCTCAAGAAAAGTAACTATGTTTGTTTGTTTTAACAAGATAGCTGCATCACATCCTTGAGGCAGTGTGACCCAGATAAAGAAGCCGCCTTGAGGATGCGAAAAGCTGCAATCTGTAGGTAATTCATCTTCAAGACAAGTTAACATTGTCTGCATTTTCAAACGGTATGCTCTTCGCAAATGGTCAATATGTTTTTCAATACTGTTTTCGCCAAGGTATTGATCAATACTCTCAAGCAAAACGTTAGAAGATTGACAGTCATATGAAAGTCGTAAGGAGGAAAGCTGTTTAACAATCTCTGGAGAAGCAATCAACCAGCCACAGCGTAAAGCAGGGGAAAGAATTTTTGAAAAACTGCCTAGTGTAATTACGTTTCCGGTTCTGTCAAAGGATTTGATGGCAGGAAGAGCTGACCCTTCATAGCGCAATTCACGGTAAGGATCGTCTTCAATGACGACAGCTTGATATTTTGCTGCAAGTGCTGCCAATCTTTTTCTTTTTATTGTCGACATGCAATAGCCTGTTGGATTCTGAAAATTAGGAATAGTATAGATGATTTTAATCTTGTTATGCTGTAGTGTATTTTCTAGAGTCTCCAAATCCATACCATCTTTTTCCATTGGAATCTCGTAGTATTTTGGAAGATGCTCATTGAAAGCTTCTAAAGCCCCTACATAGGTTGGTGCTTCAACAGCAATTCCATCATGGTCATCAAGAAAGAGACTTGACAGCAATTTAATTCCTTGCTGAGCTCCTTGTGTTAACATAATTTCTTCTGAAGAACAATCAAAACCCATTTTTTTTGTTGATGATGCAATTTTTTGTCTTAAGGGCTCGTATCCCGTAACTGTACGGTATTGAAAAAGATCGTTGGATTCGTCGTTAATTCGTTTTTCAAAGGCCCTTTTAAGTTCATCTTTAGGAAATAAATTTGGATCAGGGTAACCGCCTGCAAATGAAATCTTGTTGGCTTGTGCGCTCAACTTGAAAAGTTCGTCTAGACTTGACGAATCTTGGTTTATGCGGTGTGAAAAAGTTGGAATCATGTCAGGCCCTCCTTATTATTTAAAATTGAAAATTAGCCTTGCTTTTATGTTGAAATAAGTGTACCTTTATTTTTGAATTAAGTAAAACTCAAGTTTTTCAATTTAAAGTGAAATTAATTCACTTAAGAAAGGAATACCTATTTTGGCTAATTTTTCGTATGAAGTTTTTAGTGAAGTTGCAAAGCGAAAAACTTTTTTTGCAGCTGCTACTCAGCTTAGAGTAACCCCGTCTGCAGTTAGCCATTCAATTGCAGGCTTGGAAAAAGAATTGGGCTTCTCACTTTTTGTACGTAATCGTACAGGAGTAAAACTTACTTCAGATGGTAAGAAAGTCTTACCGGTTGTACAGGAAATTTTAAATACTGAGGCAAAGTTAAGAGAAGAGGCCGCTCGCATTAATGGTTTAAATGAAGGACGAATAAGGATTGGGGCTTTTAGTAGTGTCTGCATTAACTGGCTGCCGGACATTATTCGCAGTTTTAAAAAAACGTATCCTAATATAGAACTATCTGTCATTCAGGGGAATTTTAATGCAGTTGCCGAGCAGGTCAGAGTAGGGACACTTGATTTAGGATTTAGTGCACTGCCTATCAAGGAAAAACTTGAAGTAATTCCCTTGCATAGGGATCCAATATATTGTATAACACCTAAAAGTTTCACTCCCCGTGCAGATAAAATTATTGCTAGAAGTGATATTCAGGATAAAAATTTTATTTTGCAGCAAATTGATTATGATCGTGATACAAAAAAAGCTTTGGATACTTATAATGTTTCTGTTAATTCAATTCACTACAGTATTGACGATGCCTCAATAATTGCGATGGTTGAAAGTGGTTTAGGCTTAGGAATTCTTCCAGAACTGGCATTGCAAAAATTATCTGGAAATGTAAATAGGTATCCTTTTCAGGAGCATTTTTATCGGACTATCTGTCTTATATCACACGCAGAAGCTAAACAAACTCCATCAACACGTGCTTTTGTAAAAGAAATTCAAAAATATCTGTTAAAAAGATACGGGGATGAGTGGGCAAAACAGTTTGCTAATCTTTTTTAAAAAGTTTCTTTAAAAAGGGTTCAATTTAGCACATGAATGTGATAGTATTTGAAATTGTCGTTTTGCAAGAAAGTTCTGAGACTGGAGGTAAAAGAGTGAGGGAATTAACCAAGGGAAGTCCAATTAAACTTATTTTGATGTTTACACTGCCGCTTTTGATTGGAAATTTGTTCCAGCAATTTTACAGTATTTCTGATACATTAATTGTGGGGCAGACTCTAGGTGTGAATGAATTAGCAGCTGTAGGATCAACCGGAAGCATTCAATTTTTAATTATTGGTTTTGCACAAGGGTTAACGGCCGGGCTGTCGATTATGACTGCACAGTATTTTGGTGCAGGAAATTATAAAAAGGTTAGGGAAAGCTTTGCAACAAGCATTATTATTAGTTCGGTTACAACTGTAATCTTGACTTTCCTTAGTCTTTTCTTTATTAAAGATATTTTAGTACTTATGCAGACACCTAAAGAAATTGAACAAGATGCACAGCTTTTTATATCAATTATCTTTGCAGGTATTTTTTCATCAATGGCTTTTAATTTGTTGGCGAATGTTATTCGAGCGTTGGGTGATAGCAGGACACCGCTATACTTTCTTATCATTGCAGCAATTGTAAACATTGGACTTGAGCTCTTTTTCATTCTTGTTTTAAAAATGGGTGTTGAAGGTGCAGGTTACGCTACCGTTATTGCACAAGTTTTTTCGGTTTTTTTGTGTATTGTCTATATCATTAAGAAAATACCTTTGCTTCAGGTTAGAAAGCGTGATTTTAAAGCAGTCACTCTTGTAGAGCTTAAGCGGCATCTTTATGTAGGGCTTCCTATGGCTTTTCAGACTTCAATAATTGCAATCGGTTCTATTATGGTGCAAGCAGCCTTAAATGGGCTGGGTACCACTGCAGTTGCAGCCGCGACTGCAGCTGGAAAAATTGATCAAGTTGCAATCCAGCCAATGATGTCTTTTGGGGTCGCAATGGCTACTTTTACTGCACAAAATTATGGTGCAGGAAAATATGAGCGTATTTTAAAGGGTGTTAAGCAATGCCTGATCGTGTCTGGTCTTTTCAGCTTAGGTGCTGGTCTGCTGGTAATTCTTTTTGGAAAAGATTTAGTGGTTCTTTTTGTAGGTAAAGCCGAGACAGAGGTTTTGAACTTGGCACAGATATATTTTAATGCAAACTGCACTTTTTACCTGCTGCTCGCTACCCTTTTTGTTTTGCGTTATACCCTCCAAGGGCTGGGGCAAAGTGTTATCCCAACCCTTGCTGGAATGGTCGAGTTGTTGATGAGATGCTTGGCAGCCTTGATTTTAGCATCGTCTGTTGGTTATGTGGGTGCTTGCTTTGCAAGTCCCTTAGCTTGGCTGGGTTCATGCAGTGTCTTAATTTTCTCGTATTTCAAAGCAATGAAAATGCTACGCAAAAAAGAAGAAGAGTTTCCAGAAGGTATCCGAGTATAAAAAGTATTTTTTTAAAATTGAAGAGTTAAAAAAGTTGCGCTCAATCTATATATTTGATATTATTCTTGAGAATTTGTTGATAGAAGGTGATTTAATGGACAGTATGTTTAATATTGGTGAAAAAGTTAAGTGTAAAAAATTTGGGACATTAACTCATGATTTCGTAGGTTCTATAGAAAAAGTATATGAAAACTCGGCAATGGTAGCTATTTTGGATCATGATGCGTCTGATGAAGTGGCAGTTAATGATTTTCATAACAGAGTAATTGTACGGTTAAGGGACATGAAAAAAGTATCCTAAAAATAAGCTGACACTTTTTAACTTTTATGCTATACTACTATCTGTTGTGCGGGTGTAGTTTAGTGGTAAAATTCCAGCTTCCCAAGCTGATGTCGCGAGTTCGATTCTCGTCACCCGCTTTGTAGTATAATTAATGTCCGATTAGGGACAAACCTATCTAAGTTTAGTTCAAAAGTATCCGATAATGGGAACTAGTAGGGTCATTTGATTGTTGAGCGAGTCTGGGGTGGTGCGAGCCGGATCATGAGATTTTCTGAATCGTATTCCTTAGGATTTAAAATTTTATATTGAGTGGATTGCTGATCAATTAATTAGAGTGGTACCGCGGGTTTTCTCGTCTCTTACATTTAACAATGTAGGAGCTTTTTTTATATAAGGAGGAGTATACATGGAATTTAGAGATCAAGTTATTAGAGTATTAGCAGAAGTACTTGGTGATAAACTTTCTGCAGAAAAAATTAAGCAGGTTTTGGAAAAGCCTAAAGACTTAGCACTTGGGGACTATGCTTTTCCTGCATTTTTATTGGCAAAAACACTTCATAAGGCTCCGCAGCAAATCGCTGCAGAAATAGTACAGAAAATTAACCAGGAGCATTTTGAAAAAATACAGGCTGTTGGCCCATACGTTAACTTTTTTATGGATAAAAGCCAAGCTAGTGCTGCAGTTATTAGCACAGTTTTGAGGCAGCAGTTTTCTTATGGAGATCAAGATCTGGGAAAGGGTGGAAATGTTCCTATTGATATGTCTTCACCCAATATTGCCAAACCGATTTCAATGGGACATTTACGTTCCACGGTAATTGGGAATTCTCTTGCTAAATTGTTAAAAAAAGTAAACTATCATCCCATTAAAATTAATCATTTAGGGGATTGGGGGACCCAATTCGGTAAATTGATTGAAGCGTATAAATTATGGGGGAGCGAAGAAGAAGTAAAAGCTGACCCAATAAACAAACTGCTGGAATATTATGTTCGTTTTCATAAAGAAGATGTTGCACATCCTGAACTTGATGAAAAGGCTCGTGGATGGTTCAAGAAACTGGAAGACGGTGATGAAGAAGCTATTCGTTTGTGGAAATGGTTCCGTTCAGAATCTCTTAAGTCTTTTATGAAAATATATGAAAAATTAGGAGTTGAATTTGATTCTTTTAATGGTGAAGCTTTTTATAATGATAAAATGGCTGAGATTGTTTCAATTCTAGAAAAAAGGGATTTGTTAAAGGAAAGTCGCGGAGCGCAAATTGTTGATCTTGATAAGTATGACCTTAATCCTGCATTGATCCGTAAGACAGACGGGGCCACTCTTTATATTACACGTGATCTTGCAGCAGCTTTGTACCGCAAAAGAACTTATAACTTTGTCCAGTCTCTTTACGTGGTTGGTAATGAACAGACAAATCATTTTAAACAGCTTAAAGCAGTTTTAAAAGAGATGGGTGAACCATGGTCTGATGATATTCATCATATTCCATTCGGATTGATTACTCAGGACGGGAAAAAACTTTCAACCAGAGCCGGCAGAGTTATTTTACTGGATGAAGTTCTTGATGATGCAGTCCAACTTGCAAGGAAACAAATCGAAGCAAAAAATCCGAATCTGGAAAATAAAGAGCAGGTTGCAAAAGAAGTAGGCGTAGGCGCCGTTATTTTCCATGACCTGAAAAATGAGAGAATGAACAATTTTGACTTTAACCTTGAAGAAGTAGTTCGGTTTGAAGGTGAAACTGGTCCTTATGTGCAATACTCACATGCTCGTGCAATGAGTATTTTACGCAAAGCAAAAGAAGAAGGCCACGTTTTAAATGAACAAGAAAACTATAGTCTGAATGATCCTGAATCATGGGAAGTTATTACTGAGATTGCTGCTTTTCCTAAAATGGTGAAGCGGGCAGTCGTTGAATACGAGCCTTCAGTGATTGCAAAGTATGGCCTGCATTTGGCAAAAGCCTTCAATAAATACTATGCTCATTCTAAGGTTTTAAAGGATGATGAGCAATTGTATGCAAGACTTGCTCTGGTAAAGAGCGTTGCAACTGTTTTGAAAGAATCCTTAAATCTTCTCGGAGTGCATGCACCCGATAAAATGTAATAATTGGATTAGCGCTGACATGTTATACAATAATGTTCAAGCGCTTTTTTTGAGAGAAAAATGTTAACAGACCGGTTTGTGTTGACATTACACATGGTCTGAAAGTAAAATGTTCTTGTGTGGAAAAATTAATAACATCTTTAAAGCAATGGTTATTTTCAGTTTTTAATCATTTTTTGACGATGTGGAGGTGAAAATTTGAATTTAACAATTATTATCCTCGCCATCGCTATTATAACTTTGGGTATTGGGTTTGCTTTAGGTATCGTTTTTCGTAAAAGAGGCTATGAGAAGACATTAGATGCTGCCACAAAAACGGCACAGGGAATCTTGAAAAATGCTAAGAAAGAAGCAGAAGCACAAAAAAAAGAAGCTATTTTAGAAGCTAAGGATGAGAGTCATCGTTACAGAGGCGAGATTGAAAAGGAGTTAAAAGAACGGCGCACAGAGGTACAAAGACAAGAAAACAGACTGCTTCAAAGAGAAGAAAATCTTGATCATAAAGATTCTGCTCTTGAAAAGCGCGAACAGGGGTTAATTCAAAAAGGAAATCAGATTGATAGTCAAAAGAAAGAATTGGATAAGCAAAGAAATAAAGTCGACTTGCTAATTCAAGAACAAGAAACAGAGCTTGAAAGAGTTGCATCTTTGACACGTGAACAGGCTAAAAAAGTGATTATGTCTGAGACCAAAGAATCACTTAGTCATGAAAGAGCAGTTATGATAAAAGACAGCGAAGCAGAAGCTAAAGCCAGTGCTGATAGAACTGCTAAAAACTTGATTGCACAAGCGATTCAAAGAAGTGCTGCTGACACAGTATCTGAAACAACTGTATCAGTAGTTTCATTGCCAAATGATGAAATGAAGGGTCGAATTATTGGCCGCGAAGGCCGTAATATTCGAACGCTTGAAACTTTGACTGGAATTGATTTGATTATTGATGATACCCCAGAAGCTGTTGTCTTAAGCGGTTTTGATCCTGTAAGACGTGAAATAGCCAAAATGTCCTTGGAAAAGCTCATTCAAGATGGGCGGATTCATCCAGCAAGAATCGAAGAAATGGTGGAAAAGTCCACTAAAGAAATGGATGCTAAAATTCGAGAAATCGGAGAAGAAGCCGTATTTGACTTAGGATTACATTCTATGCATCCAGATTTAATCAAAACGATTGGCCGCTTGAAATTCAGAACAAGTTATGGACAAAATGTTTTGGATCATTCTATAGAAGTTGCTAAAATCACTGGTGTGTTAGCTGCGGAACTCGATGAGGATGTTGATCTAGCTAAACGTGCGGGACTTTTGCACGATATTGGAAAGGCTATTGATCATGAAGTAAATGGGTCGCATGTTCAGATTGGTGTAGAATTAACGAAGAAGTATCATGAAAGTAATGTAGTAATCAATACAATTGCTTCTCATCACGGTGACGTTGAACCAACATGTACCATTGCAGTTCTTGTTGCCGCTGCAGATGCTATTTCAGCTGCAAGACCAGGTGCAAGAAGCGAATCACTTGAGAATTACATTCATCGTTTGGAAAAACTAGAAAAAATTACGAATAACTTTGACGGTGTAAAGAAGAGTTACGCAATTCAAGCTGGTCGAGAGTTGCGAGTAATTGTTAAACCAAATGAAGTGAACGATTTGGAATCAAGTGTTCTTGCTCATGATATTAAAAATAGAATTGAAGACGAACTAGAGTACCCAGGGCATATTAAGGTGACGGTGATTAGAGAAGTGAGAGCTGTTGAATATGCTAAGTAGAAGGGTTTTATCAGTAGTATTAATCTAAATATGGGTATTTCATAATATTGTAAGCAGGGGCTGTGGCAAAACATAAATTTTGCCACAGCCCCGCTTTCTTACACAAATTATTAAAAAAATGAGTAGAGGTTTCGCAACTTATCATTAAAATGCTAAACTTAAATGAGCAGCTATTTAGAAGAGGGGAAAAGTATGCGTATATTGTTCATTGGTGATATTATGGGAAATACTGGTCAGGACATGGTTGATGATTATTTGCCTAAACTAAAAAGAAGATTTCATCCGCAAGTGACTATAGTAAATGCAGAGAATGCAACAAGGGGACGGGGAATAAATGAACAGGTTTATAAGAGAATTCTAGCAGCTGGTACAGATGTGATTACAATGGGGAATCATGTTTGGGACAACCCAGAAATTAGTCTTTTCATTGATTCTGCAAAAAAGATATTGCGTCCTGCAAACTTTTCGGCGGGCAGAGTACCTGGAATCGGTCATACAGTTATTCAAATTAATCAACAAAAATTAGCTGTTATCAACTTGCAAGGACGAGTTTTCATGGGACCTTCGGATGATCCTTTTGCGGTTGCAAATGAATTGATCGCTGAGCTGAGAAAGAAAACTAATTGTATTTTTGTAGATTTTCATGCTGAAACAACTAGTGAGAAAGAAGCTTTTTCTTGGTATTTTGATGGTAAAGTTTCTGCTGTAATCGGAACCCATACTCATGTTCAGACAAATGATGCACGTATTTTACCCAAAGGAACAGCATTTTTATCTGATGTAGGAATGACAGGACCATATGACGGTATTTTAGGTATGCGCCGTCAAAATGTAATTTCGCGTTTTTTAAACCAGATGCCTACCCGTTTTGAGGTTGCTGAAGGAGGACGCAGGACACTTTCTTGTTGTGTGATCGATATTGCCGATGAGACTGGAGTAGCACAAAAAATTACACCGCTTCAGATTAATGCAGATCATCCTTTTGATGAATGATAGTGATAAAGGAGAAAAAAGATGCCGCAAAAAACAAAAAATACACCTATGATGGAACAATATCTTTCTATTAAAAGAAATTATCCGGATGCCTTTTTATTTTATCGTTTAGGCGATTTTTATGAAATGTTCTATGATGATGCTATCAAAGGAGCGCAGCTGCTTGAATTGACTTTAACAACTCGTAATAAAAATGCAGCAGATAAGATCCCAATGTGTGGTGTCCCACACCATGCTGCGCAAAACTATATTGATATTTTAGTAGATCAGGGCTATAAAGTAGCGATTTGTGAACAAATGGAAGATCCTAAACTGGCAAAGGGAATGGTAAAACGAGAGGTAATCCAACTAGTTACGCCGGGGACAATGATCGACAGCTCTGCAAGTGAGGCTAAAGAAAATAATTACCTGACTGCACTTCATGAAGAAAATCAATGTTTCAGCTTTGCCTATACAGACCTTTCAACTGGTGAACTTAAAGTTACCACACTTCTTTCAGCAGATCAGGTGATAAACGAGTTAATCAGCCTGCACACAAAAGAAATTGTCATTGACAAGAGTGTGACTGAGGAGACTCTTAAAAAAATTATGCCATTAAAGATCTTGGTTTCTCATCAAGACCAGCTGCTTGAAAATGCAGAATCAAGTTATACAGTGCAGAACTTGGATGACCAGCTTGAGATAAAAGCAGTTAAGCAGTTGGTATCTTATTTGAGCGTTACACAAAAGAGAAGTTTGGGGCATTTACAGCAGGCACTGAGATATGAAGCCTCACATTTTTTAAAGATGGATCACTATTCAAAGACAAATCTTGAGATCTTGGAAAATAGCCGAACGGGGAAAAAACAAGGCACACTTTTGTGGGTTTTAGACAAAACAAAAACAGCAATGGGAGGTCGAACACTTAAGCAATGGCTTAGCAGGCCGCTGCTTGAAAAGAAGCCTATTGTAGAACGTCAAAATAAAGTAGCAAGTCTAATGGATCATTATTTTGAACGCAGTGCATTGCAAGATGAACTGACAAGCGTTTATGATTTAGAGCGTTTAGCAGGCAGAGTTGCTTTTGGAAATGTGAACGGCCGTGACTTGATTCAATTATGCCAATCTTTAGAACAGGTACCTAAAATTCGTTATGTGCTTGAAAGCATTGATGACGGAACCTTTAAAAAAACTCTGAAACAGTTGGATCCTATAGAGGAAATAGTTGAGTTGATTAAGCAGGCAATAATAGACGATCCTCCTTTGTCAGTTAAAGATGGCGGTCTGATAAAAGAAGGGTATAACGAAAAACTGGATAGTTATCAGGATGCGATGAAGAACGGGAAAAAATGGCTTGCAGAGCTGGAAACGAGTGAACGGCGTGCAACTAATATTTCAAATCTGAAAATCGGCTTTAATAGAGTATTCGGATACTATATTGAAGTTTCGAAGGCTAACTTGGCAAAAATTCCTGAAGAACGCTATCAGCGTAAGCAAACACTGACTAACGCGGAGCGTTTTATTACTCCTGAGTTAAAAGAAAAAGAAGCTTTGATTTTGGGTGCTGAGGATAAGGCTACTAGTTTGGAGTACGAACTTTTTGTCGCTATTCGAGAAAAAATAAAGAAACAGATAAAACGGATTCAACGTCTTGCTCATGCGATTGCCGGTTTAGATGTTATTCAAGGCTTTGCCGAGGTCAGTGAGGAACGACACTTTGTCAGGCCTGAATTAGAAGAAGGCAAGCATGATTTGCATATTACTGCAGGCTGGCATCCTGTAGTTCAAGAAGTCATGGGAAAACAAAGCTATGTTCCTAATGATGTTATTATGCCGCAAGACTTGAATATTTTGTTGATAACCGGACCTAATATGTCAGGAAAGAGCACTTACATGCGTCAAGTAGCTTTGACAGTTGTAATGTCGCAAGTAGGTTGTTTTGTACCGGCAGTTAAAGCAAAATTACCTCTTTTTGATCAGATTTTTACACGTATCGGAGCTGCTGATGACCTGATTGCAGGTCAATCAACTTTCATGGTGGAGATGAAAGAAGCAAATCAGGCAATTAGTCATGCTACCAAACGCTCGTTGATTCTTTTTGATGAAATTGGCAGAGGAACGGCAACATACGACGGCATGGCACTTGCACAAGCGATTATTGAATATGTTCATCAAAATGTTCATGCAAAAACACTTTTTTCAACTCACTATCATGAACTAACTGCCCTGTCGCAGAATCTATCAGAACTTGAAAACATTCATGTCGGAGCAGTTGAAAAAAATGGAAATTTGATTTTTTTGCATAAAATGCGGCCAGGAGCAGCTGATAAATCATATGGGATTCATGTTGCCAAACTTGCAGGAATGCCTGAAATACTTTTGAAAAGGGCAAATGAAATTTTGGAGGAGCTCGAACGCGATTCTGGCAACGATAAGATCTCAACAGCTTCGAAAAAGCAGGAAAATACAGTATTATCGGAAACAGCACAAATCAATAAAAAGGAGACTCAACTTTCGCTTTTTGGTCCAGAAAAAGTGAAGCCGGATTTGACTGCAAAACAATCAAGAGTGATTACAAAATTGCTTGAAGCAGATTTAATCTCGCTAACTCCACTAGAAGCTTTAAATATACTTTATAAATGGCAAAGAGAATTGAAAAAGGGCAAATAAATTAAGAAAGGAGAGAAGTTTCCATGGGTAAAATCCATGAATTAGCTGCGGTTTTGGCTGACCAGATAGCAGCTGGAGAAGTTGTTGAACGGCCAGCTTCTGTGGTAAAGGAACTAGTTGAAAATGCAATTGATGCGCACAGTACGCAAATTGATATTGAGATTGAAGATAGCGGGCTGAAAAAAATAAACGTAGTTGATAACGGTGACGGAATTATTGCAAGTGATGTTGAATTAGCCTTTAGAAGGCACTCTACCAGCAAAATTACAACTAAAAAGGATCTCTTTAAAATTAAAACTCTTGGGTTCAGAGGAGAAGCGCTGCCTAGTATCGCTTCTGTATCTGATGTTATTATGGAAACGGCAACTCGGCTTCCTCCTAGTAATATTATTCATATCAAAGGCGGAAAAATAATTTCTCAAAAAATGGGAGCACGTTCTCAAGGAACAGAAATTAGTGTTTTCGACCTTTTTTTCAATACACCGGCGCGTTTGAAGTACCTTAAAAGTATGCAGACTGAACTTGCAGCTATCAGTGATATTGTTAATCGCTTAGCACTCAGCCACACGAATATTGCATTTTCTTTAAAAAGTAATGGCAGGTTACTCCTTGAAACGGCGGGTAATGGGAAACTTCAGCAGACTTTTAGTGCTATTTATGGTGTTAAAACTGCACGCAAAATGATTGAAATAAACGGAGAGGATCTTGATTTTAAAGTCAGCGGTTTTGTGTCGCTCCCAGAATTGACACGTGCTTCTAAAACGTATATCAGTCTTCTTTTAAATGGCCGCTATATTCGAAATTATCAGCTTACTAATGCTGTTATCAAAGGCTACGGCTCTAAACTGATGGTCGGTCGGTATCCTTTTGCGGTTATAAACATTGGACTTGACCCTTTACTGGTTGATGTCAATGTCCATCCTACTAAGCAGCAAGTACGTATCAGCAAGGAAGAAGAGTTAGTACAGTTATTGGTAAAAACAATTTATCAACGAATTGCACAAGAAAACCTGATTCCGGATGCTTTAAAAAATATACGGCAAGATGAAAAACCTGCATTAGACCTTGATCAGCTTGAGATAGACCTCAATGAGTCTTCTCAAAATTACCAGTATCAAAGAAGAGAATTAAAGGGACGAGTTCCCCGAAATGAAAGCAAACCGCTCTTAGAAAAGAAAAAAATAGAAGAGACTGATGGCCGATCTGATTCAAAAAAAATAGGCATAAAGCCGCGTCTTTTTATTATTCAGAAAAAAAGAGATCTTGAAACCAAGTTAAAAGACTGGGATAAAAAATATTTTTCAAAAGAAAATGGTTCTGGAATCAGCAAAGTTAATGAGCCAAAAGAAAGATTAAAAAATCAACAAGACGAAAATACCAAAGAACGTTTTCCTTCGCTGACTTACATTGGTCAGATGCATGGAACCTATCTTTTTGCAGAGGCCCAAGATGGACTTTATATTATTGATCAGCACGCTGCCCAAGAGCGCTGCAAGTTTGAGTTTTATCGTAAACAGATTGGAATGGTAGGAAGTTCACAGCAGAATCTGCTCGTACCAATTGTTCTTGACTATTCAACAAGTGAAGTGTTAATGATAAACCAAAATCTGGATAAACTGAAAAAAGTAGGTATTTACTTGGAAGAATTCGGTAAGAACAGCTACATTGTCCGTCATCACCCGACTTGGTTTAAACAAGGGGAAGAAGAGTCGATTTTAAGAGAAATGATTGACTACCTGTTAAAAGATGGAAACATAGACATTGCAAGTTATCGCAGGAAAACTGCAATTATGATGAGCTGCAAAAGATCAATTAAAGCAAATCATCATTTAGATGAACAACAGGCAGTTTCATTGTTAAAACAACTGCAACAATGCGAAAATCCATTTAATTGTCCGCATGGACGACCTGTACTTGTTCATTTTTCAAATTCTGATATGGAAAAAATGTTCAAGCGAATTCAAGATTCACATCAGAGTTTACGCGGTCAATAGAAAATCAATAACTTATGAAAGGAATATTATTAAATGTATGAATACTTTGATGGGTTTATCAGTGCAGTTACTCCATATTATATTGTAATTGAAGTTAAGAATGTCGGTTACCAGGTTTATGTTGCTAATCCGTTTCGCTATCAGGTTGATTTAGAAACAAAAAAACGTGTTTATATATATCAAGCAGTTAGAGAAAATGCTATTATATTATATGGTTTTTGGGATTTAGACGAAAAAAATCTGTTTGTCAAATTGCTCAATGTCTCTGGAATAGGTCCTAAAAGCGCGTTAGCCATCTTAGCTAATGCGGACCATAGCGGTCTGGTAGAAGCAATCAACAATGAAAACGTAAATTACCTTACTAAGTTTCCAGGTGTTGGTAAAAAAACTGCTCAACAGATTGTTTTGGATCTTAAAGGTAAAATGAAAGATGCTGCTATTTCGGAAAAATTGTCTGGACAAACTGATCTTGGCCTTAATAATACCGTGAAACAACACCGTTATCTGGATGAGGCTCTCGCTGCTTTGGATGCCTTGGGTTATACTAAAGCAGAAGTAAAAAGAGTTTCAAAAATACTTGAGCAAACTGAAAAAACATCTACAGATGAATATTTACGAACAGCTTTGAGGCTATTAATGCACAACTGATTTTTTAAAGGGAGGGAACATAATGTCTGAGCATGAGAGGCTTGTATCAGCTGGCCTTGTTGAGAATGAAGATGATGTACGTGACCTTTCCTTGCGTCCGCGCACGTTTAAACAATATATTGGACAAAAAATGCTTAAAAAAGAACTTGCAGTGTATATTGAAGCTGCAAAGAAAAGAAAAGAAGCACTTGATCATGTTCTTTTGTATGGGCCCCCCGGTCTAGGAAAGACGACTCTAGCGATGGTAATTGCAAATGAATTACAGGTTAAGATTAAAACTACAAGCGGCCCGGCGATTGAACGGCCTGGTGATCTAGTGGCTTTATTGAACGAACTAGAAGCTGGCGATGTTCTTTTTATTGATGAGATTCATCGCTTACCTAAAATAGTGGAAGAAATTTTGTATTCTGCTATGGAGGACTTTTTCGTTGATATTGTGATTGGGCAAGGACCAACTGCTCATCCCGTTCACTTTACTCTTCCCCCTTTTACTTTAATCGGCGCTACTACGCGAGCTGGGTTGCTTTCAGCACCTCTGCGTGATCGTTTTGGGATTATTGCGCATATGAATTATTATAGTAAAAAGGAACTTGAAAGAATTGTGGAACGTTCTGCAAAAATTTTTAAAACTACAATTACTTCTGAAGGCGCAGAAAAGGTTGCTTTAAGGTCTCGTGGAACGCCGCGAGTTGCAAACCGACTTTTTCGTCGGATTCGCGACTTCGCTGAGGTTGCTCAAAAAGAAGTTGTGGACGAAAAAATTGTAACTTCGTCGCTTGACATGCTGCGAGTTGATGAATGCGGGTTAGATGAAACAGATCGTAAATTGCTGTTAACGATGATTAATCTATACGATGGCGGTCCAGTAGGTGTAAATACGTTGGCTGCGAATATTGGAGAAGATGTAGAAACAATTACTGATATGATTGAACCATATTTGCTTCAAAGCGGGTTCATCAAACGCACCCCTCGTGGAAGAATTGCCACAAAAACAGCATACGAACATTTAGGAATTTCATTTACAGAAAATAAAAACTAAAAAGGGTGACAAAACTTGTCAGAGGAACATTTAACTACAGAAGATTTTGATTATGAACTACCGGAAGAACTGATTGCACAAACGCCTTTAAAGAAACGAGATCATTCGAGAATGCTGGTTTTAGACAGCCAGACTGGTGAATATAAAGATGATATTTTTTACAATGTAATTGACCAGTTGAACCCTGGGGATGCCCTTGTAATGAACGATTCGCGTGTTATGCCAGCAAGAATTTACGGAACAAAGCCTGAAACAGGAGGACATCTTGAAGTTTTATTGCTTAACAACACTGAAGGTGATAATTGGGAGACACTTGTTAAGCCTGCACGCAGAGCGAAAGTTGGTACACGAGTTGTGTTTGGTGATGGACAGCTTAGTGCGGTGATTACAAAAGAACTTGAACACGGCGGGCGGATGATTCGTTTTGAATATACTGGAATTTTTATGGAAATTCTTGATAAACTTGGTGAAATGCCTTTACCGCCTTACATTAAAGAAAAACTTGACGATCCGGAAATGTACCAAACAGTATATTCTCGTGAAATTGGCTCAGCTGCTGCTCCAACTGCCGGACTTCATTTCACAAAGGAACTTTTGCAAAAAATTGCTGCTAAGGGAGTTCATCTTGTATATTTGACTCTTCATGTAGGTTTGGGAACTTTTAGACCTGTTAGCGAAAAGAATATTGAAGATCATAAAATGCACAGTGAATTTTACAGGTTGTCAAAAGATGCTGCCCAAACTTTGAATGAAGTACGCAAAAATGGTGGTAAAATTGTTGCTACTGGAACTACCACAATCAGAACTCTAGAGACAATTGGGACAAAATTTAACGGAGAGATTCATGAAGACAGTGGCTGGACTGATATTTTTATTAAGCCTGGGTATGAATGGAAGGTTGTTCAAGCTTTCATTACTAACTTCCATCTGCCAAAGTCTACTTTAGTGATGCTTGTGGCTTCGTTTACAGGCAGGAAAACAATTTTGAATGCTTATAGACATGCTGTCATAGATAAATACCGTTTCTTTAGTTTTGGAGATGCAATGTTTATCAAGTAAAGATTTAAGAGAAATGGAGAAAGTACAAATGACTGAGCCAGCCATTAATTATCATCTGATTAAAAAAGAAAAGCATACAGGAGCACGCTTGGGAGAAATTGTTACCCCTCACGGTACTTTTAAAACACCGATGTTTATGCCAGTGGGTACACAGGCAACAGTGAAATCACTAGCACCTGAAGAATTAGACCGCATGGGTGCTGATATCATATTGTCAAATACTTATCATTTGTGGCTGCGTCCCGGTGAAGAAATTGTCCAAAAGGCGGGTGGCCTGCACAAGTTTATGAATTGGAACAAGGGAATTCTAACAGATTCTGGCGGCTTCCAAGTTTTTTCACTTGCTAAGATTAGGGATATTACTGAAAAAGGGGTCCATTTCAGAAGTCACTTAAGCGGTGAAAAATTATTTCTCTCACCTGAAAAGGCGATCCATATTCAAAATGCACTTGGTTCGGATATTATGATGAGTTTTGACGAGTGTCCTCCTTTTTTTGAAAGTTATGATTATATTAAAAAGTCGGTTGAAAGAACAAGCCGTTGGGCAGAGCGCGGTTTGAGCGCTCACTTGAATCCTAAAATGCAAGGACTTTTTGGAATTGTTCAAGGAGGTGGCCATAAAGATTTACGTGAACTAAGCGCGCGTCAGCTAGTTGCGATGGATTTCCCAGGCTATTCCATTGGAGGATTGTCTGTTGGAGAAAGTAAAGCTGAAATGAATCACGTACTAGAATTCACTACACCTATGTTGCCAGAAAATAAGCCACGGTATTTGATGGGCGTTGGTTCCGCGGATGCATTGATTGATGGTGTGATTCGCGGAGTAGACATGTTTGATTGCGTTTTGCCAACTCGAATAGCCCGTAATGGTACTTGTATGACCTCACATGGAAGAGTGGTTATCAAAAATGCGGCGTATGCACGAGATTTTACACCGTTAGATGATAATTGCGATTGCTATACTTGTCGTAATTTTACACGAGCTTATATCCGTCATCTTTTCAAAGCCGATGAAACTTTCGGTTTGCGCCTTGCTAGTTATCACAATCTCTATTTTCTGTTACACTTAATGCAAAATGTGCGTCAAGCTATTCAAGAGGATAATTTGCTTGAATTCCGTGAATCTTTTTTTGAAGAATACGGTTTCAATAAAGAAAATGCACGAAATTTTTAATTTTTTTACTTATACAACTGGAAAGTAAAGAGTAACTTTGCTAAAGTTAAGATTAACAAACCAAATAGGAGTGAATATAATGAACGGTTCAGTTTCAACGATTCTTATGTTTGCGGCTTTCATTGTCTTGATGTATTTTATGATGATTCGTCCGCAAAAAAAGCAACAGCAAAAGCGTCAAGAAATGATGAGTAATTTAAAGAAGGGTGACGCTGTTGTTACAATTGGTCGCCTTCATGGAGTGATAGACAGTATTAACCAGGCTGAACATACAGTTACACTCGATTGTGACGGTATCTATCTTACATTTGATCAGTCTGCAATTGGGCAAGTAAATCCTGGTGGAAATACTGCTAAGAGTGCTTCTTCAGTGGTCGAAAAAAAGCCTGAAGATGAAGCTACTGAAACGGAAAATAAAGATTCAGATTCAAAAAATGAAGATAATAAGTAGGAAGCAGCATTCGGCTGGTAGAGGCTCGTAGCTAAGCAGTTGCTGCTCGAAAAGTGGGAGTACGACAAAAAGTTTAGTTTTGTCATACTCCCTAGTTTGTTATGAGTATTGTTTTATGCTGCTTTTTGATTGGATCTTTCTAAAAAATAAATTTGTTATAATTTAAAAATAATTAAATTATAATATAAATTAATTTTTTGTTATTAGTGTAAAAAAGTTTATAAAATTTAGTTTAAAAGCGTTTATAAAGATATAAAATTTATAAATTTTAAAAAATATTCTTTGCCTGGGTATTCTTAAACCAAAAATAAGACAGTGTCCATAGACATAAATAAGTGGTGATTAAAATTATAAATTAATAATAGTTTCTATTAGTTTACTCAAATGAAAAAATATTATTTTTCTGTATTTAAAGGTTAAATTTGACAATTTTATCTGAATGTAATATTATTCAAACATCGAATATTTTGATATTCGAAATAAATTTTAAGTGAGGTGACGAATGTGGCAATTATGGATGCTCAAGAAATTATGGATTTAATTCCAAATCGTTTCCCGATAATTTATATTGATTATGTTGATGAACTTATTGCTGGAGAAAGTATCATTGCAACGAAAAATGTTACAATCAACGAATCTTTTTTTAAGGGACACTTTCCTGGAAATCCAGTGATGCCCGGGGTTTTGATTATTGAATCGCTTGCCCAGGCCGCTTCGATCCTTATTTTAAAATCACCTGAATTCGCTGGGAAAACTGCTTATTTAGGAGCGATTCATAAGGCTAAGTTCCGGCGGGTGGTTCGCCCAGGTGATGTGCTGAAACTGCATATTAAATTAACGAAAAAAAGAGAGAACATGGGAATCGTTGAGACCAAAGCTGTTGTTAACGGTGAAAAAGCTTGTCTTGCAGAGCTGATGTTTGTCGTTGCTGAGAGAAATGAGAAAATCTGATTAAGAAGATTGTTGTTTTTTTGCTCAAGTACTTTGATAATCAAAGGTTTACATCGTTATGTATTATAGAAAAAGGATGAAGATATTATATAAATGAAAGAACGAGTAAAAACAATCAATGATTCTCTAGTAAGAATTTACAGCGATATCTTGTGGATTGAGGAAAATGAACTGCGCAAAAGCCAATTTAAAGATCTTTCAATTAAAGATATGCATGCTATCAATGCAATTACAATGTATGAAAATAAGACAGCTTCTCATGTTGCACGTGAGTTGCACTTGACACCAGGAACGTTAACGTCGACGATCGATCGTTTAGTTAGAAAAAATTATGTTCGTAGAATTAGAAGTAATGATGACCGGCGTGTAATTCGATTGGGTCTTACCAAGCAAGGCAGATTAATGTATCGTGCACACGATGCTTTTCACAGAATGATGATTAAGAGCTTTTTAAAAGATGTTGAGCCCCAGGAAATCAAAACAATAGAAAAGGCTCTGCGTAATTTGGAAAGTTTCTTGCGTGAACATTCTTAGGATCAAGGAGTAATCTGGATTTGAAAAAGATAAAAATTGTTGAAACTGCTAGTTTCGTACCACAGAAAATAGTGACGAACGATGATCTCAGCCAAATAATGGATACCTCGGATGAGTGGATCAAAACTCGCACTGGTATCAAGCAACGCCATATTAGTATTGGTGAAAATACTTCTGCTCTATGTCTGCATGTGGCACAAAAGCTGCTTGAAAAAAGCGGCTGGGAAGCCGACTCTATCGATCTGATATTAGTAGCTACTATGTCGCCTGATAGTTATACACCTGCAACAGCAGCACTTGTTCAAGGAAAGCTGAATGCACGCAATGCACTTGCGTTTGACATCAGCGCAGCTTGTTCAGGCTTTATCTATGGGCTGAAAGTTGCGGAGAAGTTTTTGCAACAAGGAAGTACAAAACGCATTATGCTGATCGGCGGAGAAGTTCTTTCAAAGGTGATTGATTGGAGTGATCGGACTAGCGCAGTCCTTTTTGGAGATGGTGCAGCGGGTGTTCTTCTTGAAAGCCAAGTAACAGGAGATTCAGATTTTCTAGGTGCAAGTTTGCATACATTCGGAGAGTTTGGCGACAAGCTGGAGGCTGGAAAAACAACAGCAATTAGTTCATTTCCGAATTTATCCGAACATCACATTAAAGCTTTTTCTATGTCTGGTAGAGATGTTTATACGTTTGCAACGCATCGGGTTCCTGAATCAATTGTTCAAGCGGTGAAGACGGCCGGTCTTTCCTTGGAAGAAATTGACTATTTTGTGTTGCATCAGGCAAATTCGCGAATAGTTAAACAAATTGCAAAGAAGCTGGCTCAGCCGCTTGCAAAGTTTCCGATGAATATTGCAGAATACGGAAATACTTCTGCTGCAAGTGTTCCGCTTTTACTCGATGAATTGATTGCACAAGGTAAAATCAAGCGTGGTGCTAAGATTGCTTTAAGCGGTTTTGGCGGTGGCTTGACAGTTGGAACTCAAGTTATAATATATTAAAATACAAAAAATTATTGAGGAGTGTTTTTTAACATGACAGAACAAGAAATTTTCGAAAAAGTAAAAGGTATCGTAGTTGAACAATTAGATGTTGATGCAGCAGATGTAAAGATGGAATCAGATATTAAAAATGATCTTGAAGCAGACAGCCTTGATGTTTTTGAAATCATGAATGAGTTAGAGGATGACTTGGACATCAAGTTAGAAGCTGACGAAAATGTTAAGACAATCAAAGATGTTGTAGATTATGTTAAAAAAGAAATTGATGCTAAATAGTTAATGGGGACTTTTGATTATGAAGATTGGCTTTTTATTTAGCGGTCAAGGAGCTCAGTTCAGCTCAATGGGCCTGGATCTTTACCGTGATGATCAAGAATATCGTAGTTTGATTGATCATTTTAGTGAGGCCTTAAAGCTTGATTTGCTAGAAATCTATAAAGATAAAAAGGGGCAACTCTCAAAGACCGAATATGTGCAGCCTGCAATTGTTGCGATGAGTCTGGGAATTTATAAAATGCTGCAAAGAGACTTTCCTAGCCTTGAAGTTGCCGGCATGCTGGGACTTAGTTTAGGAGAGTATGCAGCATTGATTGCTGCAAAAGCTTTTTTACCGGAAGATGGTCTTGCAGTTTTAAAAGACCGTGCGCGTTATATGCAAAGTGATGCTGATGAAACAAAAGGGGCCATGGCAGCCGTTATTAAAGCTGACCCGGCTTTAGTGGCTAAGCTTTGTGATGAGGCCAGCACAAACGATGAAGTTGTCAGTGTGGCAAATTATAATACTCCAAAACAGCTTGTGATCGGTGGTCATATAGCTGCTGTTGAGCGGGCTCAAAAACTTCTTGAAGAAAATAAAATTAAAAGAGTCATTCCATTAAAGGTCAGCGGGGCGTTCCATACCCCGCTTTTTCAAAAGACAAGCTTTTTGATGGAAAGAAGGCTCGCAGAAGTTGGAATTCGCGAGACTAGTGTACCAGTAATCAGCAATACTACGACAAGGCCATTTGAAAAAAAGACACTAAAACAAGTATTGGCGCAGCAGGTTATAGCTCCTACTCATTTTGGAGATTGTCTTCAATATATGCTTACACACAGTGGAGTAGATACAATTGTTGAGCTTGGACCTGGGAAAACATTGTGCAAGTTCGCAAGACAGATTGACCGCGGGTTGACCTGTTATCATATTGACAGTGTAGAAAGTTATCAAAAATTCAAAGATGCAAACTGAGGTTAACACAAATGGAATTAAAATCAAAAACAGTTTTTATAACTGGAAGTTCACGAGGAATCGGTGCTCAGATAGCACTTGCTTTTGCGCGTGAGGGCAGCAAGGTTATTTTAAATGCTCGTAAGCAAATTCCGGCTGAACTCATTGCACAGCTTGAGAAATTAGGGGCACAGTATAGTATTGTTTTGGGGGATGTTTCCAAAAGCGAAGATGTTATTCGCATGCAAAAGGAAATATTCGAGGATAACGAAAAACTTGATATCTTAGTCAACAATGCCGGAATTACAGATGACAAACTGATGATTGGGATGAAGGAAGATGCTTTCCGCAAGGTCCTTGAGACTAACTTAATTGGTGCGTTTAATTTATCGCAAAAAATTTTGAAGAAGATGTATAAAAAAAGAAACGGCGTCATTATAAATATGGCAAGTGTAGTAGGACTTCACGGTAATATTGGACAAGCAAATTATTCGGCAAGCAAGGCTGGATTGATTGGTTTGACCAAAACAATTGCGCGTGAAGGTGCTTTACGCAGTGTAAGGTGTAATGCAATTGCTCCCGGAATGATTAAAAGTCAAATGACTGCTGTTTTAGACCAAAAGGTAAAAGATGAGATTTTGCAAGACATTCCGCTTGGCCGTTTTGGAGAGGCCGCCGAAGTTGCACAAACTGCAGTTTTCTTGGCACAAAATGACTATATAACTGGCCAAGTAATAACTGTTGATGGTGGAATGACAATCTAGGAGGTTATTATCAATGAACAGAGTTGTAGTTACGGGGATGGGCGCTGTTACGCCAGTAGGCAATGACGTTGCAACGTTCCTAAAAAACATTTTTTCCGGAAAAATCGGATTTGATACTATCAGTAAATTTGATGCTTCTGAAACAGGAATCACAATTGCTGCTGAAGTTAAGGATTTCGATCCAAAATTACGTGTTGGTAAAAAGTCTGCAAAAAGAATGGACCTTTTTTCACAATATGCTGTTGATAGTGCGATTGCAGCTGTTGAACAAGCCGGAATTAATGAAACCAACACTGACTCTTATGACATGGGCGTCATCTATGGTTCAGGCATTGGTGGTTTGACTACTATCCAAGAACAGGTTATTAAGATGGCTAAAAAGGGCCCTCAAAGAGTTTCTCCAATGTTTGTCCCGACTTCGATCGTTAATATGGCTGCTGGTAATGTTGCTCTGCGTTTTAAAGCAAAGGGAATTTGTACTGCAATTGTCACTGCTTGTTCATCTGGAACCAATGCAATCGGAGAAGCTTATCGTCAAATTCGTGAAGACCGTGCAAAAGTAATGCTTACCGGCGGTGCGGAAGCTTCTGTAAATGAAATCGGAATCGCCGGTTTTGCTGCACTCACCGCTCTTTCAAAGGAAACGGATCCTGCACGTGCTTCGTTACCGTTTGATGCTGATCGTTCCGGTTTTGTGATGGGTGAAGGTGCTGCTACACTTGTGCTTGAAGACTTAGAACATGCACAAAAACGTGGAGCAAAGATCTATGGCGAGATTGTTGGATATGGAAGCACTTGTGATGCTTATCATATGACTTCTCCTGACCCGACCGGTGAAGGAGCTGCCCGTGCAATGCAGCAGGCAATCACTGAAGCAGGTGTGACACCACAACGTGTTGGTTACATTAATGCTCATGGAACAGCGACACATGCGAATGACTCGGGAGAATCTCTTGCGATTAATCGTGTTTTTGGGGAGAACAGTACAGTTAAAGTCAGCAGTACAAAAAGTATGACAGGACATTTGTTAGGTGCTGCGGGAGCAATTGAAGCAGTTATAACAATTGCAGCACTTGAAAATGGCGAACTTCCGGCAAATGTGGGCCTTAAGAACCAAGACCCTGAATGTCGGGTAAATTTGGTTACAGAAAATGCTGAACCAGCTCCTGACCTAGAATATGCGATCAGCAATTCATTAGGTTTTGGCGGACATAATGCCGTTTTGGCTTTTAGAAAATGGAGTGAATAAAAAGTATGGATCTTACTGAAATACAAAAACTGATCTCTGAGTTTAATGAGTCTGCAACTCGAGAAATGGAGATTGAAACTGACGGTTTTCACCTGCGATTAAGTAAGAATGAGGTCACAGCGCAGCTTTTACAGCAGTTGAGTGCACCAACGCAACAGACGGTTTCCAGCAGTGTTGAAAACAGTAGTAATGAAAATAAAAATGAACAAACTGCTGCTTTGCAAGAAGAAGGCAGAACAATCAAGTCTCCGATGGTTGGAAGTGTCTATTTGCAGCCTAAGCCAACGGAGCCTGCATATGTTGAAGCAGGTACACATGTGCATAAGGGTGATGTTGTTTGTATCATTGAAGCAATGAAGATGATGACTGAAATTAAGAGTGATGTTGATGGCGTAGTTAAAGAAGTGCTGGTAAATAATGAAGAATTAGTAGAATTTGACCAGCCTTTGTTTCGTGTTGAGGAGGATTAAAATGAAGTTAGATATAACTGAAATAAAAAAAATCATTCCGCACCGCTATCCAATGCTTTTAATAGATCGAGTAGACGAATTGGTTCCCGGTGAATCTGCGGTTGCAAGACGCAACGTAACTGCGCACGAAGAGATTTTTAACGGCCATTTTCCTAATAATCCGGTACTTCCAGGTGTTTTGATTGTTGAGGCACTTGCGCAAACAGGTGCAGTTGCTCTGCTGTCTATGCCGGAATTCAAAGGGAAAACAGCTTATTTCGGTGGCATTAAGAATGCTAAATTCCGTAAGGTAGTTCGTCCAGGTGATACATTAATTTTAAAAGTTGAGTTGGAAAAAATCCGAAACAACGTCGGATTGGGGCGTGGGCTTGCTACTGTTGATGGACATAAAGTCTGTTCAGTCGAACTGACTTTCATGATTGGTTAAGGTAAGGTGATTTGATGTTTAAGAAAGTCTTGGTTGCAAACCGTGGCGAAATTGCAGTACGTATTATTCGTTCTCTGAAAGAATTAGGGATCAAATCTGTTGCGGTTTATTCCGATGTTGATCGTGAAAGCCTGCATGTTCAGTTAGCTGACGAAGCGGTTTGTGTGGGAAAGGCAAGGCCGCAGGATTCATATCTTAATATGAAAAACATTTTAAGTGCGGCGGTTGGAACAGGAGCCGAGGCAATTCATCCGGGATTTGGTTTTCTTTCTGAAAACAGTCGTTTTGTTGAAATGTGTGAGGCCTGTGGAATAACTTTTATCGGTCCCAGATCTGAGACAATTGATCTGATGGGAAATAAAGCTAATGCACGTGAACAGATGCGAGTTAGCGGAGTACCGGTAATCCCTGGCAGCGATGGTTTTGTTTCAGATGCAGATGATGCTGAAAAGATTGCTAAGAAAGTTGGTTATCCGGTTCTTCTAAAAGCTGCGGCTGGTGGCGGAGGAAAAGGTATCCGCCGTGTCGATAATGAGGGACAATTACGAAAATCATTTGCGGAAGCACAACAGGAAGCACAAGTTTCATTTGGCGATTCGCGGATGTATCTTGAAAAAATAATGAATGATGTTAAGCATATTGAAGTGCAGATTTTTCGCGATCAAAAAGGGAATGCTGTTTACTTTCCAGAAAGAGATTGTTCTTTGCAACGCAGTAAGCAGAAAGTGATCGAGGAAAGCCCTTGTGAACTGATTGATGAAAAGCAGCGCCGTTTTCTAGGAGAAATTGCGGTTAAGGCTGCGAATGCAATTGACTATATTAATACAGGAACACTTGAGTTTTTGATGGATAAAAATCATCATTTTTATTTTATGGAAATGAATACGCGAATCCAGGTTGAACACACAGTAACAGAAATGGTAACAGGTATTGATTTGGTAAAAGCACAAGTCAGCGTTGCAGCGGGAGAAGATTTGCCTTTTGCACAAGATGAAATTGAATGCCGTGGACACGCAATTGAGTGCCGAATCAATGCAGAGGATCCGGCAAATAATTTTGCCCCTTCTGTTGGAAAAATAAAATATTTGTATTTTCCAGTCGGCAACTTGGGCATGAGGATTGATTCCGCACTATATGCCGGTACAACGATCTCACCATTTTATGATTCAATGATTGCCAAGGTAATTGCTTTGGGCAATGATCGCAGCGAAGCTATTCAAAAGATTAAACGTCTTTTAAATGAAATGATTATTAATGGTATTAAAACAAACCAATCCTTCCATCTTGCACTTTTAAGCGATGAAGAATTTGTCAAGGAAACGTTCACAACAGATTACCTGGAAAAAAGCTTCCTATCAAAATGGAAAAAGGAGGGCTAGCGCGTGCAATTATTTAATGAATTAAAGACACTGGGATATAAGCATATTAAGGCTGATAAAAAAGCTAACGAAAAAATCCCTTCAGGAATCTGGCTAGCTTGTCCAAAGTGTCATCAATCCTTTTATCATAAAGACCTTGGGCTTTACCAGGTTTGTCCTAACTGTGAATATGGGTTTCGTATTAAAGCGCGTGAACGTTTAGCCTGGCTGGTTGATGAGTTTAATGAAGATGACGCTGCATTAAAGACAAAAGATCCGCTTGATTTTCCTGATTATGATAAAAAATTGGAAAAGGCAAGACAAAATACCGGGTTGAATGATTCAGTGCTGACGGGGACGGCTAAGATTGCTGGGGAGTTACTTTCACTGGGAATTATGGATCCAAACTTTATTATGGGGTCAATGGGTACTATAACCGGAGAAAAGATTACACGGCTTTTTAAAAGAGCCACACGAAAAAATCTACCTGTTGTTCTATTTACAGCTTCTGGCGGTGCTCGGATGCAAGAGGGAATCTTCTCACTGATGCAGATGGCTAAAATATCTCAGGCTGTTCAGGAACATTCACATGCAGGACTATTATATATTACAGTTTTAACGGATCCAACTACAGGCGGAGTAACCGCAAGTTTTGCAATGCAAGGTGATATTATTTTAGCTGAGCCCAGAGCTTTAGTAGGTTTTGCAGGAAAACGTGTAATTGAGCAGACTACTCATCAAAAGGTTCCAAACGAATTACAGGATGCAGAAACAGTGCTGGATCATGGCTTTATTGATGCTATTGTTCCTCGTAAAGAAATGAAGAAAAAGCTTGCATGGCTGCTTAAATTTCACAATGAAGGGACTGTTGCGAATGGCTAGTTTTCTTGAAAAGAAAAAAACCGCTGCACAAATCGTTGCGAATGCACGTAATGCCGAAAAGGTTAGTGCACAGGAGTTGCTTGCAGGTGTTTTTGATGACTTCTTAGAGTTGCATGGAGATCGTCTGTCAGATGATGATGCAGCAATTATTGGCGGTGTTGCACACTTTGAAGGAAAACCAGTAACTGTGATCCTTACTAACAAAGGTAAAAGTGCTGAAGAACGCCTTAGAACACATTTTGGATGTCCGGAACCCTCCGGGTATCGCAAGTCATTACGTTTAATCAAACAGGCCGAAAAATTTAAAAGGCCAGTAGTTACCTTTGTTAACACAGCTGGTGCTTATCCAGGACAATCTGCAGAAGAAAATGGTCAAGGTGAAGCAATTGCACGAAATCTGCTGGAAATCAGCAGCATAAAGGTACCTGTTATTGCGGTAATATATGGTGAAGGCGGAAGCGGCGGTGCTCTTGCACTTGCATGCGGAGATGCGGTCTGGATGTTTGAAAATAGTATGTATTCTGTACTTTCTCCTGAAGGTTTTGCAGCAATTCTTTGGAAAGATAGTTCTCGTGCTGATGAGGCTGCTGAAATAATGAAACTTACTCCTGAAAAATTACTCGAGCAAAAAATTATCGACGGGATTATTCCCGAGCCACGCTCACATAAACGCTTGTTCAAGGGAGTCAAAAGGGTTCTGCATGAAGAGCTTGAGAAGTATCAGAAATTGTCCGTAAGTGAATTGGTTGAGAAAAGGCAGCAGCGTTTTCAACGTTTTTAAATTCTAGTGGAGGTCAAAAAAGTGGAAAAATTATTAAGTGGTAAAAAAATATTAATTATGGGAGCTGCAAATAAGAGAAGCATCGCTTGGGGATGTGCACAGGCAATGCTTGACAACGGCGCTGAATTGATATTTACATATCAAAACGAACGTTTGAAGAAAAGTCTGTTACGACTGGTTTCAAATGAAGAAAGATTAGTAGAATGCGATGTGTCGAAAGATGAAAGTATTGCGCAGGCTTTTGCCACTATCTCTGAAAAATTTGGAAAAATTGACGGTATTGTGCATGCAATTGCTTTTGCAAAAAAGGATGAACTTGCCGGCGATATCATGAACTCCAGTCGGGAAGGTTATGCACTTGCACAAGACATTTCGGCATATTCTTTAATAGCAGTTGCCAAGTATGCAATTAAATTACTGAAGAATCCAGCAAGTATTGTTACCCTAACTTATTTTGGTTCGGAACGTGCTATTCCAAACTATAATGTCATGGGTGTCGCTAAAGCAGCTTTGGAAGCTAACGTACGTTATCTTGCACGGGATATGGCAAAATACGGGGTACGTGTCAATGCAATCTCCGCTGGAGCAGTTAAGACACTTGCAGTAACTGGAGTCAAAGATCATGGTGAATTGCTGCGTATTTCCGAAGAACGGACTGTTGATGGCAAGTCGGTTACTACTAAAGAAATCGGTGGTACTGCTGCTTTCTTAGTCAGTGACCTGTCAACAGGTGTTGTTGGGGATACGATTTATGTTGATAAAGGTGTACACTTAATTTAACAATTGTTCATAATATTTTTGAGTAATAGAGAATAATGGAATACCCTAAGTATATAACTAATTAAGCTTTGAGTTGGCTGAAAAACAAGTTGTTGAAATACAACTATAAATATAAGAGCTGTGCCAAATTAAAATTTTGTCACAGCTTTTTGAATAATGAAAATAAAAAATGGCAGAACACTTGTTTAAAGTCGTCTTTGCAAGTACACTTATTGTTGGAAATACGAGTCTAAACGAAAGTGGTGCACTATTATGGTTACGGAACAAAGAGCGCTCTTTATTATTTTTGGAGGGACGGGCGACCTCGCAAAGCGAAAGCTATATCCCGCGTTATTTAATTTGTATCGCAAAGGGTTTTTAAAGGAAAATTTTGCAGTGATTGGAACTGCTCGGCGTCCTTGGACTGATGAGCATTTTCAAGAAGTCGTAAGGGACGCAATTCATGCTGAAGGTGCTCTTTTAAAAGACACTAGCCGATTTGCAAGCCATTTCTATTATCAATCGCACAACGTGAATGATACTGAGCATTATACTACTCTTCGTAACCTAGCTGAAAAGCTTGATCAAAAGTATGAGATCGGCGGTAACCGCATGTTTTATCTGGCAATGTCACCGCGTTTTTTTGGAACGATTGCAAAGCATCTTAAGTCTCAGAAAATAGTAACGGCTGCAGGTTACAACCGAGTTATTATTGAAAAACCTTTTGGACGTGATTTTGCAAGTGCTGAGGAACTTAATGAGGCAATTGGACGCTATTTCCCTGAAAAAGATGTCTTTCGGATTGATCACTATTTAGGCAAGGAAATGGTGCAAAATATTTTAGCAGTCCGTTTTGGAAATAACCTTTTTCGGGCTCTTTGGAATAATCGTTATATCGACAATATTCAAATTACGCTTAGTGAATCCTTGGGTGTTGAAGAGCGTGCGGGATATTATGAAACAGCAGGGGCCTTGCGGGATATGGTTCAAAATCATATTCTGCAGATTGTTTCTTTACTGACTATGAATATGCCTGCTTCTTATTCTGAAACTGATATTCGGCGTGAAAAGATTTATGCGTTGAAATCACTGAGAAAATATACTCCTGAAGAAGTTGAAAAAAATTTCGTTCGTGCACAGTATAAAGCTGCAAACGGACAGCGGGGATATCGTGAAGAAGAAAAAATTGCCGATGATTCTTCAACCGAAACTTTTGTTGCAGGCAAGCTGTTTGTTGATAACGAAAACTTTTCTGGTGTGCCAATTTATATTAGGACAGGCAAGCGTTTGAGTCAAAAAACTTCGCGAATTGATATCGCCTTTAAGGCAATGCCGACTAACATCTTCGCACCGCAAAGATTAGGGCAGAATGTGCTGACTATTAACATTGAACCAGAAGGCAAGATTTTTATGCAGATAAACGTGAAAAAAATTGGCCAGGGATTTACTTTAAAAAATAGTCATCTGGACTTTTTCCCGACTTCAAATGGGGAAAGTACTTTTCCTGAAGCATACGAGAAGCTCTTTGCAGATGCTCTTGCTGGAGATGCGACTAATTTTACCCATTGGGAAGAAGTTGCACATTCTTGGAAGTTTGTGGATACTATTCGTGATACATGGGACAAGCAAAATGATGTACTTGAAGAATATCCGTGCGGATCAATGGGGCCGCAAGCATCTGATAAATTGTTGGAGCGTGACGGATGTAAGTGGTTTTATCAAGGGAAAAATAATTAATGAATTAAGAGATAAAGAGCTGAGGTAGAAAATACTGCGGTTCTTTTTTATTATGGTATATTATAAAACAAACATCTGTTCAGTAATGGAGACTGCTTTGTGAAGGGAGTCGGATAGAAATGCGCAAAATAATTCACGTAGACATGGATGCTTTTTATGCATCAATCGAAATGCGTGATCAGCCTGTACTGCGTGCAAAGCCGCTTGTAATAGCAAGAGATCCAAGACATAATAGCGGCAAAGGAGTAGTTGCTACTGCTAATTACAAGGCACGCAGCTTTAAGATTCATTCGGCAATGAGTGCGCAGAAAGCATTAGAATTATGTCCCCAGGCTGTTTTTGTACGCCCAAATTTTGAAAAGTACAAACTGATTTCTAATCAGATTCATGAAATTTTTCATGAATACACCGATAAGATTGAACCCGTGGCATTTGATGAAGCATATTTAGACGTAACGCAAAATAAAAAGGAAATCTCTTCAGCTTTGCTTCTGGCACGAATGCTACAGCAAGAGATTTTTAAAAAAACTCATTTGACTTGTTCGACCGGTATTTCATACAATAAATTTCTTGCTAAAATGGCCTCTGATTTTCATAAACCAGCTGGAATAACACTAGTAAGGAAAGAAGAAGCAGCTGCTTTTTTAGCTCCGCTGTCCATTGAAAAGTTTCGCGGTGTAGGTAAAAAGACTGCTGCGAAAATGCACGCACTTAATATTTTTTCGGGAAAAGATCTATTTCAACAAAGCGAAGCTGAATTGATTGCTCATTTCGGCAAAATGGGGGCAGTCTTTTATCATCGTGTTCGAGGAATCGATGAACGAAAGGTGGAATGGCAGCGTAAACGTAAGTCAATTGGAAATGAAAGAACCTTTGCACAGGCTTTGAAAAGCAGTCAAGAAGTGGAAAAAGTATTGGCCTTTTTGGCACAGAAGCTGGAAGAAGGTTTGAGCAAGCAGCAACTGCATGGTAAAACACTGGTTTTAAAACTGCGTACTAGTGATTTTAAGACGGTTACCAAAAGGATGACGTATGATTCTTTTTTTAAAAATGACAGGAAATTATTTGCTTTTTATGGACAACAGATTTTTGAAGAACTGCAAAATGAGAGAATTGACGTACGGCTTTTGGGACTGACAATGACAAATTTAGCTTCTTTGCAGTTTGAAAATATAGAGCTGCCATTGTGGCAGAATTGAGAGCTTTGTAATTAGCAGCTTTTACCGGTATACTTGTAATTGAAATAAAATGAGGTGAAAAGCATGAAGTTAATATGGCATGGACATTCTGTTATTGAAATTATTACTAATAATGATAAAGATATTTTAATAGATCCTTTTATCACAGATAATCCTTTGACTGATTTAAGGGTGGCTGACTGCCATCCTGATTATATTTTAGTAACTCACGCACATCACGACCATTTGGGGGATACACTTGAAATTGCAAAAAAAAGCGACGCAAAAGTAATTGCCATTGCTGAGCTTGCGGCGTACCTTGGAAATCGTGGTGTTGACACTGAAGGGCTCAACTTCGGCGGTTCATTTAGAGCTGGGGGACTCCAGTTTAAGCTCGTACCAGCTTGGCATACTGCTGCACTTCCGCAACCAGACGGGTCATCTTTAACTTTAGGTGCTGCAGCTGGATTTGAACTGCACATAGATGGCAAAACTCTTTATGATGCGGGTGATACAGCCTTATTTTCTGATATGAAGTTAATAAATCATGGGCAAGGTGTTGATGTGGCTCTTTTGCCAATTGGCGATTACTTTACAATGGGAATTGAAGATGCGCTCATTGCAGCAGCATTTGTCAAAGCACGCCATGTTTTACCCATCCATTACGATACTTTCCCGCAGATTAAACAAGATTCACAAAGGTTTATAGATAACCTTCCTGAAAATGTAGGGCTCAAAGTACAGATCGGACAAGCCTTTGAGCTTTAAGGAGATTTAAAATGCCGATAGAAGAAGATATTTTTGCAAAGATACGAGAGTTTAAGACAATTATTATTCATCGTCACCAAAGGCCTGATCCAGATGCTTATGGTTCACAGTGCGGACTGGCAGCTGTTTTACGCGCAAATTTTCCAGAAAAAGAAGTTTTTCAGGTTGGGGAAAATGTACATGGGTTGTCATGGATGGCTGAACCGGAAAAAATTGCAGACGACCTCTATAAAGAGGCACTTGTAATTGTTACAGATACTGCAAATCAACCGAGAGTTGATGATCAACGCTATACCAAGGGCAAGTGTCTTATAAAAATAGATCACCATCCTAACGAAGATCCTTACGGCGATCTTTGCTGGGTAAATACACAGGCTTCGAGTTGTTCCGAAATGATCGTTGATCTGGTAAACGCAATTTCACAGATTAAGCTTACCGACGAAGCAGCCAGATTGCTGTATGCTGGTATTGTGGGAGATACAGGACGTTTTATGTACGATGCCACAACTCCGCATACACTCAGAGTAGCTGCGCAGTTAACTGAATATAATTTTGATGCTGCACATATTAATAGGTTTTTAGATAGTATTGCTTTACCGGTTGCGCGGCTGGCAGCTTACGTGTATGAAAATATGCAGCTGAGCGACCAAGGCGTAGCTCATATTGTTCTCAATAATGATTTAATGAAAAAATTTGAATTAAAGGATGCCAGTACTGCTCCAGTTGTTCCCTTAATGGGAAAGGTTATCGGGGTAAAGTGCTGGACGATCTTTGTACAGCAAAAAGACGGCAGTTATCGTTTGCGGATTCGTTCCAAAGGGCCGGTTATCAATGAACTGGCAAAAGAGTACGGCGGCGGCGGGCATCCTCTTGCAAGTGGAGCATTTATGAAGGATGATACGCTGATTCCTGATTATTTGAAGAAATTAGATGCGATTGCAGCTGCATATACAGGAGAAAAAAATGACTGAAACATTTCAACAATTTGGCTTCAAATCATTTATTAATGAAGCCTTAAAAGAGATTAACTTTAAACAACCAACTGCAGTACAAGAAAAGCTGATACCTGTTATTATGGAAGGCAAAAGTGTAGTGGGACAATCACAAACAGGAAGCGGAAAAACCCATACTTTTTTATTGCCGTTATTGAACGAGCTTGATCCTGAAGTGCATGAGGTTCAAGCTGTGATTACGACTCCTAGTAGGGAGCTTGCTTATCAAATCCATGAAGCCGCAAAACAAATCGTAAGGAAAAGCACAAAAACAATTAGTCTTGCAAATTATGTGGGCGGTACTGATAAACAGCGACAAGTAGAAAAACTTCAACACAGACAGCCCCAGCTGGTAATCGGGACTCCAGGCCGAATTGTAGATTTAATGAATGAACAAGCTTTAGATATTCATAAAGCACATTCACTGGTAGTCGACGAGGCTGACATGACTTTGGATTTGGGTTTCTTAAAGGAAGTTGATACCATTGCATCTGCTCTTCCGCAAGATCTTCAAATGCTGGTTTTTTCAGCGACAATCCCCGAAAAACTAAAGCCGTTCTTAAAAAAATATATGCAAGCACCAGTAATTGAAGAAATCAAGAGTAAAACAGTCATCAGCCCGACAATTGATAATTGGCTGCTTTCAACAAAAGGAAAAGCACGAAATGATTTGATCCTTAAACTATTAACACTTGGACAACCATATTTGGCACTCATTTTCACAAATACAAAAACACGGGCTGATGAACTCACAGATTATTTAAGGGCCCAGGGACTAAGGGTTGCTAAGGTTCACGGAGGAATTCTGCCGCGTCAACGCAAAAGAATTATGCGGGAAATTCAAAATTTGGAATACCAATTTGTTGTTGCAACTGATCTTGCAGCTCGTGGAATCGACATTGAAGGAGTTTCACACATTATCAATGACGAAATTCCAGAAGACCTTGAATTCTTTATCCACCGTGTTGGACGAACCGGCCGAAATGGGATGAAAGGGATCGCAATTACACTGTATGATCCTAATGATGATACTAAAATTTCAGAACTTGAGGAAATGGGAATAAAATTCAAACCCAAAGCTTTGAAGAACGGTGAAATTGTTGACTCTTATGATCGTGACCGTCGCCAAAAAAGACATATTAAAAAGGAAAAATTAGATGTCGGCTTAGTTGGCCTTGTTAAAAAAGAGCGTAAAAAGAGAAAACCGGGCTATCGTAAAAAGATTAAACGTGCGATTAGGAATAAGGAACAACAGGATCGGAAAATAGCAAGGAGACAAGAAAAGCGTTCCAAGTATAGAGATTCTAAATGACAAATTGACAATCCTTGATAATTCTAATATAATTTTAGAGGATTTTAGAAGACAGGATATGCCGTAACCTATAATAAAAGAGAAGGTTCACTTGGTGAAAGAATCTATTTTAAAGTTAGGGTGCTCCCTGTTAATTTTTAAAACGCAACTCAGCGTTATTGAGATTAAAGAGGTTAACGACAACATCGTTGCAAGTAAGGTGGTACCGCGCATCCAGCGTCCTTACTGCAACGGTGTTTTTGTTGTTTGAGGGAGGAAGAAAAGAAATAAGATGAAAAAATTAACGAGTGCTCAAATCAGAAAAATGTATCTGGACTTTTTCAAAGAAAAAGGGCATACAGTAATGCCCAGTGCTTCATTAATTCCACATGATGATCCTACTCTATTGTGGATTAATTCAGGGGTTGCAACAATGAAGAAGTTCTTTGATGGAACGGTGGTTCCGCAGAATCCTAGAATCACAAGTTCACAAAAAAGTATCAGAACAAATGATATTGAAAACGTAGGTCATACTGCACGACATCATACACTTTTTGAAATGCTCGGCAATTTTTCAGTAGGGGATTATTTTAAAGAAGAAGCAATCACTTGGGCTTGGGAATTACTAACCAGCCCAAAATGGTTTGCGATGGATCCAAAACGCCTTTATGTGACTGTCTATCCTAAAGATACGGAAGCAAAAAGAATTTGGCACGAGGTTGCTGGTGTAGCACAAAACCATATTTACGAGGTTGAGGATAATTTCTGGGATATAGGTGAAGGGCCTAGCGGCCCAGATTCAGAAATTTTCTATGATCGTGGTCAAGAATTTAATAATCTGCCAGCAGATGATCCTGAAAGTTATCCAGGCGGAGAAAATGAACGCTACCTTGAGATTTGGAATATTGTTTTTTCTGAATTCAATCATAAACCTGATGGAACCTATGAACCGTTGCCGCATAAAAATATTGATACAGGAATGGGCCTGGAACGTGTTGTTTCTGTCTTTCAAAATGCACGCACAAACTTTGAAACTGATTTGTTCTTACCTTTGATTAATGAAACCGCCAAGATCAGTGGACAAAAGCAATATGGAGATAGTTCAGATACAGATGTTTCCTTTAAAGTAATTGCAGACCATATTCGAGCAGTCACGTTTGCAATTGGTGATGGTGCATTGCCTTCAAATGAAGGCCGCGGGTATGTTATTAGGCGTTTGATCCGCAGAGCGGTAATGCATGGGCAGAAGTTAGGAATTGAACAAGCATTTCTTTATCGTTTAGTTCCGCTTGTGGGTAAGATTATGGAATCGTATTATCCAGAAGTGCTTAAACAGTCAGATTATATTTCCAAGGTTGTAAAGATGGAAGAAGACCGTTTTAACGAAACACTTAAAGATGGACTGCAGTTATTGAATGAAATGATAGCAGCTGCCAAAAAAGAACAGTTGGCTGAACTTTCTGGAAAAGAAGCCTTCAAACTTTATGATACTTATGGGTTCCCCGTTGAACTGACAAAAGAGTATGCTCAAGAGCAAGGGTTAAGCATTGATGAAAAAGAATTTGATTCTGAGATGCAAAAACAAAAGCAGCGGGCAAGAAATGCTCGCAGCAATGCCAAGTCAATGGGTGTACAAAATGCGCTTTTAACAGATATTACAACTAAAAGTGAATATGTGGGTTATCAAGCACTTACGACTAACGGAACTTTGAAGGATATTATTGTGGGTGAAAAGCTAGTTAAAGAAGTTAAAGATGGAACAGCTGTTTTGATATTTAGCCGTACCCCTTTTTATGCTGAAATGGGAGGCCAAGTTGCTGATCAGGGTGTGATTAAAAATGCTGAAGGAAAAATTGTTGCAGAGGTTACAGATGTGCAGCACGCTCCTAAAGGACAAAACATGCATACTGTGAAAGTTTTGCTCCCATTAAAACTTAATGAAAACTATACTCTTGAAGTCGATCAGGTATTCCATGATAAGGTACGCAAGAATCATACTGCAACTCATCTTCTGGACCAGGCACTACGGGATGTTTTAGGTAGTCATACTCATCAGGCAGGTTCTTTAGTCGAGCCGACTTACTTACGATTTGATTTTACGAATCTAGGTTCGGTTACCAACGAAGATTTAAATAAAGTTGAAAAAATAGTAAATGAAAAAATCTGGCAGAATTTAAAAGTCGAAACAATTGAAACTGATATAGAATCAGCTAAGAAATTAGGAGCAATTGCACTCTTTACTGAAAAGTATGGCGAGCAGGTTCGTGTAGTTAAGGTTGGAGATTATTCAACTGAGTTCTGTGGCGGCAACCACGTTGATAGTACTGGAGAACTTGGTTTGTTTAAAATAGTATCTGAATCAGGTGTAGGTGCTGGAGTAAGAAGGATCGAGGCAGTTACTTCTAAAGAAGCATATGAGTTCTTAGAACTTCATACTCAGCTTTTGCATGATGTTGGTAAAGAACTAAAGGTAGCACAAGTAAAAGAAATTCCGCATCGCGTTGGGCTGCTGCAGACAGAAATCAAGCAGCTGGAACAACAAGTTGCTACACTTGAAGCTAAGATTGCTAGTCAGCAGGCTGCAAATATTTTTGAGCAGAGTGAAAAAATTGGCAAATTTACCCTTATTAAAGCACAAGTTAAAGTTGCCGGTATGGATCAGCTGCGTCAGCTTGCTGATCAATGGAAAACTAAAAACTATTCTGATGTACTGGTCCTTGCAACCGCAATTGCAAAAGACAAGGTTAATTTGATTGCAGCAGTTTCTCCAGAAGCGGTAAAGTCCGGTTTGAAGGCGGGTGACCTGATTAAGGCAATTGCACCGAAAGTCGGCGGCGGTGGTGGCGGCCGTCCTGACTTGGCGCAGGCGGGAGGCAAAAAACCTGCAGGTATCAGCTCTGCTCTTTCAACAGCAGCAGATTGGTTAAAGGAAAAAGAATAAAAGAGTTTATTTTTCAATATTTTATCAAAAAATATTGAAATTAAATTAAAGGGCTGTTACGAAACTGATGTTTTGTTTCAGCCTGTTTGTTTATTAGAGCTATTCTGCGTAATTTATAGTGGATTGTAAAGGAAAAGCATCAATCCGATTACAGACTTATCATTTGTGTTACGGTATGGTTACAAGGCGATGTTTTGATTGTGACAACCTTTTTTCTCTAGTAGAATAGTAACAGGAGTTGTGCAGCGGAGGTGCTTGCAATGAGTTCTTTAGATAAAACAATGTATTTTGATTTTGAAGATGGTAATCAAAAAAATGTACACGAAACACTTGTGACAGTTTATCAGGCACTAGAAGAAAAGGGCTACAATCCCATTAATCAAATAGTAGGGTATCTTATGTCTGGAGACCCGGCTTATATTCCCCGGTTGAATGATGCCCGTAATTTGATTAGAAAACACGAGCGTGACGAAATTGTTGAGGAGTTGGTACGCTCTTACCTTAACAAGGAGGGTAAAAAGTGAGCAGGCTAATGGGATTGGATGTTGGTTCTCGGACTGTCGGTGTTGCCGTCAGTGATCTTTTAGGATGGACCGCGCAAGGGATAGAAATTATTCCCATTGATGAAGAACAACAAAATTTTGGTATAGAGCGTGTCAAAAAACTGGTGGCCAAGTTTGAAGTTACTGGTTTTGTTGTAGGTCTTCCAAAGAATATGAATAATACTTCTGGTCCACGGGTAGAAGCCTCTAAAAACTATGGTAAGCTTTTAATGGATAACTTCAATCTGCCCGTTGATTATCAAGATGAGAGGCTGACTACTGTTGAAGCAGAACGGATGTTGGTCGAACAAGCTGATACGTCGCGTAAGAAACGCAAGAAAGTTATCGACAAGGTTGCAGCTGGACTTATTTTGCAAAACTACCTTGACCGTAAAGGGCCCTTATTGTAAAACACAAAGTTTTTAACACAGAAATGAGGCAGTTTAATGAGCGAAGAAGATAGTTTAATTACACTTGTTGATGAAAACGGCAATGAAACTCTATATGAGATACTTTTTACTTTTGAGTCTGATGATTACGGTAAATCGTATATTCTATTAATTCCTGCAGGAACACAGCCTGAAGAACAGGTTGATGTCCTTGCATTTTCATTTGATCCAGACGAAAATGGAGAAGCAAATGATGCTGAATTGCATGATATTGAAAGTTATGAGGAATGGGATATGGTTGAAGGAGTTTTGGACACATTCTTAAATGATGAGAATATGCAATAAAAAAAGACTTTCGGAATTTTAGAGGAAGAATCCAAGTAAATCGTGTTTTGCCCTAAAAGTTAAAGCTACAATTTAACTTTTAGGGTTCTTTTTTGTTAAATTTCATTCAATAATAAAAAGAAATGTATTTTTATGCTAGAATTAAATTACGTAACTTTGAATTAGGGAGGTTCCAAAATGTCAGAAGGCAAACGGCGTTTTAAAGCTCATATTGCCGGTGAAGACTATATTATTATCGGAGACAGTTCGACCCAGCATATGGAAATTGTTGTCAAATTAGTGGAACAGCAATTCAAGGAGATTAATCAACTGATGCCTGGTTTAAGTAAAGAAAGGGCGGCTGTTTTGCTGGCCATTAATGCAGTTTCTGATCAGATTTATAAACAAGAAGAATTAGACCGTTTAAAAGATGAAAAGAACAACTAGAAAAGCAGGTGAGTTGGTATGCTTATTACAATAATTATCGTTATTTTGTTGATTTTAGCTTATTTTAATGGAGCAAGAAGAGGATTGGTTCTTACCTTGCTTGATTTGGTTGGATTAATAGTAATCTTTTTTCTTGCAGCTAAATTTTCAGCGGTTTTGGGTGAATGGCTGTATCTTTTAGTAAAATTATTTGAGAAAAATCAAGCGTCTTGGCAGGCTGTTCAGGGTAATTCACTAACTGGGAGCAATACTTTTTACTATGGAATTGCTTACTGGCTGATTATTATTGTGGGTGGTTTAGTCATCAGAAGAATTATTCGCAGTTTGAATATGATCACGAAAATACCAATTATAAAACAATTGAATTCGATTGCAGGAGGAGTTTTCTCGCTCGTTTTAGTATATCTATTGATTTTTGCAGGCTTATTATTTTTGCAGGCATGGCCGAGTGAAGCAATTAGGAATAATATTGAAGACTCTCAACTTGCTCAGGTGATTTTACACAAAACGCCGGTCATTTCACAGCAGATTCTTGAAGAACTGGATCAGAATACTACTTCAGAGGAGACAAATATATGAACAGTAAATCAATGATGACTCTGGAATACGATAAAATTAAGAATAGATTGCGTCAATTTACTACGACGCCGATGGGAGAGAGACTGGCTGTTGAGCTACAGCCGAGTATAACTAGTGAAGTTATTGAAAAGTGGCTTGCGCAGACAAAGGATGCTGCCGACATTTTACGATTGAAGGGCGAGATTCCGATTCCAAAGTTGTTTGACATCAAACAGTATTTGAAGAGATTGGACATTGGCGGCGCACTGAATGGCAAAGAACTTGCTGCGATTGGCAGGGTGCTGCGTGCTACAAATGAAGTCAGGCTTTTTTTTATAAAGCTTGATGATGAAAAGGTTCAATTGACATCTTTGTATGAAGTTGCAGCACGTTTGCAGATTTTACCGGAGATTAATAAACGTTTGTTAAAAGCAATTGAATCTGATGGCTATGTTACAGATGAAGCCTCTTCGCTTTTAGCAAGTATTCGTCGATCAATATCATCCACAGAAAATCAGCTGCGTGATAAGCTGAATTCATTGATTCATGGCAGTTCTTCAAAATATCTCAGTGATGCCGTTATTACAATTAGAAATGAACGCTACGTTATTCCTGTTAAACAAGAATATAAATCTCGTTTTGGAGGCGTTGTGCATGATCAAAGCGCTTCGGGACAGACCCTTTTTATAGAACCACGTGCGGTTGTTGAATTGAACAATCGTTTAAAACAACAACAGCTTAGCGAAAAAGAAGAAATTGTGAGGATCTTCCAAGAATTATCAGAACTGATTGCTCCTTACACGGCGGAATTGGAAGACAATGCTGGAATCTTAGGAATTTTTGACTTTGCTAATGCTAAAGCTAAGTATGCAGCTGCATTGAAAGCTACCCAGCCGCTTTTATCACCGGAAAATGATGTTTATCTCAGGCATGTTTGGCATCCTCTCTTAGAGGAAAAAGTAGCTGTTAAAAATGACATAACCCTTGGACAAGATTACAAGGCAATTGTGATTACAGGGCCTAATACTGGTGGAAAAACAATTACCCTCAAAACGCTGGGCTTGGTTCAACTGATGGGACAGTCTGGCCTATTTATTCCGGCATTTGAAGAGAGCCGGATTGGCGTCTTTGATGAGATCTTTGCAGATATTGGCGATGAGCAGTCGATTGAACAGAGCCTAAGTACTTTCTCATCACACATGACAAATATAGTTACGATTTTAGAGACCATTGGACCGCGTTCTTTAGTTCTTTTTGATGAGCTTGGAGCCGGTACTGACCCGCAAGAAGGTGCAGCACTCGCGATTGCAATCTTGGACTACGCTGGTGCGCAGAACAGCTATGTTGTTGCCACTACTCACTACCCAGAACTTAAGGCTTACGGTTATGAAAGGGCCCAAACGATTAATGCAAGCATGGAATTTGACAGTAAAACATTGCGTCCAACTTATCGGCTGCTGATTGGAATTCCAGGGAGAAGCAACGCACTTGAAATTTCAGAACGTTTAGGATTGAATAAACAGATTATAGCACAAGCTCGTGAACTGAGTGCCGGGCAAAACCAGGATCTCAATGACATGATTCAAGATTTGGTAGAAAAAAGACATCAAGCTGAAGAAGAAGCAATTGGACTTCATAAAAATTTGAAAGATGCAAAACAACTGCATGCTGAATTAGAAGAAGAATATAATCGGCTGCTTAGTCAAAAAGCAGGTTTGCTTGAAGAAGCTCGCAAACGTGCAAATGAAGTTGTGGAAAGGGCTAGCAAAAAATCTGATAAACTGATTGCTGATCTGCGCCAGCTGCGCTTACAAAAAGGGGCGGCGGTTAAAGAAGATCAACTGATCAGTGCAAAAACACAGATGAGCCAGCTGCGCCAGCCAACCAGTCTGAAAAAAAACCGTGTTTTAAGACGAGCTAAGGAAAAGCAGCAGCTTCGGCCGAATGATGACGTTTTAGTTAAGTCTTATGGTCAAAGGGGAGTACTGATTCGTAAAGCAGGCGAAAATGAATGGGATGTTCAAATTGGGATTTTAAAAATGCGGGTTAGTGAAACTGATCTAGAAAAAATAAAAGTTGCGCCTGAAAAAACAAAGTCACTAAGAACAACGATATCTTCTTCTAATAAGACTCACGTTTCTCCTACCCTAGATTTAAGAGGCCATCGTTACGAAGAGGCACTGGTTGAGGTCGACCGCTACTTGGACGCTGCGGTTCTTGCTGGTTATAACAGTGTTACGATTGTCCATGGAAAAGGTACTGGTGCTTTAAGAAAGGGTATTACTGATTACCTTGCACAGAACTCGAGTGTAAAGAGTTTTAATTTTGCCTCTCCAAGTGCGGGCGGAAATGGTGCAACTATAGTATATTTTAAGTAAGCAGTTATTTTGCTTTTTCAATTTAATCTGTTATGATTTACTTACAAAAACAAAGTAGGAGGCGTTATAAGTGGTTAAAGAACTTACAGATGCAACTTTTGAACAGGAAACAAGTCAAGGGGTGACATTAACAGACTTTTGGGCAACATGGTGTGGGCCTTGCCGGATGCAATCTCCCGTGGTAGAAGATTTAGATGAAGAAATGGGCGACAAGGTTTCATTCAGTAAAGTAGATGTTGATGCAAACAAAGAAGTTGCAAGCAATTTTGGAATTATGAGTATTCCTACATTGTTGATTAAAAAAGATGGGGAAGTTGTTGATACTTTGGTTGGATATCATCCAAAAGAACAAATTCAGGCTAAGTTACAGCAATACCTATAAGAATGTTATGAAGTGAAGGAGGGCAGAGCCCTTCTTTTTTTGCACAAAAATTTATTTTTTATTGTAATGTAATATTATACAATGTATTCTGGTTTAAGACGTTTACAAAAAGACAGCTACGTAACAACCTGCGATCAGCCTTTTCAATGCAAAAACCGCCGCTATTATCGCATTATAGCAAGCTACCGTGTAGAAAACGAATCCGGCAGCAACATACTTTTTACTAAGACAAGTGATGGCAGAATATTGCTTCAAAATAAAAATGACTCAAATATGTTGATTTTGCAGACTAAATCTGGTGATAATAGAGTAAGTAAAGATCAGAAAGAAAGACTGAACGGAAATGAGGCAATTTTCATGAAAAAAAAGAATAAGTTAACAAAGTCAAGAGATAAAATAGTTTCTGGAGTTTTTGGGGGAATCGCAGAATATTTTGATTGGGATAAGGCAATTGTGCGCATTGTTGGGACTATTCTAATTTTCTTCCCCGGCCAATTAATTGTGGGGATCATCATCTATTTTATCGCTGCAGCAGTCATGCCAGAGGCACCCAGCGATAAAGATTCAAGTTATACAGATAAAGATGACGATATTATCGAAGGTGAATTTAAAGATAAGTAACATAACTAAAGAATTAGCTTAGAAGGGTATAATCCCTTCTTTTTTGTTTTTAAATCTATTTTAAATTTATGTAAAAGAATGTAATTTAATAAATTCTTAAGCAATCTTTGAAAAAATTTACAAAAAACTGGTTTACTGTGGTGTAACATTAATGTAGTAAAGTAGTGAATTAGAAATAAAATTTGCAATTCCTGTAAAACAGTATTTTGGGGGTGAAGTGATATGGGGCAATGGCATATACGAGTATTACATAGTGAAGTAACTAGGTTTATTTTAAAAACTCTTTTTTATTTTGCAATTATGCTGATTTTAGTTTATTTATACAGCTACAGTGGCATTAATGGACCGCACTTTATTTATAACGAGTTTTAGTTGGGGAGAGAACAAATTAAATGAATGTAATTCAAAGAATAGATGAATGGGCTAAAAAAGAACCGCAAAAAATTGCCTACAATTATCTTGGAGAAAAGAATACGTATCTTGAGTTAAAGGAATATTCTGATGCTGTTGCAGCTGCAATTACTGAAACGAAATTGCCCAAAAAGGCGCCGATTATTGTATACGGTGGGCAAACGTTTAAAATGATTGCTGTTTTTCTAGGGGTTGTTAAAGCAGGGCATGCCTACATACCTATTGATAGCGATTCACCTAGTGAACGGTTGATTATGATAAATCAGATTGCAAAGCCAGCTGCATGTATTGCAGTTGAAGAGCTGCCGGTAGCATTATCAGGTTTGCCCTTTATTTCAACCGCAGAGTTAGACCAGATTTTTTCTGGAAGGGAACCTTATACGGTAAATAATCCAGTATCTGGTGATGATATCTTCTATATTATCTTTACTTCAGGAACCACAGGCATGCCTAAGGGAGTTCAAATCAGTGCAAACAATTTAGAAAGTTTCTTGGCTTGGGTGGAGAATGATTTTGGAATTAAAAGTGAAAGCACTTTTCTTTCACAGCCGCCGTATTCTTTCGATCTATCTGTTATGGATCTTTATCCTGCACTGACACGCGGGGGTACATTGAGCGTAATTCCTAAAAAAACAACGGAAGACTTCAGACAGCTTTTTTCATTGCTGCCTAAGCTTGGATTAGATGTATGGGTTTCAACACCGTCATTTATGGATATTTGTCTGCTTGAGAAAAATTTTAATGAAGAGCACTATCCAACTTTAAAACATTTCTTGTTCTGTGGCGAAGAGCTGACCCATAAGACGGCACAGCAATTGAAACAGCGATTTCCTAATGCTGCTATCTATAATACTTATGGACCAACTGAAACTACAGTTGCAGTTACCAAAGTAAAAATAACAGATAAAATTCTTGCTGATTATGAGCGCATGCCGATTGGCAAACCCAAAAATGATACACACATTGCAGTGGTAGACGAAAAATTACAAGAGGTTCCTCGCAATACAGCAGGCGAAATTCTGGTTTATGGTCCAAGCGTTTCTCGCGGCTACCTTAATAACCCCGATAAAACACAACAAGCTTTTGTAACTTTTAATAATCAGAATGCTTATAGGACTGGAGACCTAGGGCAATTTGATGAAAATGGGCAGCTGCTTTATAAGGGCCGGCTTGATTTTCAGGTTAAACTGCATGGCTTCAGAATAGAATTAGAAGAAGTCGACTATCATCTTGGAAAAGTTGACTTGGTGAAGCAAGCAGCCTGCGTGCCAAAGTACGGGATGGATCATAAAGTTGCACAATTAGTTGCTTTTGTTGTTGCTAAGTCTAATGGATTTAAAAATAACATTGAGCTGACAAAAGCAATTAAAGATAAGTTGACAAACTTGTCAATGCCTTACATGATCCCGCAACGTTTTATTTACATGGATTCATTACCGCTGACAACAAATGGAAAAGTTGATCGGAAACGTTTGTTCAGCGAGGTTAATCACTAATGATTAATTTACAACCTTATGAAAATCCAATGTATTTTATTTACCTATTTGTTGCATTATTACCGATCATAATCGCAATGCTGTATGGTAAAAAACTTCATTGGTATCAGACAATTATTTCTTTTGTTTTTTTAGTACTTGCTTTTGGTGGTGTTAAGTGGCATGAAGGGATAGCGCTCATTGCTTATATTATTTTCGAAATGGTTTTAATAGGTGCTTATTTCTACTATAGGCAAAAGGTGAATCAAACTTGGGTCTTTTGTAGCGCTGTAGTCCTTGCAATCATTCCGTTAATAATCGTCAAGGTTACACCAGCAGTTTACGGGCATCCTTCGCTTATCGGTTTTTTAGGGATCAGCTACTTGACGTTTAAAGCTGTCCAGATGATCATGGAAATACGAGACGGGGCAATCAAGGAGTTTGACCCTTGGCTGACATTGCAGTTTCTGCTTTTCTTTCCGACAATCTCTTCAGGGCCAATTGACCGTTATAGAAGATTTAAGGGAGACTATGAAAGAAAACCAGATCCGCAGAAATATCTGCAGCTATTAGATAAGGGCGTATGGTACATCTTTTTAGGTTTCTTGTATAAGTTTGTTTTAGCCTATATTTTCGGAACATTGTTGTTGCCGAATGTTGGTAAAATGGCATTGACATACGGCGGTATTTCTTGGTGGCTAGTTGCTTACATGTATGTCTATTCTATGGATCTTTTCTTTGATTTTGCAGGTTATAGTCTTTTTGCCGTTGGTATTAGTTACTTGATGGGAATTGAGACTCCGATGAACTTTAACAGGCCATTTTGTGCTTGGAACATCAAAGAGTTTTGGAATCGTTGGCACATGACGCTTTCGTTTTGGTTTCGAGATTACATTTATATGAGGCTGGTCTTTTTCATTATGAAAAAGAAGCTTATCAAAAATAGAATCACCATCGCGAATGTTGGTTACTTAACGTTGTTTTTGATTATGGGTTTTTGGCATGGATTAACTTGGTATTATATTGTTTATGGCCTTTACCATGCTGTAGCGATTATACTGTGCGATGTTTGGCTTCGTTATAAGAAAAAGCATCGTAGTAAGATTCCAAGCAACCGTTTTACAAAGCTGTTGGCAATTTTCATTACTTTTAACGTCGTTTGTTTCAGCTTTTTAATCTTTTCAGGGTTTTTAGATACATTATTTTTCCATAACATTGCTACATTAAAATAAAGGGGAGTTTTAAAAAATGAAAGAAAAAGTAATTGGGATTTTAGAAGATTTAACAGGAAGTCAAGAAATCGCAGATAACTTGGATATCAATCTCTATGATGAAGGACTGCTGGATTCTATGGCAACAGTTCAGCTTTTGTTAGAATTACAATCTCAGTGTGGAGTTGATGTGCCGGTTTCAGAGTTTGAACGCAGCGAATGGGATACGCCAAATAAAATTATTGCGAAAGTAGAAAGTATGTAACATGAAGATGTCGAAGAAACTATTCTTGATTTTTGGGCCTATTATTGCGGCGGTGATCTTATTACTGACACTCTTTTTTATCCCGGTCAGTATCCAGAATATTTCAGAGGGCACTATTCAGAGGGCAGCATTGTCTCAATCTCCTAAAGTTTTTCGTGGAATGGCAGTCAAAAAGGCCGCTTTTTCTAAAAATTATGTGCCCTTTTTCGGCTCATCTGAGTTATCCCGGATGGACTCATTGCATCCTGCAGTTCTTGCACAAAAATATCATAGAAATTACCGGCCATTTCTTTTGGGAGCACCTGGAACACAGTCTTTAGTTCATTATTGGGGCATGAAGGGAATTGATGATAAGCTTGAAGGGAAAAAAGCAGTTTTTATTGTTTCACCCCAGTGGTTTGTGAAGGGCGGAATTGCTCCAGTTGTGTTTAACTATTATTACCCTAAGCCGGAAATTGTGAAATGGCTTTTGCATGCTAAGAATAATAGGATGAACAGATATGCAGCTCAAAGGCTGTTGGAGCTTTCAGCCGATCATTCCAGCGTAGAATCAAAAGGAATTGCGAGAATTGCGGCTGGACATCCGTTAAGCAGCTTTGAGAGGACCTATCTTACCTTAAAGTCGAATGCTCTTGATCGAGAAGACCAGCTTTTTTCAACTGTGTCGTTAAATAACCGCGTGCAGACAATTAGTCGTAACGAGAGATTTTTACCTAAAGCCTATAATTTAAAGCAACTCGACAAAGTTGCTTATACACTTGGAAAAGAGCATACAACTAATAATCAGTTCAAAGTTGATAATAGATTTTGGGATAAGCGCTTGAAGCATAATTATAAGAAATTGGCAGGTAAACAAAAAAATTATAACTATACTGATTCGGTGGAATTTTCAGATTTTCAGTTAGTACTTAACCAGTTTGCCGACAAAAATATGAATGCACTGTTTATTATTCCGCCGGTTAATGAGCGTTGGTCTGAATACACAGGGCTTTCAATGCCAATGCTTAGGAACTTTGTGAAGAAGATCAAATACCAGTTAAATTCTCAAGGTTTTAATAACGTTGTTGATCTAACTGATGATGGGAATAAAGCTTATTTCATGCAGGATACTATCCATCTCGGCTGGCGTGGCTGGTTGGCAGCTGATAAGTATATTAACCCGTTTTTAACCAAAAAGCAGCCTAAAGTCAGTTATAAAATTAATAATTATTTCTATTCAAAGAAATGGCAGCAAAGTCAATCCTTTACAAATTAATTAGTTAGAGCTAAATAAAAAACTTGGAGAATAATCTCCAAGTTTTTTATTTTTCTAAGAATGTGACATAAGTCGGTAAAATTTGAGTACTAACAAGAAATTACGAACATAGCGAGTAATTTGCTATGAGTAATTCGAGGTTAGACGGAAAATTTTGACTTATGCCACACGTTTATCCGGAATAAGTAGAGGAACTAGGCTAAAATTTCACTTTTGACCCAGCCCCTTTTCTGACGCTGAGGTAAACCTAAGCGGAGGTTTGTCAGGCCGTACAGCAGCATCAAGAGGTAAGCTTGGATCTTGCTGAACCAAAAAAATAATTTTACCGTTATGAGAATCGTTATCCTTAATAATTGCTTCGGTAACACAGCCAGTTTGGTTTTGCAGCGTTTCTGCCAAAAAGCCAGCTTCTAAAAGAAAATCTGCCTGCTTGATGTTTTGCTGTCGTAGTTTAATGATTTTTCCGCTCAGTTCAAACAGTTGCTGGTTTTTCTTTGCTTTGCCAGCTTTAAGTGAACCCCAGCCGGCTTTTTCAAAGAAAGATGCCAAGTCTTCAGATTTATCAAGAAAAATTTCGCGTGCCAGACGTTTGCCCGCCCAGTAAAGAATAGTTTTATTTTCACCTGTTAATTCAGGAATCAAAATATCACGCAAGACTTCGTATCCTAAAATAGAGGTTGATGTATCGTCTGCTAATAATTGTTGGTAAAATTTTACTTCCATGAAGTCTCTCCTTCAATCTAATCTAATACTAATTATACCTTGAAGTTGTAAAAAACGAATAGTTATTTGAAAAATTAGGAAAGTTGCGTATAAATCAGAATTATAGCTATAATGAAAAGATAAAAGTAGGTATTTGAAAGGATATTTTTAATAATGAAAAGAATAATTATTGCTACTAAGAATGAGGGTAAGGCAAGAGAGTTCAAAACTTTCTTCGAACCTCGGGGATTTACAGTTAAAACACTTAATGATTTAAAAAAAGTTCCTGAAATTGTTGAAAACGGGACAACCTTTGCTGAAAATGCCTATATTAAAGCGAGCACGTTGACAGCTCTTTTGAATGAAACGGTACTTGCAGATGATTCAGGATTGCTGGTTGACGCGCTGCAGGGAGCTCCTGGAATATATTCTGCTCGTTATGCGGGTGATCATGATGAAGCCGCAAATAATGCAAAACTACTCAAAGAATTGAAGGGAATTCCTTTAGCTGAAAGAACAGCAAGATTCCATACATCTTTGGTAGTTACTGGTGTGGATAAGAAAGCGCTGGAAGTGACAGGAGAAGTAACAGGTAATATTCTTGAAGTTCCTCGTGGAGTCGATGGTTTTGGATACGATCCGCTTTTTTATGTACCGGAACTAAAAAAAACCTTTGCCCAGTTAACACCGGCTGAAAAAAATAGAATCAGTCATCGGGGAAGAGCACTCGCAGTTTTGAATGAAAAATTTGATGATTGGTGGAAAAGTTAATGAACGAAAAGATAAGCAGTTTTTTAGTTGTAAGTGACAGCCATGGTGATCGAGATATTCTAGCTAAATTGGTAGATAAATATCAAGGGAAAGTTACAAAGATGTTTCATTGCGGTGATTCAGAGCTTTCACCCGATGATAGTATTTTTGATAATTTTAAGGTTGTCACGGGTAACTGTGATTATGACCCGCGTTTTGAAGAAACACTTCTTGAAAAGAGCGGGGACGAACTCGTTTTACTGACACATGGGCATCTTTACGGGGTTAATAATGGAATGCAAAGGCTTAGCCTGTTAGCTGAAGAAAAGGCAGCTACAATTGTTTTATTCGGACATACACACCTTTTAGGGGCTGAATACCGGAAAAACTGTTTGTTTCTTAACCCGGGAAGCATTAGTTTTCCGCGCGGCACGTACAGTTATCTGGGTGGAACGTATGCATTGATTAAAGTAGGTGCAGATTTCTTTGAAGTTCAATATTATGATCGAAAATGTGTAAAAATTCCAGAGCTTGCACTGGTCTTTAAACGCATTTAATACTAGGGAAGTGAATTATGAATCCTAGGTTGAAAAAGATGTATATAAAACTCTTAAAGTGGAGCGTCACGACTCTTTTCTTCATGATGACAGGCAAATTTGTGCAGATCCCGTTGCTGAATTTTGTTATCATGGGTTGTGTTTCCTACTGTTTGTTTATTTTTTTAGTGTGCGTATATCTACAGATAAACAGTTAAAGAAGCCTTGACATTATTATAGGTCTCTGTATAATAGTAAGAGTACTTGCCCGTTGGTCAAATTGGTTAAGACGTCGCCCTCTCAAGGCGGAGTTACGGGTTCGATCCCCGTACGGGTGATATCATCGATTTTCAGTGAAATCGTCCATCGTATTATGGGTGGGCTTTTCTTTTTGGAAAGTGATGAATTAAGCCATTTTTGATAGTGATGTTATTGGAAAACAGCATTGACAAGCTATTGAAAAGGTACTATTATTAAATAGTTGATTTTTTATTTTTGGGCATTCGCCAAATTGGTAAGGCAGCGGACTCTGAATCCGCAATGTACTGGTTCGAGTCCAGTATGCCCAATTATACGTTTTGAGTACCGTTTAATTAAGGCTTATAAAGCCTAATTAGCGGTATTTTTTTGTGTTTTTTATAATCATTCTAAACAGTAACTTTTTAGCAAAAGTGAATGTTTTTGTGAATGTTTTTTCATCCGCTGCCTTACCAATTTGGCGAATGCCCCAAGACTATTAAAAATTTACATAGGCTGAAAATTTGTCTGCAATTTCATTCTTTTGTTTATTAGTAACAGCAGTGTATATATCTAAAGTGGTTTGAATATCTCTATGTCCCAGTTGTAGTTGAACTTGTTTAACAGAAAGTCCGCTCTCAAAAGCAAGTGTGGCGTAAGTATGTCTGAATCCATGGGTTGTAATATGCTTCAAGTTGTAATTTTCAGTTACACGTTTTAGCCATAAAGTTGGTTTAACAGGCTGTAGCATAGTATTCCTGGTATTTGAAAAAATAAGTTGGCTAGTTGAATAAGAATAACCTAGCTGTTTTAATTTTAAGGATTGACACTTTTTCCATTTTTTCAAAATGTTGATAGTCTTAGTGTCAAGAAATACATTTCTGTTACTCTCATAGGTCTTAGGCGTTTGAACATTAATACCATTGACTCCACGGCTTTGTGTTTTTGTGACTGAGACTATTTTTTGAGAGAAATTTATATCTTTCCAATAAAGTGCTAAAGCTTCACCTTTTCTTAGACCGCTGAAAGCTAAAAGTCTAAAGAAAGCATAAGCTTGATAATCGTCTAAATCATAAAGACAGTCTAAGAATTGCTTCAACTCTTCTTTATCGTAATAGTTATTAGTCATTGTTCTAACATTAGTTCTTTTTGGAATTAAAATGTTTTCTACTGGATTAAGGCTAATAATGTGTTTTCTTTTGGCAAACTTAAATATCCTTGATACGTTATTAATCCAGACCTTAAATTTGGTATATCTCTCATCATACCAGTGATTAACTGCTTTTTGACATAGTACATCAGTAATAGTATTTAACTTTCTATTGCCAAGAATTGGAAGAATATGAAGCTTAAAAATCTCTTTTGTTTTTATCCATGTAGACTCTTTAACAGTATTCTGATATAACTTAAACCACTCTAGGTAAACTTGTTTAAACGTGATACTTGAAGTTGTTACAGGAGAATTTAGGGACGTTTTAGAGGTGTTTAAGCAACTACTACTTTCTAATTCTAAGACTGCTAATTGTGCTGCCTTCTTCGATTTAAAACCTTGTTTAGTTTTAACTTTTTGCTTTCCTGTTAACTCATCCCTCCCTACCAAAATCCTAATTTTCCATTTTGTTTGTCCTTTAGAACTATACTTTTTTATGGATGCCATGTTGATATCTCCTAGTATTAACCGACAAGGAGTTAAGAGAATAATAACACATTTTTTATAAAAAGTTGTATAGTTAATGAGGAAAACAAAAGGAGTGGGTTACTAAAATGGGGAATAGATTAATCACTAGAAGACTTGTTTCAGGAGTTTTGCTATTGTTGTGGTCATTAGTTGCTTTTCATGGTTCAATGTTCTATCTGGGTAGTGCAAACTATGAATACATGTTAAAGAATGGTGGTAGGGCCGAAGCCAACATAGCTAATAATAGTGGGATAGCTTTTGTAATTTTAGGGATTTATTTAATAGTACTTGGGTTTCTATTTGTTTCTACTTGCAAAAAGAGACCTAGAAAACTGATTGAATATAGTGTAGTTGCTTCTTGGTTTATTGTGACTTTCATTATAGGGTTTACTGCCTACCCACAGATTCCAGGTATATTAAAGAATACTATGAGTGTCGCTTTCTTTTTGGTTCTCTTAGGGTTACCTTTTAAACATGGATTTAGAAATATGCCTTTTGTTGGTGAAGATAATAAACTTCCTAAAGCTCAGCCGGTACAAGCTGCTAAAACAGCGATTGTAGCACCAACTAGTGAAGGAACAGAACTTAGAGACCTTAAGAAACTATTGGATGAAGGAATTATTACACAAGAGGAATTTGAAGCTAAAAAGAAAAAGGTTTTAGGAATTTAGCAAGTAAGAGAAAACTAGGCAAATAATTGTAAGAGTGCTGATAAGCCTTCTTTTTTTATACATATTATGAAAAACTACCCTTCTGGTTTACCTTCTAACGAACTATATTAATAATTAAGTATAACTAGAAAACGTTAAAACACCTTAGAAACGCTTATATGGACATATAGGAGTATTGTAGCGTTTACAGTGTTAGAGTATACTCAACTTGAAAGAAGGTAATAATATGGACGATGTAACTTTTAAAATACAATTACAAGGAAAAGACTACAGAATATTATCAGCAGATTTATCTGGTCAAAGAAAAGGAGATAAAGTTAGCATCAAAATTAAAGGAGAAGTAAGTAAGGATATCATTAAACCATGCTCATCTTTTCGTATTGGTAGTAGTAAATATCTGTTTTATGTAGTAAGTAATGTAGGTAATGGTGAATCTACCTTAGAATTTAACCTAGACGATGGTAATAACTAGTAATTGTTTTCTAAAGGTAGTTATTAGCTTATTAAGCAATGTTAATATGTATATAGCATAATTATAATTATATTCAAAATGCTCCTATCCTAGTATTTGGTACACAAATACTTAGACGTTTGTGCCATAATAAAA
>NZ_AZEH01000038.1 GCF_001436275.1 Liquorilactobacillus oeni DSM 19972
TTAGCGCCAAGAGTAGTTGGGGGATCGCCCCCTGCGAGGGTAGGTCGTTGCCGTGCGATTGTTGGAGGATTAGCTCAGTTGGGAGAGCGTCTGCCTTACAAGCAGAGGGTCACAGGTTCGAGCCCTGTATCCTCCATTCGAGTCGTTAGCTCAGTCGGTAGAGCATCTGACTTTTAATCAGAGGGTCGACAGTTCGAGCCTGTCACGACTCAT
>NZ_AZEH01000039.1:0-297031 GCF_001436275.1 Liquorilactobacillus oeni DSM 19972
ACGACATCAAATCGTCCATTCGTATTCTAAGCAAGGGTATCCTTACGATAATAGCCAAATAGAAGCTTTTCACTCATTATTAAAACGAGAATTTGTCTTTCAAACGCACTTCTCAAGCTTTGAGGATTTAATTCTCAGGATTTCAAATTATATTAATTGGTTCAACACTGAAAGAATCAGAACAAGTGTCTAGAAAAACATGTACCAAATATTGACTTAGGAGCAGGTGTAAAGCCATTTTAAATGTGATATAATTAAAATTCTAAGAAATAGTTACTTATAGGGAAGTCTATCTATTAATTTAGATAGGCTCTTTTTTGTTGAAAATTTATCTAAAAATAAGGTAATATTAAAATATAACATTGGGGGAGTAAATTAATGAAAAAAAGTAAAATAATTATTATCATGTTGTTATCAATATTATTTTTAACCTCTTGTGGTGGTACACAAAAGGCTGATTATACAACAGCACAGGCTGAACAAGCTCTGAATAAGGGGAAAAGTATTGATGGTAAAACAGTAAAAATTAAGGTTACAAAGTTAGCTCCAAATAGTGCTTTTGGGTATAACATAGAAACTGGTAAGCATTTAAATTTTGTATCTACTGAGAATCCTAAAGTGAAAAAAGGGCAATCAGTAATTGTAAAAGTTAAAAAAGTTGAAAGTACTTTAGGGTCATATATAATAACTTATTCAAAAGAATAGTAAGAATAGCCACTTTCTGAAATGGAAGATGGCTCTTTTTTTGTTTACAATTTGAACACATGTTCGTATAATTTGAATAGGGTGAATTACATTGGATAAAAAAGATGATGAGTTTATGGATATCGTTAATAACTTCTTTAAGTATGACTATCACGACCGAGGTATGTTGAAATGGAAAGGCTTCTTTTTATCAGACCACACAGCAGCATTAAAAAGGGAATTTAATAAGCCTAAAATTGTTACTAAACCTAAGCAGTCACTAGAATTAATCTCTAAACGCCTCAAATTAAGTTGGCAGTACAAGATAAATGCTACCATTCAGTTGCAAAACGTATCAACAGATGAAGAACTTGAGCAACTTGAAGGAATAATCCAAGGATACAATGGTGGGATGATTATCTTAAAAGATGTGGAAGACAAGTTACATGAAATTGAAATAGATAATATCAGATATGTATATGTATGTTAGAAATAGATAAGTAGATTTAGTTTTATTTGTGTTTTAAGATAAGATTATAAGTTATATTAGAGATGAGCTCTTATGCCTGTAACTAAAGTGTGTCAACGTTGCCATAAAAGAAAACGAGTAACATCTTTTTATGCAAATTTAACGAAGCCAGATAAGCTAAATGGAATTTGTAAGAAATGTCAAAAAGAAGTAGATAGATTAAATAGGAAACAGTAATGCAATTAAGTTTGTGAAGTGTTATTTAATGTCTAAATTAATGTAGTAGTACCTATAAATTACACCATAACAAAAAACCTTTAGGTTGACTAAGCCTAAAGGAGAAATCATCGTAATTTTATTAAAGGAGGTATTATAGTTTTCAGATAATTTTACTTGTTCTATTAGCAAATTGTAAAAATTCTCTGGGATTCTTTAAGCCAATCATATAAGCTATTTGTTTACTTCGCATTTGAGGGTATTCAGACTTTACTAAAGCAGCCATTTTCTTTTGAGTAGTTTTTACACCATGTTTTTTTTCCCAAGACTTCTTTACAAACTTGAGAACTATAGAGTTAACGTAACTAACGGATGAAAGTGAATGATTTCTAACGGCTATTTTCTTGGGTACAAATACTATTCTATCACCATTTATTGAAAAGTATTTTTTATTAATCTTTTGCCATGAATGAGTGTTTTCATTCCATGATTTTCTATCTGGTATATCCAAGTGTATAGCATGTTGATGATTTTTCCCAAGAATTTTTTCTGTGTACTCTTCTAATTCCTCATAAATTATACTTGTAATAATATCTGAGTAACTGTCAGGACCAAAATCTTCTACAAAGAGACCAAACATGATAGGTAAAGTAAGTAGTGATATTTCTTTTTCCACTTTTGATTCTACATCATATATTTTAGAAATAGAGTTTTGAAGTGGGATAACTTTCGGACCATGTCCTTTAGATTTAACCTTAGAATTACCTAAATGCGTATCATTAATTTCATGAATATCATTTAGTATGTCCTTAATTTCTTTTGTCTTTCCTTGTTCTTTTAGATTTAATAAAGTTTCAAAAAAATCTTCAATCTTTTTTGAAGCTATATCGCCTCTGAAATACTTGTTTTTACAAAGTGCAATCTTTGTAGGGTCAAGGTAAAATTTAATATCTGTAGAACTATCAACATCAACACAATTTAAATCCTTGGGATTTACTTTAAAATAATCAGAAATTTTCATTAATTTATCTCCTTAATTTATTGTTGTTCATTATTCATTTCGAAAAAATGTTGCAATCACAGAATAAATCTTAATGTCTTCATGTATACTTTGTTGAAGTATCTCATAAATTACCCTCATTACCTAAGATGATTTAATTATAATATTTTTTAAATAATAGGTCAATGCAAAAAACACCATATACGGTGCTTGACTTCCATTTGCACACAATATGTTGTAAAAAGTCTTGAAAATTAATCCAAAATAAAGACACCTCGTTAAATAGGTGTCACTCCTTGTCGGTTAAGTATTTTTGAAATTTGTGAATGTTTTTGTGAATGTTTTTTGTTAATATTACTTAGTTTAATATTAGAAATGTTGTTATATCAGCCCTTATACTCTGAATCCGCAATGTACTGGTTCGAGTCCAGTATGCCCAATTATACGTTTTGTAAAGCTGGTAAATCTTCGTAAATCGTTGATTTACCAGCTTTTTTATTTTTTATTTTCGTAGCCGTAATTATTTGGAAAGTTGTTAACCTTCTGTTAGCTTCAAAATTAGAAATTAAAGTAATTGGGAAAACTTATCGGCAAAATTGAATCATTTTCGATTGAATTGGGGCTGGGTCAAAACTTATGTTTTGGCTTGGTTTTTTTGGACTCTTTTGCAATTCTATATCAACGTGTTTCAATAGTCAGTCTTTTCCGTTTAGCCACAAATTACCCATAGTCAAATTCGGTCTATGTTTGTAATTAGCAGTTAATGCTCAAAGCCTAACGACTATTGGCACACTCCCTGTATGTGTAGTAAGTTAATAGAAGTTATTTCTTTCATTAATAGTGTTCAAAGCTTCTTTATTTTTCTGGTACATTTTATAAAGTCTGAGCTGAATGAATCTGTTTTCAGAAATATATTTTCTGAGGTGCTCAATTACTTTAAACATTGCCAAATCATCGTTAAGGGTTTCTGAACTATGCAACTCTTTTTCCTGCGCGTTAAGCGCTTGCTCTATGCGTTTATCTAAACTATAAATAAAATGTTTTTGTGCTTTCTCCATTATTTTTCTCCTGCTTACTAAGCAATAGTCATTAAAAATTATTATTTAATATAACTAATAGTTATCCAGAAAACATTATAGTGTTTACATAAAATATATCAAGTGGGTATATTTTTTTATTGTATATCAGTGTATTTAGGCCTGAAGTTGTGAGTGAAAAGCTAGTCCTTTTTTCGTGCTATGCTTCTAAAGGATTTGAATATAAAAAGAGGAGTTAAAGTGATGAAATTCACATCAACTAGTCTATCGGTTTTGTCAGCATTAGCAGGTGGTTTGATAGCAATCGCTGGAAAATTTTTTTACAGAATACTATGAACTTAGCCGGTCTAAAAAGAAATGAAAAGGGACGGACTAAAAAAATTTTGATTAGTTATTCAAAATATTTGACTTTACTTAACAAAATTTTGAGGAAGGGAAACTATCTGTATGGTAAAAATAAATATATACGAGATATGAAAAATGGTTTTTACTATCGGCCAAAAACATTGGAAGACGAAGTTATTCATTTTATTTACTGTTATATAGACTATGACAATGGTAACAAGTTTTTAAGAACAATATCAGCCTATCATGTTGCTGCTAAAAACTGTCAAACATTTCGTATTATAAGTAATGAACCGACAGGAGATACAGAAACATTTGATAAATTGTATGATTTTATTGAAAGAAAAACTAAGCCTTATTCAAAAAAATAATTGACGATATAGACGATATAAAATAATGTTTATTGTAGAGATAATTTGTTTTTTCTTCAGCAGTAAGGTAGCAGGTTAATGTTAAAAAGATGGAAGCGAAAACTTATTTATAATAAAAGCTTTTGCTTTATATTCTTGCCCAATAACATGCCTTATGATAATCTTGCAACCATAGCTAGTGCTCCTTTATAACCTACTCCTATAATTGCTTACATGGGACATTAGCTACGGTTTACTTAGTAGTCAAGTTGCTTTATCTCATAAAAGTTTCTTGATTTCATAATAGGGGACTGGGTCAAAACTTATGTTTTGGCTCAGTTTTTTTGGACTCTTTTGCAATTTTATATCAACGTGTTTCAATAGTCAGTCTTTTCCGTTTAACCACAAATTTACTCATAGTCAAATTCGGACTATGTTCATAAGTAGCAGTTAATGCTCAAAGTCTAACGATTATTGGCACACTCCTTTTGTGCATTAAACATATTTAATTACAGATGATTTTAGAGTGCAGTTTAATTTTGTAGAGGCGCTGAATTAACGGTCCTTTTGTATCAGATAACGTTTTCGTGATGTTTTTAACTAAGGTATATGTGTTATTTAATCAAACATACAGTATGCACAATTTTAACGGTGTCCTTTATGTTCATATTTTTAAGCTGCTTGGAACATACAAAGCTCTATACGAACGCTGCATTGGAAAATTTTCTTCTGTCACTAAAAAGATATAATTTTTTAGATCAAAAAAAGGAAAAGATATAAGTGGAAAAAACAATAATATTTATAAACGTTCTTTTTATTTTTTTATAGCAGTTTATGTTTTGGAGTTGTTTTTAGCTTGTAGTCTATATTTTTATTTACCTGGAATCATACCATTACACATAAGTCTGAATTCTGTAGACCTTTGGTGAAAAATATAATATGCAATTTTTGTTTTGCCAATTTTTTAATGGGAATTAATTATATATGCAAACCTGATTTTGTAAACTAAAAGTATCTGTCAAACATACCCGGTGCAATATTAGTGAAGCTATTCTTATCTCTATTACAATCATTGCCTTTACTTTGATTAATAGAGTACTCTTGTATTTAATAATGCTTGCGCTTAAATGGACCGAATTATTTTGTACTTTAAGTACTGGCCTAAGTATTATAAACTTAGGGATATACCAATTAGCTGACCAATGCTTTTCCTTTTTTTGAAACCATGCTATAATCACTTCGATCCTCGGTAAGAGATGAGATTAATGAATAAATTTAATATCATTTATGAAAGTTCGTTTTACTGTTTTATTACAATCTATATTTTGGAATTGATTCTAAGTTGTGTTTTATACTTTTATTTACCTAATGTTATTCCAATGCATGTCGGAATCAATGCTGTAAATTCTTGGGGTAAGGGCAAGTACATAATTTTTATGATACCTTGTTTTCTTATCTTTTTCAGCTGTGCAGTGAAGTTTAAGTATATTGAAAACAAGTATTTTTGGGGACCATCTGCTGCTATCTTAATGAGGGTGTTTTTGTTTGGATTACAGCTGTTGTGTTTGTTTTTTTCAATAAAATATTTCTCTGTTTTATTGGATCTTACTTTCGGCAATTAAAAGTTGCGAGAAGTTAAAGCAGAACACATGAAATATCTCAGCATCTTTGAGAAAGAGGTACAGGTACAAGTTAGGAGAATGATTAAATAGCAGTATTTTGGTTTGAATTTTTTTACTTTATGTATTGTTAATAATAAGGCTCTATTCGTTAATTACTGCGGGCATCACGAAAAAAGGCTAAATAAATGAGAAAGAAAAAGACTTTTAAAATACTTTAGTGACAAGCATAGAATTAAAGCCAGAAATGCTAAAACTGTTTATGAGTTTGCGAAGCTCGATTCAAAGTATATCAAGGCTGTCAGGACCTTCACAGTTTTGATACTGTGTTCTATGGGTCTTGAGGGCGTGATAATAATGTGCAGGTTAATTTTCTTGAGTATGATGATATAATGTTGTTTGTGCCGATAGTGACATTTACTGTGGTCTGGTTCTTCAAAAACAAATTGCAAAGGAAGAAAAATATTCTTCAAAAAAAGTATTTAAATACTCATCCAGATAATGACCTGAGATTTGCTGTCGGTGAAGATAAAAAGAATATCATTGAAGTTCAAAGAAGATTACAAAAACTAGAGTTGTTTTGTGCAATATTACTTTTGACAGCAGTCTTGTTTCTTGCATTGATGTACATAAATTATTCAGAATAAAGTTTCCTGCAGCCGGTTTTATGTTTTATTAACCGTTAAATCAAGCCTAGAAGGCTAATTTAACGGTATTCTTATGGGCTTCTTTATTATTTTTAAGCTGATTTTTTCCTAAAAAACTGTTTTGAGTTTATGCTTTAAGTGTTTTGTTTATGCCATAGTAAACAAATATTTATTCTTATTATTCAAGGGGGATAGTACTAGAGATGAAAAGGTTTGGTGTGCAAAGTGCACTTTTGGTTGCACTCTCATTTGTTTTGGGAATGAGCGAATATATTATTATTGGTATTCTGAATGACTTAGCAGCTACCTTTGATGTTAGTATTACTAAGGTAGGCTTTCTAGTTACTTCATTTGCTTTTATTTATGCACTTGCTACTCCAATTGTAACGGTGATGGTTGGAAAGCATCGCTTGTACAATGCTCTAACCTTATTATTTATTGTTTTTACAATTGGTAATATATTAACTGCTCTTGCCCCAAATTATACGATTTTAAATATTTCAAGAATCATTACCGCAGTTGTTTCAGGACCTGCTGTTTCAATCTCAATCACATTTGCTGCTTTCATTGCTCCACCGCGAAAAAGAGCTTGGCTGGTTTCATGGGTCTTTTCCGGCTTTAGCGTTGCATCCGTATTTGGGGTTCCTCTAGGTACATGGATGAGTGATCACTGGGGATGGCGGGTTGTCTTTTGGATAATAGCTGGGATTACAATTATTTTGATGATTTTGGTATCTCGTTCCTTGCCTAAGGAATTGACACAGGGGCCTGCAACACGAATTATTGAACAATTAGCAATTTTTAAGGATAAGCGGATTATGCTTGGCATTTTATTGCCCACTCTTAATTTGGCAGGAGTTTATGTTGTCTACACTTATTTAAGACCGCTTGCTGTTTCTGGTCTTCATTTCAGTGATAATTTTGTTACTGTTGTCTTGTTTGCATACGGTTTTGCGGCTCTTTTGAGTAACCAGATCAGTGGTCGGATTGCCAATCAAGAAGGTCTTAAAACAATGGAAAAGGTCTATCTTTTTCAGGGGTTGAGTTTGCTTTTGCTGCCTCTTTTTTTTGATTTTAAATGGATAGCATTGCTCGACTTATTTGTTTTAGGATTTACAATGTACTTGCTAAACTCGCCTATTCAAATTTTTTATATGGGTGTTGCTGAATCTTCGTATCCTCAATCAATGGTCCTTTCTTCTTCATTTAATTCAATTTTTTCAAATCTTGGAATTGCGATTGGCTCTGCGACAGGCGGAGGTTTGGTGAGCTCTTTTGGTCTTAAGTCATTAGGAATTGGTGGTGCTGTATATACGGCTATTGCTCTAGTTGTTTTGCTAGTGCTTAACCATCATTTAAGACAAAATGAATATTAAATAATAGAGCGGCTTATTATTTTTTTGTGTATAGTTTGAAAACGTAAAAAGTGCTTTATATAGGTAAAAAGTATTTGTGAAATAATGACATAATGATACATAACAAGGGAATTTTAAAACGAAAAATAGTGTTTTTTTATGATCTAGTTGATGCATGATATTTCTTGGTAGAAGTGTGGTTATGCGACACTGAAAGGGCAGCTGTTACTTGCAATCATTCTTGTGAATGTTATACAATTGCATTTATATTGAAGCTGGTATTGATTTAAGGAGGCTCTTTCTTGAAGGAAGAAGATAAATTTATCCAAGTTTTAGGCAGGGTTGCGACAGTGTTATCTGTATTAATGTATGTTTCATATATTCCACAGATCATGAGTAATTTACAAGGAGATTATGGAAATCCAATTCAGCCGCTAGTTGCAGCGATAAATTGTTTGTTTTGGTGTATCTATGCATATTTTAAAAAGAATCGTGATTGGCCTGTTTTTTTGGCCAATTTACCAGGAATTTTTTTTGGTATCTTTGCATTTGCAACTGCGCTTCATTAAAATAGCTACTATGGTTTAACCAAATTGAAACTGAAAATTATTCAAGCCAACTTATTTGTTGGCTTTTTTGTAATATTAATTGCATTTTTAAAATAAAAAATGCCATATTATAAAAAAATCATTTCTGAGATGGATAAATATAAAAAAAGGAGCCGGCAATGAATTTTAGCGAGTATCAAAAAATATCAGCAAGAACTGTTACACCAAGTTTGAAAAATGAAATATTATGCTATGGATTAGGTATTTCAGGTGAGGCGGGTGAAGTTACAGATCTGATCAAGAAAGTATATTTCCATGGGCATAAGCTAGATAAGCAGGATATGGCAAAAGAGTTAGGGGATGTAATGTGGTATATCTCTCAAATTGCGAGCTTTGAAAACCTTGATTTAGCTGAGATTGCGCAGCTTAATATTAATAAATTAAAGAAGCGCTACCCGCATGGGTTTTCCACTGAAGATAGCATTAAGCGTGTAGACACTAAAGAAACTCAGTGATAAAAAATATTATATTCAAACCAGAAGCAGAATTAGAATTATTATGTATAGAAGGAGTGAGGCAAAGTTGCAGCCACACTCCTTTATTATTTTTTTAGAATCCAATTTTAAGGCTGCCATCTGGAACCTTAATTTCTAAAACGTCGTCAATGTTTTTAAAATCGAGCTTTTTACCTTTAAGACTGTCAATGTTACTATCTGATATATCCGCTTTGATCGCATCTTTACCAACTTCTTGGTAAACAATTGCTTGAACAAAATATTTTTTGTCTTCAGATTTAAAAGTGGTATTTTTATTTACTGTCAGCTTTAACTTAATCAAGCTACACACCTCCTATTTAATATATCTCATACTACTTGTGAGTATAACGTCTAGACAAAGAAAAGTATAATAATTGAAATTCAGCAGTAAATCAGGAAGCAATGTCCAGTTAGTTTTTTATTAGAGGTGATATTGCTTACGATTTACAAAACTATACTAAATCCATTTTAAAGATTTCTGGTTTATGCGAGGTGTTGTTCTTTAATTTTTTGAATTTTTTAGAAACTATTTATTTTCAGTTGAACTACTGTTTTTTGAGTCGAGTTTTTTGATGAGCTGATCATTTTGCGATATTAAGATCCAATTTTGTTCAACAATCGCTCTTAAATAATTAGCAATAGCTTTTTCTGAAACAAGATCACTAGAGACGATTTTTTTACTGTTTCTGAGCAGCTGTTCTTCTTCAAGTTCGCTTAAAATAGCTTTGACCTGCCAAAGAGAATCCGGATTTAAATCTGAGAGCCCCTGTCTTGCAAAATCCCATTCATATTTTTATTACTATTGAATAATGACATCTTTTCACTGCCTTTCTTTTAAAATTTTACGTATTTTCTTAAAAGATAATTTAGAGCCTTAAATGCTGCAAACTACATTTTTTTCAATGATGAGTTTTAAACTTGCTTTCATTTTTAAACATCATTAACTGTTTTATAAGGTGATTACAGGGTTTATGTTTGAGCTGTTATGTTAAGCGTACAGTATTTTGTAGTTGCTTGCAAAACTACAGCAACGCGAAGCTTTTGCAAGAATTAATAGGATAAATGGGCTTAGAAAATAAAAATAATTCAGAGAAATGCTCAATAAAAATCATAACTATAGCATTAGCCTAGTTAAATAAGAAAAATTTTAAAAAAGTAATTAATATTATATAACAAAAATTTTATGGCCAAATACTTTTGTTTGCAAAGAATTGCTTGTAACAGCTTGTTATTTTCTAAATTGATATTTAAAATTAAAACACCATTAGATTTATTTTAATAAACGCTTTTTTTAAAATGCTCAGTTTTTAACTAGCAAAAGGGTACAATTGTAGATTAAGGTGGGAAGTCAATGAAATTTAATAATAAAAGTATGTATAGTCCGGCTTTTGAACATGACGCTTGTGGAATGGGATTTATCACTCAGATTGACGGCACTGCAAGTCATGAGTTAGTCGAACGAGCCTTGACTATGTTGCAGCGCATGAATCATCGTGGAGGAACAGGTGCTGAACCTGATACTGGTGATGGTGCTGGAATTTTATTATCCATGCCGGATTCATTTTTCAGGAAATATGCAGCTCAAAAAGGGTTTGAATTACCAGCGGCTGGGGAATATGCAGTTGGAATGCTGTTTTTACCTCAAAAAGAAAATGAGAAGCAAGCAATGTTACATTCCGTGATGGACGAAATTACTGAAACTGGTTTTAGAGTTTTAGCAGTACGTGATGTACCTTATGTATATGAGAGTTGCGGACCGACAGCACAAAAAGCGATGCCTGGTTTTGCACAAGTGATTATTCGTAAGCCGGTTGGTATTTCAGTCGGACGTGCATTTGAAGATGAATTGTATCGTCTAAGGCGCCACTTAGAAAAAACTTTCTCGGTCGAAGAATTCGCAATTGTTAGTTTTTCCAGTCGGACACTTTGTTATAAGGGAATGCTGCATGCTTACCAAGTGGGGGAATTTTATCCGGATCTGCACGATGAAACAATGAGAGCGGCTATTGCTTTGATCCACTCACGTTTTTCAACTAATACTTTTCCTAGTTGGGAACGAGCACAACCATTTCGTTTTGTAGCTCATAACGGAGAAATTAATACTTTAAAACGGGCTGAAAATTGGATGGTCAGCCATAATATTGAAATTTATAACGAAGAAGATTCTGATTCCGCTAAATTAGAGAATTGTATGGAATATCTCTATCGTAATGGACGTGATATTCCACAGATCTTATTAATGATGGTACCAGAAGCATGGGGAAAAGGAACACAGCTGACTGCAAGGCAAAGAGCTTTTGATGAATATAATGCTAGTTTTATAGCACCTTGGGATGGACCAGCGGCGCTTTGTTTTACTGATGGAATTCAGGTTGGTGCTGCGTTGGATCGAAACGGGTTGCGGCCATCACGTTACCAGTTGGTTAAGGGGAACTTCTTAGTGGTTGCTTCTGAAACCGGAGTTTACGACGTTGCACCTGGGGATATTCTTGAAAAGGGGATCCTCGGACCTGCAGATATGATTTTAGTAGATACTAACATGGGCAAATTTTATCATACTGCTGAAATTAAAGAGCACTATGCAAAAAAGCATCCTTATGCCACTTGGTTAAAGAGCGAACAATGTTTATTAAATGATTTACCAGCAGCAGATGTTGATGAAAACTTGTCAGCCAACGCTTTAAAAATACTCTGGCGGCGACATGGTTACACTCAAGATGTTATTCAAGACGCACTGATTCCGATGGCGCAAAATGGTGAAGAACCTGTAATTTCGATGGGCTATGATTCACCCTTATCTGTTTTAAGCAAAAAACCGCAGTCTTTATTTACTTATTTTAAGCAACAGTTTGCTCAAGTTACAAATCCTCCAATTGATGCAATTCGTGAACAGTTGGTTATCGGGACTGAGATGTTTTTAGGCGCTGACGGTGATATTACTAGTGATGTTGCTCAAAATGCAAAAAAAATCAAGCTGGACTCGCCGCTTCTGAGTTCTGCGGCATATGAAAAATTACGTCACTTAAACGGTAAAGGTAAGTATGGGTTTAAGGCCGCTGAAGTTTCACTGTGTTACGAAAACGTTCCACGAACGAACCGGTTGGAGCAAGCCCTAGATGACATGTTCAAGGAAGCTGAAAGTCAAATTGATAATGGAGCAAACCTACTGCTTTTAACGGATCGTGGAGCGACACGGGATAAATTAATCATTCCAGTATTATTGGCAGTTTCAGGTCTTAATAATTATTTGGTGCGTAAAGGTAAACGTGAATTAGCTTCAGTGATCGTTGATACTGGTGAAGCCTGTGAGATCCATCATTTTGCTACTTTGCTGGGCTATGGAGCTTCTGCAATCCACCCTTATGGAGCTTACGCAACTTTAGAAGCTTATGGATTAGGTAATAAACTGACGAACTATCGGCATGCGGCAGAAAAGGGCATTGTCAAGGTGATGAGTCGGATGGGAATTTCAACTATCGTGGGGTACCAAGGTGCGCAGTTATTTGAAGCAGTTGGACTTTCTCAAAAAGTAGTCGATGAATATTTTACTGGAACAGAGAGTCGGATTGGTGGTCTTACGCTTGATCAGATTGAAGCAGAATATTTAGAACGCTATCAACGTGCTTTCGGGATAAAAGCTGTAGAGCCTCTTTCTTCTGGTGGCAGTTTTAAATTTCGTCGTGATGGCGAGCACCATCTTTATAACCCATTGACAATGTATAAATTCCAACAGGCTGCTCGCAGCGGGGATTATGCACTTTATCAAGACTATGTGAAAGAAATGCGACAAGAGGAGTTGAATACACCCACAACACTTCGTTCACTTTGGGAGATCAAACAAAAAAGAACGGCAGTTCCTTTGAGCGAAGTTGAACCTGTCAGCCAAATTGTTAAACGTTTTAAATCTGGAGCGATGAGTTTTGGATCTTTATCTCAAGAAGCACATGAATGCATTGCTCAGGCAATGAATGAACTTGGTGCAAAAAGTAATAGTGGTGAAGGTGGCGAAAACCGCCACCGTTTCAGGCCTCAAAAAGATGGACGTAATTTAAATAGCAAAATCAAACAGGTCGCTTCAGCACGTTTTGGTGTCAATGCTGAGTATTTAATGAGCGCCGAAGAAATTCAGATTAAGATGGCACAAGGTGCTAAACCAGGTGAGGGTGGACAACTGCCAGGAAATAAGAATTTCCCGTGGGTTGCCGAGATTCGTGGCTCTGTTCCTGGTGTTAGATTAATTTCACCACCGCCTCACCATGATATTTATTCAATTGAGGATTTAAAGCAGTTAATTCATGATTTAAAAGAAGTCAATCCATTTGCAAAAATTACAGTTAAACTGGTTTCAAGTACAGGAGTCGGTACGATTGCTGTTGGAGTGGTCAAATCCGGAGCAGATAAAGTTGTGATTAGTGGTTATGATGGTGGGACTGGAGCAGCACCACGTAATTCGGTCAGAGATGCTGGGCTACCATGGGAAATGGGGTTGGCTGAAGCTCATCAGACGCTGGCACTCAATAATTTACGTCAACGAACAACACTTGAAACAGATGGAAAATTGATGACCGGACGTGATATTGCAATTGCAATTATGTTAGGGGCTGAGGAATTTAGCTTTGCTTCGTTAGTATTGGTTTCGATTGGTTGTATCATGATGAGAGTATGTAGTAAAAATACATGTCCAACGGGTATCGCTACTCAAAATCCGGGTTTACGCAAATTATTTATTGGTAAACCAGAGCACGTTAAAAATTGCATGAAATTTCTCGCTGAAGACTTACGTGAAGAAATGGCTACTTTAGGGTACCGCACAATTGATGAATTGGTGGGTCACACTGAAAACCTGCAACCAAGGTTTATTGCTAAGGGAAAAGCTAAATCGCTTGATTTTTCACGAATTTTGGGAACTTCAATTGGAATCAAACGTAAGGCCGTTAATCCTTTTGCACCGAAAGATCAGTGGCCAGAATTGAATGCATTTGCACAAACAGCTATTGCAGGACGCAAACAAGTTACAATTAAACAGCCGATTAACAATCGAATGCGGACTGTAGGAGCACGAATTGGTGGCTGGATTGCCCAACGTTTCGGCAATGACGGGCTTCCTGCTGGACGTTTGAAATTTGAATATACAGGTGTTGCCGGTCAAAGCTTTGGCGCGTTTATTACTCAGGGACTAGAACTTGAGTTGATCGGTGAGGCAAATGATTATGTTGGCAAGGGCTTGAGCGGTGGTCGATTAATAGTCCGGGCTCCCAAACGTGCGCAGCAGCTATTCAGTAATGCACCAATTGTAGGAAATGTGGCATGTTTTGGTGCTACTGCAGGTGAGGCCTTCTTCAACGGCCGCGCAGGCGAACGTTTCTGTGTTCGTAATTCTGGTGCACATGTTGTTGTTGAAGGAATCGGAGATCATGGCTGTGAATATATGACTGATGGGGTCGCAGTCGTTTTAGGTTCGACAGGCCGCAACTTTGGTGCCGGAATGTCTGGTGGTTTAGCGTATGTATATGATCCAGAAGATACTTTCGCACAACAATGTAATTTTGAAATGATCGAGCTTTTTAAATTGAACGAAAAAGGCAACGATCAGCTTCTCCTTGAGTTGCTTAAAAAGCACTATCACTATACTGGTTCACTGAAGGCAAAATACTTGCTGGATAATTGGCAAAAAGAACAACATCATTTCGTTAAAGTCTATCCAAAAGAATATCGACAAATTAATGAGATCATGGATAGGTATGCGGTCAAGGGAGTTAGTGATGAGCAACTTAAACAAAAAGCATTTGATGCTGTTGTTGGTGTGCAGCCAACAATTATGAAATAAGAGGGGGAAGCGAAAATGGCAGATCCATTTGGTTTTATGAAATATCCACGGGTCAATAACCCATATCGCAGTGTGGCAGAACGCATCAAAGATTTTAAGGAAATGCAAGGGCCATTAAGCGATGAAGAACGCCGAAAACAAGCAGCGCGCTGCATGAACTGTGGGGTTCCGCATTGCCATGCAGGTTTCTTTTACGCAGGTGGTCGTGCGGTCAGCGGTTGTCCTGATGATAACCTGATTCCTGAATGGAATGATCTAGTTTATCGCAAAGAAGATAAACAAGCTTTTGAAAGATTAACCAAGACTAATCCATTACCGGAATTTACAGGTCGGGTTTGCCCTGCTCCTTGTGAGGTTGCTTGTAATGAAGCACTTCATGGGCAAGGAATTACTATTAAAGATAATGAACGTTTTATTATTGAACAAGCTTTTAAATATAATTGGGTAACAAATAGTGGGTTACCACAACGACGTAATGGAATAAAAATTGCAGTTGTAGGTAGCGGACCAGCAGGTTTATCAGCTGCATGGCAGTTGAATAAATTTGGTTTTGAAGTAACAGTCTATGAACGTGATGATCATCCTGGCGGGTTGACAATGTACGGGATTCCTAACATGAAATTGCCTAAAGAAATTGTCGCTCGTCGTATTGCCGTCATGAAAGAAGTTGGAATTAAATTTGTAGTCAATACAAACGTTGGGGTGGATGTTACTGCTCAAGAGCTTCAGTCTAAATATGAACGAATTATTTTGACGATTGGTGCACGAGCAGCACGTGATTTGCAAGTACCTGGCCGCAAACTTAAGGGAATAATGCAAGCTGTCGACTATCTTACATTGGCAACTAAACAAGTGCTCAAAGATGGGACAGGAGCAAACCAACGCTTGAAAGGCAAGAAAGTAGTAGTAATTGGTGGTGGTGATACAGGAAATGATTGTATTGCTACAGCAGTTCGTCAAGGAGCTAGTGGCATTCAGCAGCTGGAAATTACGCGTCGCCCACCATTAAAGCGGTTGGCAAGCAACCCATGGCCACAATGGCCAATGGTTGCTAAAACAGGATATGGTCAACAAGAAGCACAAGAAATTTTTGGTAGTGAATTGACAACTTATGAAGCTACAGCAGTCGGCTTTAAAGGAAAACAAGGAATGCTTACTAGCATGACAACCAGTAAAGTTCAATTATTTAAGCCGGTTACAGGTACAGAAAAAGATCAGCCAGTTGATTTAGTTTTACTAGCAATGGGTTTTACTGGCGCGCAGCAATCAGTTCTTTCTGCTTTTGGAATAACTGAAATTAATGACGATTATACAACTAATGAAGATCAAATTTTAGTTGCTGGCGACGCCCGTCGTGGGCCAAGTTTAGTTATCTGGGGAATTCACGAAGGGCGTATGGTAGCTGATAAAATAGTTCAATCGTACGAAGTACGTTTATAGCAAGAATGTTTTAAGTTAGCAAAATATGATTATAATAAAAAAAGAAATGTGCCTATAGTCATTAGGTTTCAAACATTCACTGTGAAAAGTTAACTGTTAATATTCATTAAGATTGCTATTGTAGGATAAAATTAGGAACTGAGTCTTGGACTCAGCTCCTTTTTTGATGTTGATAAACTATAGCGAATATTTCTTAAACGATTTTAGCATTCAATACTGTTTTGAAATGATCAAGTGCCCATTTTTGTCCACCTGGTTTAAATGTAGCGGTGGCTTTTTGGTGAACTACTATAGAATAGTTCAAATTGTATGCGTCCACTGCCGTATGCAAAAGGCAAATATCAGTGCAGACACCTACAAGATGAACTTCGGTAACATCGCGTTCGCGCAGCCAGATATCCAGAGGGGTACCTGCAAAACTTGAATAACGTGTTTTATCAAAAAGAGCGACATTTCCGCGTTCGTTATTATCCAAGTACCATTGTGCTAGCGGACCGTATAATTCACGTCCCCAAGTTCCACGAACGTTATGCGGCGGAAAAAGTTTAGTTTCAGGATGATAAGGATCGCCTGGAGTATGGACATCAGTTGGTAAAAAAACAAAACTTTCGTTAGAAATAAATTGTGTCGCCAAAGTAACAATTGGATCAGCAATTTTTTGTGCAGGTTCTCCGACTGTCAAGGCCCCTTTAGTGGCAACAAAATCGTTTGTGTAGTCAATGATAAGCAGTGCTTTTGTCATAGTGGATATTCCTCCTGTCTCTTAGATAATTTTTTTCTGATTATTTTACTTGATTGCCGAAGTTATTTTCAAACTTGATAAAATGCATCTCGTTAATTTAATTTATTTATATCTTCATGATTAGCGATTTTAAATGTTTTATAATCGGTATTATCTAACAGCGGTTTCAAAGAAATTTTGTTGATTCTTTGGTTAAAGTAAGTTGAATAATAGAAAGATAAGGTTTCAGCACACATATGAGCAGTATAGCATGTATAATCACTTGCCCCTTTTTCGTTAATCACTGCCCCCTTAGGGATACTGACTGCTTCTAAAATGTGGTGAAGCAGTGAAACGGCAGATACTTCATTTGCAGGTTGTTCAACAGCATTTTTTAAAAATGCTGTTCGGATGAAACGAGCAGGAGGAGTGTAGTCGCCGGGAAGACCGAAGGTCCCAGATCCTTGGCTGAAGGGAAATAATTCTTTATTTAGAAATTTTATTGGCTTATGCTGTTTAGGAGTAACAGTGAGATAGTTGCGCAGATTGTTTTCATGCCAATAATAATCGGGACTGTTAGTCATCACACCGATAGAATCTTCTATAATGTCAATGCCGTTTTCTCGCGGCTCGATAATTAGGGTATGTCCGCTTTTATCGCTAAAGATATAGTGTAAAGGAGGGACGCTGCCGATGACCGAATTAGGCTGAGCAAGAATACTAAGCGAGTTTTTAAATAATCTGCTGACTTCTTTTAAATCCTTTGCACTCGCTAAAACCGTGGCGATTACTTTGTCAGGTGAAACGTTGATTTTGCCTGATAAGGGCTTTTTTTCATAATGTGCATAACGTGGAAAGTAAAGAGTAGCTCCCATCAACCCTTTTTCATTAATACCGTCAAATAAAACAGGATCGTTTTCAATGAGTTTGCCGACACCCATAAACGCGTATTTTGTATTAAATGCCTCATCCGTTCCATAACTGGTTTTAAAATTCTTATTTTTTGGCACAAAAAGGATTTCTTCAGCCATTTCGATGGTGAAGTCCATTGTTCGTGATAATAAATGTTTATTATCCTTGGTACTCAAGGTAAGACTGCTACAACCAATCATATTTCATTCTCCTTTGCTATGGCTTAAAGTATAACTCTCTTAGAGTAAAAGAAAAAGCTGCAGTAAAACAACTTGTTAGACTTCTTTAAAACTCTATTCTAGAATGATTAAGTAGAATAAAAGAGGGGGATTTTAACTATATGGATGTACAAAACAGGCAATTTATTAACGGTTCATTTGTTTCAAGTGATTCAAGTGAAACAGATGTAGTTTATAATCCTGCTAACAATAAAAAAATCGGTACAATTGCTAGAGGAAACGAAGAAGATGTTTACGAGGCGGTTGCTGGGGCTGCAAAAGCACAAAAAAAATGGGCACAGGTTAATCGGATAAAAAGAGCTGAACTGGTTTTGCAACTAGCAAACTTGATTAGCCAAAATAAAAATGAGCTAGCGAAAATTTACCAAGATGAGCAAGGAAAAGTTTGGGCAGCTGCTCTTGGCGAAATTGAGAAGTCAATCGGCTATATTAAGTACATGGCTTCATTAGCACAGTCTGATATAGGCGAAGTTTTACAAAACGAAGTTGAAAACGAAACTATTATGCTGGTAAAAAAACCAATTGGTGTAACAGCAGGTATTATTCCTTGGAACGCGCCAATCCTAATTTTAATGCGCAAATTGATTCCTGCTTTAATAACTGGTTGCTCTGTCATCGTCAAGCCTAGCAGTGAGACACCCTTTGGTACTTTGAAGATTGCTGAGCTTTTGCAGCAGACAGATATTCCAGCTGGGCTTGTTCAGGTTGTAACTGGCAGTGGTGCACAAGTTGGTGGCTTACTGGCAAAGAATAAAAATGTTGATTTGATTTCAATTACGGGCAGTACCAGCGCTGGCAAGGCTGTGATGAAAGCAGCTGCAGCCAATGTAAAGAAAGTCAATCTTGAATTAGGCGGAAATGCTCCTGCAATTGTTACTTCAAATGCTGATTTAGATAAAGCTGTGAAATATATTGTAACAGCCCGGATTAATAATAGCGGGCAGGTCTGCACTTGTCCTGAAAGAGTTTATGTGCAAGAAAATGTATCTGAGGAGTTTATTCAAAAACTGGTTAAGGCTATGAAAAAAATAGTCGCCGGCGACCCCAAGTCTGCTAAGACAGACATGGGGCCTATTATTAACCAAAAACAATTAAAAGCTATTGATGAAAAGGTCAAAAAAGCAAGCTCTGAAGGTGCTGAAGTTCTTACTGGCGGTCACATTATAGATCGTCCCGGTAATTACTACGAGCCAACGGTTGTTACGGGAGTTTCTGAGGGTTCTTCAATTATGCATGATGAAATTTTTGGACCTGTTTTACCTGTGGCTACCTTTAAGACATTGACAGAAGTTGTTAATAAAGCTAATAATTCGCCTTACGGCTTGTCATCTTATGCGTTTACCGAAAACTTGAAAGAAGCTATGGAATTAAGCAACCGTTTGAAATTCGGCGAAGTTTATGTCAACTGTGAAGCAGAAGAAGCTATTACCGGCTTTCATGCAGGCTGGCGTCAGTCTGGATTAGGCGGAGCTGACGGTAAACATGGTTTTGATGAGTATTTAAATACAACTGTCGCCTATTTGCGCTATGAATGAAATGATGTACATCGTATAAAATTTATGCTTTATGACATGAACGAATGTGACATTTTTACTCTTGCCACATCCGTTTTTTTTACCTCCAGATATTTTTTATATAACTGTTTATAAAGTACTTAACTAAGTGAGTTAAGATTAATGAATTTATTTTATGCTGGTAAAGTTTTAAAATTAAAGAAGCTGCTTATAGATGAGATTATAACATTACCAGAAGTTTTAACTGTGGGAGATAGATAATATGAAGAAAGAGCGTATTTTGAATGTCTCAGGAAGTGTCAACCTGCGTGAATTGGGTGGTTATCCGACACAGGATGGGCGAGTGGTACGTTGGCGAAAATTACTGCGATCTGGAGATATGAGCAATTTAACCTTAAGAGCAAGATGGCAATTAGCGCGTTATGGACTTAATTATGATATTGATTTGCGTTCGCCTTTTGAGCATGAAATGGCACCTGATCGTATTCCTCAAGGAACCAGTTACCTTTCTTATCCAGTTTATCCTTTAGGCAATGATGAAAGGTCTGACCTGCCTCTAAAAAAGGAAGAAAAAGATGATAGCGATGGTGTTTTAGATCCATATGAAATGATGGTCATGAATAGCCATGCTCAGCTCGCTTTTAGGATGCTTTTTACTACTCTCTTAAAGAATGATCAAGATAATAAATCAGTAGTTTTTCACTGTGCTGCTGGCAAAGATCGTACTGGAGTCGCGGGTTTTTTGATTCTTTCTGCACTCGGAGTAGCTTATCCAATTGTTAAACGTGATTATTTGCTGACAAACCTCGTATATGAAACAACAGATCAAGATGAATTGCGGCAAAAATTACAAAACGACAATCTAGCAGATTTTATTAACGAAATGAATTCTTCTTTTTACGTTCAGGGAAATTCTTTGGACGAAGCGCAACAGGCAATTTTTAAAAACTATGGCAGCATGCAGACATATTTTAAACAGGCAATGCAGTTGTCTGTTTCTGATCTTAGTGATCTGCGCCAGCTTTACTTAAAATAGTAAACTTAAAATTAAATAAATAATTTTATTTTTTTGTGTAATTTAGTTTAAGTTAATGGTGGTTTTTGAAGATTTATAAGGACAAAAATTAAGGGCTGGCAGAATATAAAATATAGACAAGCTTGTCAGTGAAAAAAGTTTCCTAGTGAACCTTTTGCTAGTTCAGCAGCATACTTTGGAGAATTGTCGAGAAAAATCAAGAAATTAAGCCAGTGGTAAAACAAAGTCGGATAAAGGAGGAATTTCTTATTGAAAGGAAATAAACATAAAAGAAAAATGGTTAAGGAGAAAAAGGGCCGTTTTGTTATTTCATATCTTTTTGGATTTTTAGTGAGTGCTTTAGCTTTATTTTTAGTAGATTGGAAAATGGCTTTACTGTTAGGCTGGGATGCAGCTTCATTGATCCTGGTATTTTTGATTTGGTTTGCGTTTTTTCCGCATAGCGGGGAAAAAACAAAAAAAATAACTTTAAATGAAAGAGTCCGTTATCCTGTTTTGGATTTTTTAATAATTTTAGCAAGCCTAGTAAGTCTTATCGTGGTGATATTGTTACTGACAGTTAGCAAGGGCAGCCCTGTGGAGATTGGGTTCTGCATTTTCAGTATTTTTTCTTCGTGGAATCTCATCCACGTTCTGTATACAGTGCACTATGCCGAACTTTATTACAAGGATAATTATGGTGAAGGCGAAGGGGGAGTCAGTTTTAACAACAATGAACTTCCTAATTTTTGGGACTTTGCCTACTTATCTTTTACAATTGGTATGACTTACCAAGTATCCGATACTGATTTTTCTACTACTGCTTTCCGTAAAGCTGCATTGGGACAAGCGTTAATTTCGTTTCTATTTAACACAGTCTTAATAGCAACTGTAATCAATTTTGTAGCCAGTCTATTGAGCTGAAAGTAAGGTCTGCGTGAAACTAACTGGAAGCAGTCAGTTCAGTATTGCTACTCCAAAACTTAGATAGGTTGCAAATAGAATCCAGATAAAGTAAGGATAAAATAAGATGGCGGCAATTCTGTTACGATTACGCAGATACAAAATATAAGAAAGTACCAGCAAGTCAAGTACAATGATCCATAGGAAACCTTGCCAGTAGTTATTTCTTCCAAAAAATACGATGCTCCAGATGAAGTTGATGGACAGCTGTAAAAAATAGAGAGTCCCAGAGATTACCTTAGTTTTTCGGGGCATGTTCTTAAAGAAGATCATGTAACCAGAAATACCGATCAATAAATAAAGAAACGGCCATACTATTCCGAAAAGGCTATCTGGCGGTGAGAGAGGCGGCAATGTTAAGTTATGATAAGCTTGTTTTATGTTTCCTGCAAAAAGGGCAGATAAAAAGCCGATGAATTCGACTAAAATAATTGCAAGCAGTAAGTAAAAAAGGTTGTGTATTCTTTTTTTCATAGCGTCATCTCCTACTTGAAGTTTAACATAGTTAGTTAAGGTACTTCTAAAAAATAGGATTGCCGGTACCCTAAACATTGTTTAGCTGAAATAAAACAATAAGTTTTAGCATTGAAAATGTTTTTATTTATTAATTTACATAACAAATAATAAATCGTAACAAGAACTTTACAAGCATACGGTAAACTTAAGTTAAGGGAGATGAGAAAATGGATTATAAGACTAAAAAGAAATTTTTTTCAGTTTCAGCAGTTATTTGTGTAGTTTTGCTTTTTATTGCGGCTTTTGGTGATTTGGCAATCAGCAATACAGTAATAAACTACAACAGTATTTTTGGGACAATTTTCCAAACGTTTGGTGAATTTCCAGTTTACTGTATTTTTGTTTTATGCGGTGAAATTGCTATGGCTTATGCATTAAGGCACCGTGAAGAGCTTTTATTTTCGAGTATTTTATTTATTGGAGGTCTCAGCCTTTCACTATGGCAGGTAAAACAATATCTAAACGAGATTGAAAGTTACGCTATATCTGCTCTCAATAACATTCATTCAGGTAGGAGTATGGGCTTAGCAAATAGTGACGCTGCTACCGCTAAGCTGGCAACTGGGACAGCTATTATTTTATGGTTAGTGGTTTATGCAGTTTTCACAATTTTAGTACAATACTGGATGAGCAAAAAAAATAATGAGCAGTTAAATCGTTATTTAATCGTGGCTATTTTTGCATCGCTAACGGTTTGGTTTGCTTTGGAAGTCAATTTAACTTTGAAAGACGTATGGGGTCGCGTACGCCCTTATGAATTAAGTTCTTCTCAAAAAGATTTCACACCTTGGTTTCACCCTAATGGTATCAACGGACATAAATCGTTTCCTTCAGGACATACAATGGCGGGAACCTTATGCATCGTCTTTTCTTGGTTTGCGACACAGCCACAGTGGCACAAACGTCTTTGGATTACAGGAATCATTTATGGGATCTTACTTGCAATATCACGTGTGATTATTGGGGCGCATTTCTTTTCTGATGTGACATTCTCATTTTTCTTAACTGCAATGATTATTTTTGTTATGCGTGAACTATATGAAAGACTTTTAAGCGATAATCTAAAAATGTAGTTATTAAGCAAACTAGCCTGAAAAATACTTAAATTAAAAAATTTTTCTGAGCAGATGAACTTGTTTTGGGAAGTTATCTACACTTCTTTACATTCACTTTTCATCTGTTTTTCTAGTTACTAAATGACTTTTGTAGTAAAATATGGGGTTTTAAATTCACGAGATACGCAAAAGTTCAATAAATTTGAAGTTACTTTTTATAATTGATTGAAAATTATTGTAATTTAAAGTACAATGCAGTTGTCTCATAACGAGACGAAAGACACTGTTTAAACATTGTTTTTGGCTGTTTCTGAGAAGCTTACCTTTCTAGAGGGTGGTAAGAATACGGAAACAGCTTTTTGTTGTTATTTCACTGGTTAATTATTGTCTCAGTCCTGTTACTTTTTATTTTTTGGTCAGGTTCCCATCCTTTTTTATATTGCTTTGTCAAAAATGTACTGTAGCATTTATTTTTATACAAAAGATTTGCATACCCTGCTTAGTTTACATAATTAATTTTAAAGCCCTTAACAATCGTAATCTGTTAAGGGCCTTTTCGATGGACTAAATATTGCCTATTTTAATTTACTTGTGATGTATCCATTTCAGCCATATTCTAAGTTGATTGTATTTTATAAGGAATAATTTAGTTTTCTTCGCGATATTTTTCCATTTTTTTCTGGAATGTTGCTTCAGTGACTCCGTAAGCAGTAAACGAGATAGCGTTGGCGCCAGCTTCAATTGTTTTCTTTATCTGATCATCACCTTTTCCACCCGAAGCAATGATTGGAAAGTTCGGATCAAGATCATTGTTTTTAAGTTCTTGACGTACCCAAGAAACTAGTGCGGCAGTATCTTTGCCTCCAGCAATATTAAATGCTTTTACACCGGCTTCAATTCTTTCCTTAAGATCAACATTTTGATTAACAATGGTATAAATGATAGGAACATCCACTGCTTTTTTTACACTTTGAATTGTTTCAATCGTAGTAGGCGCATTAAGAACAACTGCTTGGGCGCCGCTTTCCTCGGCAAAAAAACCGACAACTGCAGAACGTAATCCCTTTGTAAGACCACCGCCGATACCTGCAAGGATTGGAATGTTGGAAACAGTAGAAACTGCATCAAGGATACGTGTATTAGGTGTCCATGGATAAACAACTAAGACGGCATCTGCATTGCAATTTGCAATTACCGCGACATCAGTTGTATAAATAATACTTTTGATTCTTTTTCCAAAAAGGTTGATTCCTGAAGCCCTGCGGATAATTTCAGGAGTTTCAACAATGTCGGCTCTTAATTCAGATGATAGGTTGGGAATCTTTTCTTTTGTTTGTTTCATAAACTAATACCTCACTTCTCTTATGATAGAGCGATTTTAAATATTTTGTACTCGGTTTCAATTGCATTATACAGCATTTTAGTATACTGAGGATATATTGGTGACATAAAAAGATGCTGCTTAAAAATTTTGTCTTTTTCAAATAAATAAAAAGAGCTTTTAATGTGTACTGTTAATCGTTTAGTTTTGGGTGATAAACTTGCATTGTTGCTGATTTTTTAAATGGCTTAATAGTATCGGAAACTTTATTGTGGCAAAATAAGCAACCTTTGCTGAAATTTAACTTATAGCTGTTATAATTAATACTAAATGTCGCTTGGATTAGTAGGCGTGTTTTAATTTTAATTCTGTTGTGGTTCAGAGAATTATATTGGAGTGAAGGGAATCCCAACCTAGTAAGAAGAGGAGTAGCTGATTTAGAATTACCATTTTATTGAGTTTTTTTAAGCTAAAGACAGGCTTATTATTGTAGGAGGAATAAGGGAAAAATGAAAAGAAACATTATTATCGTAATTCTTATCGGAGCTATTTTATTATTGGTCGGTTGGAAGTTGTCTAATCAGACTTTCATAAATAACAGCACTAAAAAGGTGACCACTCAAACAAAGGTAAAAAAATCAGCAAAAAATGAAGAAAAGAAAGAAAAAAAGAAAAAGGTTGTAAAGAAGACAGTAATGCGCCAACCTATAGATTGGAGAAAGTCTTCTGAGACTGTAGCTTATCCTAATTTGAATGAGTTAAAAAATTTTTGGATACTGGTTTCTACAAAGAAACAACGTGTATATTTAAAAGACGGGTCTAAAACAGTTTATACAATGTATACCTCTACAGGAAGCGGTGAAAAAACAGAAACTGATGATAACAGCACGCCGCTTGGGACATATCAAGTACAAGAAGAAAAGGGTGATTTCTTTTACAATGCAGCTTCAGGCGAGGGTGCTCATTATTGGGTTTCTTGGAAAGACCATGGTATCTATCTTTTCCACAGTGTGCCAACAGATAAGAATGGAAATTATATTATTAGCGAGGCGCAAAAATTAGGAAAACATGCAGCTTCTCATGGTTGTGTTCGCCTGTCTGTGCCGGATGCAAAATGGATGTACGAGAATCTTAAAGTCGGCACTAAAGTTGTAATTGAATAACTAGAAGAAGAGTTTAACTAATATAAAAAAGTTATTAAAGTTTGTTTATAAAAGTTTAACAAGTAATTAACTTTGAAAGACAAAGTATTGAGGCATGTAAACTGTAATTATTAAAGACCCCCAGCTCTCAATAATAAATTTATGATATACTTACTACTATTATGAGAAATAGGGGTAGGTTAGATGAAAAAATTTTTTGTTTTACTCAGCTGTATTTTTAGCATTACAATAGCTGGAATTATGTTTTCACAGCCTAAAGTACAGGCTGCAGAAAAAACATATACGATTGGGACTGATGTGACGTTTCCTCCTTTCGTATATGCAAATTCAAATAATAAGTATGTCGGTATTGATATGGAGTTAATACGAGCAATTGCCAAAGAAGAGGGGTTTAAGGCTGACATTAAACCGATAGGATTCAATGCGGCTGTCCAATCTTTAAGTTCAGGACAGATAGATGGTGTGATTGCGGGAATGACAATTACAGATGAACGGCGGCAAAAATTTGATTTTTCAACTCCTTATTATCAATCAGGAATTGTAATGGCTGTTGCTCCTAAGAGCAAAATTACAAGTTTAAAAGATTTGAAAGGAAAAAGAGTTGCAATAAAAACCGGGACCTCCGGTGCAGATTATGCTAACTCAATTAAAGACCGGTATGGTTTCAAGACGGTTACATTTGATGACTCAGATAATGTTTATAATGACGTTAAGAATGGTAATTCAGCTGCTTGTTTTGATGATAGTGCTGTTTTAAATTACGGTGTAAAAACTGGTTTAGGCTTAAAGATTGTTACTAAGCCTACCAACACTGGTAAATATGGTTTCGCAGTCCAAAAGGGCAAGAATCAGGAATTGCTTAGCAAGTTCAATCAAGGTCTGGAAAAACTTAAGAAGAATGGAAAATATGATCAGATTATAGAAAAATATACTGGCAGTGCTGCTACAAGTTCAAAGAAGAAAGAAAATAAGCAAAAAGATGCAGATGGGCACACTTTTGTCGGTTTACTTAAACAAAATAAAGATGCACTTCTTGAGGGTGTCTGGGAAACGATTGAACTAACAGTTGTTTCGATTATTTGTGCAACAGTTTTTGGTGTTTTGATTGGTTTACTGGGTGTGATTCCTAACAAGTTTTCACAAGGATTTTCAACAACCGTTATTTATATTTTCAGGGGACTTCCTTTACTTGTTCTAGCATTGTTTATTTATAATGGTGTTCCAAGCCTTACCGGTTCTAAAATTCCTGCATTTATTGCTGGTATTATTACCTTGACTTTGAATGAAGGTGCTTATACGGCTGCCTTTGTTAAGGGTGGAATAGAAGCTGTTGACACCGGTCAAATGGAGGCTGCCCGTAGTTTGGGGCTACCATTTGGAAAAGCAATGAGAAGGGTTATTTTACCGCAAGGACTTAAAATAATGGTCCCTTCATTTATTAATCAATTTATTATTACTTTGAAGGATACTTCTATCTTATCGATTATTGGGATTCTTGAACTTACTCAAACTGGTAAAATTATTATTGCTCGTAACCTAGAAGGTTTTAGAATTTGGACAATCATAGCAGTCATTTACTTGGTTATTATTACCCTTTTGACATTGTTATCAAAGTGGGTTGAACGGAGGATCAAAGACTAATGAAGCATTTAAAAGTTGATGTCACAGATTTAAATAAAAATTTTGGCGACAATCATGTTTTGAAGGGAATTGATTTTAAGGTCGCTAATAATGAAGTAGTTGTATTGATTGGGCCATCAGGGTCTGGGAAGAGTACCCTTTTACGTTGCTTAAATAGACTTGAGGTGCCAACTTCCGGAAAAGTTGTAATTGATGGGAATGATATCAGCGATAAAAAGACTGATATTGATAAAGCCCGTGAAAACATCGGGATGGTTTTCCAACACTTTAATCTGTTCAATAACTTAACAGTTGGAGAAAACGTTGAACTTGCGCCAACTGAATTGGGAAAAAGCAGTAAAGAAGAAGCAGCTCAAGCAGCTAAAAAGCTTTTAAAGACAGTTGGTTTGGAAGATAAATACAATGCAATGCCATATTCTCTTTCTGGTGGGCAGAAACAACGTGTTGCCATTGCGCGTGCATTGGCTATGAATCCTGATATAATGTTATTTGATGAACCGACCTCTGCTCTTGATCCAGAAATGGTCGGGGATGTTTTAGCAGTAATGAAAGACCTTGCAAAAAATGGGATGACAATGGTTGTAGTAACACATGAGATGGGCTTTGCTAAAGAAGTTGCTGATCGTGTTGTATTTATGGCAGATGGAAAAGTTATGGAAGAGGGTAGTCCAGATGCAATTTTCGACAATCCGCAAAATGAAAGGACGAAGTCTTTTCTAGATAAAGTTATCAATGTATAGATTTTTGAAAATAAGATTCAGGAGGGTCTTCCTCAGTGAAACTATAGACGCAGTTGAAATTTTCTAAGAGGTGATCACAATGTTCAAAGCTTTGTTAGTAATGCATGATCATAATGAGGGATATTACCGGATGAATAAAGTCAGTTTCGAAAATATGCCTGTTAGCGGGCAATATATTTATAATTCTGATGGACTTGCCTATCAAGTAGAAGAAGTTGCCAGTTTTGCAGGCTATGTTAGCGAAAAGGGTGCTACTACGATTTTGGTAGTGCATCCGGTTGACAAAGAAGCACCGGTCAGCAAACTCTATGGTTTGGATATTGAACGTGACCTCGACGATTAAGCCCTTGTATTTAAATTATACTTAAATTAAATCTAGCTTGTGGAATCTTTTAAATTTTATTCCTCAGGCTAGTTTTTTTGCAGACATAAATCGGTTAAATAACAGTAGAAAGAATTTCGTATTATTTAATCTGGTTAGCGCGTCTTCTGTAATATTAAAAATTTGAATAGGATAAATACAAATTTAATGGTACCATAGAAATTGTTTATTTTATTTTAGAAGGAGGTCCGCAGCTGGATGACTGAAAAAATCGAAAAAAGTAAAAAAATCTGGCGGCGTAGTTTCCTAACGTTATGGTTTGGCTGTTTTATTACCGCTTTGGGTTATTCGATGACAATGCCTTTTATCTCGCTTTATCTTGATACTTTGGGGCATTTTAGCAACTGGCAGTTGAATCTTTATTCTGGTGTAGCTTTTGCTATTACATATTTTTCTCAAGCAATTGTTTCTCCTTTTTGGGGAAGTTTAGCAGACAGAAAGGGCAGAAAATTAATGTGTCTGCGCGCTTCAGGTGTAATGGCTTGTACTATCTTTTTGGTGGGAGCTGCTAACAGTGTATGGATGGTAATTTTTTTGCGGTTTTTGCAGGGAGTCTTTTCAGGCTACATTAACAATGCAACTGCGCTGATGGCTGCAGAAACTTCACATGAAAAAAGCGGTCAGGTGATGGGTAACCTGATGACAGCTAATGTTTCAGGAACACTGTTGGGACCATTGTTCGGTGGTGTTATTGCTGGAGCAGTTGGCTATCGAAGTACTTTTTTTATCACCGGGTTATTAATGGCGTTAGTTTTTGTACTAACTTTTTTGTACACTAAAGAGCATTTTAAACCGGTTCCTGCAAAAAAGATGAAGTCGATGGTCATGATCTTTAAAGAGCTGACCAACCGCCGTCTAATTATTGCTATGTTTTTGACAACTTTGCTAGTGCAGTCTTCGTTAATGTCAATTGCTCCTATTATCAGCCTATTTGTTAGAGAGTTGATGCATAACCAGGGAAATATTTCATTGGTTAGCGGAATTGTAGCTGCTATGCCAGGATTCGGTACTCTATTGGTGGCTTCTAAAGTTGGACATTTAATGGACCGTAGTAAGCCGGAAAAAGTCTTGACTTTTGGATTGTTTATAACAATTGCAGTATTTCTTCCAATGTATTTTGTCGTGTCTCCATGGCAATTAGGTTTTTTACGTTTTATACTAGGCCTTTCAAGCGCAGCGTTATTACCTGCAGTTCAAACTATCTTGACTATTGACGTGCCAGACGAAGCTTTTGGTAGAATTTTTAGTTATAACCAATCTTTTCAAGCCACAGGCGGCGTTATCGGTCCGCTGTTAGGATCCTTCGTTTCAAGCATATTTGACTATCAGAGCGTTTTTTTAGTTACTTCTTTATTGATTGTTTTAAATCTAATCATAGTTTATCGAGTTATGGACGATAGTAAATAAGTTGTTTTATTTCATAGCTAATCATTTAAAATGGTTAACCGTAATTTTACTTTTACAGGTGGAATAAATAAAATAGCGCTTATATTTAAATATAAAAAGAGTGATTGAAAAATTTATTTTCTTCAATCACTCTTTTTCATTAATGTGTTTATATAGATAAAACTTTATTAACGAATCTTAAGCTTATAATTAATATTGTAAGATTACTTTTTGTTTATTCAAATGAAAGTTCAAGAAAATATACTTTGCTTCGCGAAAGATAAGCTGTGGTCACCCAAGCTTCTAGGAAACCATGTTCTTGAATCGAAATCATTTTCATGTAAAAGTTGAGAAGTTCTCCATGTTGAGATACAAAGTCATCACTTAGACGATTGACCATCAGCTTATCTTTAGGAAAATAAATGTCGGTATCTGCAATTGGAACATCTGAACTAACAGCTATTCTGACTACATTATCATAGTCAGTATTTAATAGTTTTAATTTGTCAGGATGTCTCTTCAAAAATGATAACAAGTGAAAAATTGAATCTGAATTACTGGCCACACTTATCATTCCTTTAAATGTTTAGCTCAATTGTAGCAGTAATTTTGGTATAATTGAACTGTTCTAATAATTTGTGAGAAAATTTTATGAAAAGCAAGATGAAAAGGTGATGAACAGTGGTAGTTCATTTTTACTTGGTTCGCCATGGACAGACAAAGTTGAATAGGCTGCATCGGCTTCAAGGCATTACAGATTCTCCACTAACTAAGAAAGGAGCTGCCAAAGCATATAAACTTGGGCAAAGATTGAGTGAAATTGAATTTCAAGCTGTTTATGCCAGCGATTTGAAAAGGGCACAAACCAGTGCTGAAATCATTGTAGCCGAAAATAAAAAGAAAAAGCCACAAATTTACTGTGAACCGGATTTACGGGAATTAAGTTTTGGTTTTTATGAAGAAATGAAAAATCGACAGATGATTCCTGCAGTTTTAAAAAAAGCAGGGCCAAAAAAAATTTTAAAAATTATAAGAGGACCTAAACGAGTTTCAAAAATTGTTGATATGTTTAGGGATACTAATGATGGTATCCAGGTGGAAAGTGCTGCAGAATTGAATGAAAGAATTGTAAGGATTTTAACGCAAAGTGGAATGAAGTATGAAAATCAAGAAGTAAACCTGCTGATTGTAGCTCATGCTTTGATTTTATCTATTTTTATTGAAAATCTGGACAAAGACTTCCATTTTTTATTTTTGCGAAATACACATTTAAGCAAAGTTAATTATAAAGAAGGAAAATTTTCAATTGTTGAACGTAAATAAAAAAGAAGTGGTGAAAATTGTTCAATATAAAAACAACTGCAATGTTACATCAGCTTGTCAGTGAAAAAGTTGTTCCTGGTGTTTCTTACGCGATGCTGCATGACGGACAGCTGCAGGCTGAAATTTTCGGTAACAAGGAAGTAGAACCTGAAGTAAAAAAGCTTTCTGCAGGGTTGAAGTATGATGTAGCTTCCCTTACCAAAGTGGTAGGAACGACCAATGTTATTTTACAATTGGTAGCAAAGGGACAATTAGCATTTGATGACCCAATAAAAAAATATTTACCCCGTTTTTTTGATCAGAGAGTTACAGTGCGGCATTTATTAACCCATACTTCAGCTATTACAGGGTACATTAAAAATCGTAATGAATTAAGTGCCCATGAATTGCTGGAGGCGCTTTACCAGCTTCATGTAGGAGACTGGTTTGAAAAAAAAGTCGTTTATACGGATATAGGTTTAATTTTCTTAGGCCTGATAATTGAAAAAATTTACAATCAGCCTGTTCAGCAGGTGATTGCTGAAAAAGTTCTGCGTCCCTTAGATTTAACGGAAAGTACTTTCTGTCCACAAGCAGCTGAATGTGTTCCAACAGAGATTGTGCCTACTCGCGGCCTGATTTGTGGGAAAGTTCATGACCCGAAGGCATATATTTTGGGAAGACATTGTGCTTCTGCAGGACTTTTTACAACATTACATGATCTCATTAAATTTTCACAGTGGATGTTGGATGATTCGTCAAGTCATAAGCTAATTCCTGCTTCTTTGATTAATCAGCTTTTCTTCGATCAAACTCCTGACCATAAATTAGGACGTTCATACGGATGGGATCTGCGGTACGATTCTCAAAATAAGGCTTGTCTTTATCATACTGGATATACTGGCACTTTTATCTTAATCGATAAAGCAAACCAAAATGCACTGATCGTTTTAACCAATCGGGTACATCCACATACGCCTAATGATAAGTTTTTGAAAAGAAGAGATGCAATAATTAGTGCATACCTTACCGAAAAGGGATTATAATAAACGGGTATTCTTTTGTTGAAAGGGGTAATTAAAATGTTAATGGAACCGCTTTTTTTAAAACCCGCTTTTCAGGAAAAAATCTGGGGCGGCAAACGGTTGAAAACACAATTTGGATATGATATTCCAAGTGATCATACGGGTGAGTGTTGGGCAATTTCAGCACATAAGCACGGACCGGCTACAGTTGTGAATGGGATTTATAAGGGCAAAAAGCTTAATCAATTGTGGGATGAACATCGTGAAATTTTTGGAAATGCTGAGGGAGAAGTCTTTCCGCTTTTAACAAAGATTTTAGATGCACAGTCTGAACTTTCTGTTCAAGTTCATCCCGATGATGCGTATGCTTGGAAACATGAACACGAACTTGGTAAAACAGAGTGCTGGTATGTGTTAGCTGCTGATAAAAACTCGAAAATGATTTACGGGCACCATGCAAAAACGAGGAAACAGCTTGAAGAGATGATAAATGAAGGAGATTGGGAGCATCTTTTACGTCATGTTCCAGTTAAGGCTGGAGACTTCTTATACGTCCCAAGCGGTACAATTCATGCCATCGGCAGAGGAATTATGGTTTTAGAGACACAGCAAAGCAGTGATACTACTTATCGGGTTTACGATTTTGATCGTGTTGATAAAAAAACAGGTAAAAAACGTGAACTCCATATTCAACAGTCAATTGCAGTCACTAATGTTCCGCATGTTGACCCGCAACTTAACATTAAAACTGTTAAACACGAGGATGCAGCTGTTACCACTTTTGTCCAAACAGACTTTTTCAGTGTGTATAAATGGAAAATTTCAGATGGTAAAGCAACTTTTAAACGGCAGGAAGCGCCGTATACTTTAATATCTGTTCTTTCTGGAACTGGAGAATTAGTGATTTCTAATCAGAAGTATTCTTTGGAAAAAGGTCAGCATCTGATTTTGCCATTTGATGTAAAAGAGTGGACGTTAACGGGAACTTTGGAGATAATTGCTTCAGAACCGGGGGAAAGGGCCTGAAACAAGTAGCATTTTTAATAAACAACTGGCTGGTAGCTGTAAGCATGGTTGTCTAAAGAAATAATGTAAGCCTTATCATTATTAGCGGTTTGGAGACTTTAGGAGGCTCAGGATTTTATAATTACGGAGCCAAGTTTTAAAGCTTTTGAAATTATGTAGTTTAAGCAACGAGGGGACTGAATATGAAACGTGACAAAAATCAGATTAATTGCAACTGATATGGATGGGACATTTTTGAATAATATGATGGATTATAATCGCAGCAGATTTAGAAACCTATATGAAAAAATGAAGTTAAAAAACATCAAGTTTGTAATTGCAAGCGGGAATCAATATTATCAACTAAAATCGTATTTTAAAGACTACCCGGAGTTGCTTTATATTGCTGAAAATGGAGCCTATATTAGAAGTCAAGCGCAGGTATATCAAGAAACAAGTTTTTCTTCGCAAAATGCAGAGCAGATACTTGAAAAGCTGACACAAATTCCAAAATTGCAGGTATTAGTTTGTGGAGAGATGGGTGCATATTACCTTTCTAATGCAGAAAAGGATTTTATAATCCTTTCGCACAAGTATTATCCACGTCTCGAAGCGGTTAGAGCTTTTGACATGATTAACGATCACATTTTAAAATTTGCATTGAGTTGTTCCCCAGAGGAAACAGAAGACGTTGTCTTGAAACTACGCAAAAAATTAAAAGGAATTGCTGAACCGACTTCAAGCGGTCGTGGCGGGATTGATATTATTCAACCTGGTATGAATAAAGCAGCAGGCCTGAGGGTTTTAGGTGGCAAATTTGGAATCCCATTTTCTAAGATGTGTGCTTTTGGTGACGGCGGTAATGACTTGGAAATGCTTTCTGAAGTTGGGGAGGGTGTAGCTATGGAAAATGCTTCTTCTGCTGTTAAGAAGATAACTTCTTATCGTACTGCTTCAAATGAAGAGCAAGGTGTTTTGAGTTATGTCGAAGAAATAGTGCAAAGATAATAAAAAATTTATAAACTAACAAGCCAAATATATAAAATTGTGCATTCAAAATAAAAAGGTTAGCTGTTTTAAAACTGGTGCAAGTTGATTCTGATACTATAAATGAAGCCAAGAATCTGAGTTTTGACTCAGATTCTTGGCTTCATTCTGCAATACGGGAATTAACGTGTTTAAGCAGCCAGTTTTTCTTACTTAAATGTAAATTATTAATTAATAGTAAAGTTAGCGGTACATTCGCAACTTTCAGTTAATTCTCACACTGCCACGCTGCATTTAAAGATTCGCTTAATTTCGTTTTTTAGTGAGTTAGTAAGTAGGTTTAATTTCTAACTGCTCCTGTGCAGTGAAATCAGCTTGTGGATACTTGCGCTTTAAAGCCAGAATAAGCAGTCTTTTTGCGAGTTCCCCATTACGGGCAAGAATAGGGCCGTGAAAATAGGAACAAAAAACATTCTTATATATTGCACCTTCAGTTTTATCTTTACCGTTATTGCCATGTCCTTGCAAAACATTTCCCAAAGGACGTTCATTTTTACCAAGGAAAGTAACACCATTGTGGTTTTCGAAACCGTGATACTTTTGTTTTGTTTCACCATTTTGAATTACAATATCGCCGATAAAACGATTGTTGTCTTGACTTTCAGTATAATGAGGCAAAGCGCTGATTCCTTGGATCTTTTCTCCTTGCGCTCCAATATAATATTTGCCAAGCAATTGATAGCCGCCGCAAATTGCTAACATTGGACCGTTTGTTTCGATAAAGTCTATGATTTTTTCTTTTTTTGACTGGATGTCTTTTGAAACTATCATCTGCTCGTAATCCTGACCGCCTCCAAAAAAAGCAAGATCAAATTTTTGCGGATCAAACTCTTGATCGATACTGACGATTTCAGATTTGAGGACAACACCCATTTTTTTGGCATAGTAGTCAAGCACTAAAATATTTCCGATATCACCATAAGTGTTCAGCAGATCTCCATAAAGGTGGGCAACTTTCAACTTATAATCCATTATTCCATCCCCTCCTTGATATATCCTTGATTTGCGAGAAGTTTTCTTAATTGCAGCATTGCTGTATAAGTTGCTAGAATATAGATGCGTTTTGTTGGCATTTTTTTGACAGCTGTCACAATTTCTTCAAGATTTTTATGTTCTTGGAAATTTTCAGTGGGTACTCCAGCTACTTTTAAGCGGAATGAAATATCACGATAGCGTTCACCGCCTGCCAACACACTTTGAATTCGCGCAAAAGGAAGATTTTCAAAACGTCCATCCCAGATCCAACTTGTGTCAATTCCGTCGGCATAATTAGCGTTTAAAAGAACAGCTAAAGAAAACGGCTGCGGATCAGTCTTAATCATTTCAAGAACTTGATCTAGACCCACTGGATTTTTTACAAGTATAAGGGTAACTTCCTTTTTTTCCAATTTGATAACTTCTTGTCGTCCAAAAACCTTTTCGTCTTGGTCACTCAAAGCATCTGCAATTTTTGCAGCAGGCACTTTGAAAAAACGGCCGATGCTGTACGCGGCGAGAGCATTATAGATGTTATAGGTTCCGCCGATCTGAAGTGTAATTGATGTGTCGTCAATTGAAAATACCGAATTTTGAGGTGTTTCTGCTGATAGTTCTGTAACACGGTGTGTAAGTTGAGGCCGCTTAAAGTCACAGTTTGGGCAATAATATTTTCCCAGATTGCCGTAAGTCAGCTGTTTATAATGCAGTATGTGCTGGCACTTAGGACATAACAATCCATCGGTATTCGGCAAAGCTTGCTGTTCTTGATCTTTTTTTGCATCGAACCCGTAATATATAAGTGGATTAGGCAGTTTTTTACTATTAAAGATCGGAGCGTCTCCATTTGCAATGATTGTTGCTTTAGGAGCAAGTTTTATCCCTGCAAGAATTTTTTTATAAGTTGTATAAATTTCCCCGTATCGGTCCATTTGATCACGAAAAATGTTCGTTAACACAAAAACTTTAGGATGTACATAACGCGTGACAAGTTCTACGTTTGCTTCATCCGTTTCAAGGACAGCCAGATTTTTTCCAGAATTTGTTTTTTGAGCTGTTAAAAAGGCTGTAACAATACCTTGTTTCATATTTGAGCCGCTCGGATTAGTTAATACATGCTTGTAAGATGTACGCAGTACTTTAACAGTCAGTGCTGTGGTCAGCGTCTTACCATTAGTTCCAGTAATGATCACAACGTCATAGTTCCGTGAGAGCTCCTGTAAAACGTCAGGATCCATTGCCAAAGTTACTTTTCCCGGCAATGCAGTACCGCCGTGTAGAAAATTATGCAAGAACCAATAGGATAAACGACCGGCAGCAATAGCTGCTGAGCTTTTGAACGACATGTTTAATTCCTCCGTTTTTAAACCTAGCTCGGTTTTCAATTAATTAATAACATTCTGTATGATAGCACAAAATGAAAAACAGCGGGTAATTTGCATTCTTTTTGACGAAATTAAGTTGTTTAGTGAATTTCAGTCGAAAATCAGATATAATTAACTAGAAATTCTAAATTTGAGGTGAATTATTTTTGGCACAGTTATTCTTCCGATATGGAGCAATGAATAGCGGAAAAAGTATTGAAATTTTAAAAGTTGCTCATAATTATGAGGAGCAAAACAAAAAAGTTGTAATTATGACAAGCGCAGTGGATGACAGGAACCAGATTGGCTGTATTACAAGCAGGATTGGATTAAAACGCAAGGCGGTACCCATTTATACTGAAACAAACATCTACGAAATAATCAGCAAATGCCCTGATCAAGTGGCATGTGTCTTGATTGACGAGGCACAATTTTTATTGAAACACCATATTGTGGCGTTAGCGCGGATCGTTGATGAACTGAAAATCCCTGTGATGACATTTGGGCTTAAAAATGATTTTCGTAACGAATTGTTTGAAGGTTCAAAATATTTATTGCTATATGCTGACAAGATTGAGGAAATGAAAACGATCTGCTGGTTTTGTAATAAAAAAGCAATTATGAATTTGCGTATTAACGATGGCAAACCTGTTTATAATGGAGAACAGATAATGATTGGCGGCAATGAGTCATATTACCCAGTTTGCCGGTACCACTACTTGCAACCGCCGCTTGATTCTTTATGATGGGTTCGTTTAATAAAGTAATAGTGTATACTATATAATAGTAGAAAAGTTTTTTATGGAGGAAACTTTATAATGAAAGATTTATTTGACAGGCTGCAAACACTTGCTGATCGTTATGAAGAATTGGGCGAGCTGTTATCTGATCCTGAAGTGATTTCGGACACACAACGTTTCACTAAGCTATCCAAGGAAATGGCTGATTTACGCGAAACAGTTGAAAAATACGATGAGTATAAAGAAGTAAATCAGACTATTTCTGATGATGAAGAAATGCTTGGTGAGAAATTAGATGATGAAATGGCTGAAATGGTTAAAGATGAATTAGCAGGTGCTAAAGATAAACGCGAGCAGCTGGAAGAAAAAATTAAAATTCTTTTACTGCCTAAGGACCCTAATGATGAAAAAAATATCATTATGGAAATTAGAGGTGCTGCAGGCGGGGATGAAGCAAGTCTTTTTGCCGCAGACTTATTTAACATGTATGCTAAATATGCAGAAAAACAGGGCTGGTCAATTGAAGTGCTGGATAAAAATGTAACTGAAGTTGGCGGTTTTAAAGAAATTGTAATTTTAATCAATGGTCAAAGTGTTTATTCTAAGCTTAAGTACGAAAGCGGTGCACACCGTGTTCAAAGAATACCAGTAACCGAATCTGCAGGCAGAGTGCATACTTCAACTGCCACTGTTGTTGTAATGCCTGAAGAAGAAGACGTTGAAATTGAGATAGACCCCAAGGATATCCGAGTCGATGTCTACCGTTCTTCAGGAGCCGGCGGGCAGCATATCAATAAGACTTCTTCTGCAGTTAGAATGACTCATTTACCGACTGGGATTGTAGTTGCAATGCAAGATCAGCGTTCACAGCAGCAGAACCGCGAAAAAGCAATGAAAATTTTGAAAGCACGTGTTTATGATTACTATTCTTCAAAAGAGCAAAATGAGTATGATCAGAACCGTAAGTCGGCTGTAGGGACAGGAGATCGCTCAGAACGGATTCGGACCTACAATTATCCGCAAAATAGAGTCACAGATCATCGTATCGGCCTGACTCTGAATAAGCTTGACCGTATCATGAATGGGGAACTTGAAGATGTAATTGATGCCCTTATTCTTTATGATCAAACTAAAGCGTTGGAGAATCTGCAAAATGAGTAGTTTGACTTTCTTTCAGGCTCAGAAATGGGCTTTTTCTTTTGTAGCGAAAAGCGGCGGGGAAGAAAGTGCAATAGAATTGCTTCTTAAAGGGTTACGCAAATGGAACACTCTTGAACTTCTTTGTCACTACAACGATTATTTGACACCACAAGAAGTTACTCAATTCAAGAAGTGGGTTTCTTATTACGAGAAGGGCTGGCCTGTCCAGTATTTATTAGGTGAAGCAACTTTTTTCGGTCGAGACTTTAAGGTTAATGAACACACGCTGATTCCAAGGCAGGAGACAGAGGAATTGGTAGAATGGATTCTTGCTGATTTTCCTGAAAAAGAGGTTTCTTTAAAAGTAGCAGATATCGGCACAGGAACTGGAGCAATTGGGATTTCTTTGAAAAAAGAGCGCCCCAATTGGGATGTTTCGTTAACCGATATTTCAGCTGCAGCACTAAAAATGGCACGGCAAAATGCAGACATGCTGGAAAGCAAAGTTTCAATATTTCAAGGAGATCTTTTTGCGCCTTTGAAGGAGCAATATCGAATTATTGTTTCCAACCCGCCATATATAGCGCCAAAAGAACGAGATTTGATGGATAAAACAGTACTTGAACATGAACCCGCCAGTGCGTTATTTGCTCCTGAGGATGGTTTATTGTTTTATAACAGGTTTGCAAATGAAGTTAAACCTTTCTTAGATAAAGGCGCACGCCTTTATCTAGAAATAGGCTTTAAACAAGGTAAGGCGGTCAAACAGATTTTTTTGGGTAAATTTCCTGCAGCCGAAGTTATTGTTAAAAAGGATATTACCGGAAATGAACGGATGGTTAGAGTTGAATTCTAAATTGAAAGAGTGAAAAAGATGATGATTACAAAAATATACTCGCCGAAAGACATTGAAGAAGCGGCTTCCGAATTAAAAAGAGGAGAATTAATTGCTTTCCCGACAGAAACAGTTTACGGACTGGGGGCAGATGCAACTAATGAACAGGCTGTTAAAAGAGTTTACCTTGCGAAAGGGAGACCTTCGGATAACCCTCTAATAGTAACAGTTTCTTCGGTAGAGATGATGAAAAAGTATGTCAGTAAAATCAGCAAGTCTGCTGAACAGCTGATTTTAAAATACTGGCCCGGCCCGTTAACCTTGATTTTTAAAATTAAACCGGGTGCGCTTTCTAAAGTAGTTACAGGTGGACTGTCAACGGCTGCATTTAGAATGCCGGCAAATAAAGTTACACGTGCATTAATTGAGGCAGCCGGGGTTCCCATTGTTGGACCATCTGCTAATTCTTCTGGTAAACCCAGCCCAACAACAGCACAGCATGTATATCATGACATGGAAGGTAAGATTGCTGGAATTGTTGACAATGGTCCTACAACAGTCGGTGTTGAATCTACAATTGTGGATATGTCAGCAAAGACTCCGGCAATATTGCGACCAGGTGCAGTGACTGCCGAAGAGCTGGCTTCTTTTTTGGGTGAAGAAATTGCAACTGACCGACATAAGGTCAGTGAAAAAGAGGTTCCTAAGGCGCCTGGAATGAAGTACAAACATTATGCACCGGACGCACAGGTTTTAATAGTAAGAAAGCATGATTGGCAGGCTGCTTTAAAATGGGCTTCAAAACAAAAGGAAAAAGTCGGTGTTATGGCACCTAGTGAAGTTTTCAATACTAACTTTCCTGAAAATTGCGATAAGTTTGATTTGGGTGAAAGTGTTGCAACTGCAAGTCAGCGCCTTTTTGCCGGACTGCGTTATTTTGACAACATAAACAAGGTGAACTGGATCTTAGCAGCCGGATTCCCAGAAAAGGAATTAGGAACCGCTTATATGAACCGTTTGAAAAAATCTGCCGGTGATCAATTTTTTGCACCTGAAATGATTGATTAAACTAGCCAAATGAGCAATTATCCGCTAAAATATATTGGGATTATAAAGGAGTGGCAAAATTGGGAAAATTTGAAGTATTGGATCATCCGTTGATTCAGCATAAGCTGACAATCATTCGTAACAAGAATTGTGGAACAAGAGAGTTCAGAGAAGTTGTTAATGAAATTGCCGAATTGATGGCCTATGAGGTCTCCCGCGACATGCCTTTGGAAGATTGCGAGGTAGAGACTCCGATTACTAAGACTACTAAAAAGCATTTATCGGGTAAGAAAGTGGTTATTGTACCGATTTTGCGTGCAGGATTAGGCATGGTTGATGGTATTTTACAACTTATACCTGCAGCTAAAGTCGGGCACGTGGGAATGTACCGCGATGAAGAAACACTAAAGCCGGTAGAATACTTTGTTAAGATGCCAGACAGTTTGTCAAGCCGTGAAATCTTTGTAGTCGATCCAATGCTGGCAACAGGCGGTTCTGCTATTATGGCAGTTGATGCTCTTAAAAAAAGAGGCGCTGTTGCCATCAAGTTTGTCTGTTTAGTTGCTGCGCCTGAAGGTGTTAAAGCTTTCAGAAAAGCACATCCTGATGTTGATATCTTTGCAGCTGCTCTCGACGATCACCTGAATGAAAAAGGCTATATTGTGCCAGGATTAGGAGATGCTGGTGATCGGCTTTTTGGAACAAAATAATTAAAAGTATGTAAGGCAGCAATAAGTCTTTGAACACTAATAATAAATTTTGCTAAAAAACGACTTTATTCCTTTTAGAAATAGTCGTTTTTATTTTAAATTATTTGAAAACTTGCGTGGTTCCTCACAAGCACTTAAAAATACGTACTTTTTTAATTTCTTTTTATTTTATTAAATTTTAAATAATCCTCTTGTGTCAGTATAGATAGCGCTTAACTTTTATTTTCGGCTATTTTGTGTTTTTTATAGATTGGTGGTATGATCTTTTGTGTACTCAAAGGCGCGTTCTTTGGGGGTTTTGCAACATTTTTTCAAATTTGATGGGTCATGCGTCAGAAGAAAAGAGGTGAGACTTGGTGAATGAAGGAGCATCTGTTCAAGAATTTTTTGGAATTCCTTTCAATATTAGCAATGATTTACCGGGGCTGCTTGCAGCAATAATTGTTTTCTTTACGATGCTTTGGTTATCAAGAAGAATTCAGCTCAAACCTTCTGGCAAACAGAACTTTATTGAGTGGATAATTGATTTTACAAACGGCATTATTAAGAGTACAATGCCGGGCAAGGAAGGCAGCAAGTTTGGGCTTCTAATATTTACGCTGTTTTCATTTATATTTGTGTCAAACCAATTAGGGATGATGCTGCAGGTTAGTGTAAATAATGTGAGTTATATCAAGAGTCCAACGGCAAATGTAATGACAACAATGACACTTGCCTTTATTGTTTTATTGACAGCACATTTCTTGGGTGTCAAAAAATTTGGATTCAAAGGTTACTTTAAAAACACTTATCTGAGCCCGCTTCCCTTTTTGCTTCCGCTAAGCGTACTTGAAGAATTTACAAACTTTCTAACGCTGGCTCTTCGTTTATACGGTAATATTTATTCTGGTGAAGTTTTGCTGAAATTGATTTACGAATTTGGTAAATCCTTTGGAATTGCATCGTTTATTCCTGCTATTCCACTTGAAATTATTTGGCAAGGCTTCTCAGTTTTCATTGGGAGTATCCAAGCCTATGTTTTCGTAACATTAACAATGGTTTATATTTCTCAAAAGGTTGAAAAAGAGTAAACAAGGAGGATTTTATTATGAGTACATTAGCTTTAATTGGTGCAGGTCTTGCAGCTGCTGGTGCTGCGATCGGTGCAGCCATTGGTAATGGTCTTGTTATTTCAAAAATGCTTGAAGGATTGGCACGTCAGCCGGAACTTGAAGGAAAACTGCGTACTAACATGTTTATCGGTGTTGGGTTGGTCGAAGCTGTTCCAATCATCGCAATCGTTATTTCATTCCTTTTGTTGGCAAAATAATCTTTTATTTTACAAATTCGGTTTCCGAAGCAATATAAAAGAGGAGGTGTCAATAAATGGGCTTAACATTTGTGTTAGGTGCTGCTAGTGGAGTTCAATGGGGCGACATGATTTTTTATGCAGTACTTTTTATCGTACTGATGGCCTTGATTAAGCATTTTGCCTGGGGCCCCGTCACAGAAATGATGGATAAGCGCGCTACCAAAATTGCAAATGATATTGATTCTGCAGAAGAATCACGAAAAAAAGCTGAAGAGGTTGAACAGCAACGCTTAGCAGCATTAAAAGATTCTCATGCTGAAGCGTCTCAAATAGTTGAACGTGCAAGAAAAAATGGCGAACAACAAAAGAACACGATTGTTACAGGTGCACATAGTGAAGCTCAGGCTTTGAAGGAAACGGCAAAGCAAGACATTGAACGTGAACGCCAAGATGCACTCGAAGGCGTGAAAAATGATGTTGCTGAACTATCACTTGAAATTGCTTCAAAGGTCATTTCTAAGAATCTACAGATGAATGACCAGAAGGCCTTGATTGATTCATATATTGAAGGGTTGGGGAAGCAAAATGAAGTTAAGTAAAACAATAATTGCACATCGTTATGGAAGTGCTTTATTTGCTCTTGCAAAGGAAAAGGATGTACGCAAAGATTTGCTTGCTGAGCTGCTTGAACTGAAGAAAGCTGTTAAGGATGAACCACGGTTGATGATTTTCCTTACAAGTAAACAAATTAGTCTTTCAACACGTCGCAGTATACTTGAAAAAATGGCTATTTCTTCATCTGAATTAGCTGCTAATCTTTTAAGAATGCTGTTTGATTATGGAAGAATTTCTTCTCTAGAAGATATTATTAATGAATATATAAGACTAAATGATATTTTTGAAGAAACGGTTCGCGCAACTGTTACAACTGCAATTCCTCTTGAAGAGAAGCAAAAAAGCAAGCTGACATCTGCTTTTGCAAAGTTAGTTGGGGCAAATAAAGTTATTCTTGATGAAAAAGTTGATCCTACTGTGATTGGCGGAGTTGTCTTAAGGTCAGACGACTATGTTTATGATGGTTCTTTGAAACTAAAAATCGCTCGTATCAGAAGGATGCTATTGAAATGATTAATAAAGAGGTGAAACTTCTATGAGCATTAAGGCTGAGGAAATAAGTGCTCTGATTAAGCAACAATTAGCAAATTATCAAGATGAGCTCAGAGTTGATGAAGTCGGGACAGTTACATATGTTGGTGATGGGATCGCTCGTGCAACTGGTCTAGATAATGCCTTGGCAGGAGAGCTGTTAGAGTTTGATGATGGTACTTATGGAATGGCTCAAAACTTAGAGTCAAATGATGTCGGTATTGTTATTTTAGGTTCTTTCAAGCAAATTCGTGAAGGTGATAGTGTAAAACGCACAGGTCGTATTATGGAAGTTCCAGTTGGTGAACAAATGATAGGCCGTGTTGTCAATCCCTTAGGTCAAGCTATCGATGGTCTAGGAGAATTGAAAGTTGATAAAACCCGTCCAGTCGAAAAAAAGGCTCCGGGCGTTATGGAACGCCAGTCGGTTAAAGAACCACTACAAACTGGTATTAAAGCTATTGATGCACTGGTACCAATTGGCCGCGGACAACGTGAGTTGGTTATCGGTGACCGTAAGACAGGTAAGACCTCAATTGCAATTGATGCAATTATCAATCAAAAGGGTCAAAATATGATTTGTATCTACGTTGCAATAGGTCAAAAAGAGTCGACTGTCAGAAGCCAAGTTGAAACGCTACGCAGCTTTGGTGCAATGGATTATACAATCGTTGTTTCGGCTGGTCCCTCATCTCCAGCGCCATTATTGTGGCTTGCACCATATGCAGGGGCTGCGATGGGTGAAGAGTTTATGTACAATGGGAAGCATGTTTTGATTGTCTATGATGACCTGACCAAACAAGCAGATGCTTATCGTGAACTTTCTTTAATTTTGAGACGTCCACCTGGTCGTGAAGCCTATCCTGGTGATGTCTTCTATCTTCACTCCAGACTTCTTGAACGTGCAGCTAAGTTGAGTGATGAATTGGGTGGCGGCTCTATGACTGCATTGCCATTCATTGAAACTAAAGCCGGTGATGTGTCTGCGTACATTCCAACTAATGTGATTTCGATTACCGATGGTCAGATTTTCTTGGATAGTAATAATTTTTATTCTGGTATTCGACCTGCGATTGATGCTGGGACTTCAGTTTCGCGTGTTGGCGGTTCTGCTCAGATTAAAGCAATGAAAAAAGTTTCTGGAACTTTGCGTCTAGACCTTGCTTCTTATCGTGAGATGGAGTCGTTTGCACAGTTTGGTTCTGATTTGGATGAAGCTACTCAGGCAAAGCTAGCACGTGGACGCAGAACCGTTGAAGTTTTGAAACAGCCGCTGCATAAGCCGCTGGTCGTTGAAAAACAGGTTCTTATTCTATATGCTTTGACACATGGATTTTTAGATGCTGTTCCAGTTGATGATATTACGCGTTTCCAAAATGAATTATTTGAATTTTTCGATAATAATCATAAAGACTTGCTTGACAGCATTAAAGAGACTGGCAATTTACCGGAGACGGGAAAGCTAGATGCGGCTATTAAAGATTTTTCTGCCGGTTTTCAGTCTACAGCTAAATAGAAAGGTTGGTGAGAGCTAATGGGAGCTTCTTTGCAAGAAGTTAAAAGACGTATTTCTTCAACAAAGAAAACAGAGCAGATCACAGGGGCTATGCAAATGGTTTCAACCGCTAAATTAAGTCAAATTCAGCGGCATGCTACTGGATATCAGCTATATGCGGAAAAGATCCGCAGTGTCATTACTCATCTTGCAAAATCCCACCTTTTGGATAATGGAGCTGCTGGTATATCAGCAAGTCCAAACCAAGCTGGTGATCAGATCAACGGATTGGGAATGCTTGTTAAACGTCCTGTTAAAAAAACTGGTATCATTGTAATTACTTCTGATCGGGGTCTTGTTGGCAGCTATAATAGCAATGTCATTAAGCAAACGCTGGATTTGATTGCAAATGGTAATCATTCCACAAACGATATTGTCATTATTGCAATTGGTGGAACAGGGGCAGATTTCTTTAAAAAACGTGGTTTTAATGTTGCATATGAATATCGCGGTATAAGTGATATTCCTAAATTTAGAGAAACACATGAATTGGTAAAGAGGATTATTACAATGTATAGTGCAGAAATTTTTGATGAACTGTATGTTTGCTATAATCACTTTGTCAATTCATTGACTTCTGAGTTTAGAGCAGAACCGATGCTGCCGATTTCTGCAATGAATATTGGTAGTGAAGGCCTTGGAGAAGATTCGGCGGCAGGCTATTCGGCTGAATATGAGATGGAGCCTTCCGAGGATGCTATTTTAGAAGTTGTATTGCCGCAGTACGCTGAAAGTTTGATATATGGTTCTATTCTTGACGCTAAGACTGCTGAACATGCATCAAGTTCAACCGCGATGAAATCTGCTACTGATAATGCCAAGGATATTATTTCCTCCTTGGAATTGCAATATAACCGTGCAAGGCAAAGTGCAATTACAACCGAGATTACTGAAATTACCGGCGCACAAGCAGCTTTGGATTAAGATGATGGGAGGAATGAGTAGATGAGTTCTGGTAAAGTTATTCAAGTTATCGGACCTGTTATTGACGTTCAATTTCCTCTTAGTGGGACTTTGCCTGATATCAACAATGCATTGAATGTTGAGCGTAAAGATGGCTCAGATTTGGTTGTTGAAGTTACACTTGAACTTGGTGATGGTGTAATGAGAACAATTGCGATGGATTCTACAGATGGGATTCAACGTGGAGCAAATGTTGAAGATACTGGTTCATCGATTAGTGTTCCAGTTGGTAAAGAAACATTAGGAAGGGTTTTTAATGTCTTAGGTCAGACAATTGATGGAGGTAAGAAATTTGGCGCGGATGCACAGCGTAATCCGATCCACCGTGATGTCCCTCCTTATGACCAGTTAAATACAAAAATTGAAATTCTCGAAACAGGGATTAAAGTTATTGATCTGTTAGCACCTTATATTAAAGGCGGAAAAATTGGGTTATTCGGCGGTGCCGGTGTTGGGAAAACAGTTTTAATTCAGGAGCTGATTCACAACATTGCACAGGAACATAACGGTATCTCTGTCTTCACTGGTGTCGGAGAACGTACACGTGAAGGTAATGACCTTTACTTTGAAATGAAGGAATCAGGGGTTTTGGAGAAGACCGCCATGGTGTTTGGTCAGATGAACGAGCCGCCTGGTGCTCGTATGCGTGTTGCTTTGACGGGCTTGACAATTGCGGAATATTTCCGTGATACTGAAGGACAAGATGTCTTGCTCTTTATTGACAATATCTTCCGCTTCACACAGGCTGGTTCTGAAGTTTCTGCCTTGTTAGGCCGAATTCCTTCTGCTGTTGGTTATCAGCCGACTCTTGCAACAGAAATGGGTCAGTTACAAGAAAGAATTACTTCAACCCAAAAGGGTTCAGTTACTTCAATTCAAGCTGTCTATGTTCCTGCCGATGACTATACGGATCCCGCTCCAGCAACTACATTCGCACATTTGGATGCTACAACTAACCTAGAGCGTAGTTTAACACAGCAAGGCATTTATCCTGCTGTTGATCCGTTAGCATCAACATCAAGTGCACTTTCACCAGAAATTGTTGGTGAAGAGCATTATAAGATTGCTACTGAAGTTCAGCATGTGCTGCAGCGTTATAGAGAGTTGCAGGATATCATTTCTATTCTTGGGATGGATGAACTGTCCGATGAAGAAAAAGTTATTGTTGCACGTGCACGAAGAATCCAATTTTTCTTATCGCAAAACTTCCATGTTGCTGAGCAATTTACGGGTGTCCCTGGTTCATACGTTCCGGTTAAAGAAACCGTAAAGGGATTCAAGGAAATTTTGGAAGGCAAGTATGATGATCTTCCTGAAGATGCTTTTCGTGCTGTCGGTCGGATTGAAGAAGTAGTTGAAAAAGCAAAAAAAATGACTAGCAAAAGCAAATAGGGAGGTAACGCAAAATGGCTGAAGAAAAGCTATTGACAGTTAATGTAGTTACCCCTGATGGCAGTGTTTATGACGAAAAGACTCCTATGGCTGTTTTTAGGACAACTGTTGGAGAATTAGGAATTCTGCCAGAGCATATTCCATTATTGGCTTCACTTGAGATCGATGAGGTCCGGGTCAAAGTTCCGAACACTGAGGGCAAATTCGATGAAATTGTTGTCAACGGGGGTTTTGTAGAATTCTCTGATAATGTTGCGACAGTTGTGGCTAATAGTGCAGAACGTAAAGAAGATATCGACCTTGAACGTGCTGAACGTGCACGGAAGAGAGCACAAGAACGTTTAAAGAAAGCTCGTCAAGAAAAGGATACTGATAAACTGAGACGTGCTGAAGTTTCCTTAAGAAGAGCTGTCAATCGTTTGAATGTTTCAAAGCACTAATATAGTAAAAGAGTGGGTGTGCCAATAGCAGTTTGGTTTTGAACACTAACTATGAATTATGAACGCAGTCTGGATTTGACTACTGGGAGTATTTTGCGGTTAAAGGGGAAAAGCTGACTTAAAAAACACATTACTTTGTATATTACAAGTTAAATAGAAGGCTGGATCAAAAGTTATATTTTGATCCAGCCTTTTTTGTATTCTTAAAGTTTATTCTTGAAAAAACGTATAGATTGTTCTGAAATATTAAAATATTACAAAAATATTACTTGACGCAAGACGTCGTTTTTTTTTTATGATATTATTAATCTATGAAGTATGGGGGTATAAAAATGAAATACGAAGGAATTATGGCAATAATGAATATAATTAGTAACTTTACGTTCATTTTGCTTACTTTTTTTGGTCTTCAATCATTAAGGTTGGATAGGTACATATCCCTGCAAAGGCAAGGAAGTTTCAAGCTTCTTATTGTTCTAATTTCTGTGGCAATCGGTTATACATGCAGTTCGTTTTTTATTGATTTTATTAATAATGTGCGTAGCTTAGGCTACCTTCTTTAAAATTAAATTTATTGTTTTGAATTAACTTAATGAGACCTATTTTGGAGGAATTCATATTGGAAAAATTAATTGTTCATGGAGGAAACAGGCTGGAAGGTACAGTTCAAATTGAAGGGGCAAAAAACGCAGTTTTGCCAATTTTAGCTGCAAGTTTATTAGCTGATGAAGGAACATTCCACTTGGATAACGTGCCTGTGTTATCTGATGTTTATATGATGAATAATGTTTTACGCTTTCTAAATGTTAAAGTAAACATGAATGAAGAAAAAAAGACAGTCGATCTCGATGCTTCTGATCAGCTTTCATATGAAGCACCGTTTAAGTATGTTTCTAAAATGCGTGCTTCTATCGTTGTTTTTGGACCGCTTTTGGCACGTCTTAAACACGCCAAGGTGGCTATGCCAGGAGGATGTGCAATCGGTTCCCGACCTATTGATCTGCATCTCAAGGGTTTAGAGGCAATGGGGGCACATGTAGAACAACACGATGGTTTTATTGAAGCTACAACAAAGGGCCTTGTAGGAACCGATATTTATCTTGATTTTCCAAGTGTTGGTGCGACGGAAAATATTATGATGGCAGCCACTTTGGCAAAGGGAACGACTATTATTGAAAACGTTGCACGTGAACCTGAAATTGTTGATTTAGCAAACGTACTGAATAAAATGGGTGCCAAAGTTTCAGGTGTTGGGACGGAAAGGATTAAAGTTATTGGTGTTAGTGAATTGCATGGGGTTGAACATACCATTGTGCAAGATCGGATTGAAGCCGGAACTTTCATGGTTGCTGCAGCTGCCACAAGAGGAAATGTTTTAATTAAAAATGCTATTGCAGAACATAATCGTCCTTTAATTTCCAAGCTTGAAGAGATGGGGGTATCTGTCACAGAAGAGCAAGATGGTATTAGAGTCATTGGGACAGATAATTTAAAGCCAGCCAATGTTAAAACAATGCCTCATCCAGGCTTTCCTACTGATATGCAGCCTCAAGTTTCTATTCTCCAGCTACTTGCAGCTGGGGAGAGTGTGGTTACTGAAACAGTTTTTGAGAATCGTTTTATGCATTTTGAAGAACTAAGAAGAATGAATGCAAAGTTTAGAATAGACGGAAATTCAGCCTTTTTACAGGGCCCTACAAAGTTCCATGGTGCGGAAGTAGCGGCAACCGATTTGCGCGCTGCAGCAGCTCTTGTTTTGGCTGGATTGGTAGCTGAAGGATATACACAAGTTACTAATTTGAAGTACCTTGATCGCGGTTATTATAATTTCCACCGCAAGCTTGCATCATTAGGAGCAGAAATTACTAGAGTTCCTGATGAAGAAATAGTAACAGAAAATATTAGAAATTTAAGTAACTCGTAAAAAACTTGAATGTCTCTGTTCTGTGTATTTTTATTCACAAGAAAAATAGCTTGTTTGATTATATATTTTTGTGTACGCCTATTTATGCTATAATTAAATAGGTTTTTTCGGTATAGCTCAGTTGATAGAAGTATGAATATAATACATAAGTGTGTTATTAAAGGAGAATGATTATGGCCAAAGATATTGGGATTGATTTGGGAACTGCTAATGTTTTAATAAATATTAAGGGAAAAGGAATTGTTTTAAATGAACCTTCAGTAGTTGCAATCGATACCCATACTGCAAAAGTTTTAGCTGTTGGATCAGAAGCATATAAGATGGTTGGACGTACACCCAGCAATATCCGTGCGATTCGTCCTCTAAAAGATGGTGTGATAGCAGATTTTGATGTGACGGAACAAATGTTGTCTTACTTCATAAAGAAACTAAATGTAAAGGGAATTATGTCGAAGCCCAACATTTTAATATGCTGTCCTACAAGTACAACTTCCATTGAACGTAAGGCTATTAGACAAGCTGCTGAAAAGTCCGGAGGAGGAAATGTCTACCTTGAAGAGGAACCAAAGGTGGCAGCAATCGGAGCTGGCCTTGATATTTTTCAACCGCGCGGTAATATGGTAATTGATATTGGAGGAGGAACAAGTGATATTGCAATTCTCTCTTTAGGCGATATTGTTGTCAGCAGATCGCTCAGAGTTGCAGGCGATCATTTGAACACTGATATTATTACTTATATGCGAAAAGCACATGGCCTTCAAATTGGTGAGCATACGGCCGAGAAGATTAAAATTGAGATTGGAACAGTAGTTCCTAACCACCGGACCAAGGAAATGGAAGTACGCGGCAGAGATATTGTAAACGGTCTTCCACGAACCGTCACTCTATCTTCTAACCAGATTGAAAAAGCATTGCATGATACGATGCTTTCTGTTATTTCTGCAGCTAAAGAGGTGCTTGAACAGACCCCTCCAGAATTAGCAGCTGATATTATTGATCGGGGAATAGTTTTGACCGGTGGTGGAGCACTTCTGGATGGTATAGATAGCTTGTTTGCCAGCTATCTTAAAGTTCCGGTGGTAGTTGCTGAAACTCCTCTAGATGATGTTGCACTTGGAACTGGGTTCTTATTAGAGCATATTGAAAAGGGAAAGAAAAAAGATAAGAAATTCAGATAACAGCCCTGAAAGGTGAACATCTTATGAAAAGCCTATTGCTTTTACTGATTCGCGGATATCAAAAATTCATATCTCCGCTTTTTCCGCCCAGTTGTCGTTACTACCCAACATGTTCCAATTATACATTTACAGCCATTCAGATGCATGGTGTTTTGAAAGGAACTTTGATGGGAGTCAGTCGAATTTTGCGGTGTCAGCCGTTTATACACGGAGGATATGACCCAGTGCCTAAGAAGTTCAGCTTGAAAAGAAGTACAAAAAGAAAACACGTTGAGTGACAATAGGAGGTCTATTGTGTCAAAAAGAGAGAAAAATATTGAGGTTATAGAAGAAGACAAGGAAGTTAATGGACAATTTGAAACTATTTTGAAGATTGGTACTGTTGGTGTGGGAACGATTAAGCAAGAAGGGGCACGTTTTGTAGCCTTATTTCCAAATGGAGAATCTTTTAAAGCTGTATCTCATGAGGAAGCTGTAAATCTTTTAATCCGTGAGTATCATCTTCATCGTAATTAAAGCAGTTGCCGACTGAATAGTCGGCATTTGTTTCTTGGGGCTGGGTCAAAAGTTAAATTTTAGCCTAGTTCCTCTACTTTTTCCGGATAAATGTGTTCCATAAGTCAAAATTTTCCGTCTAACCTCGAATTACTCATAGCAAATTACTCGCTATGTTCGTAATTTCTTGTTAGTACTCAAATTTTACCGACTTATGTCACACTCTCTTGTTTCTTGAGATAGTTTTCATTTTTAAGGAGGGGCAATTTTGGCAGAAAAACAGCTGACAAGAGAAGATAACACAGATACGCGTATTGATTATGGAATTATTTTTTCTGTGCTTATTTTAGCTGTGATAGGAATGGCCTCAATTTTTGTGGCAGCAAACCATGATACGAGTACTACTAATATCGCAAGAATGCTAGCAATGCAGCTGATTTGGTATTTGTTAGGGATAATTGCAGTGGTAGTTATTATGCAATTTGATGCTGAACAGTTGTGGAAATTGGCTCCTATCGCTTATGGTATTGGAATCATACTCTTAATACTTGTTTTGTTTCTATACAGTCGAGAGTACTTTAACCATTCAGGAGCTAAAAGCTGGTTTGCGCTTGGGGGAGTTACATTTCAGCCCTCTGAAGTTATGAAGCCAGCATATATTGTGATGCTTGCACGCATTGTTTCACAGCATAACAATGAGTTCCCTGTACACACTGTAAACAGTGACTGGCGTTTGCTGGGTAAAATGTTTTTATGGACTATACCTATAGCAGTTTTACTTAAATTACAAAATGATTTTGGAACAATGCTTGTTTTTTTCGCAATTCTTGGCGGTGTTATCTTAGTTTCCGGTATAACTTGGAAGATCATTGCACCCGTTGCATCTGCAGTTGTTTTGTTAGGGACAGCTGCAATAACATTGGTTCTATATGGACGTAGTATCTTAATGGAGATTGGTTTTAAAAATTATCAGTTCCAGCGAATCGAAGCATGGCTTGATCCTTCTGCTAACACCTCAAGCAGCAGTTATCAGCTGTGGCAGAGCATGAAGGCGATTGGCTCGGGAAAATTGGTTGGAAAGGGATTTGATGTTTCCAACGTATATGTCCCAGTACGTGAGTCGGATATGATTTTTTCAGTAATTGGAGAGAACTTTGGTTTTATCGGTGGTTGCGTCTTAATTTTTATATATCTTCTCTTAATTTTTCAGATGATACAGGTTACTTTTGACACGAAAAATGAATTTTATGCTTATGTTTCTACAGGCGTGATTATGATGATCCTTTTTCATGTATTTGAAAATATCGGTATGAGCATCGGATTGCTTCCTCTGACAGGTATTCCATTACCATTTATTAGTCAAGGGGGGTCATCTTTGATCGGTAACATGATTGGTATTGGACTGGTAATGTCGATGAGGTTTCATAACAAAAGTTATATGTTCAGTAACAGCAGAGAATTTCATTAAAGTTGACTATCATCATTTGTTATTTTTAGCGGATAATATTTTTAAATGAAGATGGTTGCAAGGTAAAATATTATAAGAATTTATATAAAAAGGTTGTGATAAATCGTTAGATTTTATTGCAGCCTTTTTTCACAGAGATTTTAGCGGTATTTTAAAAATTGCAGAATAATTTTATCTATGTTGTAGTTCTTCTTTTTTGTATAATAGAATTGTGTATATCATACGAAGGGAAGCACAAATCAATGAATAAATTTTACTGTTATCATAAATGTAGCACTTGCGCCAAAGCTAAAAAGTGGTTGAACCAAAATAATGTAGCCTATGAAGAAATTGAAATTGTTGAAAACCCGCCTGATAGTGCCTTATTGTTACATTTGATTTCTACTAAAAAACACCCAATCAAATATTTTTTTAATACAAGTGGTATTAGATACCGTGAATTAAATCTTAAAAATAAAGTTTCAAACCTTAGTGATAAGCAAGCAAGTGAATTACTTGCGAGTGACGGTAAGTTGATTAAACGTCCTTTAATGATTGACGGGTCCCATTTTACCTGTGGTTTTAAAGATGAAGTTTACGAGCAGGAGTGGCTTTAAGCTCTCTTAACAAATTGTTTCAATAAAGAATGATTGATGAAAGATATGTACCATAAAAGTAAAATTTAATGGTATTCTAATTAAAACAGCTCACAGTTATAATGGATCAAAGCAATTTTTACATTGGAGGAAACAATTATGACAACACTCGAAGTTAAAAATCTACATGTTTCAATTGACGGGAAAAATATTCTTAAAGGCGTCAACCTGAAAATGAAAACGGGGGAAATTCATGCAATTATGGGACCGAACGGCACTGGAAAATCGACGCTGTCAGAAGCGATCATGGGCCATCCGGCATATCAGGTGACTGACGGAGAAGTTTTGCTTGATGGTGTTAATATTTTAGACAAGCCGGTTGATGAACGGGCGCGTGCGGGCTTATTTTTAGCAATGCAATATCCGGCAGAAATTCCAGGAGTTACAAATGCAGAATTTATTAGAGGAGCCATAAATGCCCGTCGTCCAGACGATGATCCGTTATCAGTTCGTGCTTTTTTGAAAAAGCTAGACGAAACAATGGCTGTACTTGATATGACTGATGAGATGGCAGAACGGTATTTAAATGAGGGCTTTTCCGGCGGGGAGAAAAAAAGGAATGAGATTTTGCAAATGATGATGATTAAACCTAAGTTTGCTATTCTGGATGAAATCGACTCTGGACTTGATATTGATGCCTTGAAGGTTGTTTCACGTGGTGTTAACAAAATGCGCGGATCAGAATTTGGATCCTTGATTATTACCCATTATCAGCGTCTTTTGAATTATATTGTTCCTGATGTTGTACATGTGATGATGGGCGGCAGAATAGTGAAACAAGGAGGACCGGAACTAGCTGAAAGGCTGGAAAATGAAGGATATGCGCGGCTGCGCGATGAACTTGGTTTGAAGATAAAGCTTGTTGATGAAGAAGCTTAAAGGAGAGATGTTTATGACAGTTGAAGCCGAGAGTTATCCTGAAATCAAAGATTATACAAAAGCAGTCGACGAACCAGAATGGTTTACAGCTTTGCGAATCAAAGCGTTAAAAGCAATTCCGCAGTTGAAGTTACCTTCGTTTGAAAAAATAAAGTATCAGCGCTGGCCGATCCAGCTGAAGAGACCGCTAAAACAGCAGTTTTCCAAACCAGAATTATTAGCAGAGTTATCGTTTGAACGAGCTCAACACCTGATAGTTCAACTAGGCCAACAGCTTGTATCAGCTGAAGGAATCTCCGAGCTTGAAGAAAAAGGAGTAATTGTTTGTGATTGGCAAACCGCTTTAAGAAGACACAGCGACCTGGTGAAAAAGTATTTCATGAAAAGAGCGGTTAAACTTGATGAAGATTTACTGACTGCACAGCATGTTGCTTATTTAACCAGCGGACTTTTTATTTATGTACCTAAAAATACTGTCTTAACTGAACCGCTCACAACCTATTTTGTACAAGATGCAACTGAAAAGTTTGATTATGTTCACCATGTAACCATTATTGCACAAGAAGGCAGTGAACTTTCATATTTGGAGAATTTGACGACTATCGGGCAAGAAAAAACGACAGCTAATATTATTGTCGAAGTTATTGCAGAAGATAACAGCCACGTTAAATTTGCAAGTGTTGATCGTTTGGGAAGCAACACTACAACATACCTGAATCGCAGGGGCCATTTAGGTAAAAATGCTAAAATTGATTGGTCAATGGGAATGATGAATGACGGCAATATTGTTGGCGATTTTGATTCTGATCTCACTGGTGATGGTGCACATTCAGAAGTAAAGATCGTTGCAATTTCAACTGGGAAACAGGTTCAAGGAATTGATACAAGAGTGACAAACATTGGGAGACATACCATTGGCCATATTCTGCAGCATGGAGTTATCCTCTCACGTTCTACTCTGACTTTTAACGGAATTGGGCATATTTTAAAAGGGGCAAAAGGCGCTGATGCGCAGCAGGAAAGCCGAGTTCTAATGCTGTCTACCAAGGCTAAAGGTGATGCTAACCCAATATTGTTGATTGATGATAACTATGTTACTGCAGGACATGCTGCAAGTGTTGGCCGGGTTAACCAAGAACAGCTCTATTATTTGATGAGTAGAGGTTTGCCAAAAAAAATTGCAGAGCGGTTAGTGATACGTGGTTTCTTGGGACCTGTATTGGCAGAAATTCCTTCGCAGTTAATTCGTAAACAATTAATGGTGACGATTGAAAGGAAGCTTGTCGATGGACAAAAAGATGAATGATTATGTGCAAGACTTCCCTATTTTAAGACAAAAGGTTAATGATGAACAACTGGTTTACTTAGATAATGCTGCAACTTCGCAAAAACCGCGTCCCGTGATTGATGCAGTTGCCAATTACTATTATCACGATAATGCAAATGTTCACCGCGGAGTCCATACCTTAGCAGAACGTGCGACTGAGAGCTTTGAGAAAGTGCGCACTAAAGTAAAAAATTTTATTAATGCCTCAAGTGAACGCGAAATAGTCTATACCAAAGGGACGACTGAGGGATTAAACTGGATAGCTAGAAGTTATGGTTCGACGCATCTGAAACAGGGTGATGAAATCGTGATTACTTACATGGAACACCACAGCAACCTTGTTCCCTGGCAGCAACTGGCACACGAAACGGGCGCACAGCTTAAATATATTCAACTGCTCTCTGATGGAAGATTGGATATGGGCAGTGCTGAAAAGCTGATCACTGATAAAACAGCCATCGTGGCTGTTGCTCATGCCTCTAATGTACTGGGAGTCGTAAATCCTATTACTGAAATTGCAAATTTAGCGCATAAACATGGTGCAGTGTTAGTAGTTGATGGTGCGCAGTCTGCTCCCCATATGAAGATTGACGTGCAGCAATTAGGGGCAGACTTCTTTGTTTTTTCCGGTCATAAGATGCTTGCACCGACAGGAATCGGTATCTTATGGGCAAAAAGTATTTTTTTAGCTGAAATGCCTCCTCTTGAATTTGGTGGTGAAATGATCAACAGTGTTGAACTGCAGCAGACTACTTTCAAGGAGTTTCCCTGGAAGTTTGAAGGTGGTACCCAAAATATCGCCGGAGTTATCGGCTTGGGTGCGGCGATTGATTATTTGTCAGCAATCGGAATGGAAAAGATTGAGCTTTATGAACGTTCTTTAGTCGAAAATCTTCTGCCCGAATTGTTAAAAATCGAGGGCTTGAAGGTCTACGGACCGCTCGATCCTGTACAGCATTCTGGAATCATTTCTTTCAATCTGGGACAGCTTCATCCGCACGATGTCGCAACGGCTCTTGATATGCAGGGAGTTGCAGTGAGAGCAGGGCACCACTGTGCACAGCCTTTAATGGAATACTTAGGTGTTTCAGCTATGGTACGTGCTAGTTTTTATTTTTATAATACCAGCGAGGATGTTCAGCAGTTAGTAAAAGCGATTAAAGCAACAAAGGAGTTCTTTAAAAATGACACTGTCTAAATTGAATAATCTATATCGTCAGGTGATTCTTGACCATGCAGCACATCCGCGTCATTATGGTACTTTGAAAGATAGCAAGGAGCAATTGGAGTTGCATAATCCGACTTGCGGGGATATTTTAAAATTAGAAGTTATTTTAAAAGATAACTGGATTGACGAAATTGCGTTTTCTGGATCAGGCTGTACTATCAGCCAAGCTTCCGCAAGTATCATGACAGTTGAAGTTTTGCACAAGACTCCAGTGCAGGTTGAAAAAATGGTGACAGCTTTTTCTGAACTGGTAACTGGAGAAAAGACGACAGGTGTGCAGGAACTTTTGGGAGATGCCATGATTTTTGAGGGTATTGCTCAGTTTCCTGCAAGAATTAAATGTGCGACACTTGCATGGAAGGCTATTTACCAAATCTTGCAAAAAGCAGGACGCTTAGAATAACCTGCATCCATAGGAAAAATAGGGAGGTACAAAATGACAGATACAAACGAACTTGGCTTAGGCGGTGAATACAAGTACGGTTTTAAAGATGAAATCACACCTATTTTGACAACCGGGGAAGGTTTAACCGAAGAGACGGTTCGTCAGATCTCAGCTGCAAAAAATGAACCGGAATGGATGCTCGACTTTCGCCTTAAAGCATACAAACGTTATCAGGAAATGGAATTGCCGGATTTTGGACCGGATCTGTCTGTTTTGGATCTGAAGCACATTAATTATTTTCGGCGTGACAGCGACCAAGTTGCGCGTAAGTGGGAAGATGTGCCTGAAGATATTAAAAAGACTTTCGACCGTTTAGGAGTTCCGGAAGCTGAACGTAGATATCTGGCGGGATCCTCAGCACAATATGAATCAGAAGTCGTTTATCATAATATGCGCAAAGATTTTGAAGATTTAGGAATTGTTTTTATGGATACAGATTCTGCAGTACAGCAGTATCCTGAATTAGTACGCAAGTATTTTGGAAAATTGATTCCGCCTTCTGATAATAAATTTGCAGCATTAAATTCGGCTGTTTGGTCAGGAGGAACCTTTATTTATGTTCCTAAGGGTGTCCAAACAGAAATTCCGATACAAAGCTACTTTCGCATTAATGCCGGCAACAGCGGACAGTTTGAGCGAACATTGATTATTGTGGATGAAGGGGCAAGTATTAATTACGTTGAAGGCTGTACTGCACCTAATTATTCTCAAGACAGCCTGCATGCTGCTGTGGTTGAAGTTAATGTTTTGAGGGATGCATATTGCAGGTATACGACAATCCAAAACTGGTCCGATAATGTTTATAGTTTGGAGACTAAGCGGGCTACAGCATTAGAAAACGCAACTATGGAATGGGTAGATGGTAATCTGGGTTCTAAAGTTACAATGAAATACCCCAGTGTTTATCTTAATGGACAAGGTGCACGAGGAACCATGCTTTCGATTGCATTTGCTGGTAAGAACATTGATTCGGATACAGGTGCACGGATGATTCATAATGCAAAGAATACCTCAAGTTCAATTGTTTCCAAGTCATTATGCAAAGATGGCGGCCGAGTTGATTATCGCGGTAAAGTTCGTTTTGGACGCCATAGTGACGGGTCTTTTTCTCATGTAGAGTGTGACACAATTATTTTGGATGAAAAAAGTGCCAGTGATACAATTCCCTTCAATGAAATTAAAAACGGTAACGTCTCAATGGAACATGAAGCAAAAGTTTCTAAGATTTCAGAAGAACAGCTCTATTACCTGATGAGTCGCGGCATTTCAGAAGAAAAGGCGACCGAAATGATTATCATGGGATTTGTAGAACCCTTTACAAAAGAATTACCGATGGAATATGCTGTCGAACTTAACAGGCTGATTGAGTATCAGATGGAGGGTTCTGTTGGTTAATTTAAATTTATAGTCCATAAATGCTGTTGTAGTGTTTAAGGGCTATTTGTTTGTTAAATAGTTTAATTGGTTCACGAAACGGTTGTGAAACACAATTATCAATGTAATTGTGAATTTCTTGATAATGTTTTTATTAGTTTAGGTAACGGTTTTTTATTGCTTAACTACTGCTTCTCCACTTACTAAAGCTGCAACAATACTGCCATTTAAAAATTATTGTTTTTGTTAAAGGGCTGGGTCAAAAGTGAAATTTTAGCCTAGTTCCTCTACTTATTCCGGATAAATGTGTTCCATAAGTCAAAATTTTCCGTCTAACCTCGAATTACTCATAGCAAATTACTCGCTATGTTCGTAATTTCTTGTTAGTACTCAAATTTTACCGACGTATGTCACACTCTCATTCCAAAGAAAATGTCAAACTTTACTAATTTTCTAAAAAACATTTGTTAATTTAAAAGTTAACATTGTCACCATTAGATCGAAAAGTAAAGTTAGAATAACAGTTTAAGAAAATAAGCCAAACTTCTAAATGAGATGAGCATATAATAACAGCCTGTAGATAACTACTTTGAAAATATGTTTTTAAAGATAGAGTAGACTAGATCGTTAGAATCAAGAAAAAAATTTCCTTAAATTTTGATAAAGCAAAACGTTACTAGAAACATAACGTGCTTTTTAGTTACAATTTTGAACTGAGTTTTAACTAGCAATAATGAAGAATGCTGTGTTAAAATATGTTTGTGGAATTGATCTCTTTATATTAAGGGGGTGAGAGATATTGAATGCATTTCCGAAAAAATGTTGCTTAAGTAACTGAAAGGAAGTGGTCCTTATATCTCCTAGCAAGTAGGCGACTTGCCTTTGTAAGATATGAAGGGGGCAAAGATAATCTTTTCCCGTATTCAATATATTCCACAATTAAGAATGTAAATTTGAAAGTTAACATAGTACCTATAGCTTAAATTATAGGTGCTATTTTTTTGGCTAGTATGTTTCTTTTATAATTTTATAGTTTCTGTTGAACAAAAGAAACTGAGCCAAAAGTTATGTTTTAGCTCAGCTTCTTTTGTCCTCTTCAGCAGTTTTCGTATTAACATGTTTTAATAGTTAGTCTTTTTCGCCTAACCGTGAATTACTCATAACCAAATTCAGACTATGTTCGCAATTCGCTGTTAATGTTCAAAGTTTAACGACTCTTCTCCACTGCAGTTGATATGCAATTATATTCTTATAAAATTAACAAAGTACTATTATCTTTTGTATAAATTGATTAATTAACTAATATTTTAATTCCTTTGTATAAATTATAGATGAACAAAATACAGTCTAGCAGTAAGACAACAGCAAGTGTCAATACTGCAAGCCAAACTGTAAACTGCGCGTGTTCGGTTAAAATTCCAGTTGTGGCTACTAATATAACAGCAATGAAAGACAATATAAGCGGGAAAAGGTGCAGAAACATTGCACTTTTTGCATGATGTCTAACATCCGGTTCATCAACACAAACAATCCAAACAATTAACGGAAAGATAAAAGGGGCAAAAAAGATTGACAGATAGGACAAAGCATTTATGATCTTATTTCTTGGCATATTTCCTCCCAAAAATAAATTTTCAAATTAAGATTTATCTTTTAATAATAAACCGGGTGGACAGTTAACACAAGTGTTTAGAAGAGATAGGGTAATGTAATCTTGCTATTTCAGCAGTTATTAAGTACAATTAAATTAGTTTAGGATGGGGATGAAGAAGTTGTTGATAGATTTTTTGAATGAATATTACCAAGCTGACTTAAAAAGTATACATGATGTTGCGGGCAACCAGCATTTGGTTGGAAATAGTAAAATCTACAACGGCGCTTTGTTCGTAAAAATTTTCAAGGACCCCGAAATGTTTTATGCAGAACAACATGTCAATCAAGTTTATTATCCGGAAATTTACCTTGACAGTGTTATTTTTGAAGATAGCTACATCGTGACTTTGCGAGACAGGGAGCTTCACGATCTTGACGAAAATAAGATGGATCAAAAAGAAGCCTATGAATTTGGTGAACTTTTAGGAAATTTTCATAAGAAGTTAACTGGAAGAGTTTTGGTAGCCGGATCTGAATTAAAATTATCAGAACAATTAAATAAGAAAGTACAAGCACTTACAAATACACCATATGAAAAAAGTACGCAAGCGGTATTAGCACTTTTGCGGAGCGATTTTGCACAAGGAAACCTTGAATATGAACAGATGCCTAAAGTTGTCTTACACGGTGACTTTAGTATTCGTAATATTATGAAATTTGAGGGTAAAAATATTTTAATTGATTTTGAACGCGCACATACGGGTGCCGCATATGAAGACTTTATCAAATTCTTTTATAAGGAAGTTACAAATCCTACCTTGCGTAAAGAGTTCATTGCGGGTTACAGTTCTGTAATGGAATTTGAAATACCCAGTCATGCACTGCAGCGGTGTTTACTGTTCCTTTGTGCACTTGAAATTTGCGATTACAACCTGACTCATTCTGGCCGTAAATTTGGTACCATGGCAGACAGAATGGTTGAAACCATAAAAAATAAGGATGCTGTTCTTTCACTTTAGAAATAAGCACACGAGTACATAGAAGGGCTGCTTCAGGCAAAGTTGAATTTAAAAAAGATATTTTAAATATAAAAAGGGGCCGGGTCAAAAGTTATATTTTGATCCAGCCCCTTATTTTAACTGTTAAGTGAAACTATGCTTTTGAACCTTCTTCATTATGATCTTCAAGGTAGTCAAAAAGGGCACCTTCTCGAAGACCATGGTTTGAAAATAAAATATCTGGTATATGTAATATTCTCAAAACAAGCGAGATCGGGATTAAACCACCTACAATGACATCAGAGCGTACTTTCGCTAATCCAGGTATCTTTTCTCGTTCTTTACGGTCTAAGTCAACTAAATTTTCAAAAATTTCAAAAGCTTTTTTACTTGGAAGTTTAAAACCATGTAGATCAGGAAGTGGATCAACACCTAACTTTCTGCGGGCTATCTTTGCTAAAGTCCGGTTACTTCCACCTAAAACTACGAGTTTACTTTTATGCGCTTCAAAAAGCCAATTAATGTCGGTCATTTCTTTTTCGATTGCTGTCATTGCACGAAAGAGACTTGAAGCTTGAACTTCATTGTCTAACTTGAAACCTTGGGAAATGGTAACAGAACCAAAGGGGAGGCTGATTAGTTGACGCACCCGTTGATTTTTAACCAGAATTATCTCTGTGCTGGCACCGCCTGTGTCAATTATCAGGCAATTATCACCTACATTAAGTGTTTTTGTAACTCCCAAAAAGTCTAGATATGCTTCGCGTTCACCAGTAATAACTTGAAAATCAAGCCCAATTTCCCTTTTTACAAGTTTTAAAAAATATGCTTGGTTGGCAGCCTGTCTGACGGCTGCAGTAGCGAGAGCTTCAATATGGACATTTGGCAGCGCAGTGTAGACTTTTTTAAATTCTTTTAATGCATTAAGCGTTCTTTTAATCGGCTCTTCTTGTAGGATTTTTTCTGGTCCCATGTTTTCTGACAGCCGGACCATTTCCTTGAGCTGATGTGTAGCTACCATATTGGCATCTTTCTTAACTTGCGTTACTTTCAATCTAACAGAGTTTGAGCCAAGATCGATTACCACAAAGTTTATCATTACTTTTTATTCCTCTCTCTTATTGTCAGGCAACTGTACAGGGTCTTCATGATGTGTCATTGGGGTAAATGCAGCAGCATCATTTTTTTCCTCTTGCTGTCTTTCTAACAATAATTTATTCTTTTTTTGAGCTTCCTTTATAAAGTATTCTTGAGAATTCAGCCTTGAAAGTCCACGTCTATCAATTTTAACAAAACTGTCATTACTAAGAACTCGTGCTTTAACATTATCCTCCCACATTGTCATGAAAATTGAAATGATTTTGCGTTGCAAATCTTCTTGAAGTGCTGGAAACAAAAGTTCGACACGACGATCGAGGTTTCTTGTCATCATGTCAGCACTTGAAAGATAAACATCTTCTTTACCTTCATTATAGAAATAATAGATACGGCTGTGTTCTAAGAAACGGCCAATAATTGAATGGACCTCAATGTTATCACTGATGCCCGGAATGTTGTTCTTTAAACAGCAGATTCCACGAATGATCAATTCGATCTTTACACCTGCAGCTGATGCTTCATAAAGTTTTTCAATAATTTTTTGATCAGAAAGTGAATTCATCTTCATCCTGATTAATGCTTTTTGACCAGTTTGAGCAACTTTGATTTCATCATCAACCTTTTTTACGATAAACTCGCGAATTTTGTGTGGTGAAATATGAAGTTTATGGAAATAAGGCGGTTTGGAATACCCAGACAGCATATTGAAAAGATTAGAGGCGTCTACACCGATATCGCTATTTGCGGTTAATATACCCATATCGGTATAGAAATTAGCAGTAACATCATTGTAGTTGCCAGTTCCAAGGTGCAAGTAACGTCTAATTCCATCTTCATCATGTCTGATTACAAGAGCAATCTTACAATGAGTCTTTAAACCAACCAGTCCATAAATTACGTGACAGCCCATTTTTTCCAGCTGTTTAGCCCAGCGTACGTTATTTTCTTCGTCAAAACGTGCTTTGACTTCCACTAGTACGGTAACTTGTTTTCCATGTTGGGCAGCCATACCAAGATATTTAATGATTGGAGAATTTCCAGATACACGGTAGAGTGTCATTTTGATTGCTAAAACATTTGGATCTGTCGCTGCTTGTTCAATAAAACGAACTACTGTTGAGAAAGAATCATAAGGATGGTGCAAAAAGAAATCCCGTTTTCGTAGAGCACTGAAAATATTTTTCCCAGATGTCAGCTTAGGATCTACGAAGGGAGTGAAGGAACTATAGCGAAGTTCTTTATGGCCCTCAACAAGGCCTGATAGTTTTTTAAGAAAGGTTAGGTCGATTGGTCCATTTATTCGATAAATCGCCTTGTCTTCAACACCCAGTGTTTCAATGAGTCTCTTACTAAGGCGGTTCCCCATTGTATTTTCAATTTCAAGCCGCATCACTCCGCCATGTTCGCGCTTTTTCAATTGTTTTTGGACTTCCCGCAGTAAGTCAGAAGTATCTTCTTCTGCAACGTCTAAATCCATATCACGAATAACACGGTAAGCGGCAGCTTCACTGACTTTATAACCAGTAAAAAGACTGCCGATAAATTCTTTGATAATATCTTCGATAAGAATGAAAGTATTTTCTTCATGAGGCAAACGGACCAAACGAGAAAAAACATCTGGGATACGCACGGTTGCAAAACGCTTATTTTTTTGGTTGCTGTTTTCATGAATTCTGACTGCAATATTAATCGAGTTATTGCTGATAAATGGGAATGGACGGGAAGAATCATCAGCTAATGGAGTAAGAACCGGATAAAGCTCATCGTTAAAGTAACGTCTGATAAATTTATATTGTCCTTCAGTAGCATCTGCAGCTTTAATAATTTTGATGTTGTTTTTTTCAAGTTGTGGCAGTAAAGAACGATTATAGGTAGTGTACCTTTTTTCTACCATTTTTTGTTCCTTTACGTTGATAGCATCGATTTGTGCTTTAGGAGTCATTCCAGATGCGTCCGTTGTTTGAATATTAACAGAATACATCTTATTAAGAGAAGCTACTCGTACCATAAAAAACTCGTCAACGTTGCTTTGAGTTATTCCTAAGAAGTTTACTCTTTCGAGAAGAGGATTTTCTGGATCACGAGCCTCTTCTAAGACTCTGCCGTTAAAATCGAGCCAACTTAATTCGCGGTTTTTAAAATAACTATGTTTATTGAATTTATCTATCATTTTACTTGCCTCCGTTGTTTCAAGACTGGTTTTATACCAAAAACCTTTTCAAAAAGATCTGACTTATTATGAAAAGACCAATTTTCCAAAGCAAGATTTTGATTAGAATAAGCAAAAATAATCATTTCTGTACCACGAAGTGAAACAGAAATTTTGTTGATCTTTTCTTCACGTGAATCATCGAGTGCGTCTGCTAAACGCAAAAGTGCAGCTAGTTTGGCAACTTTCATCTGAACTTCAGGATCGAGTTTTTGAAAATGAGGCTGTTGTGATTTAGGTGATTCGCTGCTGTGATAGCGGGAAACTTCTGCGATAATCTGGTTTTCCTCGTTTGAAAGGCCAATTAGTTTGTTAGCTTCAAGAATATAGGCAGAGTGGCGATAATGCCCCTGCTGATTGATATAGTTGCCGATATCATCAACAATACAGGCAATCTGCAGTAAAAGACGTTCTCTTTTTCCCAAATGGTGTATTTTTTTAAGCTGGTCAAAAAGATGAAGAGCAATTTTTGAAACGTTTTCCCGATGTGACTTACTAGTCAAGTAACGACCTGCAATATTTTCGGCCGCAGTAATGATTATCTTTTCCAAATGCTGTTTATTGATGCCGACTTTACGGGCACGTTCAAGTGCTAATCCATCTGAAACAGTAATATTTGTAAGAATAATCTTCTCAACATTGGTGAGTTTTATGATTTTATGGATCAACAAAAAATAAGGTACAATCCGTACAACCTCATTTTCATCTACATTAAAGTAATCCATTATGAATTGATCAGATGAATTTATCAGTTTTTGATAGACAGTGTCAAAGTTGACACTGTCCATTGTGAAATAACTTTTTCCAGCGGGAATGTATTTACTGTTAATGGCCGCTGCATCTTGGATAATTAAACTGGAAGGTTCTTTATTACCGGAAAAGACGTGGCGCAAATGTTCCAGCTTGCTTCCAATATAATCGTCAAGTACTTCGACGGGATTGCTGGTTTCTGGTTTTAGTGCTGCAGAAACTTCATGGACTTGTGCAGTACCTAAATCAATATTCCAAGTTGACGCAAATTTTTGTTTGCTGAAATGTGAAAAAGAAACTCGTTCGGAGCCTAGGCTCAATAAAAAAGTAGATGTAGCACTAATTTTTTTAAAATTTTCTAAGTGTGTAATAATTGCTGTAGCTTTATAGTAAGTTAACTGGCTGGTATTTAACCAGCGTACTCTCAAGGATGTTCGAATATAAATCTGTTCTCCTAAGTAGCGGGCGCTGATTGCATCCAAAGACTGCTGGTTAGCCCAGAATTTATAATTCTTAACACCATATCCCTTCAGTAATCTTAAAAAACCGTTTAATGCTGTAGCGATTGTTTCTATGTTGTGTTTATATTCATAACTGCGATTATCAAAAAAATTAGAAGTAGCACCTTCAATTACTCTAAGTGAACGTAAAACAATTATTGAAAGGTTAACTTGTCTTGAAGTCATGTAAATGATACCATACAATTTTTCCGCCAAATAACTCACCTCAGTTTTTAATTACTAAGTTAATTTTAACATGTTAATAGCCGTTATAAAGAAAAGATTATGTAAATATGAATGATAAAATGCGATAAAAAGTTATGGACACAATTAACTGACAAAAACAGGTGACTCGTGGTATTATCTTTTAGAGCAGTAAGATTTGCTTTTTACTGGCTTAAGATAAAAGTTATCGTATAATAGAATAAACCGTATAATAAGATTAGCGAATAGGAATGAGTTATATTCATGAACAAGAAAAAATTGCACATTGCGTTATTTTTTGGAGGAAATTCATCTGAACATGATGTTTCAAAACGTTCCGCACATAATATCTATGATGGACTGGATAAAGATAAATATGATGTTTCCGTATTTATGTTTACTAAGAAAGGGTATTTATTAGGCAACCAAGCTTCGAAAAGAATTTTTGATGGCGAAGACGAAGATAAAGTGGTAGCAGACGTATTGCCGCATGTTGATTTTACTAACCCTCTGGCTAATATTCAAAATATTTCAGAAGTTAAAAATATTGATATCTTTTTCCCTGTTATCCATGGGAACATGGGTGAGGATGGGACTGTGCAAGGCCTTTTTCGACTGCTGAATAAACCGTGGGTAGGTAGCGGGGTTGCTTCTTCTGGTATTTCTTTTGATAAGGATCTGACAAAACAGCTGCTTTCCTACCATGGTATTCGTAATACTAAATATGTAGTAGTAACTCCTGAAAATAGGGATGAGTATACTTATGAAAAATGCAGTGATAAACTCGGTAAGACACTTTTTGTAAAACCGGCAAGGCAGGGCTCTTCGGTTGGTATTTATAAAGTTGAAAATAAGGAAGAATTTGATAAGGCAGTTCAAGATGGATTCCACTATGATTTCAAGTTATTGGTAGAAGAATCGATTGAACACCCTCGTGAGGTTGAATGTTCAGTTTTAGGAAATCGCAAGATTAAAGCATCAAAGCTTGGAGCAATTAAGATTCCGGAAAGTGATATTTTCTACGATTATAACAATAAATTTGTAGATGCTTCTGGCGTGGAATTTCAACTGCCTGTAAATCTTCCTAAAGAACTTGCTGCTGAAATTGCCCAGATGTCACTGGATGCTTTTAGGGTTTTAGATAATCGTGGTTTGGCAAGAATGGATTTTCTTGTTGATAAAAATAATGTCCCTTATTTCGGTGAAGTGAATACTTTACCAGGTTTTACTAATATTTCTTTGTATCCGCAGTTATGGGAAGTTACTGGAATTGGTTATAGTAAGCTACTTGATAGACTGATTCAATTAGCTATTGAAGAATTTAATGATAATGCTAAACTACACTATGATTTTGTTGAATTAGGCAAGGAAAAACTGCCTGATTAATTATGTTAATTTAAAAAACTCGAGGATTCATCCGAATTGTTCGGAAAAGGATCTTCGAGTTTTTCAATTAATTGCGTATGTATAGTCGTCAGCTAGTATAAAGGGGAGATGTTAATGTTATGAGATGCTCGTGGGCGACTTCTGAAAGTAGTCTTTTGATTGCTTATCATGATAATGAATGGGGTAAAGTACATAAAGATGAAAGAGATATTTTTGAACTGCTCAGTTTAGAAATAATGCAGGCTGGTTTAAAATGGGAGCTGATCTTAAAAAGACGGCAAGCAATCAAAAGGGCCTTTGATAATTTTGAAATTGCTAAAGTTGCACTATTTACAGATGCAAAGATAGAAACACTCATGCAGAATTCACAAATTATTAGAAATCGACGTAAAATTCTTGCAATTACTAATAATGCAAGAGTTTTATTACAATTACAAAAAAACGGATTTATCTTTTCAAAATATCTGTGGCATTTCACTGAAGGCCGTCCAATTAATAACAATTGGCAATTTAGTGAGCAGGTACCTGCGAAGACCCCCTTATCTGCTAAGATTGCGCTTGATCTTAAAAAGATGGGTTTCAATTTTGTGGGCCCGACTATTATTTATTCTTTTTTGCAGGCAACGGGCGTGGTAAACGACCATATTGAAACTTGTTCTTTTAAGTAATAAAAGAGGAGTTAAAATAATGCAACAAGTATCTTTTCATACATTTGCTTATTTTAAATACCTAAGTATAAAGTAATTTATTTAAATAGTGTTGCTAATGTCAAATTTTGGCAAAAGGAATTGTGTTAATAGTCGTTAGACTTTGAGCATTAACAGCAAATTATAGATTAAAAAGAGGGACTGGGTCAAAAGTTAACCTTTGACCTAGTCCCTTTTACATATAAAAGCAAGTATCTTTTTGACTACTTATTTTTATCTTTAGCAGTAACCGGCTTATTTTCAATGTCAGTCCGTACAACTAAAACATCACACGTTGCTGTTCTAGTAACGTATTCTGTAACAGATCCTATCAGTAATCGTTCAACTGCATTAAGTCCGGTTGCACCAAGTACTATTAAATCAGTTTTTTGTTCATCAGGGATATCTTTTGCAATTACAGGTTTAGGCGCACCATACTCAATGGCATAATCAATGTTTGTCAATCCAGCATCTTTCGCTTGGCTAACATATTTTTCCATAATTTCTTTGGCATTGTCGGCAACTTGTTCAACCATTGTTGTATCAAAACTTGAGATGTTCTGGAAAGCTCTGGTATCAACAACATGCAGCAGATGAACCTTGGTTTTTTCACCATTTCGTTGTGCAACAGAGACAGCTTTTTTAAAAGCAAGTTCAGCTTCTTTTGAACCATCAACAGGAACCAAAATATTCTTGTATTGTTGTAACATATGAATCACCCCTTTATTTTCTCACCCTTATTGTACGTTAAGTTAAATAAAAAACAAAGTACAGTGTCTCAAAAAATTATTTATTTATAAAAAAGGTTTGTTGTAATTTACCCAATTGAAGAGACAGTATTTTATAAAAAGGGGAGTATGCCAATGTCGTTAGGTTTTGAGCATTAACCGTGAATTACGAACATAGTCTGAATTTGGCTATGAGTAATTCATGGTTAAGCGAAAAAGACTGATTATTGCAATGCGTTAATGCGCATATTACAAATTAAAACAAAAAGACTGAGTCAAAAGTTAACTTTTAACTCAGCCCTTTTCAAGCAAGCTTTAAACTTGCTAATCCGTCTGATGCCGTTAATCATCTCTGTAGTTGAACCCGCTGGCTAGCAGGTGGTTTCCTTTAGACTGATTTCAAACTTCCCAAAATGGGCATGTCATCTACCAGCCGCTCTAGAAACCTAAATATATAGGTGTTCGGTCAACCTTACATTATGAGATAACGCGTACATCCCAGATCCATCTTTATTCTAGCATACTCAATTATCATTAGCAATTTGAAAGCAATTACATTCAGTTTAAGGGATGCCCAGCTTGTGCTTTTTTAAGCCGTTCATATTGAACTTTCAAAACTTGTTCGTATTTTCCATTGCTCTTAGGTTTGTAGTAGCTTTTCCCCTTTAAAGGGTCTGGTAAATATTGCTGTGCAGTCCAATCATGGGGATAATCATGCGGATAAAGATATGTTGTTCCACGGTGTAATTTTTTTGCTCCACTATAATGGGCATCTTTTAAATGCGCAGGAACTTCTCCATAACCACCCTTATTAATATCTGAAAGTGCAGAATCAATAGCAGCAATTGCTGAATTTGATTTTGGCGCCAGGCATAACTCAATTACTGCAGTTGCTAAGGGTATTCGAGCCTCAGGTAATCCGATTTTTTCTGCAGCAGTTACGGCTGAAACTGTTCGTGCTGCCGCTTGCGGATTTGCTAGACCAATATCTTCATAGGCAATTGTAAGCAATCTACGGATTACACTGATAAGGTCTCCAGATGCCAGCAAACGTGCTAAATAGTGAAGGGCAGCGTCTGCGTCAGAACCACGAATTGACTTTTGAAAAGCGGAAATAACATCGTAATGTGCATCACCATTTTTATCCTGAACCAGCGCTTTGTGCTGTAAACATTCTTCTACAACTGCAAGTGTTATTTCTATTGATCCGTTTGTATCTGGAACAGTTGATTTAGCGGCTAGTTCAAGGGCATTCAGAGCGCTGCGTAAATCACCATTAGTTGCGCGGCAAAGATGAAGCTTGGCATCTGTTGAAAGAGAAATATTCATTTTACCCAGGCCGTTTTCCGAATCAGTTAGAGCTCTTTTTAGCGCAACAGCGATATCTTTTTCGGAGAGAGGTTTGACTTCAAAGATTTGTGTACGGCTGCGAATAGCAGGGCTGATTGCGATATACGGGTTTTCAGTCGTAGCACCTATTAAAATTATTCTGCCATTTTCAAGGTGGGGAAGTAGGAAGTCTTGCTTTGGTTTGGTGAGACGATGAATTTCATCCAGTAGCAAAACAACTGTACCGCTCATTTTCGCCTCTTCAACTACAATTTCAAGCTGCTTTTTTGTATCAGTCGCGGCATTCAGCATTCTGAAAGAATATTTTGTAGATCCTGCGATAGCACTTGCAATACTTGTTTTTCCAGTTCCAGGTGGTCCATAAAGAATCATTGAGGATAATAGCTTTGCATCGACCATGCGGCGAATAATTTTTCCAGGACCAATAAGGTGCTGCTGACCCACTAAATCATCAATTTTTTGAGGCCGCATTCGATAAGCCAATGGCTGTCTCATAGTTTATCTTCCTTTCTAAATATAGTATATCATTTCTAAAAAATAGCAGCATATTTTGTTATAATAGACACTAAGATAAATTTGAAAAGGTGAATGTAAAATGCAATATGATGAAATCGGTAATGAGATCATTACGGAGGGACTGATGAATGCTTTTAGTGCACTACGCTGGAAGATTGAACAGATAAGAAAAGTTGATGTTTCAGAGGAAAACCAAAAGGCACGCAAAATAACTGTTGAAAACAGCAGCTATTTTGCATTCTCTGCTCAAGAATCTTCAGTTACTCTAAAAACTCATCCAAGTCTAAGTAAAGAAAAGGTTCTTATTGAATGTAAGCTTTTGTTATCTTTACTCCAATCTTCACTAGAAACAGAAAATAAAGTACAGACCATTTCTCAAAAAGGGGACCAAAGCGGTACGGCACTTTACTGGCGGCTTCCTGAAAGACTTTTTGTTACTTTGTATGAAAAGAAATTCAAGAAAACAAAGATAGATTATCTCACTTTTCGTAACCAATTGTATCTTAAGGTATTACAGCAGTTTGCAGCTCATCAGTGGTTTTTGACATATTTAACCAGCGCTGTTCCTTTTTCAGAGGCATCAAGTCAATCTGAAAGTCCGCAAAGAAGTACAATTCATAGTGAAAACAGCAAGAACTTCAACTGTTTGAAAAAGATTAATTATAAAACAAGTGCCGCCTATTTTAAGTCTGTAATATGTGATGATTCAGCACAAGAAGGGGTATTTGTTGTAAGAGACGAAAATAAAGATCAGTTATTAAAAAAAGAAAATGTTGCATATTTTAAAATAAATAGGATTGAACTCAGTCCGTTTGAAAAAATAGGTTTTAAAGAAGAATTGTTAGATTTATTGAGCGTTATGACTGCCTATTTTATGAGTATTCCAGGAATTGCAACCGAAAATATGGTCGAGTATCTGCATGATTCACGAAAATTGGACGCAGAAGTTGCTGATGAAAACCCTTTTGCACAAAGCTGTTGTTATAAACGGGCAAAAAAATTTATGGCAGATTTATTGTATTTTGTACAAGATAACAACTTGTTTGAACTTTTATCTGGGATAGAAAAGTTCAAAAAAATTATTGATGATCCCTTGAAAACTCCAGCTGCTCAAATTTTGAGAAGCGGAAAGCAGCCGCAAAACTTTTTTATTCAAGGACAGGAAAATTTTATAGTAGGAGAAGAGAAACAGCAGCTGTTGGATGCTGATTCGTATTTTCTTCTTAAAGCTGCTTTTAAAAATGGAGTAAAATTTGAAGTCGTTTCTGCAGATAAACAGCTTTTAAAAGTCGGAAAGACATTGGTTCTGAATGGAATAGAAGATATGCGAACAAGTAGTTTATACGCAAAAATTTGGCATAACCGTCTTCTTTGCAAGGATTTAGTACAAGCAAATGGTTTTGGAGTGCCATCTGTTTGGGGGATAGTTAAGAACACATCTCAAATTAGGGCAGCCCATAAATTATTTAAAGACGCTTCAATAATCTTAAAAGGCGAGCAGAATTTTGGTGTCGTCTCCTTTAGAAACACATCAACCAAAAAGGATTTCTATCAAGCTGTGCGTGGATTTTTGAAGGTAAAACAAAAATGCGTGATTGAACAGTATTTGAATGGTACATCTTATCGTATACTTATTGCAAGAGGGGAACCTATTAGTATTCTTGAACGCTGTGCACAAAATATTGTTGGTGATGGGCATAGCACAATTGCAGAATTAGTAACTCGAAAAAAGAAAAAATTTGCATCTTTGCAAAGAAGTTTTCCTTTTGAAGAATTGCAGAAACGTAATATTAGTGTTCAAGGCAGAACAATGACAACTGTTTTGGCGCGCGGGAAACAACTTTTCCTACGCTTTGACACTGAAGTTGGAAGCGGAACCGAGTACTTAGAGTGCATTTCAGAGATGCAAAGTTCTTATGTGCGAGAAATAAAAAGGCTCGCACAAGTTCTTAAAATGCAAAATGGGGCTTTAGATGTTATAATTTCAAACTTATATCAACCGTTAGAAGAAGCTAAAAAAACAAAACAATTTATTTTTTTGAATGCACATGAATACCCCAATCTAACAATTCACGAGCATACTCTTATGAATGGCGACATGGACGTAGCAACAAAGTTATTAACTGCATTATTAAAGAAATAGGTTTATAAAATTAAAAAGGTCCTCATTCATTTAAATGAATGAGGACCTTTGGACTCAGTGAAATCAATACTGCTGAGTCAAATAACCTAGTTATTAGAGTTTGTTATAATATTCAACAATCAAAGCTTCATCAACTTCGCCTTCAAGTTCATCACGTTCTGGAAAACGAACAAGTGAACCTTCAAGCTTATTTTCATCAAAAGTTACAAATTGTGGACGACCTACGATTGCTTCGAGAGCATCCTTGACGATTTGCAGGTTCTTTGACTTTTCACGCAATGAAACAACTTCGCCGATTTCTACTTCGTATGAAGGAATATCAACACGCTTGCCATTTACCGTGATATGACCATGATTTACTAACTGACGTGCTTGACGACGTGTCGTAGCTAAGCCTAGACGATAAACAACATTATCTAAACGACGTTCGAGCAAGATCATGAAGTTATCACCATGACGGCCTTCACGAATCTTACCAGCCCGTACAAACAAATTAGAGAATTGTCTTTCTGACAAACCATAAATCATACGTAACTTTTGCTTTTCACGTAATTGTAAGCCATATTCAGATAACTTACGACGATTATTTTGACCATGATCACCAGGAGCATAAGGGCGACGAGCCAGTTCTTTTCCTGTACCACTTAAAGAGATTCCCAAACGGCGGGAAACTTTCCAACTTGGACCTGTGTATCGAGACATAAATTGAGTTCCTCCAATATTTTTTTTGGAGTAAAATAAGCGATTATCTGCTTAGTATTCGTGCAGTTTATTTTACAATGTTCACTCTTGCAGCCGAAGAGGTACTAATTGAACCAGATTGTGGGCAATAAACTGTTGACGAGCTTACCGCAGACTGCTGCATTATTTTACACAAAATTTAGTATAGCCAAACCAATAGTCTAAGTCAAGGTTTTTGGTTGTAAAAAATTTAACTGTTCAGCAGCTTTTTAGCAAAATTTCTGCAAAGCGTTCCAAGCGGCACCTGTCTTCTTCCTTAAAGCGAGCGGTTTTAGGAGAATCAATATCTAAGACACCTATTCGTGAACCTTTTTTGGAAAGAGGAATTACTATTTCTGAGCGGCTCGCTGCGTCACACGCGATGTGTCCCTTAAAAGTAGAAACATCTTTGATTAGTAGTGTTTTTTGCTCTAAAAAAGAGTTTCCGCAAACACCTTTCCCCATTTGGATTCTTACGCATGCAACGTTGCCTTGGAAGGGTCCTAATACAAGTTCATCCTTTCCTTCGTCGTATAGGTAGAATCCAGCCCAGTTGATTTCAGGTAAAGAATGGTAAAGAAGTGCTGATGCATTGGCCAAATTAGCAATTAAGTTTGTTTCATTTGCCAACAGGGTTTCTAATTGACGGTTGAGCAGATCTTCTTTCATTTGAAAACTCCTTCTATATATAGTTATCTAGTGTATACGTGCTTAATATTATGCTATAATTAAATAGATTTTAGGCTTAAGAAAAAGGTAAAGCAAGCCCAAAGAAATGAGTGTTCCCACCAAAAACTAATGTTAAACGAATTTTGGTGAATAATTAGGAGTGTGGACTGAATGATGCTAGTTTTGAGTGCAATCGTAATAGTTGCAGTTGTAGCCTACTTTTCATTTTTTTATTTTCAACGCAAATATGCTAATGAAATAGGTTTGAAAAAAGCAGTAATTGACCAGCTTGCGGTTTCTGAAGTACGTGAGCAATTAATGGATGCAAAGAAAAAAAGGTTAGCGGGTGAAACACTTTCCCGCTTTGAGGAAACAAAACAAGATTATCTTTATATGGTCAATCATGATTTACCGGAAATTTCTGAGCGTTTAGATGAATTAAACAATAGTAACGATCATTATCGTTTTTTTGATGTTAACCGCGAATTAAAACTCATTGATATAAAAATAACGGCAGCGCAAAAACTTGAAAATCATGTAAAAGAGGAACTAAGCACATTAAAAAAGAACGATTCTGAGCATCAAAAAAAGATTAAAGAACTTGAAAAAAAATATCAGAATTTGCGTAAGACTCTTCTAGCAAAAAACTTTTCTTATGGCAGCAGTATTGATCAGTTGGAAGAAAAATTGGCAAGCATTGAAAAGACTTTCGATACATACACTAAGACAGCACTGGATGGAGACTATATTAAGTCCTCTAGGATATTGAGTACTGTGACCAAAGAAACATCTTCATTAGAAAAAATGTTACAAGCGATTCCATCGCTGTATAGAAATCTAAAGAATGTTTTTCCAGTTCAACTCGAAGAAATTACCGCAGGCAGCAAACAGATGAAGAAACAAAGCTATGGATTTAAAACAGATCTTGCTAAAAAAATCTTAGAATTGAAGAACCTGATTGCGGAAAATATTATTAACCTCAAAGAACTTAAAGTTGAAGAAGCACACGAGTGCAACAAAAAAATTGAAACAGGAATTAATCAGCTTTATGATGAACTGGAAAAAGAACTAAAAGCAAGGCCACAGGTTGAAAAATTGCAGTCTACATTGGCACAATTTATCAAACACGCACGTCGTAATCAGCGTGAACTGCTTATTGAATTAGACAGATTGAACCAAAACTATACTTTTAACCACAATGAATTGGGCGAAGGGAAAAAGCTTGATGAAAGGCTGAAGATAATTGAAACAGATTTTGCAGATTTTCAAAAGCAAGTAGAAGAAAAGTCGGTTGTTTTTTCTGAAGCTTTTCAGAAGCAAAAAGAACAAAAAAAGCTGCTGTGGGAGATTGAAAAAAAACAAATTGAAATTGGAAATAGCATTCAGGATCTTTGGAGTGAAGAAAAAGAAGCAAGAAACGCAGTTAAGGAATTTGATCTTGAGATTCATCGTTTGAAAAGAGAAGTTGAAAAGCTCAATCTTCCTGGGCTGAAAAAAGAATATTTGGATTACTTCTATGCTGTTAGCGATGAGATCGATGCTTTGGCTGCTAATCTTGAAAAATCCAAGATCAATATGGAAGAAATTACTAAGTCTTTACTGGATGTACAGTCTGATTTAGATGTACTTAGTGAGAAGACCAGTGATATTGTTGATAGTTCCTCTTTGAGTGAACGACTATTACAGTATGCTAATCGTTACCGGGCCCGGTATCCTGAAATTTCTCAAGCCGCAAATGAAGCATATTCATTATTTAATCAAAGTTTCGACTATGCTGCCAGTCTTGAAAAGATTGCAACTGCAGTAGATAAGGTAGAGCCGGGAGCATATAAGAAAATTGAAGATGAATATTATCGTACTCGGCATGCCAAAGAGTAATCTAATTAGTAAAATAATGGGAAATATCACAGAAGACCGAAATTTGTTGGTACAGCATTATCATATTAAGACTATAGGACTGGGTTAAAACTTATGTTTTGACTCAGCTTTTTTGTACTCTCCTGTAATTTCTATATTAAAGTGTTTCAATGGTCAGTTTTTTCGTTTAACCACGAATTACTCATAGTTAAATTCTGACTATGTTCGTAATTCGCAGTTAATGCTAAAAGTCTAACGACTATTAGTACATTTCTTTTTATGAAATATATAAATGTTTGGATAAGAATTTGACTTTGTTTTTAGAAGCTTATATTATAAGAAAATGACTAAATATATTTTTAGCGTACTAAAGGTATAATACTGGGTAATATTAGGAAGGATAGCAATGATTTATTTTGATAATAGTGCAACAACAAAGGTCGCACCGGAAGTTTTAAACACTTATTCAAAAGTCAGTGAAAAGATTTGGGGTAATCCATCTTCTTTGCATGCATTGGGCGAAAATGCTTTTGGGCTATTGGAACAATCTCGTTTACAAATTGCAAATTTAATGGGAGTTGCACCGGATGAAATTTATTTTACGAGTGGCGGTACAGAGGGAGACAATTGGGTAGTCAAGGGGACAGCAATTGAAAAGCGTGTTTATGGTAAACACATTATTACCTCCAGCATTGAGCATCCTGCTGTTTTAAATTCTATGGCACAGCTTGAAAAACTAGGATTTGAAGTTACTTATCTTCCTGTCGATGAATATGGACATGTTTCCGCAACCGATGTTAAGAATGCTTTACGGCCGGATACTATTTTAGTTTCTGTCATGGCTGTCAACAATGAGGTTGGCGCAATACAACCGCTTCAACAAATTGCACAGGTACTAAAAGATCATCCAAAGGTGCATTTCCATGTTGATGCGGTTCAGGCGATCGGTAAGGGAATTCAAAAACTAATAATGGATGAACGGGTTGATTTTGTAACTTTTTCTGGACATAAATTTCATGCTCCGCGCGGAATTGGCTTTATGTATAAAAAAAGAGGACGTAAACTGGCACCATTAATGAGTGGCGGTGGTCAGGAAAAAAATATGCGCAGCGGTACAGAAAATCTTCCGGCAATTGCTGGCATGGCAAAAGCTTTAAGACTTTTACTGACTGATGAAGCGGCAAAAGTTAAACGTCAAGCGGAGATAAAAAAATTCATTTATGAACATGTGTTCAACTACCCGAAAGTAACGATGTTTTCACAACTAGATAAGACGTTTGCCCCTCATATTCTATGTTTTACTATTAATGGGGTTAGAGGTGAAACAATTGTGCATGCTTTTGAAGAACATCAGATTTATCTCTCAACAACAAGTGCTTGTTCTTCTAAAAAACATTTAGTTTCCGGGACGTTAAACGCAATGAAGATACCGGAAAAGATTGCAACTTCCGCAATTCGTGTCAGTTTGGATGAACATAATACGTTAGAAGAAGCACAGAGTTTTGTTAGAGTATTTGATGAACTTTATCAGCGGTTTACAAAAATAAATTCATAGTTTTTTATAAGAGAAAGGAATAATAACGTGCGGTATACTGAAATAATGGTTCGTTATGGCGAACTGTCTACAAAAGGAAAGAACAGACGCGCTTTTATTGATCGTCTTGGTTTTAATGTACGTGAAACATTACATGATTTTCCTGAATTAGTGGTGAAAGCTAACCGCGACAGAATGCATATTCAACTGCATAGTGAAGACGGTAATGCTGTTATGGAAAGATTGCAGCTGGTCTTCGGAATTCAAAACTTTTCGCCTTCTGTGAGAGTGGAACAAAATGTCGAAGATGTTAAAGAAACTGCAGTTAAGATGATTAAAGAACAGTACCAAGAAGGAATGACTTTTAAGATAAATACCCGGCGTTCCGACCATGACTTCAAACTTGATACAAATGAAATGAATGATTTGCTGGGTGGATATGTTTTACGCCAGATTCCCGGGATTAAAGTTAAAATGAAATCTCCGGATTTAACCTTGCGGGTAGAGGTTCGTAAAAATGGAATATTTCTTTCAAATCGCACTATAGATGGAGCTGGCGGACTTCCTGTCGGAACTGCCGGCAAGGGGGTGCTGATGATGTCAGGCGGGATCGACTCTCCTGTTGCAGGTTATCTTGCAATGAAACGGGGCGTAGCAATTGAAATGATCCACTTCTTCAGCCCACCTTATACAAGTGAACAGGCACTTAACAAAGCTAAGGAGCTAACTGCAAAGCTTGCTCCTTTTACAGGAAAAATTAAATTTATTGAGGTACCGTTTACTGAGATCCAAGAAACTGTCAAAAGCGATGTTCCCGCTGGTTATTTAATGACTGTCCAGCGCAGATTTATGTTAAGAATTGCAGATTTGCTGGCTCATAAAAGAGAGGACCTTGCAATTTTTAATGGAGAATCCTTAGGTCAAGTTGCTTCACAGACCTTAGAAAGTATGGTAGCGATTAATGACGTAACATCTTTGCCGGTGTTGCGCCCAGTAGTTTCATTGGATAAGAATGAAATTATTGATATTGCACAAAAGATTGGAACATTTGAATTATCAGTTATGCCTTTTGAGGACTGTTGTACTATTTTTGCACCGCCTTCTCCTAAGACTAAACCGCGTTTGGAACGTGCCCGTCTTTATGAATCGCGTCTTGATGTTGATAACCTGATTAAAAGAGCAATTGCTGGCATTAAAGTTACTGAAATTAGAAGCGGTGAAAAATTTTTAGCTGAAAATAGTAATAGTTTTGCAGAATTGCTTTAGTAGTGCTTGACGTTACTGTTGATGAAAGTTATTATATTTGCATAAGCTTTGAACAAGAGTGATCTGTCCGAAAATTATCAGAGAAGAGATAGTTTTGCTGTGATATCTCATGATTTTTGGTATGAGAAGTAGCTTGTGAGCTGTCCGGCTGAAATAATAGTAAGCTGGGCCGAAACCTGTTCGTTAACGAGGAAAGAGCGGGGTAAAAACCCAACTTAGGTGGTACCACGGCACAGTCGTCCTATATTTTAGGACGGCTTTTTTGTTTTTAGCAAAAGTCAGAGAGGATGAAGAAAATGACAAGAGAAACTTCAATGTCAACAAAATATGATCCGCAGCAAGTTGAAGCAGGCCGCTATGAAAAGTGGCTAGAACAAGATGTTTTCAAACCAAGTGCAAATCAGGACGCCAAGCCTTACTCAATTGTTATTCCACCACCAAACGTAACCGGGAAACTGCATCTTGGACATGCATGGGATACCACATTGCAAGATATGCTTATTCGTCAAAAGAGGATGCAAGGTTTTGATACGCTTTGGCTGCCAGGGATGGATCATGCCGGAATTGCTACTCAGGCAAAAGTGGAAGCACGTTTAGCTGAAAAAGGAATTTCACGGTATGACCTTGGCAGAGAGAAGTTTATTAAAACCGTTTGGGATTGGAAAGGCGAATATGCTGATATCATTCATCAGCAATGGAAAAAGTTGGGATTATCCTTAGATTACAGCCGTGAGCGCTTTACCCTTGATGAGGGACTTTCGAAAGCAGTACGTAAGGTCTTTGTAGCGCTCTATAAAAAAGGTTTGATTTATCGTGGAAAGTATATCATTAATTGGGATCCTAAGGCACGAACTGCATTGTCAGATATTGAAGTTATCCATAAAGATATAAAGGGTGCTTTCTATCATGTTAAATATCCTTTTGCTGATGATACAATCTTTAATGGTAAAAACTATATCGAAATTGCAACAACCCGTCCTGAGACGATGATGGGAGATGTTGCAGTTGCGGTTCATCCTAGTGATAAACGTTACAAAGAACTGATTGGGAAAACATTAGTATTACCACTGCAGGGACGCCACATTCCAATTATTGCTGATGAATATGTTGATCCTGAGTTTGGAACAGGGATGGTTAAGATTACACCGGCTCACGACCCGAATGACTTTGGGGTAGGCAACCGTCATCATCTTGAACAAATCAATACGATGAACGAAGATGCAACAATGAATGAAAATGCTGGTAAATATGAAGGCTTGGATCGTTTTGAAGCTCGTAAGGCGATTGTCAAGGATCTTGAAGATGAAGGCTGGATGTTACGCATTGAACCGATTGTTCACAGTGTGGGCCATTCAGAAAGAACGGGTGTCCAGGTCGAAGCACGTCTTTCAACACAGTGGTTCGTAAAAATGAAACCTTTGGCTCAAACAGCTCTTAAAAATCAAAAAACAGCTCAAAAGGTAAATTTTGTTCCTGAGCGTTTTGAAAATACTTTTACTCAGTGGATGGATAACGTTCATGATTGGGTAATTTCACGTCAACTATGGTGGGGGCATCAGATTCCAGCTTGGTATCACAAAAAAACGGGGGAAATCTATGTCGGTGAAAAAGCACCAGCGGATATTGAAAACTGGGAACAGGATACAGATGTGCTCGATACATGGTTTTCCAGTGCTTTATGGCCATTTTCAACAATGGGCTGGCCAAACGAAGACGCTCCTGATTTCAAACGTTATTTTCCAACCAATACACTTGTTACTGGTTATGATATTATTTTCTTTTGGGTTTCGCGAATGATTTTTCAAAGCCTCGAGTTTACAAAGAAGCGTCCCTTTGAACACGTTTTAATTCATGGCCTGATTCGTGATGAGCAAGGTCGAAAGATGAGTAAGTCCTTGGGCAATGGGATTGATCCAATGGATGTTATTGGCAAGTACGGTGCTGATGCGCTGCGCTGGTTTTTGTCTACTGGATCAACTCCAGGACAAGACGTGCGCTTTAGTTACACTAAAATGGATGCAGCTTGGAACTTTATTAACAAAATCTGGAATGCAAGTCGCTTTGTTATCATGAACCTTTCTGAAAGTACAAAGGCACAGCTGCCGGAAGGGAAACAGTGGCAATTGTCTGATAAATGGATTATCAGTAGATTGAACCAAACAGTTGCTGATGTTACACGGCTTTTTGAAAACTTTGAATTTGGCGAAGCTGGGCGTGCACTTTATAACTTTATTTGGAATGATTTTTGCGATTGGTATATCGAGATGGCTAAAGAAGATTTAAATGGTGATGATGAAGCTGTCAAAGCTAATACACAAAATATTTTATGCTACGTTTTGGACCAGACTTTGCGGCTTTTACATCCTATTATGCCGTTTGTAACGGAAAAAATTTGGTTAGAAATGCCGCATGAAGGAACTTCACTCGTTACAGCCAAATACCCGGTTGCTGATTCCAAGTATGAAAATAGTACTGCAGAAAAGCAAATGGAGAATTTAATAGAATTAATCAAGGCAGTGCGTAATAGCCGTGTTGAGGCAAATGCTCCAATGTCTAGTGCAATCGATATTTTTATTAAAACAAAGAATGATGAAACTAAGAAAATATTTGAAACTAACACTGATTATATCGAACGGTTCTGCCATTCAAAAAAATTAGAAATCGGGTCAGATGTAGCTGCTCCGCATCTGGCGATTACTTCAGTTATTACGGGTGCCGAAGTGTTCTTGCCATTAGCTGACTTAGTGGACTTAGATGAGGAAATTATAAGGTTGCAAAAAGAGGCAGCCAAGTTAAATAGTGAAGTTGCCCGTGCAGAAAAGAAACTTTCAAATGAGCGCTTTGTTGCTAATGCTCCTACTGAGGTTGTTGAAAAAGAAAGACAAAAGCTTGTTGACTACAAGGCAAAGTCAGCTTCTACAAATGAACGCATAAAGCAGATAAAAAATAAGTAAAGTTTTAAATTTCAAACCCTAACTGGATGGATAAAGCCCGCTGCGACATTAAAAGGGATGAGACAAAGTAATTTTTTGTCTTGTCCCTTTCGCTGTTTTAGAATTTTTTAAACGCAGTCGGCAAATTTAATTATTTACTCTGAATTTAAGAAAGATACTTTGGGGGTAAACACTCTTATGACTATTTTTAAAAAAATTACAGTCTTTTTGTTCTAAAAGCGTTTTTATAGTAAAATAACAAGTGTGATAGGAAGGTTGGACAAAAATGTTGGTAAAAGATTATGATGAAGCTCTTTCATTTATCCATGGAAGGACAAAGTTTAAGAAAAGTCCGACATTGAAGAGAATGAGACTGTTAGTCAAAGCTTTAGGCGACCCGGAAAAAAAATTTCCAATGATTCACATTACGGGAACCAATGGCAAGGGATCAACGGTTGCTTTTTTACGGGAACTGTTTCAAAGACAAGGATTGAAAGTTGGCACCTATACCTCACCTTTTATAGTAAAGTTCAATGAAAGAATTGAAATTAACGGGAAAATGATTTCCGATGAAGAAATAGTGGACTTAGTAAATCGTGTCGGACCTGTTGTTTTGAACCTTGATACTGAGTTGGCTGATGAAGAAGGTGGGCCTACAGAATTTGAAATTCTGACTGCGATGATGTTTGTTTACTTTGCAGGAGCTAATCTTGATATTGCATTAATTGAAGTTGGGATAGGCGGTACATATGATTCAACTAATGTGATTGACCCTTTAATGTCAGTGATCACTACTGTTGCTTATGATCATATGAATCTATTAGGTTCTACAATCGCTTCTATTGCCCAGCATAAAGCGGGTATCATTAAAGAGGGGCGTCCGGTAATTGTGGGAGATGTACCGGAAAGTGCTTTAGCAGTTATTCGTAAAAAAGCCGCAGCAGAAAAAGCGCCGCTTTACGTTTTGGAAGAAGATTACCAAATACAGACACTGAAAAAAAAAGGTTGGGGAGAAAATTTTTCATATACCGGTCTATCACACCACTTTATCGACTTGCGCACCAGCCTTGCAGGACGTTTTCAGGTAAAAAATGCGGCGGTTGCTTTGACAGCTTACTTGATTTGGATGCTTGCCAACAATATCGTGGTAAAAGCTTCGGATATTAGAATTGCTCTTGGAGGTACTGCTTGGCCGGGAAGATTTGAGCCGGTTAATAGGGAACCTCTGGTTATTCTTGATGGAGCTCATAACGAAGCAGCTGTTGATGAACTGGTCATTTCGTTGAAACAAAATTTTAAAGAGCAGCATGTTTATATCATTATTGCAATTTTAGCAGATAAACAACCGCTTGAAATGTTGAATAAACTAGCTGCAATGGCCAACACGACAGTAATAGCAACTACCTTTGCGGGTCCGCGAAAGGTTGCAGATGCTCAAAAATTAACAGGCTTGAATCAAAAAATTGAATATGAAAAGAATTGGGGACATGCAATGGTTGAAACCGTGCATAAGATGTCCGAAGAGGATGTACTGCTGATCACAGGTTCACTTTACTTTATTTCGGAAGTACGCCGCTTTTTCAAGTAATAAATGCCAAAAAATAAAGGAGAATAATAATGAACTTAGACTTGGTTATTTTTGATATGGATGGTTTAGTGGTCGATTCGGAAAAGATTTATTATGCAGCTAACAAGCGTGCAGCAGACCAATTAAAGATGAATTATTCACTTGAATATTATCGGCAATACATAGGCACCGGTACTAAAAAAATGCTTGATGCCATGACACTTGACTATGGCAGCCGTAGTTTAGTTGAAAACTTTATCCATTTGAGCCATGATCTGGTTTTTGATGTAATCAAAGAAAAAGGATTACCGCTTAAAAAAGGTTTCTTGGAATTAAGCGCATTTCTTGCCCAAAATGGCGTTAGAAGGGCATTAGCTTCTAGTAATGATCGGGTTGCAATTGATTTTTTCCTGCAAGAAGCAAAGATTAATCAGCAATTTGAATACATTGTGTCAGCTGATGATGTCCAGCATTCAAAGCCGTCTCCTGATATTTTTGAACGTGCTTGGACCTTAGCAGGAGCCCCAGCTAAACGAAAAGCACTTGTTTTGGAAGATTCTTTTAACGGAATTCGTGCGGCTCTTAATGCTAAAATACCTTCAATTATGATCCCTGATTTGATTCCAGCAACTCCAGAGGCTAGTTCGCAGACACTTGCAGTGCTTTCTGATCTTAATGAAGTCAAGTCATTTATTCAAGGCTAAGAAGAATCTCCTTTAAAACACGTATGTTATATTTAAAGGGGGTTTCAATTTTGTTGACGAATAGATTTGAACCAAAGGGTCTTTTTGAACGTATTGAACGATATACAGCGAAAAATTTAAGCGATCAAGAACTTATATTTTTATTTTTAAATAACTTTTTTAACAAGGAAGAGGCTGGTAAAAAAACAGCCCTTTTTTTCACACAGTACTCTGACTTGCGCCAATTAAATTATTTAACGGATCAGGAACTTCTATTTCTCTGGGGGAAACCGGAGCTGATTAAGTGGAAGAAAATTTTTTGTGAACTTGCGTTCAGGCTCATGCGTCGTCCCAAAATGGTTTTAGGGCGTGTCTATACCAGTCAAGAAATAGGCAAACAAATGGTCGCAGAATTGGGTACTGCTCAACAGGAAAAGTTGGTTGTAATTTTGTTAGACACTAAAAATCAAATTTTGGAATCCAGAAGTGTTTTTACTGGGACATTGGACGCTGCTACAGTTCATCCGCGTGAAATTTTTAGTTTGGCATTGCGTTATTGTGCTGCACGTTTACTTGTAGCACATAATCATCCGAGCGGAGACCCGGTACCTTCTCGAAATGATATTGAACTGACTGAACGATTAAAAAAATGCGGTGAAATAATGGGGATCAAGTTATTGGATCATCTGGTTGTAGGTTCGACATGTTACTTGAGTATGCGTGAAGAAGGAATTCTCAACTAATTTTTTTAATTTCTTGTTAGAGCTGACAGGGTATGCTAAAATTCCTGTAGTTAAGCTGAAAAAGTTTATCAGGATAAATGACAAAATTATCAAAGCAGGTTAATATGTAAAGACATCTATCTTGCAGTGTATTTCTTTTAGGCTAAGACATTATAAATAATTAGTTAAGAATAAGAACAAAACGAGATTTTTACCTACAATTTTAGTATGGTAAAGTAGTATACAATTTGAGTTAAATGGCAGCAATAAGTATGATATAATACGGGTATTGTGAATAGCACCAGTTTAGGTGCGGTAAATGTGAAGGGATGAAAAATAGTGTTCGGAATCGGGACAAAAAATATTGGAATCGACTTGGGAACCGCTAATACAATTGTTTACGCAGAAGGCAAAGGAATTGTGTTACGCGAACCATCCGTCGTAGCTAAAAATACTAAAACTGAAGAAATCGTCTCAGTGGGTTCTGAGGCACGTGATATGATTGGCAGAACCCCTGCAAGCATTGTAGCAATTCGACCCATGAAAGACGGTGTAATTGCTGACTATGATACTACAGTGGCAATGATGAAGTACTATATTGATAAGGCCCTGGGTCATAAAACAGGCAAACCGTATGTTATGGTTTGTGTTCCTAGTGGTGTTACAGAAGTTGAAAAAAGAGCAGTGATTGATGCCACTCGCGTGGCAGGAGCTCGCGATGCTTATGTAATTGAAGAACCATTCGCTGCAGCAATAGGTGCAGGGTTGCCTGTAATGGACCCAACAGGGAGTATGGTAGTTGACATTGGTGGCGGAACAACTGATGTTGCAACAATTTCTCTTGGTGGAATCGTTTCTAGTCGTTCAATCAGAATGGCCGGTGACAAGATTGATGATGCAATTGTTTATTATGTACGTCAGCATTATAATTTGTTGATTGGTGAAAGAACTGCAGAACAGTTAAAAATGGATGTGGCATCTGCATCAGTTGAAGCAGCAAAAGAATTGGATAATCAAACCATTCGCGGACGTGATTTGGTTAGCGGTTTGCCAAAGACGATAGAAATTGAAGCGAGTGATGTTGCAACTGCAATCCAAGAAGTAGTTCAGGAAATCATTTCTGCTATCAAAGAGACTTTAGAGGAAACTTCACCTGAAATTGCAGCAGATGTTATTGATCACGGAATTGTGTTAACCGGGGGCGGTGCTCAATTAAGACATTTACCTGAAGTAATTTCTGATGCAACAAAAGTTCCAGTATTTATTGCTTCTGAACCGCTTGATTGTGTTGCAATTGGTACTGGTGAATCTTTGAAGAGCATTGATGTTATGAAGAAAAAATAATAGTGGCACTCAAAGAGTATCGTGTAGGAGGTTGGGGGATTAGTCGTCCAACCTCTTAATTTTTGATACAATTTTAGTTTTGTTGTATGGAGGAAATTATGCAAAGATTTTTTTTCAATAAAAGACTCATCATTGTATTGGTGACACTGATTATTGGGTTTTTACTAATCGCTTTTTCGATAACTGTACGAAATAATAAGGCTACACCGCCTTTAGTGCAGCAGTTTGGTAATGATGCTGTGGGAATTGTTGATCGTGTGGTGGGTTATCCTGTTACTGGAATAGAAAAAGCAGGTGCTACTGTTTCTGATTTGCTGAGTACATACAGCGAGAATCAAAAACTTAAGAGTCAAGTTGACAGTTTGGCTGCTGAAAAAGCAAGTGAAGAGACCTTGCAAAGAGAAAATTCCCAATTGAAAAAACAGCTTAAACTCAATAAGTCCTTGACAAATTTTCAAAAGATTAGCGCTTATGCGATCAGCAGAGCGCCGTCTTCTTGGCAAAATCAGGTAACTATTAGCAAAGGTTCACTTTCTGGAATAAAGAAAAATGCTGCGGTTTTGTCTCAAGAAGGTCTAGTGGGAAGAGTCACTGAGGTTAACAAAGCATCTAGTAAAGTAGAACTTATCAGTTCAACGAATGATACGGCAAATCGCTTTGCAACCCAGATCTTAGCTGAATCAGGCGAAATCAATGGGTTAATTACTTCTTATGATAAAGACAGCAACCGTTTGATAATGGGACAGATTACTTCTCAAAAAAAGATTAAGAAGGGGGACAAAGTTATTACGTCGGGAATGGGCGGTAATTCTCCCAAAGGAATATATGTAGGCAGTGTTTCAAAAGTTGAAAAAGATGACTATGGGTTAGCCTCAAAAATTGAGATAAAACCCGCTGCTGATTTAACTGACCTCACTGTCGTCACTGTCGCAAATCGTACGGATTAGAGGTGGCAGATAATGAGAATTCCGAAAATGCGATATTTTTTTCCGTTGGGTCTGTTCTTTACTCTTTTTCTAGATGGAGCATTAAGCAATGCTTTTTCGAAACAAATGTTTACTTTGAGTTTTTCGATTGAAAGTCGAATCTTCATTTTATGGCTGGTTATGTGTGTGTGCTTTACAGATTTGAACCGCCCTTATCTATGGGCGATCTGTGTCGGGCTTGTCTTTGATCTTTATTACACTGGTATTATTGGTCCTTTTACAATGATTGTGCCATTAATAGTTTATTTAACCAAAACAATGTATAGTTTTTTTAAGCCTTCGTTTATTGTGGTATTATTAATATATCTAATAGATATTACTTTGGTGACTTTTTTGTTCTACTTGATAAACGCAATGATTGGGTTTACCAATAGTTCGATGGCAGATTTTATCAGTATGACTTTAGGTCCGACACTGGCATATAATCTGGCTGTATTTGTGGTACTTTATATACCAGTACAGCGTTTTATCGAGACTTTTTCAAGATGAATGGAGTGTTAAAATGCAAAGTGTTATTTTAAAAGGACACAAAGACGGTTATGTGATCAATTTGAAATCGAATGCAAGGTTTATTGACATTTTGCGTGAGCTGACAGAACTCTTTGAGCAACTGCAGCAGGATGAAAAAATGAATAGTGAGCCTCTTTCCTTTAACATAACAACTGGAAGCAGACTTCTTAATGCTGATGAAAAGAAAAAAATTGAAAAAATTGTTAGCCGGTTTCCTTTATTTTCAATACATAAAATCACTTCTGAAGTAATGTTGGTTCAAGATGCTTTAGAAATGATCGAAAGTAAATCCATTCATCTAGATGCTAATACTATTCGTAATGGTCAAGTAGAATACATCCAAGGAGATGTTTTATATGTCGGCGATCTCCATCAAGGAGGCATGCTGCGTGCTACCGGTAATGTTTTTCTCTTGGGAAAATGTGAAGGAATTGTACATGCAGGTTATTTAAGTAATTCTGAAGCAATTATTGTAGGTGATGTGCATGCTGCTCAACAGGTTAGAATTGCTGATGCTGTAGCTATTGTTGCGCAAGAAAAAATTGCAAAGAGCAAAGAAACTGTAGTATTTGTTAATGACCTGCATGTCTTAGATTATACAAAACATACAGAAATAAAGACCATTCGACCAAAATTGTTTGCACGTATGGGAGGATATTAAGATGGGTAAAGCAATTGTTGTTACTTCTGGCAAGGGCGGTGTTGGTAAAACTACAACTACTGCAAATCTAGGTACTGCACTTGCTCTTTCAGGATCAAAAGTTTGTCTGCTTGATCTTGATATTGGTTTGCGTAATTTAGATGTAATTTTAGGGCTTGATAATAGAATCATTTATGACATTGTTGATGTCGCAAAGGGACGTGCTAAGTTACAGCAAGCATTAATTAAAGATAAACGTTTTGAAGACAAGCTTTTTTTACTGCCAGCAGCGCAAAATGCAGATAAATCTGTTTTAAATCCAGAAGAGGTAAAGAAAATTGTTACTGAATTAAAACCAGATTTTGATTATGTATTGATTGACTGTCCTGCGGGGATTGAACAGGGGTTTATAAATGCAGTTGCAGGTGCTGACCAGGCAATTGTTGTATCTACACCGGAAATTTCAGCTGTCCGAGATGCTGATCGTGTAATTGGTTTGTTGGAGAAAGAATCGTTGTCTGAGCCGCCGCAACTTATAATTAATAGAATAAGGACACATATGATTAATGATGGGCAGGCAATGGATATCGATGAAATTACTCGCCATCTTTCCATTAAACTTTTAGGAATCGTTTTTGATGATGATCAGGTTATTACCACTTCAAACAAAGGAGAGCCAATTGTTTTAAACGAACGCAATCCCGCTTCTCAAGGTTATCGTAATATTGCTCGTCGAATGCAAGGTGAAACTGTCCCATTGATGAGTATAGCTTCTATTGAGAAAAAAAGTATTTTTAGCAGACTTAAGAGCTGGTTTGACAAGAAGTAATGTTGACATTTTTGATTGTTGATGATAACCTAAGAACAATTAAATTATAAATGAATTAAATAATGACAAGGAACAGAAGAGTAGGCGTTTTTCAATTTCAGAGACTGTCCGGAAGCTGTGAGGATAGAATGAAAGACGAACGAATCACATCTGCGAGTCAGCATCTTGAAACTAGTAAAGATATTCGGTTTGGGGCCGTTAACACTGTGAGTTTTTAACTTACTGAGGCTGTCTTTGTGAAAAGATGGTAAAATGAGGTGGGATCGCGCTTTTTTGTGCCCTCTTAGATTTTTAATCTAAGAGGGTTTTTTGTTGTTATAATAAATTTATATTTAAATAAATTAAGGGGATGGGAAAATGAATTATATTTTAGAGATTTTGCCTTCATTATTAAACGGTGCAAAACTAACGTTAGAAATATTTTTTTGGACTCTTATCGGCTCGCTTCCTTTAGGATTGCTAGTTGGGTTGGGACTGACTTCTAGTTTTATGCCCTTAAGGGCACTTTTACGTTTTTATGTTTGGTTAATGCGAGGAACGCCGCTACTTTTACAATTAATTTTTGTATTTTATGGTCTTCCTTTGATTGCAAATGGTGTTTTCACACTTGAAAGATATGACGCTGCGCTTTTTGCATTTATTTTAAATTATACTGCGTATTTTGCTGAAATTTTTCGTGGAGGTTTACAATCTATCGATCAAGGTCAGTATGAAAGTGCAAAGGTTTTACGTCTTTCATACTGGCAGACAATTCGTAAAATAATAACTCCGCAAGTGATAAAAATTGTTTTGCCTTCAATTGGAAATGAAGTTATTAATCTGGTTAAGGACTCCAGCCTAGTATATGTGATCGGTCTTGGTGATCTTCTTCGAGCCGGCAATATTGCAACAAGTCGTGATGTGACGCTTACACCGCTGATTTTAGTTGGAATTATCTACTTGATATTAACTGCTTTTTGCACTTATATTTTACAGAAATTAGAACGCCATTACAGTTATTGGAGATAGGAGGGTTATTTGATGCTGGAACTTAAAAATCTTACAAAAAAATTTGATAAACGTATAATCTTAGATGGGGTAAACTTCTCAATCGACGATGGAAAGATCTTGTGTATTGTCGGACAATCCGGTGCTGGGAAAACAACCCTTTTACGTTGTATCAGCGGATTAGAAAGAGCAGACGCGGGAGAAATTTTGGTTGATGGTAAAAAGTTCGATCCAGTAAACACTAAAAACCAAGATTCAGTTATTGGAATTGTATTTCAGGAATTTCAGTTATTTCCTCACTTGTCAGCCTTAGAAAATATCATGCTTGCACCTGAATTAGTTCTGAAAGAAACAAAGGTACAGGCAAAAGAACAAGCTCAAGACCTTTTAGAAAAATTGTCTTTAAAAGATAAAGCTGATCTTTATCCTTATCAACTGTCGGGGGGGCAGAAACAAAGACTGGCTATTGCAAGAGCATTAGCTATGAAACCGAAAATTCTTTGTTATGATGAGCCAACCTCAGCTCTTGATCCAGCATTACGAGATGCTGTTAAGAAAATTATAGTTGCCTTGAAAAAAGACGGTATAACTCAGATAGTTGTTACACATGATATGGAGTTTGCAAAACAAATTGCAGATAAGATTCTTAAAGTTGAAGTTTTGAAAAAATAAGTTAAAAAGAGGAACTGATAGCATGAAAAATCAAAAAAAAATAACTTTATCTGTCTTATTATGCTTTTTGCTGCTCGTATTTCTTAGTTTAAACAGTTGTTCTAACGTACGTCAACGGGCTAATACTGTTGACAATTGGGAGACAATTCAAAAAAAAGGAAAAGTAATCGTAGGACTTGATGATAGTTTTGTTCCCATGGGGTTTCGCGAAAAAAGCGGTAAACTTGTCGGGTATGACATTGATTTGGCACGTGCAGTCTTTAAAAAATATGGCATAAAGGTTGATTTTCAAACAATTGACTGGTCTATGAAGGAAACAGAATTACGTAATAAGACGATTGACTTAATTTGGAATGGTTATACAAAAACGTCTGCCCGTGAAAAAAACGTTGCGTTTAGCAAAACATATTTAAAAAATGAGCAAATTTTAGTTACAAAAAAGGCTAGTGGCATCAAGAATGCTGCAGGTATGAAAGATAAAATACTGGGAGTTCAAAGTGGTTCTTCCGGTTATCAATCTTATACAGATAATCCGCAAGTGTTGAAAAAGTATGTACATGATACTGTTCAATACGACACTTTTAACAACGCCTTTATGGATTTGAATGCAGGCAGGATCCAAGGGCTTCTGATTGATAGTGTTTACGCTAATTACTATATTAAACATCAAAAAAATGCTAAGGATTACGAAAAAACACCGATTGGATTTCCAACAGAAGATTTCGCAGTGGGGATGAGAAAGGGAGATAAAACATTGCGTAGCAAAATTAATGGCGCTTTGCAGGAACTCTATCGCGATGGAACCATGAAGAAGATCAGTCAAAAATGGTTCGGAGTTGATAATTCAGTAGAGATAGGGAAATAAAATGACAAATGTCTTGAATGAGAGTAAACTTTCACTAGATTACGGATTATTTATGTTTATGAAAGAAAAGGTAAGACTAGTGAAGAGGTGAAATAATTGTCTTATGTCAATTTTGTATTGCAAGTTGTGCTTTGGGTTAACTTGGTGGCAGCAGTTATTACTGTTTTTAAGGATAAGCGTGAGATTGCTGCTACTTGGGCGTGGCTGCTTGTCTTAACTTTTTTGCCGGTAGTCGGTTTTATTATGTACTTGTTTGTGGGCAAAAAGTTGCCGCGGAATAGAATTTATGATATTAGAACTCAGCAACAAATTGGAATCGATCAATTGGTTAAGCTTCAAAAAGAGCAATGGAATGAAAAGGAGCTTTTGCCTGCTGAAGAGATCTCAGACACTGCACGCGAAATGGTTCATTTATTTTTAGAAACTGATAATGCTATTTTAACAAAGCATAATCGTGTTGAAATTATTACCGATGGTAAAGAAAAATTTCAGCGTCTCTTTGAGGATGTTAAAAAAGCTAAAAATCATATACATGTTGAATACTATACCTTTTATAATGATAAAATTGGAAATGAATTTCTGCACTTATTGGAACGAAAAGCAAAAGAAGGGGTAAAGGTCCGTATAATATATGATAGTCTCGGTTCTAGAGGAACCAAAAAGCGCTTTTTTGAACACCTTCGAAGTCTTGGAGGAGAGGCTGAGTCTTTTTTTGGGGATCATCGTTCTTTTTCAAATTTTCGTTTAAACTATCGTGATCATAGAAAACTGGTCATTATTGATGGTTCAGTAGGATATATTGGTGGATTCAACGTTGGTGATCAATATTTGGGACGCGATTTGAAGTTCGGCCACTGGCGTGATACACACCTAAGGGTCAGCGGAAACGCAGCAGAGGCAATGCAATCACGTTTCTTTATGGATTGGAATGCAACGGTGCCAAAGCGTCGGATTAATTATCAAGAAAATTACTTTCCTCTTGTTCCTAGACAAGGAGAAACTAGCATTCAAATTGTTTCAAGCGGACCTGATAACGAAGTTCAAAAAATCAAGTTGGGTTATATCAAACTGATAAATAGTGCCGCTGAGTATGTTTTAATTCAGACACCATATTTGATTCCTGATGATTCTTTATTTGAAACACTTTCTCTGGCAGCTCTTTCTGGAGTTAAAGTTAAAATTATGATTCCAGCAAAACCCGACCATCCTTTTGTTTATCGTGCAACTCAGTATTATGCCAAAGCACTATTAGAAAACAACGTAGAAATTTATCGTTATGATAACGGATTTATGCATTCGAAGGTTCTTGTAGTGGATGGGAAGATTTCTTCTGTTGGTTCTGCTAATATGGATTACCGCAGCTTTAAATTAAACTTTGAAGCTAATGCTTTTTTGTATGATCAGCGAATTAGTATGCAACTGCGTAATATTTTCGAAGAAGATATGCTGCATTCTACAAAGCTAACTATTGAAGACTTTCAGGTACAATCTGCGTGGATGAAGTTCAAGCAGTATTTCTCCCGCTTGCTGTCACCAATTCTTTGAAATTTTGAATATCAATAAATAATTCATATTATTGATGCTGGGCAGTAACTGTCCCAGTGTCTTTTTATTTTCTTCTTAAAATAGAATCAAAAACCTAAGGAGTAAAAATTGAAAAATAAAAAAAATATAATTTTGTTTGGAATAATAATTTTTTTAGCACTAATTATTTGTCTTTTGACGGCAGCAAGTGCTTACTTGTATAACTTTGCTTTTGAGCCACAAAAAAGTTTGAGTAGCAGGATGCCGGAAAAAAAGAAAGCCAGACTGACAGTAGATCAGAAATGGCTTAAGCATGTAAAACAAGAAACGTGGACAGAAACAGCAGCAAATCAAAAGCTGAAATTAGCTGCCTTTTTTGTACCTGCAAAATATTCTAGCCGCAAAACGATAATTGTAGCTCATGGATACCAAGAAAATCATTTAATGATGGCTAGTTATATTCGAATGTTTCATGCAAAAGGATACAATGTGCTTGCACCGGATGATCGTGGTGCAGGTAAAAGTCAAGGAAATTATATTGGCTTTGGCTGGCCTGATCGCTTAGACTATGTAAAATGGGTAAAAAGAATAGTTAAACGAGAAGGCCTAAATGTACGAATAGGGTTGTTTGGAGTAAGCATGGGAGGCACAACTGTTATGATGACTAGTGGCGAGAAACTTCCTGTGCAGGTAAAAGCGATCGTGGCAGACTCAGGATATTCAAGTATTGGAGCCGAGCTCACCTATGAATTAAAGAAAAAATTTGATTTACCCAAAGAGCCGTTGATTACAACGGCTGGCTGGTTCACTTTTATGAAAACAGGCTTTAATTTTAACGATGGTAAGACTATTGATCAACTGAGAAAAAATAAATTACCGCTTTTTTTAATTCATGGTGGAGCAGATACTTTTGTTCCTACAAAAATGGTCTATCAAAATTATGCGGCTACCTCAGGTATTCGGAAAATATGGGTAGTTCCCAAAACGGGACACGCTATGGCATATTATAATTATCCGCGCAAATATGAGCAATGTGTTATATCATTTTTTAATCAATACCTTCACTGACATTTTTCACAGGAAAAAAGATAAATCTTTGAGGTTGAAGTTCTAATTTCAATCGACGGCATAATTCCTTGTTTTCTGGAGAACCCAGCCGGTTGAAATTATTTTTATCAGTCCAAGAATAGTTTTTCCAAAGCATCAGATTATTTTGTAAAGCCTGATCTGTATAACTAAAAGTTTGTCCTTTCTTGCTTTTAGCAAGATCGGCTTGGAAAATCATTTTTTCAGGCCTTTTTTTTATTTTTGTTGTTGTAAAAGTCTCGTGCGGATAAAAGTAATGAAGCAAGTGTGAGAAGGAGGGCTGCCAGATAATTGTTATATCATAGCCGTTTGCTATTTCATTGAAATGGTATAACCGTTCTGGGTTCCATGGCGATAAAACGATTTTTGTCATTTGATCCGGCTGAAGTCTTTCGAGTACCTTGCGGAAATGTTTTTGAAGACCAACCTCGCTTGCTGGTAATTGCGCTGAGGGGGATATTAACATTTCAGAACCGATAATCAAATTTGCTATTGGAAGCTGCTTTGCAGCTTTTTTCCAGTTTTTAACTCTTTTTTTATGCATTCCATTCTGGGTAAAAAAGTTGCAGTACAGGGTATTTGTTTTCTTATGTTTTATAATGAGCGAGAGTGAGCCATAAATAGTATCATCATTTTTGTAAACTGAAATCTGGAGTTTTTTAAACTGCTGAGGATAGCCTTCAGGGATTATCTTAAGTTTAGCATTTAGTTGTGGGATAAGGCCAAAGCGCTGCATCTTTTGCAAGAGGACAAAAAAATCAAAACCAACATAGAATATTTCACATGGACTTGCTTGATAGAGCGCCCTTAAATTTGCTGAAGAGAAGTATGTTAACAAACATTGTCTACAAATTTTCTTTTTACGTACATCGACTTGGAGAAAATCAGCACCATCTTTAAAGATTAGTTCATCTGTATTTTTTTTTGTGAGGTTTCCAGTTTCATCAATTAGCATTATTAAAATTCCTTTTTGTTAAAATTAATTTAGCCTGAATTTTTAAATACATCTACAATAAATGAGAAATACTGCCATAAATATCAAAAAATAAAAGTGAGCAGCTCAACTACAAGTTTTCGTCTGTTTTGAAATTAAGAGGGGATAGGTCAGTTGACTGTGTAATTAGCTGTGCAGTTAATTTATCAACTTCTTTTAATGCTAAAGCAGCATTTTCATGACTTTTTTTGGTCAAGTAAGAAATTAATTTATCCTTTTTAAAAATTTTTAAAGCTTGCCTGTCGCTGATGTGAACACTATGATTTAATTTTATTCGTAAATCTTTTTGCAAAGCCTTTAGTTTTTCTCCATAAGTCAAATAGTGCGGATCAACTAGAATGCCTAACAGCTTATACCGCCAATAAGCCGAATCAAAACTAAACGTTTCTATTCCCTTTTGATATTCAACAGGCGTATCTTTCAATGAAGCATAGAAGGGAACAAATACACTTTGAGCCGTCACTCCTAACGCAAGCCAGTGGAGGCCATTAATTTCTTTTGGCAGCCATGGACGTAATTGAAGAATATGTGATTCTTGCGTTTCGGCAAGGCTGATCGGACGGAATCTATGTTTTTGCTCAGCTGTGCCTACACCTAATGGATCATAAACAGTTCTTTGAAAATGAGATGCCAGTAAAAATTCCAGATCTTCTCTATGAAGCAGATTGTCCGGTTTTTGAATAAATGGTAAACTTTCACTTGTCGGTTCTGAGATGATGCTAGGAGTAAATTGTTTTTGCCCATACCAGACACGTGGAGTACTGTAGATCTCATCACTAAGTTCATGAGTTCCAAAGATTTTGCGAAAGTTAAATGAGAAATTATCAGAATTAAGTCTATTTTCAGTTACAAATTTTTTTAAATTTGTAGCAGTCATAAAGTTGGCGGTATCTGCAAAATCAATTTCTTCAAGAGCTAACTGATTTGCAACCACTGCATAGCAGTCATCTGGGATGCGCTGTGCAGCCCAGCAATGCCCAGTTGCGATTTCCATATACCAAGCTTCGTCATTATCTGCAAAGAGAACACCGTTTGTTTCGCTTGCTCCCTTGGTTTCGACAATTTTTCCCAGTCGCGCAACACCTTCACGAGCAGTCTTAATATAGGGAAGTACAACTGTAACAATTGCTTCTTCACCAATCCCGTTTTTTACAAGGGGGTCTGCACCTAAGACTCTTTCATTGGCATATGCGCTTTCTGTTGCACTCATTGCAACACCGTCCTCATTAATTCCGTCTTCTTCAAAAGTACCATATTGGTCTGTCCATTCTGGTGTTGCAGTGTACTTGCTACTGATTAAAGGTAATTCAAGTCTGAAGCCATTATCTGAGGAGATAAAAGTTTGTTGTTTTAAAGACTTATGGTGAGGATGAACAACAAAATGTTTAGGCCAAGCCGTTTTAAAATCTTCGTTGCGCGCGATCATAATAGAGCCGTCAGCAGTTGCTTTTTTACCGACCAAAATACTAGTGCAGGCTGAAAAATCTTTTGTGTTGTCTGTCAATACGAATACCTCTTTCTTTTTACAGCGGATTTAGTTAAAATAATTCTAGCATAGAAAACAAAAGAGTGATAGCAACGATGTTTTAGTTAATCTGCTAAGCACTTAAAGTGAGGGAGAATAATGATAACTCAATATTCAAATGGGGTTAAAAGACTGCTGATTGTTATTTTTGCAGGATTGATGTTAGCTGTGGGTTTGAATTTTTTTTTGCTGCCAGGAAATATTTTTGGAGCGGGATTAAATGGAATTGCACAGCTGATTTCTGCAATTGTTAAAAAAACAGTGGGTTGGAGAGTCGATACAGGTTATTTCATTTTCTTATTGAATATTCCAGTGGTTATTTTAGGCTTGTTAAAAGTAGGAAAGAGTTTTACTTTTTACAGTATTTTGACAGTCATTACAACAACTGTCTTAACTATTACACTTCCTGTTGAACATCTTACTACCGATCCTCTGATGAATGCTTTGTTTGGCGGGTTAATAACAGGAGTAGGTGTGGGTTGTTCTTTAAAGTATGGTTTTTCAACCGGAGGAATGGACATTGTTGCTGTTTTTTTAAACATGACAACGGGACGTTCAGTTGGCTTTTTGATGTTGCTGACTAACATGATAATTATCCTGACAGCAGGTTTTTACTTTAGCTGGCAGAGCGCACTTTATACAATTATTTCTAATTATGCCCTTACTCGTGTAGTGGACAGTATTCACACTTCTCACCAAAAACTGACTGCTTTTGTTGTTACTACGAAAGCTGCTCAAATTTTACCTGCTATTCAGCAGACTTTGGTTCGCGGCGTAACCGTATTGCCTTCAAAGGGGGCATATACAGGAAGAGACAGCCAAACGTTAATGACAGTATTAACCCGGTATGAACTTTATCGTTTTAAACAGTTAATCAAGCAAGAAGATCCGGCTGCTTTTATTAACTTTGTTAATACTGCTGATGTCGCAGGAAATTTTGCAAATGCGGTGCAGCAAGATAAAATAAAAGCTGGTTATAAGTAAATTGTAGTTAAGTCTCTTAATTTTAAAATTTAATTGCTTTCTAATAATTTTTCTGTTTTAATGAACTTAACGCATCCTAAAAATCGAAAGAGGGTACAAAAATGCCATTAGTCCATATAGAATTAATAGCGGGTCGTTCACAGGAACAACTTAAACAGCTAGTTAAAGACGTTACTGAGGCTGTTACTAAGAATACAGGAGCGCCAGCAGAACATGTACATGTGGTACTGAATGAAATGAAAAAAAACCGCTACAGCGTGGGCGGAGTGCTTAAAAGTGATGAAAAGTAGTTTTTAAAGCGGGTCAGGCAAGAGTACCTGGCTTTTTTAGTTTATTTTTAGAGAGGGTGTTTTAGTTGACAAAGTTATCGGAAACTGTTGAAATCAATGGAGCTGGACATTTGGCTATTGGGGGAGTTGACGCGCTTAAACTGGCTAAGAAATATGGAACGCCATTAATTGCTTACGATGTGGCCAAGATAAAAAACCAGGTAAAACGCTTTAAGCAGGCTTTCATTGATGGAAATGTTCCCTATCGTGTCACTTATGCTAGTAAAGCTTTCTCTGCACTTGCAATGTACCGGCTGATTTCAAAAGAAGGACTAGGCTGCGATGTGGTTTCTGGAGGTGAACTGTATGCGGCTCTAAAGGGCGGAATGCCTCCTGAAAAAATTGAATTCCATGGTAATAACAAGCTGCCTGAAGAACTTGAATTAGCTGTTGATTCCAAAATTGGTTGTATTGTAGTCGATAATTTCCAGGAAATATCGTTCCTTGACAATATTTTAAAAGCTAAAAAAACCAAAATCTCAGTTACCTTAAGAGTTGCCCCAGGGGTTGAAGCGGAGACTCATAAATATATTTCTACAGGACAGGAGAATTCAAAATTTGGATTTGATGTCCGCAGCGGACAAGCAGAAAAAGCTTTAAAACTGCTGCTTGATAACCCGCGGATGAATCTTAAGGGAGTTCACTGTCATATAGGATCGCAAATTTTTGCCGCTGCAGGTTTTGTTATGGCAATCAATAAAATGGTTCAGCTTTTAAAAGCTTGGAAAGAAAAATATGATTTTACTGCTGAAATACTGAACATTGGCGGGGGGTTTGGAACCCGCTATATTGATTCTGATGAGCCGTTGCCTGCGGATGAATTTGTAAAGCAGATAGTGAAGGCTGTTAAGGAAAAAATTGCAGAAGCAAAGCTTAAGTTTCCTGAAATTTGGATTGAACCGGGACGTGCACTTGTGGGAGAATCAGCGGTAACATTATATACTGTTGGTTCACGCAAAGATGTCGAAGGTGTCTGTCATTTCGTATCGGTAGATGGCGGAATGGGCGATAATATCAGACCGGCACTTTATCAGGCAAAGTATGAGGCTGTTTTAGCGAATAAGCCCCAAGCCCTTAAAGAGCAGATTGTAACGGTTGTGGGAAAATATTGTGAATCTGGAGATATTTTGGTGCGGGATGCGCTTTTGCCGGTAACACATCCTAACGATACTCTTGCAATCCTGTCAACTGGTGCATACGGATATACGATGGCAAGTAATTATAATCGTAATCCACGTCCGGCGGTAGTATTTTGTGAAAATGGCAAAGATAAATTGGTTATTAAAAGAGAGACGTATGCAGATATGCTGCGGTGTGAGCTTAGTTTGTAGTGAGTTTACTTGATTAAAAAGGCGATACCAAATTAATTTGGTATCGCCTTTTGTAATCAGTATACAATAACAATTATTCTGCTAACTGCAGGTAATCTTCAAGATAATTTGCAAGCCCGTCTTGGGTATTATCAAGCGAAGTAACATCGTTTGCAATTTTTTTAAGGGGGTCGATTCCATTTTTCATTACTACTCCCCAGCCGGCATAATCAATCATTTCAATATCATTATGTTCGTCACCAAAAGCAATTACATTTTTACGACTAATATTAAAATTTTTGGCGAGATATCTGAGTCCCTTTTCCTTGGTGATTCCTTTTGGCTCAAGTTCTAAAACGGGATTTGGCCCACCCCAGACACCGACCTCGATTGCTTCCCCATATATTTGTTGGAGTGTAGCAATTATTTTTTCTCTTGCTCTTCTTTCCACTAACATTGTTATAGAGGCCGGATCATACTTTAGATTTATTTCGTTTAAAATTTCGTTTTTAGCGAGCACACTCGGGAAAAAATCATCATTATAGCTGGAATCGGAACTATTTGCCAAAAGCATGTCTTTGGCTTCTGCCGCTATCATTTTGATTCCCAGTTTCTCTTTATTGTTAAGTAAATCTAAAGCAATTTCACGTGGAAATGTGTCTTGATACTCCCTGTTCCAGTTTTGATGCGGAATATGCCCCAATGCTCCATTAAAATTAACCATTGGTGTCTTAATTCCCAATTTGTCATAAATATCTTTTGAAATTCGATAAGGACGTCCAGTTACAATTGAAACAATATGGCCAGCTTTGCTGGCTTTTTGTAGGACTTGTCTTGTACGTGTACTGATTTGTGAGTGCTCGTTAAGAGTTGTACCATCCAAATCAAGTGCGATCAACTTTTGTTCCAAAATAATTCACCTTCTATTTACCCAAACTCATAAAACTAAATTTACCATAAAAGTATTATTTTTACTAGAGATTAACTTTACGAACGTTGTATAATTAACTAAATCAAACGGAGGCGGTAGGATAAATGATAACAGTTATATCAAAAAAGATTAAAAATATCCCTGTATTGGAATTGGTTCAAAGTGAAAAAAGTGATTTAGCACTTCCGCTTGTATTTTTCTATCATGGATGGACAAGCTGCAAGGAGCAAGTACTTACCCAAGGGTATGAAATTGCAAAAAAAGGTTTTAGAGTTATCCTACCAGAAGCTTTATATCATGGAGAGCGTCAAGTTGATGGTCCTGCTGAAAAACATAAATTGGAATTCTGGGAGATTGTTGCAAATTCGGTCAGAGAATTTCCAGTAATAATAAAAGAATATAAAAATAAATTTGGAATAAAAGATGATAAAGTCGGTGTTAGTGGACTTTCAATGGGCGGAATCACAACTTGTGCACTGCTTTGTGTTTATCCTCAAATCAGCGCAGCAGTTTGTTTGATGGGTTCGCCAAGGCCGGTAGCTTTTGCTCGTGAACTCCTGCAACGGATTCCGGGAGTCCAAGATGCTGACCCAGAATATGTTGAAAAACAGCTTGAACAGCTTAAGATAATCGATTTATCAGAAAATCCACAGCGCATTGCTGGAAGACCAGTTCATTTCTGGCATGGAACGGCAGATAAAATGGTTCCGTACTTGCCTACTAAGGAATTTTACGATGAAATAGCCGCACATTCGTATGCTGAAAATGTTACCTTTACGTCGACTAGGGGAGGAATACACAAAGTACCCTACACAATAACTGTTGAAATGGCAAATAAATTTGCTGAATATTTTGCTTAAGCCGAGGTGATCATTTTATGGTTGAAAAAGAGACGCTTGCGGAACTTAAAGAAGAAATTATTGAAAAGCTTGAAGATGTGGTAGATCCTGAACTGGGAGTAGATATTGTTAACCTGGGTCTTGTTTACCAAATTGACCTTGATCAAACTGGAGTATGTGTGGTCAAAATGACATTGACAACTATGGGCTGCCCGCTTACTGATATTTTAGCAGATATGGTTGAGAGAGCACTTCAGCCTATACCAGCAGTTAAAAAGGTCGATGTCAAATTTGTGTGGGAACCAGCATGGACAATTTCTAGGATGTCGCGATATGCAAAAATGACTTTAGGCATTCATTAAAAGCGAGGAGAAGTCGGTTTGTTAAAGAAAAGAATATGGCTGTTTTTTTATTCAGCAATGCTGGTTTTTTTCAGTGTTTTTTTGTTTGTGAAAATTCAGCAGCGGACATTAATGATTCAGCTGGATAACCATAATCTAACACCTGATGCATATCATGTTGTTTTGAAAAGTAAAATGACACTGCAAGATGTTGCTGAAAGAATAGACAAGGCAGACGGTATTTCAAATGTTCAGATTCATTTTCAAGATAAAAAAAATAAGAGGTTAACTTATTTTTACGGTGTTAAATACTTTCCGGTTCCGCCAATGATTAAGGGAAGTTTCTTTGGAAGCAATGATTTTGACTCTTCGGTTTCAATTGCAGTAGTGGGGAAAAATTATAAAGATAAGCTGTACACGCCGAAAGATCAAAGTTATTTTAAGTTTAACGGACATTATTTGCCGGTTATCGGTGTAATGGGAGATAGCTACCATACCGAGCTTGATAATCAGTTATTCATTATGCCAAGTATGGAACAGCGTTCTCAGATGATGGCAAATAACTACAGAATTATTATTGATGGAAAGAAGCCATTAGACAAAAAAAAGCTGGCTGATGTTTTAGATGCTTCAAGAATATCTCATGCAAATCGTCAACATCTTTTGATTGAGCAAGATTCGTGGATTGTATCTCATTTCAAAGAGCTAATTGTTTTAATTATTTTAGCGTTTGGACTTGCAGCTTCTCCATTTATTTGGATTTTCTTTGGTAATTCCAGATATCGTGAATTGCTTTTTATAAATGAGAGTTCAAAACGATTGGTTTACGTTGAATGGGAATTCTTTGCATTGTTTTATGGTTTGGGGATGCTTTTTGGGATAATTCCCGGAATGTTATTTTTTGACCTGAGCAGTTATTTAGGGTTATTGAGTTATAATTTTGCAATTTACTTGGTAAATAACTTGCTTTTTATCTGGATGATAAGTAAAAAAATAAAGGATTTAAAATAGGGGTTTTGAGAAGTGCAGTTACCTAAGGAATTCATTGAAAAGTATCAAAAAATATTAGGAAATGAAGCCGAAGAATTTTTCCAGAGTTTAAATGACGAGCCTGTAAAAGCATTCAGACTCAATCCGCTAAAAGAAGAAGCGAAAAGGGTTTCTTATTCATTGAAAGATCCAGTTCCTTACGTTCTGACTGGATATTATGGGGCGGTAAGCGGGCATTCTCTTGAACATCAGACGGGGTACGTTTACAGCCAAGAACCTAGTGCAATGTACGTAGGTGAAGCTGCTGAAGTTTTGCCTGGAGATATTGTTCTTGATCTTTGTGCTGCACCTGGAGGCAAGTCTACACAAATCGCCGCTAAAATGAAAGGGAAAGGACTATTGGTTTCAAATGAAATCAACCGGAAGAGAGCCACGGTATTAGCGGAAAATCTGGAGAGGATAGGCGCAGTTAATGTAATTGTTCTCAATGAAAATCCGACAAATCTAGCTCAAAAATTTCCCGGATTTTTTGATAAAATTTTGGTTGATGCCCCTTGTTCAGGGGAAGGGATGTTTCGCAAAGATCCTGATGCAATCGGTTATTGGAGCTATGACTATCCAATAGAATGTTCAAAAAGGCAGCGTCAGATACTGTCTGAGGCATTAAAGATGCTTAAACCTGGCGGACAGTTAATTTATTCAACTTGTACTTTTGCTCCTGAAGAAGACGAACAGATTGTAGAATGGTTACTGGCAAAGTACCAAATAAAAACCATTCCTTTGAAAAAATGGCCGGGAATGGACCACGGACTCAGTGCAGTTGCTGGCGGTAATCCTTGTGTTGTTGATACAGTACGTTTGTTTCCACACCATTTTAAGGGTGAGGGTCACTTCATTGCAAAGTTTCAAGATGAAAGACAAGCATTGTCAAGAACAGATAAAAGGAAAAAAGTTAGAAAAAAAGAAAAAACAAGGTTGTTTCGGAATTTAAACAAAGATGAAGCGAAATTGTGGCATACTTTTTCAAGAGAGGTACTGGGCAGAGAACTTTTTCCTGATATTGAGTTGCGCTGCTGGGGAGATAGACTATTTCGTTATCCGCAAGAGTGGCCAGATATTTCAAAGCTAAAGTTCATACGTCCTGGATTTCAACTAGGTACTTTTAAAAAGAATAGATTTGAACCAGCATATTCTTTAGCACTTTCTCTTTCAGAAAGCAGCTGCAAACGTAAAATAGCCGTTTCTTTGGCTGAGTGGAAAATCTTTGTGGGAGGAAATACTCTCAGATCAAAAGCTGAATTAGAAAACGGGTGGTACTTATTAACCTGCAAGGATAAGAGCTTCTGTTTTGGAAAGTTTGTGAATGGTACTATTAAAAACTTCTTCCCCAAGGGGTTACGGTTTAAACCTTAAACTCAAGATATTGCACAACTATTTTTAAAATTGTTTAGAAGTAGTTTAAAAAAGACTGTGGCAGTATTTCATACCACAATCTTTTTTTACTATATTGAACTACTCATGTTTGTGCAATTGCTTTTTGAAGTTTTCTAACTCTACAGAAAGAACGTAGTCTGTTTGACGAAGTTCAGTTATATCATGACAGCCTAGAATGGTCATAATAGCTTTAACCTGATGTTTAAGGGTATTAATCAAGCTAATTAGACCAGAAACATCTTTTTTTATAACTGTATGTAAAAAAAGACCAGAAATTCCTACATTGTCCGCGCCTAAGACAAGACATTTAACAATATCCAAAGCATTTCGAATACCGCCAGAAGCGGTGAAAGAAAAATCTTTTTGAAAAAACTGACTGCCAATAAGAGTCTCAGCCGTCGTTAGTCCAAAATTGTTCAAAACCGAAAAATCCTCACCATGCAAGCGCTGATTTTCAATTTTGGCAAAGTTGGTACCACCTCGACCAGATAGATCAACGTATTTTACCCCAAGTTCTTTCAGTTTAGATAAAGTGGTGGGTGAAATTCCAAACCCGACTTCTTTTATAAGAACAGGACGACCTAATCTGCCGACTATTTCTCTAATATTGTCCTTCCAAAAAAAAGTACGATCTCCTTCAGACATCACGATTTCTTGTGCAGCATTGAGATGAAGTTCTAAAATATCAGCTTTAAGCATTTTTATAGCATTTTTTGCATCATGCAATCCATGTCCTGCACCAAGATTGCCTATTACAAGTCCATGCGGTAATGTTTTTCGAACTATTTTAAATCCAGGAGCTGTCTCAGGATAACGTAGCGCAATGCTTTGAGAGCCGGTAGCCATCGCAAGTCCAGTTTTAGCTGCTGCTGTAGCTAATTTTTGATTTATTTGAGCAGTAGTTTTACTTCCACCTGACATTGCATTAATGAAGAAAGGAATTTTCATCTCAATTCCTGCGAGTGTTGTTTTATAATCCACTTCTGAAAAGGAAATTTCCGGTAAATTATTAGGTAGAAGCCTTATCTGATTCAACCCGTTTTGAGCGTCTGCTTGATACTGCTTTTGTGTAATAAAAACATGTTCGTCTTTACGGTGTGCATGCAGTTCATCCATAATACAGTACCTCCAAAAGATTTAATCGGTAACTCGATGGACGTGAAGGTTTAATGGCACGATTCCTGCCGTTTCCCATGATCGTTTCAACTCTGTTGTGTCCAATCTTTTATCAATTACGACAATTCCGCAATCACCGCCGCCTGCACCAGAAGTTTTTGCTGCGCCGTTAACAGCTTCTGCAGAGTCACAAAGACGATGCAACAGCGGAGTTTCTATTTCAACTGTACTTAACTTGCCTAAGTTCTTGAGCAGATGCCGGTTAAATCTGATTTCTTTTTGAATTATGTTAATGCTTTTTGAGCGGAAACCCGTAATCATTCTGCTGATACAAGCTTTGCTTTCTGCTAAAAATTGTTCGTAAGCTACTCTTTGTTCCGTTTTTTTAAGGCTAACTGCATCAACTAGGTGAGAAGTAGATGCCGGAGAACCGGTCCAGCCAATTAAAAGCTGCAAGTTGCTGGGCGGTTCAAGTAATTCAATATTAAGTGCAGGCCATTTTAGGGTAATTAATTTACGTAGCGAATAGATCTTACGAGCAGTTTTTAACCAGTCGCGATCAAAAGAGCGATATGCAATCCAGCCGCCGTAAACACTGGCTGCGATGTCACCAAGAGAACCGTTTCCTTGGATATCCAGATGAGCAATTGCAGCTAATTTGAAGAGCTTATCTTTAGTCATTTGGAGATTATAAAAGCGGCATAGAGCCTTGATAGTTGCAACTGTAACAGCTGCAGAACTGCCCAAGCCATATTTTTTTCCATCTGGGCTGTCAAGGCTGCTGTCTATGTGTAAATGATAACATTTCATTTCTTTGTTTAATGATTGTGCATATATTTCTGTCAAGCGAATTGCCGATAGAATATAGTGAAAGGGGTTATCTCTATTATCAAAAACCATGTTGTTGCCTTCACGTTTCCAGTAAAGAGAATTTTCCTGATATTGTTTGGAATTGATTGAGCCATAGTCGTTGCTTTCTTCGACTGTGACAGTGACAAATTGATTTAATGCCACTAGTATTGCCGGAAAACCTGTTTCTACCACTGCATATTCACCTGCAATGTAAAGTTTTCCCGGAGCTTTGACGGTAATCAAAAAATCATGTCCCTTCAACGAGTTAATTAATTTATGGGTTATCAATAAGTTCAGCACCTGGCCCTGGTCCAGCAACAATTAAATCTTTTCTAGAAAAAGACGATTCCAGAGCTGAAAGAATAACTTCTGTGTCCTTTTTCGCACAGATAATTTTAACATTTGGGCCAGCATCTAAAGTATAATAACAAGAAATACCCTCAGAACGCAAATTCTCAACAATTTTCATAGCCAATAAGCTGCCAGGTTCAAAATAACTGAAGTGAGGACGCGCACTTAAATTAAGAGCGTGCATTTTCAATGCGTTTTCTTCTGCAATCATTCCGACACGTTCCAAATTTCTTTGTTTAATTGCCCTTTTTATTGCAATCAAGTCTTCTTTTGCAGTTTTTTTCCATCCTTCGTAGTATGGAGAAGTTGAAACAACTCTTTGCATACCCACACGACTGGAGATTTTCTTTTGCTTTGCATTAATTACGACAGCAATCATGCAGATATTCCAGCCTAAATTCTCCTCTAAGGGGACCGCATAGGAAGAAGCATCATCATGTCCTTGTTGCCATTCTACAAAGCCGCCGTATATCGAACGGGTTGCTGATCCGGACCCTCGGCGTGCCAGCCTGGAAAGCGCACGCCTATCGAGGTTTAAACCTGCTGCTTTACTCGCTGCTAAAGAAAGTGCAGCAAATGCTGAAGCTGATGAAGCAAGTCCTGCAGCTGAGGGAACGTGGTTGAAAGACTCAACCACTGCAAATCTTTTTTCCCCGGAAAATCTGCGGAGTAGATCTAAAACATGAGTTACCTTTGTATTTTGTTGTCTTACCCCATCTAAAATAAAGCTATCTTGATCTAAATCTGAATCAAAAAAAACACTTGTATCGGTATAAAATTTATCTAGTGTCAAAGATAGACTGCTATTCATTGGAATGATCAAATCTTGGTCTAGTTTGCCCCAATATTTGATTAAAGCAATGTTTGTATGTGCTCGGGCAGTATATTTTTCAGTTCGCATCAGTTGACTTCCTCCTTGGCCCGTAAAGCCAAAGGCTGTGTCCATGTTTGGGTTACTCCCAACTTTTTTAAATGAACGGCCGCTTTTTCCGCTGCTTTTTGATCACGCATTAAACAGATAAAACAGCCTCCACGTCCGCCACCAGTTAATTTGCTTCCCAAGGATCCCAATGTACGACTAGCTGTAATTAAACGGTTGAGTTTATCATTGCTGACGCCTAGTTTTTCAAGTTGAGTCTGTGCCTGGTCTAAAGTTTTTCCTAGTTTTATAATTTTATTTTTTGCAAGCTCATTTTTGGCATCAAAAGTTAGTTCTGATAATCTATCGAGTATCCTGCTGGTCAGGTTCGGATTTTCGTTAAAAAGTGTACGCACACTTGATACTGCTTCTCCAGTTCGTCCTTTTATTCCGCTATCGCAAATTAAAAGACAACCATCCATTTTTATAGGGATAGGGGTAAGCGCATAATCTTTTATCATCCAAATAGGGTTTGCACTGGCTGCAGTTGCTGCATCCAAGCCGCTGGGGTTTCCATGCATGTCAATTTCAGAGACATTTGCCAGCTGGAGAAGTTTACTATGAGAGAGTTCCCATCCAAAATAATGATAGAGGGCACGTGTAAGAGCAACTGCAGTTGCTGCGGATGACCCCATTCCTCGCTCAGCTGGAAGATCACTTTTAATGGTCAGATCAAAGTAACTGTCAAGTGCATTGTGCTTATTCAAAATTAAAGAAAGCAGGTGGTGAATACCATACATTGTGCGGGGCATCTGCCCAATAGGTCCCTCGAAATAGCGACTATGAATCATTTGAACGGGGTCTAAGGTACCATTGATATGAACCCGTGTGGTGACTTCCGAAAGAGGAAGAGCAATCGCTGGTTTTCCATAAACAACGGAGTGTTCCCCAATCAGAATGATTTTAGCATGACTTTTTCCACATGCGGAATGCATATTGAACATACTCAAGACAATGCTTCCTTTCCAATTTTTATTCAATGACATTTTTATCATACTACAAAAAATTCAATTATTTATTAATATCATCTTTCTCCAAGAATAAGCAAGTAAAATTATACATATTTATAACAATAATAACAATAATGAGCGGCTTTTATCTGAATATTGTAGGATGATTACATTGCCCAACATAAGATTACTAGACAATATACGAAAAAAATATATTTGTGATAAAATTGCGTTTAGAGTATGTGAGAAAGTCGGTGGAACAATGAGCCCAGCACCAATATATGCAGTTGTTGATATTGAAACCACAGGGACTGCTATGGATGGAAGCAACAGAATTATTCAATTCAGTTGCGTTTTGGTAAAAGACAACAAGATTGCAAATATATTTAATACAATGGTTAATCCTTTGATGAAGATTCCAGAAGAAGTTCAACAGCTTACAGGCATTACTCCTAAAGATGTTCGCAAGGCTCCTCTTTTTGATGATCTGGCTGGTACAATTTATGAATTATTACAAGGGACAGTTTTTGTAGCACACAACATTAACTTCGATTACCGTTTTTTGAACACTGAGCTGGAACGCTGCGGTTATCCATCTCTTGAAATTGATGGAATAGATACGGTTCAACTTAGTCAAATACTGCTTCCTACGCTTCCAAGCTATCGCTTAGCATATTTAGGAAGTTATCTGAATATTGTTCATTCTCATCCCCACCGCGCTGACAGCGATGCTTCAGTCACAGCACAGCTTTTACTTTTTTTACTAAAACAAATTGAAAATCTTCCAATACAACTACTGGAACAAGCAGTTCGTTTCCGCAGTTCACTTCTTTTTCAAACTGGTGAGTGTTTTCTTAATGCATTACGGCTTAAGCAGAAAAATGCAAATGTAGTTCCTGACTACTTAGAAAATGTTTCTGGGATGCTGTTACGACGAATTGAAAAAAATATAAAATTTGATCAAAGCAGCAAGTTTCCTAGAACTGATGCTGAAAAGAAAAAATTGTTTTTAAATTTTTTAAATTGGCGCAAAGCACAGTCAGAAATGATGAACCGGGTCTTTGCTATTTTAAGTCAAAGTGGTTCTGAAAGGGCTATATTAGAGGCACCCACAGGCTTAGGGAAAACTCTAGGCTATATGATACCTGCTGCATATGCTTCTCAAGCAGGAAAAGGAACGGTAATTTCAACAGCAACCACTGCATTGCAGACGCAGCTTTTAGAACAGGTAATTCCATTGATGAGACAAATCCTGCCCTTTGAATTTGAAGTCGCAGTTTTCAAGGGCAGCCAAAATTATATTGACCTTGGAAAATTTGCACGAACTCTTAAACAAGTACAAAATTCACAGACCCGTTTATTGCAATTAAGATTGCTTGTGTGGTTGACGATTACTAAAACAGGCGATTTAACAGAATTGCATCTGACAAAATATCAAAATCCTCTTTTTGATGAAATTAGGCACCATGGACCTGCAAGCCTTGATAGCAGTGATACTTTTTATAGTGTCGACTTTGTTCACAGACAGCAGTTGTTAGAGAAAAATGCGGATTTGATCATTACAAATCATGCTTATTTAGTTAGACATGCTGCTGAACTCGGAGGACTCAAGAAAAGAGATCTGATAGTAGATGAAGCACAGCACCTTGGAGAAATCGCACTAAAGAATAATCGTGACGTAATTGATTTTGATGAATTGAAGATTCTTTGCGATACGTTGTTAGTTAAAATGGAATCAAAAGTTTCTTTTTCGTTAAAGAATTTGTCCGCACAACACTTCTTGACAATTGCAGAGTCAAAAGAAATAATTAAAAAGGTTCAGCTTATTGATCAAAGAATTCCTAAGCTGCGGGATAAACTTTACAAACGTTTTGTAAATGAAACCTTGTTTACAACGGGTTTCTATGAAGAAACACTTCGACTTGATAAATTTTTCGGTTTTGTAAAAGAAAATTTAGGAGATATCAAACAGATCAGTAAAGCAGCTTTTTCCTTACAAAGAATCTTTAAACAACTGACGATCCGTTTCTCAAACTTTAAAGCTGAAAATCGGATTGACAGGACTGCCGAGGAATTTTTATATGATTTTTGCAGTCAGCTTCAGGGACTTATTGAGTCTTTAAAGACTTGGGAACGGCTTTCGCTTGATGAATTAGAGGAACTATCCACTGAAATTCTTGTCAGTATTTCACTTCCATTGCATCAGCCGGGTGCACATTTACGCTTGCGCTTCAGCCTTTTCAGAACAAAAAACTTTTTAGAGCCGAATGTTTATGCTAATTTTAAACACGTTCTTTTTGTAGGGGCAAGTTTGGTATTGCCCAGTTCACCGTATTATATGCTGGATCAGCTTGATCTAGCGCATGAGACTCAGGTTATTAGTTTTAAGGGGATCTTTGACTATCGAAAACAGGCACTTGCGCTTTTAGTAGCAGATGCTCCTGATGTTTCTCAGAATGCAAGTGAGTATACTGAATATATAGGTAAAACGCTGGAGAATATTATTTTGCATAATAAACGCAGAATGATGGTGCTTTTCAATTCGCTTACAATGATTCAGAAAATTTATGATCATTTAAAAGAAACGGGTATTACAGAAAAAAGGCTTGTACTGGCACAGGGAATTACTGGCAGTAATGAAAAAGTCGTTAAGAGTTTCAAATTAGCTGAAAGTGCAATCTTACTCGGATCAGGAGCCTTTTGGGAGGGAATTGATCTTCCAAAGGATAAGCTGGAGCTACTTGTAATTACACGTCTGCCCTTCCAGTCGCCCGATACTTTGTTAAACCGAGCCAAATATAGTTTAATTGAAAAGCAAGGACTCAATTCATTTACAGAGATTGCTTTGCCGGAAACAATGATGCGTTTAAAACAAGGGTTCGGTCGTCTAATAAGGACCCCAGAAGACAAGGGAGTTTTGATTGTTTTGGACAGCCGTGTTATTTCCCGAACCTATGGCTCAAGGCTACGCACTGCTTTTCCTGAAGAGCTGCCGGTAAGGATAGTTGAAACAAAGGAACTTGAAACTTATTTGCACAGCTTTTGGCAAAAGTAATATAGCTGGGTACAAAAGAATCTTATTTATTGGTATAATTAGACGGATGTAAAAAAATTCTAATTAATAAAAGAGATGACGAGCATGCAAAGAATGAAACACAGACATACGAATATGAGAAGACTTATCAGCTTAGCTGTTTTAGCTATAGTTTTTTTTGGAGGATTAATAATTTTTTGGCAATCTGCTGCTCCTCGAAGGGATGCTAAAACAAATGCCGTAAACTTTGCACGCAAATATGCTGGCTTAAAAGATGAAACGGATTTTTATCTTTTTAATAGAAAAAAAACCTATTTTACAGTGGCCGGTACTAATAATAAAAATCAGCAAATTTATGTAATTATTGCAAAAAAAGGTGGACAAACAGTGATCCTTAAGCAAAGTAGCGGAATCCGTGAACAGCAAGCAAATTCTTTGATTAAAAAAAATAAAAAACCGCAAAAAATTCTTAAAACAACTCTTGGAATATGGCAGAAATCTCCTGTGTGGGAGGTCACCTACTTAAATCACCAAGGCAACCTGTGCTACACTTTATTTGCATTCAAAAATGGGAAAGTAGTCAAAGAAATTGAAAATCTTTAAAATATGAGGGTGAAAAAATGAAAATATCAAGGAGAGCTGAACAAATTCAGCCATCAGCAACACTTGCACTTTCTGCTAAGGCCAAAGAAATGACAGCACAAGGAATAAATGTGATTAATTTAGGAATTGGAGAACCAGATTTTAACACTCCGAAACATGTTAAAGAAGCTGCAATTGAGGCTATTAATTCTGGAAAATCCGATTTTTATACTGTTGCTACTGGTATTCCAGCCCTAAAAAAGGCTGTCTGCGACCGAATTGCTGCTGATTCTGGAGTTCATTACGAACCAAGTCAAGTTGCAATTACTGTAGGAGGAAAGTTTTCGCTTTATGTGCTTGCGCAAACTTTACTTAATGAAGGAGACGAGGTTTTAATTCCTCTTCCTTATTGGGTAAGTTATGGTGAACAGGTAAAACTTGCTGGAGGCGTGCCGGTTTTTGTTAGTCCCGAAAATGGCAAAAAAATCGGTGTTAGCGAATTGAAGAAGGCCTATACTGAACGAACACGTATTTTAATTATTAATTCCCCGCAAAATCCGTCAGGTTTAATTTATACTAAGGATGAGTTGCAAGCAATTGGAGAATGGGCAGTAGCACATGATGTAGTATTGGTTACAGACGATATGTACAGCAAGCTGATTTATAATGGAAATCACTTTACTTCACTGATAGAACTCGGTGAAAAAATCAATAAGCAAACGATCCTTGTGAGCGGCTTGTCAAAGGCTTATGCAATGACAGGTTGGCGTGTCGGCTATACAGTTGGTCCTCAACAAGTTATAAAAAAAATGGGAGCAATTATTGGACATGCAACCAGCAATTTAGCAGCTGTAAGTCAATATGCTGCCTTAGCAGCATTAACTGGTGATCAGAGTGTTGTAGAAAAAATGCGTTCAGAATTTGAAAAACGCTTGAATATTGTCTACCCTTTACTGGTTTCATTGCCGGGCTTTTTGCTTAAAGATAAACCTGAAGGAGCTTTCTATCTTTTTCCGGATGTCTCTGAGGCAGTTAAGTTAACCGGCTTTTCAACTACTGAAGATTTTGCAGCAGCTTTGTTAGAAGAAGCGCATGTAGCAGTAGTAGCTGGGAGTGCATTTGGGATGCCAACGCATATAAGACTCAGCTATGCAACTGATTTAGCTGACTTGAAAGAAGCTCTTCAAAGAATGAAAAAATTTATCAATAAACATATGTAGGGGGATATATTGTTGGAGACAATTAGTATTATAGACGCAAAAGAGCATGTGAATGAAGAAGTAAAAATTGGGGTCTGGCTTACAAACAAACGCTCCAGTGGCAAAATTGCTTTTTTACAGTTTCGTGACGGTACGGCCTTTTTTCAGGGCGTAGTAGTGAAAAACAATGTTGGTGAAGAAACCTTTGAACTTGCAAAGGAGATCAGGCAAGAAGAAAGCCTATACGTCACCGGAACTATTCATCAAGATAAACGCTCTCATTTTGGATATGAAATTGAGGTTTCCAATATCGAGGAAGTAGGTAAAAGTGAAGACTATCCTATTACACCTAAGGAACATGGTGTAGACTTCTTGATGGACCATCGGCATTTGTGGTTACGCTCAAAAAGACAATTTGCAGTTATGCAAATCAGAAATGAATTGATTCGGGCTACTTACGAATTTTTTAATAAAGAAGGTTTTATCAAAATTGATGCTCCGATTCTGACTGGTTCTGCGCCCGAAGGAACGACAGAGCTTTTCCATACAAAGTACTTTGATAAAGATGCTTACCTTTCACAGTCTGGTCAGTTATATGAAGAAGCTGGCGCGATGGCATATGGAAAAGTATTTTCCTTCGGACCGACTTTTCGCGCGGAAAAATCTAAAACCAGAAGACATTTAATTGAGTTTTGGATGATTGAACCTGAGATGGCGTTTATGCACCAAGAACAGAGTTTAGAACTTCAGGAATGCTATATTGCTTTTCTTGTCCAGAGTGTACTTGACCATTGTCAATATGAATTAAAATTGCTAGAACGTGATCCTGAAATTTTGAAACGTTATACTCAATTACCGTATCCACGTATTTCATATGATAAGGCAATTGAAATGCTTACAGAATCCGGAGAGTTTCCAGATGTAAAATGGGGAGAAGATTTTGGCTCCCCTGAAGAAACATTTTTAGCAGAGCACTTCAGCAAACCGGTTTTTGTGGTGAACTATCCTAAAGCAATTAAACCTTTTTATATGGAGCCGCATCCAACTCGGGATGATATTGTGGTTTGTGCCGACTTGCTGGCGCCAGAAGGTTATGGTGAAATAATTGGAGGTTCTGAAAGGGCAACGGATGTTAATTATTTAATAAAGCAGCTTGAAAAGGCTGGGCTTAATAAGAGTGACTATGAATGGTACCTGGACTTACGCCGTTACGGCAGTGTACCCCATTCTGGCTTTGGCCTAGGATTGGAACGTGCTGTTACTTGGATTACCGGTGAGGAGCATATTCGAGAGGCTATCCCATTTCCGAGATTGCTTAACCGTATTTATCCGTAAAATAGATTATGTGAAGTAGCCAGGGTATTTTATTTTTAATATCTTGACTGCTTTTTAGTTCAAAACAGTGAATGGGGATGGTGGTATGGACAAAACGTTTGAAGAATATTTAAAAGCCGGACAAACTACAATTTCAAACTTGATTTTGCGTAATTATCCTTCACTGGGGTTAGATGAAGCAGAACTTGTACTTTTAATGGAATTGATGAGTGAACAGCAAGCAGGTAGCTTGTTTCCGTCTATTGAAAAAACAGCACAAAGGATGGGTAAGGAGATAAAGGAAGTTTATCAAATGTTGCATGGCCTAATTGAAAAAAAAGTCATGCAAATTGTTAGTGTTCCTGATGAAGATGGGAAGAGCCAGGATGTTTACCGTTTTGATCTGCTGTATGAAAAGCTCGAAATACTAGGTAAGAGAAAGCAGCAAAGCGAGGGTCAAAATAATCGAAAGGCTGCTCAAGATAAAGTGTACAGCAGTATTGAAGTAGAATTTGGCCGTCCATTGTCTCCAATTGAAATTGAAACAATTGATTCTTGGCTTCACCAAGATAATTATGCTCCTGATTTGATAATCTTGGCATTACGAGAAGCTGTGCTTAACCAAGCCTATAGTTTAAAATATATTGACAAGATTTTGTTAAGCTGGGAAAGGCAAAACATTAAAACTGCTCAAGATGTAGAACGTGCTAAGCAAAAAGTGAGATTTAAAAGCAAAAAAGGCTTATTTGAAACGAAAGACAACAGCCAAAGCGATAAGCCAGCTATACCTCTTTATCGTTGGTCTGATAATAGTGGACAAGGCGGAAATGAGTAAAAATAAAAACAATGAAATAAGATGTAAGAAAACATAATTGTGGATAATTAATAGTATAAAAAAGCTGTGTCAAAAATAAACTTTCGACACAGCTTTTTTATACTTAATAAAACGGTTTTACTTACAGAAAATGAAGTTGCGAATATCTGAAAACTATTTTTTTGGACCCCGTTTTTGTTTTCCAACATTCCGTTTTCTATTTTTATTATGAAGATTATCTGAGTTATTTGATGTGCTAGTTTTTGAAACTTTTTCTGCAGTATCAATTTTTCTTTCAACCTTAGAAACATCTTTTTTAATCTTAGGAGGATTTTCTTCTAATTCTTTTTTTATTTCCGCTCTGATTTTAGGCCGCATCAAGTTGACCAAAACGGTCTGCAGACAAGCAAAGATTCCACCTACAAAGAAGTAAAGGCCAAGTCCGGCTGGTGAAATGAAAGTCATACCGGTCAGCATAATCGGGCTGATAAGCATCATAGACTGCATTTGTTTCTTTTGTTCTTCTGGGATACCTAAAGTAGCTAAGTAACCTTGAAGTGCGTAAACTAAAAATGTTAGACCTGTAAAGAAGATGCTTGGTTTTCCCAGGTTAATTCCCATAAAATAAGTTCGGGAAAGTTCCGGAGAATATTGGATTGCAGCATAAAGCGCTGCAAAAATAGGCATCTGAATCAGCAGCGGCAAACAACCGATTCCACCAGTCATTGAAATTCCATTTTCACGATAGATCTGCATCATTTCTTGACTAATAGCTGCTTTTTCTTCTTGGGACTTCGCATTCTTTTGCCGTTCTTGGATGTCAGCAAGCTGCGGCTTTACAGAGGCCATTTTTTCTTGCTGCACAGTAGCATTACGCGATTGCTTGAGCATTAAAGGCATTAAGGCCATCCGGACGATAAAAGTAATCGTAATAATAGCCCAGCCATAACTGCCATTAAAGAGGGTAGATAGCCACTCAATAACGTGTTGAGTGGGGACTGCTAAGTTTTCATAGATCAAGCCATATGGTTTACCGCTTTTTGTTCTTTGGACACAGCCGCTTAAAATAAGTGAAAGCGTAACAAAAATCGGTAAAATAGCAAGGCGTTTTGTTTTTTTCATTGCTCAGTTCCTTTCAAATAAACTACGCTTATTACTATACGTTATCTGTCAGTTATTTTCAATCAAGCATTATGGTAAAAAGAAGGGAGTGTGCTAATAGTCGTTAGACTTTGAACATTAACTGCAAATTACGAACATAATTTTAATTTAATTGTGAGTAATTCGTGGTTAAACGTACAAGACTGGTTATTGAAACACGTTAATATGGAAACTACAAGAAAGCACAAAAAAACTGAGCCAAAACATAAGTTTTGATCCAGCCTTTCTTTGCCTTTTATTTATAATTTTTGGACCAACACGTTTAATAATTATTTTTTAGGGCTTTAATATCTAAAAGTATGACTACTTTCACACCATTCTCAGTATGCTACTTTAAATTCCCTGTAACTTTGTAAGGAGCTTTCCTTAAGTTCAACATGTTCTATTCTAGCTGCCGGACTGGGTGAATTCTTAATACGATCTATAAACTTTTTGAGATCTTGTTCTTGTCCTTGAGCTTGAATAAAAACGGAACCATCTGGTTCATTACGAACAAATCCCAAAATCTTATAATTATCAGCAACTGATTTAGCGGAGTAACGAAAGCCGACTCCTTGCACTCTGCCAAAGACTTTCATAGTAACAGCTTGCATAACACGACCTCCTTTAAAGGTAATTTTACCAGAATAATTTTAAAAACCAAGAATATGGTATACTTACATGAAGTTAAAGATTTAAAGAGGTAAAAAATGAAAATTATCAGATCTGTTCAAAACAAACAAGTCAAAGCTTGGCATAAACTAGCTACAAAGAAAGGAAGAATACTGCAGCATAGCTATTTTTTAGACGGCTGGCATTTGGTTAAAGAAGCCCTTCTCTCTGGACAAAAGATAACGCAGCTATTGCTTGTTCCTAACTCAAAGTATACTGAAAAGTTAAAAGAAATAAATAATGGTAAAAATGAAATGGTCTTGATTTCTGAAGAGGTTGCACGGACTTTAAGTGATACTCCAAGCCCGCAAGGAGTCTTTGCGATTGTGTCTATTGAAAAACCTGTGTTTTCATTTGCTGAGGTGAAAAACGGTGCATGGCTGCTGCTTGATGCAGTTCAAGATCCGGGAAATATTGGTACGATGGTCAGAACTGCTGATGCTGCAGGATTTAAGGGTGTTATTTTTGGGAAAAAGACTGCCGATATCTATCAGCCTAAAGTAATTCGAGCTATGCAGGGCAGCCAGTTTCATATAAGCTTGCTTGAAGGAGAGTTATTAGACTATATTACTGAAATGAAAGAACGGAAAATTCCAGTTTTTGGTACTGAATTAAGTAAAACTGCAAGAACGTATACAGAGGTTGGCAAATTTGAAAATTTTGGTTTAATAATGGGGAACGAAGGCAATGGTGTTCAGAGTGATATTTTGAAAATGTCTACAGCAAACCTTTATATTCCTATTAAAGGAAAAGCTGAATCTCTTAACGTTGCTGTTGCAGCTGGAATTCTTATGTTCCAGCTTAAAAAATGAAAACTTTAAGTTTGTTTAATAAAAGAATAAAGTCAACGCTTATTTGATTGCAAATTTCATACTTTCATGTATCATAAGGGGAGAAATATTTAAGAGGGGTATTGCATGAATAAAAGTGAATGGCATGATGATCAAGAGTATATGAATTATGTAGGCGATCTTTTAGCTACTCCTGAAGTTCAACGGTTAGCTAATTTCAAACAGCATTATTTTTCTAATCGCTTGGAGCACTCTATTTCTGTTTCGTATGTAAGTTATCGTATTGCAAAAAAAATGCATTTAAATGCAAAAGCAACGGCACGTGCTGGACTGCTGCATGATTTGTTTTATTATGATTGGCGGACAACTAAGTTTGATAATGGTACACATGCTTGGATTCATCCGCGAATCGCAGTTAGAAACGCTGAGAAAATAACTCATTTATCAAAATTAGAGCGTGATATTATCATTAAGCATATGTGGGGTGCTACTATTGCGCCGCCAAAGTACCTTGAAGGATACATTGTTACTACAGTGGATAAGTATGAAGCTACCTCTGAAGTGAGTGTACCTTTGATGGTTCGTTATGAGAATTTTATAAAACAACATCTTGGTCTTGTGAAATAAGACTTCGCTTTTTAATTGACTGCGAAGTCTTTTTTGTATAAATTTAATGATATGAAGAACTATTTTGGGGGTGAGATAATGGTGAAAACTTTGCTTACTTATAAGCAGTGTCCAAGATTCGAAAAAACTTTTGGGATTCTTGGACGCAAATGGAACGGGTTGATCATCGATGTTCTCTTGACTGAAGGAGCACAACGTTTCAGAGACATGGCTAACAAAGTTGATAAGTGCAGTGATCGTGTTTTAGTAGAAAGGCTGAAAGAGCTTGAAGAAGAAGATCTGCTTGAACGAGTCACTTTAGAGGGAGAAACTTATACTGTATATCGTCTTACTGAACGTGGAAGAGATTTAACAAAAGTGATGAAGAGTATTCATGAATGGTCTGAGAAGTGGTATACTCTAAAAGATTGCGAGTAAAGCTTGACGGTTATAAAAACCAGGTATAGACTTATTAAATGAGAAAAACTGTGATGAAAGCTAGTAAGGGTTTTTAAGTTAAAGAGAAGGGGTATATTTGCTGAGAGTATCCTGCATAGAAGACCTTGAATTTCACTTTCAGAGTTGCTGCCAGAAATGGTGTGCCGGATCAATATTCGTTAAAATGTTAAGTGTCGGAAAATTTTTTCCGGAACAAGGGTGGTACCGCGTGGCCTCGTCCCTTTATCGGGATGAGGTTTTTTTGTGTCTCAAATATGTGAGAAAGTAAAGGGGATGTCTTTGGTGGATTTAAAAGAGCGATTAAATGACTTAAAGAAAAAAGCCTTAGCAGAAATTACAGAAACTGAGGATTTGAAAAAGGTTAACGATTTGCGTGTTAAGTTGTTGGGCAAAAAAGGTCCTATCACTGAAATATTAAGAGGAATGCGGGATTTGTCATCTGAACAAAGACCTCAGATTGGAAGCTTTGCTAATACTGTTCGTGATGATTTAACTCAAGCTATTGCGCAACGCAGGGAAAAACTTGAGATCATTAAAACGGCAAAAAAACTGGAAAAAGAGAAAATAGATGTTACTTTACCGGGTGCAGCAGTTAAGGCGGGGCAACCGCATATTATAGAGCAAGTGATTTCACAAATTGAAAAGCTCTTCTTAGGAATGGGTTATCAAATTGTTGATGGACCAGAAATAGAAGAAGATCATTATAACTTTGAGATGATGAATCTGCCTAAGGATCATCCAGCACGTGATATGCAAGATACTTTCTATATTAATGATCAGATCCTTATGAGGACTCAAACTTCACCTGTACAGGCTCGGACAATGGAGAAACATGATTTTTCCAAAGGCCCATTAAAGATGATTTCCCCAGGGAAGGTCTATCGACGCGATACAGATGATGCAACTCATTCACACCAATTTCATCAAGTCGAAGGGCTTGTCATTGACAAGCATGTTACGATGGCAGACCTTAAGGGAACACTTCAAGCTGTGGCGAAAACAATTTTTGGGGAAAGTCGTGAGATCCGGTTACGTCCAAGTTATTTTCCATTTACTGAACCTTCTGTTGAAGTCGATGTTTCCTGCTTCAAATGTGATGGAAAGGGTTGTGCCGTTTGCAAACAGAGCGGTTGGATAGAGGTATTGGGAGCCGGTATGGTTCACCCGAATGTTCTTAAAATGGCTGGAATTGATGCGGATGTCTATGGTGGATTTGCTTTTGGGTTAGGACCTGATCGTTTTGCAATGCTTAAGTACGGAGTAGACGATATTCGTGAATTCTATTTGAATGATATGCGGTTCTTAACACAATTTTCACAGAAGGGATAGGTATCAGATGAAAATTTCGACAAAATGGCTCAGTGATTATGTGAAACTAGATATTCCAGCAAATGAATTAGCTGAAAAGATTGAACGTACAGCAGTAGAAGTAGATGATGTCAGTTGCTTGGCATCTGGATTGAAGAAAATAGTGGTTGGCTATACTCAACATGTTTCTGCGCATCCTCAGTCTGATCATCTGCATATTTGTAAAGTAGATGTGGGAGAAGATAAGCCTTTACAAATAATTTGCGGAGCACCAAATATTGCTGCAGATAAAAAAGTGATTGTTGCTCTTCCTAATTCAAGGATTGCAGATAATGTTAAAATTAAACGCGGCAAGTTGCGTGGAGAACTTTCTGAAGGAATGATCTGTTCTTTACAAGAGATAGGCTTTTCTGAAAATGTTGTACCTAAGGAATTTGCAGATGGAATCTACTTTCTTCCAGATGATGCAGTTGTGGGAAAACCAGTTTTTGATTATTTAGGGATGAACGAAAACATTATTGACTTAGACGTTACTCCTAACCGTGCTGATATGCTTAGTATGAGAGGGACTGCCTACGAATTGGCAGCAATTTACGATAAAAAATTAACTTTAAAACACCCCAAAGTTGTTGAAGAGGGGGATACAGTCGGTCATTATGTTATTCCTAGTGCGGATTCCAAGCTAGCATCTACTTACCTGATGCGTGTTATCACAGGATTAAAGGTAAAGCCAAGCCCAATGTGGCTTCAAAAACGACTTTGGAATGCAGGAATTAGACCAACAAACAATCTAGTAGACGTTACAAATTATATTTTACTGGATTACGGACAACCGCTTCATTCATTTGACTATGATAAAATCAGCGGCAAAAATGTCGAGGTTCGTTTGGCACAATCGCAGGAAAAAATTAAAACACTTGATGAAAAAGAACGTGTTCTACGTCCTACGGATATTGTGATTGCTGATGAAAAAGGGCCGATCGCACTGGCAGGCACAATGGGCGGCTTACGAACAGCTGTTACTGATTCTACTACTACTGTGGTACTTGAAAGTGCGGTCTTTAATCCTTCCTTGGTTAGAAAGACTGCTCGTTATCACAACCTGCACAGTGAAGCTTCGATGCGCTTTGAGCGTGGAATCAATCATGCCACGGTTGAAGAAGCGCTTGACGCAGCAGCCCAATTAATCGCAAAATTAGGTGATGGAAAAGTGGCTGAAGGTATTGCTGCAGCTACTAAAGAAGAAGTTCATTCTGTTTCAGTTTCAATTGGGTCAAAAAAAATAAATGATGTGCTTGGTACAAAAATAAGCGCTGCTGAAATTAAAAATATTTTTGAGCGGCTTGATTTTAAGGTGGACATGAACTCCGCAGACAAATTTACAGTTGAAATTCCACCTCATCGTTGGGATATAAGTATCCCAGCTGATCTTATAGAAGAGGTTGCTCGAATCTACGGATATGATAACTTACCAGCGACTCTGCCAAAAGGTGAACTTACACCAGGACTCTACACCTACAAACAAAAAGTTATCCGTGCTACTAAACGTTTACTCGAAGAAACTGGTTTGACGCAAGCTATTTCTTATGGTTTAACAACACATGAAAAAGCTGGCCAGTTCATGATGGAACCTTCTGCTGCGACTGAACTTGCATTTCCAATGAGCTCTGACAGAACTACCATTCGGATGAACTTGATCAGCGGTTTGTTGGACGATGTGGCCTATAATACTGCAAGAAAAGTGAAGAATGTTGCTTTGTATGAACAAGGACGCGTCTTCTATCGTGAAGAAGAAAACGAACGGCCACGTGAAGTAGAGCATGTTGCTGCTGCCTTGACAGGTCTTTATGCAGCAGGATCATGGCAATATCCTAAACAACCGGTAGATTTCTTCTTGGTTAAGGGTATTGTGCAGCATCTGCTCGATTCATTAGGTGTTAAGCATATACAATTTAAAGCAGCTACCGGGCATGAAGAGATGCATCCAGGAAGAACTGCTGACATATATGCTGGGGATACTTTTCTTGGATTTCTTGGAGAGGTTCATCCAAACATTTGCAAGGAATATTCAATAGATAGAACTTATGTGTTTGAATTGGATTTGCAGAAGGTTATTGATCTGCCGAAAGAGCAGGAAGTTTACGTCTCAGTTTCAAAATACCCTGAAATTACCCGTGACGTTGCATTAGCTGTTTCGAAAGAAATTGAAAATTCTGCAATAGTTGATTTTATTAACGAAAACGGTGGGAAACATCTTGTGAATATTGAGCTTTTTGATGTTTACGAAGGTGAACATATTGCGCACAATAAGAAATCACTTGCATATAAAATGACTTATCAAGATCAAAGTCGCACGCTCTCTGATGAAGAAGTGACAGAAGAATTTGAAAGAGTTATGAAAAAAATTGAGACAAAATTTGATGCTGTAATTCGCTAATTCTAAAGCAAGGGTAAAGCCCCTTGCTTTTTTGTAAAGACTGCCTTATATTTGAGTGCAATTTAAATTGTTCTTATGTATAATGGAAAAGATAGCTTTCTTGAGAATGGAGGGATAACTTGAATAATGGGGAAGAGAATAAAGGCTTAGACGATAATGACAAGCAACAGCCAAAAAATATTTTTGCAAATAGAATTGTTCGCGGTGTAGTACTCGTTATTGCTCTTTTGGTAGTTGTATTATTATTCATCGGTTTTCATTACTTTAACCGTGCACAACAGCCGCTAAACCCGAATAGTAATAAAAAAATTGAGGTAAAAGTACCGATTGGAAGCACTTCAAAACAGATCGGAAGTATTTTAGAAGAAAAGAAAGTTATTAAAAGCGGCTTTGTATTTGATTATTATGTTAAAACTAACAAGTACACCCATTTTAAGGCTGGTTACTATGAATTTAAACCATCAATGACTTTGAAGAAAATTGTACAGAATTTGCAAAAAGGTGGTTCAAGCCAGCCGCTTAACGCGGGTAAAGTACTAATTCGTGAGGGTGTTACTGCAGATGAGATCGGTGATGTAATTCAAAAGAATACCAGGTTTAAGAAAAAAGATTTTCTGGCACTGCTAAACAACCAGAAATTTTTAAACGAACTTAAGATAAATTACCCAGATCTACTTGCTTCTGCACTTGATGCTAAGGGTGTACGCTATAAATTAGAAGGGTACCTTTATCCTGCTACTTATTATGCAGGTAAAAAGGGCAGTTTGAAAGATCTTGTAACTAAAATGGTTACTAAGTCTGATGCAATGCTGAAACCTTATTATAGTGAGATTAAAAGAAAAAAAATGACAGTACAGCAAACATTGACTTTGGCATCTTTAGTTGAACGTGAGGGAGTTACACAAAAAGACAGATACCGAATTGCCGGTGTATTTGAAAATCGTTTGGATAAGGGTATGAAGATTCAATCTGATATCTCCGTTCTTTATGCACTAGGAAAGTATAAAAAGAATGTAACTTATAAAGATCTTGAAGTCGATTCACCATATAACCTTTATAAAAATGAAGGGGTCGGTCCAGGACCATTTAATAATCCAAGTATTGCTTCTGTACAAGCTGTTTTGAACCCTTCAGGACGTGCGCAAGGGTATCTGTATTTTATCGCAAATATGAAAACTGGCAAGGTATACTATTCTAAAACTTATTCCGAACACCAGATACTTACTAAAAAACTTCAGAAAGATAATAACGAATAATGACAGAGAAAAATAATAAACGACGGCCCGTTATCATCGGCGTGACGGGCGGCTCAGGCAGTGGTAAAACTACGGTTAGCAGAGCAATTTTTGAGCAGTTGCAACAAAATTCTCTTTTGATACTGCAAGAAGATTCATATTATAAAAATCAAGATGCTATGAGCCTTGTGGAAAGGCGAAAAGTAAATTATGATCATCCCGATGCATTTGACACAGACCTCTTGATTAAGCAGCTGCAGGATTTATTAAACTGGAAATCAATTAAAGTTCCAGTGTATGATTATAAAACACTTAACCGCAGTAAAAAGTTTATTCTGGAAAATCCTAAAGAAGTTATTATTATAGAAGGAATTTTGGTACTGAGTGATCCACGACTACGAGATTTAATGGATATCAAGGTTTTTGTCGATACGGATGATGACATTAGAATTATCAGAAGAATTATCCGTGATACTAAGGAACGTGGACGATCATTGGAATCTGTTGTGGCACAATATCTGCAGACTGTTAAGCCGATGTATCATCAATTCATTGAACCGACTAAGCGCTATGCTGACTTGATTATTCCGGAAGGCGGAGAAAACCAAGTGGCAATTGATTTATTATCCACTAAGGTAAAAGATGTTTTGCGTCATAACCATAATTTACCTTAAAAATATAATTTAAGAAATGAGAGGAGTTAAAAAAATGGCTGAAGAAAAAATTTATCCGATGACACTTGAAGGAAAGAAAAAATTAGAAGAAGAATTAAACACTTTAAAGACATCAAAACGAGCAGAAGTTATTGAACGTATTAAGATTGCAAGAGGATTCGGTGATCTGTCCGAAAACTCGGAATATGAATCTGCTAAAGATGAACAATCATTTGTAGAAGGACGTATAAAAACCGTTGAACAAATGCTGAACCATGCTGAAATTATTGATAATGACAAGGTAGCCAAAAATGAAATTGCTGTTGGTAAGACTGTTACCTTTAAGGAATTACCCGATGAGGAGCCTGAGACCTATACAATTGTCGGAGCAGCAGAAGCAGATCCTTTCTCAGGTAAAATCTCGAATGAATCACCAATTGCAAAGGGACTTGTGGGGCACAAGCTAGGAGAAAATGTTGACATTGAAACTCCCGGCGGTGCTATGAAAGTTAAAATAATCGAAGTTAAATAATAAAGAATCAAAAGAAAAGGTTATCTATTTTTTGCTCTTATCAAAACCAAATGAAACACTACATGGTCAACTGCAAATATTTTACAATAAGAAAATAAAGACGGCTACTATTAAAGACATTGACATTTGAAACCAACAGATGTTAATGCTCGTAGTATTGTTGTGGAGTAATATAAAAATGTTCCATTTTGTATTCCCCCAGAATACAATTATTTCATTTAACCTTTACTTCAGAACTAAGATAAAGCAATCGCTTTATCTTAGTTTTTTTGTTCTCAAGTACAAAGCGAATAAGTATAAATTAATTAAATTGTAAAATAAATAATAAAGGACTTTGAAAAATACCATCACAGCGTGGACGAATGTAGTGACATACCGCAAATTAGCGTAAAAATATTATATTGTCCCTTTTTCTTAATGAGAAAAGTGAACTTTAGCAACATACGAAGAAAAAGCGGTTTTAAACAGTTCTGCAGGCCTAATATGTTATAATAACATTGCTTTTTTTTGTACTAGTTGATATAATATTTATCGTTGTTGGAGAGTTGGCAGAGTGGTAATGCACCGGACTCGAAATCCGGCGAACCGGCTTATACCGGCGCGCAGGTTCAAATCCTGTACTCTCCTTATTTTGTTAATTTAGTTTATGTATAATTACTAGAAATGCCGGTATAAAGGCATTTCTTTTTTTATGTCTGTGCTGTTTTATGCTAATTTATAAAAGTTTGGTGCACTTTTGGTGTACTAAGAGTATCTAATATGTGTTCAATTTCGGTATCGGCGCACTTTTTATACTTATTGATTAAATAAGAATATACGTGATTGGTATTTGAAATATCCGAGTGGCCAAATTGCTTCGAAGTTGATATAAAGATCAATATTCTTTGAGAGCAGAGAAGTCGCATGAGTGTGTCTAAGGGGGTGAGCGTGAAAACTAGTCTTACTATCTATCGTACGCACATGTTTTCGAAGACTGCTTGAGTGTTTTATCCACTGCTGACATAATATGGGGCTGAATTTCAAATGTTACCCTCAAAAAATTATTTTCTTATCAAGGATATAAAGCCAGTTGCAATGAAATAAGTTCCGCCTAAAATTTCATAAACGCTCCAATAATTTAAAATTTAATGTTTATTAGGAAGAAAGATGAGTGCAAAAGCTACAATGGCTAGTAATATTCCAATTATAAATTTTTTAGTATAGTAACCGTGCTAAAGCATCGGCAAAAGATGTAGCTTCTAAGTCTGAACCAACTAATACAAATGAAAGAGGAGACTGAAAGCAGAAAGTACTATCTCAGTTTTTAGAGTTACCAGTCTTTGGATTTGTAAACTTTAAACAATCGTAAAATATCAAACAAATTGCATTTCAATAATTGATTCTTCTAGTTCATCTAAAATATCATTTTCGTCGATAAATGCTATCCACGATTTTTCAGGTTCAAGCGTATTTTCTTTTACATGTGATTTCATTTTTTCATATACACTAGTTATAAAAGCAGCAAGCATTTTTTCAGATTCACGTTCGAGCCTAGCTTCATTCCATTTTTTAGCTGGCTGACGTTTCTTATTTTTATTTTCTTGGAATTCCAATGCTTTGTTATTAAATAGGCTGATTGCTTGGCTGTTGTTCTCTAAATATTCCTGAAATTGTTGTTTATTCATTTTTTATTCTCCTGTTTCGAAAGTATGTTCCTTTTCATTCTAAAAAGATTCTCTGTTTAGCTGATAATTCCAAATAATTAAGTAATTGATGCTTGGTTAATACCTGAATTTTTCATCTTGCATGGGAATTAACAATTCTAAGGACAGTATATTAGCTCCTCTTTTAACTGTTGGCATAAAAGCATGCAGGTCTATATTTCTATAGAAAGATGTACCTCACCGTAGCTGTCTTAATGGCAATTAAACATCTATTTTGAACAGCTGAATGAGTTTTAAAAGAACAACGCTAATCAATAGTTTAAACCAGGACCTTATAAAATGAAAATTTTTGGCAAAAAAAAACCGGTGTACCGGTTTTTAATTAATTTAATTCTCATGCTTAAAAGATTGCATAATAAGGGGAAAGAACTTTAACGAGTATAGAGCACAAAGACCAACGATAATATAGATAACTTTGGAAAGAATGGCTGTTTGACCACCAAATATTGTAGCAACCAAGTCAAAGTTAAATAAACCAACAAATAACCAGTTTAAACCACCGATAATTAGTAAAGCAAGAGCAATATTATCTAGAGTTTTCAAAAAAGCACTTTCTTTCTGTACAATTAAAGTATAACAGCCTTTAGGATAATAGTTTATCAATACGCAGCAAAGCATTAATAGAACAGTATTTTGGAGGTAAATAAACAGTATTTATAAAAAAATAAAAACTTGATATTTGCGAGATGTGGGTATGATATAAATGGAATTACTAAGCAACAATATATGGAATAGGAAGCTGAACTGCATGCGGTAGCGGAGGACTATCCAAGTATTCCAACTGAGACCATTATTCAACTAACGATCTAATGATAATTGGCAATGGGTATCTGATTTCCAACACTGTAATATGTCGGGGCGAAACTTTGGTATATTACAGAACTATTCAGAAAGAAACGTCTAATGATTCAAAGCCGGCACAAGCAATTACTAATGAATTACTAACAGACTGCTTTTGCAACCACAGGTTCATTAAGTGCTGGTAACATTGTTTATATTAGAACTGCGGCAAATAAATATTGCGGTTCCAGTGCGCCCATTCTTAAGTTCATGGAGAATAAGAATTATTATGTTCTCGCAGCTAATGGAAATTGTGTAATGATAGAAAATCATGTTAACAAAAGCCATACTAACGTGGTTAAGACCGCTTTTTCAATTGTTTCAAAGATTATTATTACATTGCAGTATGTTCGTAATAGTAATTTCATCTATGTAGTTTAGTATTCATATGATGAAAACATTTGTTGTGCAGTCTGTTGGTAAAATAGATCTATTTTTTATAGAACATTATTATATAATTATCTAAAATTATATAAAAGGGGAATAATCGGCATGAACTTAAAGATAATAAGCAAAGATGATGAACAAAGTTTGCTTCTAAAAAATAATTCATTTGATATTTTGGGAGAGATGATTATAAAGAGAAATAAAGAAAAATGGAATTACGAAATAAGAAAGTATGATAAAAAAGAAATAAAAAAACAGATCTTTCCGGATGAAGATTATAAACTGGAAGATATAAATAAAAATGGGTTTGCCATTGGTGCTTTTAAGGGTGAAGAAACAATTGGTTTGGCGATTTTTAATAATCAGTGGAATAGATACTTATACTTAGAGGATTTAAAAGTTAGTGGGAAATACAGACGAAAGGGGACTGCTCATTCACTTTTGAAATTGGCAGAAAAGATTGCAAAAGAAAGAGGATACAAGGGTTTTTGGGCAATAGGACAAAATAATAATGTCGCAGCATGTGAATTCTATTTGAAATACGGCTTTGAAATTGGTGGACTTGACACTAAAGTATATAGTTATACTTCTCAAAAGGGAAAACAAGATATTTATTTTTATTATGATTTTCCCTAATTAAAAATCGTATTCTTTTTGTGACGGTAAAGCCTAAAAGAATGACGTGCTCATTTCAGCTCAAAACGATTGAAGAATTGAAGGTAATATATCTTGAAAATATTGTTACTGAATTGAAGAAGCTGACTAATCTTCCTATAAAAATACAGTAGTTTTACCGATAAAAATTGGAGAGTAATAAAATAGACCGAATCTCTAAAATGAAATAAACCTATTTTTACATAGTTAAAAGTTAAAAAAGATTCTATCCAGTATACCTTTATGTAGTTAATAAAAAGTCTATTTCATATTAAGAAATAGACTCAATTAATTCATAATAAACAGTTATCAAATTTTATGATAACTATTAAGCAAGACATAGCTGCTGAGAGTGAAGAACTTCAACGGTTTGATTACGGTTAGTAATGTGTTTATCCATTTTTTTTGATGCAACTTGTTTTGTGAATGAATCGATTCGTCTATTGGTGTCACGCAGATCGTAATATGTACTGACAACTTTATCGTAAGAATCGAGCTTGTGAATATCAACTTCTTTTGGATAACTATCTTCGAATAAGGTAAAACTTAAGGGTAAACGCGGTTTTAACTGTGGATTTTGTGTAGGAACTCCAACTTGTAAACCTAGCAGTGGGAAAGTCATTGGTGGCAGATTAAGGTTCGTAATTAGTTTTTGAGGATCATTCATGATACTACCTAATATAACTGCTCCAAGGTTCAGACTCTCCGCAGCGTTAACAACGTTTTGGACAGCTAAAACTGTGTCCTCAACACCTTGTAAAAAGACATCGGTCATGTGTAAACGTCCATCATCTTTGCCTAATTGTTTTCGAATTTGTTGGTTACGATAAAGGTCCACAACAAAAATGAAAAGATCACCATTTTTGCCTACATATTCCTGATTAGAAACCTGCCTAATTATTTTCTTTTTATTTAGATCCGTGATATGCATTATTGAGAATTGTTGCATAAACATACTTGTAGAGGTATGCCTTGCGACCTGCATGAGAGCATCAAACTGTTTTTTTGTGAGGTTTTGTGGTGCAAAGGAACGGATGGTTTTATGGTGCAGTTGTCGGTTAATAGTAAAATTGTCGGTCATTTTTTCCTCCGCTTAATTCTTTTTATTAGATATTGGATAGCCAAATATTTGCACAAACAGATTATTCTAAAGGGTATTATCTATGTTTCATTTTAAGTGTACAATAATTATGTAATTGTTGTTAAAAAATACTGCAACTTTAACTATTTTAATATTAAATGAAAGAATAAGTTTCAAAATACGATCATAAAATAAGCTATGCATAAAAAAATATCCGCAATACCTCATTAGTTGAAAACTAACAAGCCAGCAAGTAAAAATAGAAGTATACTAGTATTTATTGTTTTCAGGTATGATAGAACTAACTCTCTTAGGGAAGTGAAAAAATGAAAATTGGAATTAATAAAATCGGTTTTTCTACCTCTCATTTATATGTAGATATGAAGAAATTGGCATTTGCACGTAACGAAGATCCTAATAAGTATTTGATTGGGATTGGACAGTCAAAGATGGCCGTTGTTCCACCAAGTCAGGATGTAGTTACGATGGCTGCCAATGCTGCAATTCGCATTCTTACGAAAGAAGACCGTGACAGAATTAGTTTTGTAATTTTTGCTACTGAATCAGGAATTGATAATTCAAAAGCAGCAGCAGTTTATTTGGCGCACTTACTGGGTTTGAAAAATGAAATAAGGGCAATTGAACTTAAACAGGCCTGTTATGGTGCAACTGCGGGCATCCAGCTTGCTCGTGGTTTTGTAGCACTGAATCCTGAGAATGAGGTACTTGTGATTGCAGCTGATAATGCACGTTATGGAATCAACACTCCAGGGGAACCTACTCAAGGCGGTGGGGCTGTTGCTATGCTTATTTCCCAAAATCCGCAAATTCTAGCATTAGAAGAAGACAGCACAGCTTTTACTCAGGATATTATGGATTTTTGGAGACCGCTTGGAAAAACTGAAGCAGTGGTGGATGGAAAATATTCTAAAAATACTTACTTAGAATTTTTTGAAGAAACATGGCAGGCATATCTTGATAAAACCGGTTACAGTTTAAGCGATTTTGCAGCTCTTCTTTTTCATTTGCCGTACACAAAACTAGGGCTTAAGGCCTTGCAAATTGCACTGAAAGATGCTCAGCCTAGTGATACAGTCAGACTGGCTCAAGAGTTTGAACATGCTCGTTTCTTTAACAGCGAGGTAGGGAATCTATATACCGGTTCATTATACCTCAGTCTACTTTCGTTACTGTGCAATAGTGAAAAGACTAAAGCAGGCCAAAGAATAGGATTATTTAGTTACGGTTCCGGTGCAGAAGCTGAATTTTATACAGGAATAATACAGCCGGATTTTAAGAAAGGTCTAGCCAAAGTTGATTATAATCGTATTTTAAATTTGCGAAAGGAAATCAGCGTTTCTGATTACGAACAGCTGTTTAAACAGCATTTGTTTTCGGTACAAGAAGGAGCTATCTCTTATAAAGAAGATCCAGCACCTTTTTTCTTTTCTGGAGTACATGACTTTAAACGTCAATATGAGAAAAGAGGTAAAAAACCATCTCCTAACATTTGGGATAAAAACGTGTAAAATGATATAATTAATATGGATTCAAGGTTTTAAAGGTTTAAAATCAGTGCGTAAGGTTTTACTTTAAGTTATCTGGACGCATGCATATAAGGGGAGATCAGTGTGACAAATGTAAATCAGGTGAACGCACAGAAGTATTCTTTAGCAGCACAGCAGCTGTCAAAAACAGTGGCAGTTAAGATCCGCTATCTGCAAACCTTGGCACAGGCAGTTGAGAATAAAAATGATCGGTTAGTCTATCAGTTGATTGATGGACAGCGGTATTCAGAAAAGGTAATGCAATCTAAACATAGTACAGCGGATACAAAAAATGAAAGTCTAGTTGATGATATTTCTGATACTATTAGTCAATATCTCAGCGGTAACTTGCTTGCATATCTCCATGAAACTTACCCGTTTTTTTATTTTGAACAAGTAAAAAAGGGATTATTTCAGTTTTACTTTGGCAATTGGTGGGATAGAAAACTTTTTGGCTCCTTGGATGTCTTGCGTGTATCTTTTGAGTTTGATAAGGCTGAATATGAAAAACTGCGACGGGCTTTTGCTTTGGACGCCGAAAATAAGCGTTTAAATACTGATAAAATAGCATCTTTGTCAGATCAAGCAGATCAGCTGCAGGCACTAATCGATTCTCAAGGTCAACGTGATACAGAAAAAGAGAAAGTCAGACTGCAGTTGAAGAAAAACGCCCAAGAAAAGGTGATGCCTTGGGAAGCTGCCAAGTTGAGAGATGCTAAGCAGCAATTAGTTGAACACCTTTCAGAATTAACAGAGCAAGACGAAAAAGCACAAACTGCCTATAGATTGATTAAAGAGAATGAAGATCAAGTATTGGCATTATCAAAAGAAGATACACTAATAGGTTATGAAAAACAGAGTATCATTGCAAAGTTCGGCAGCTTTGAAAATTTTGAGGCAAGAAACAAGACTCTTTATCGTGACTATATCGCTGATTTGATTGCTACCAAAGGGCGGGTGAATATAAATGAGTAAGGATTATAGACAGCCGACTGAAATATTTGAACCTCAAAAAAGTCAAAGACAGTTGAGGACAATCGAAGATGCAGCAACTTTAAGTACTTCTGGCCGTTTGATTACTTACAATGACCAGTTGAAAGATAGTTTGAAACATGGAAAGATATTTACTGAACTATTTGACAGCCTGATTGAAACAAATGACCCTTCTGAATTGCTGTCTGCAGCACAAAAATTGGTTTCTTATCATCTAGACACTTCTTTTATTACTTTTCCTCAGCAATACAGCCGATCTGATTTTTATTTAATTTTTTTAAATCGCCTTCTTGCTTTGCATGATAAAGAGCGTGTCATTTTGCAGTCTTCGGACAGATTTCACGAATTATACCATGAATTTCCGGGGATTAATACGCTTGGATATTTTATTTTTCAACTAGAAACTACCGCACAAAAGGGTGCTTACTACACGGAAAAAAATACAGGTGAAACTCTTTTTTACCTTAGTTTTGATAAACATGTTTTACGTTTTAACAGTCGTGCTTTGACTGAACTCTTACTTGTGAAGTACACAGACGACGTAACGAAAGAAACACTTCGCGGTTTTGAAGAGTATTTATTGGACATTGGTAAGTTTCTTAAGGAAGACTTTGGTTTTGACGTTGATTTTACCTTGCTAGATCCTTCAAATAGTGCTGTCTATCAAGTTGCAGACTCAAATCTTCCAAGAACTATATTGGATAAACTTTTTGTTGAAACAGCACAAGGAGGACGAATACTTGAAAGAGGTGTTAACGGCGAAGCAGTCTTAAAACTTGATGATGATATAGTGGTAAAGCTGTTTTCTCAGAATGTAAATGAAGGAGCCTCGAATGGCTGGAGTATAAAAGTCAGCGATCCGCTGCACAAAGAATCTTGGTTTGATGTATTGCTTGAATATTCCTTTTTAAGGACTTGGTATTTGAATAATTTAGAGAGTCTAGAAATAAAGTCTGATTCACTTTATTTCAATTGATTACTTTATGAAAGTGGAGGAAAAAAATTACTTGGATGTAAAAAAAATGCTGGATGCTGCACGTTTGCAAAGAACTACGGGACAGCCGTCTTTCGGGCAACAGCGCGATACGGCACTTTTTTTCGAACTTAATGTTAGGCTGGCAGAATTATTAGGCAATTTTAATCGAAAAAAAGGTATTGATTTTATGGATGATTTTTGTCTGTCAGCTGCAGCTTTTCTCAAAATTGCTAATGAAAAAAAATGGACATATTTAGTTCTGCTTACGGATAAAAAAATTTCAATTTTGGAACAAAAAGATAAAAGTAAATTTATTGCGCAAGATTATTTGATTTTGCAAAAAATGCTTAATAAAAGCTATTTTGAACGTAATGCTCCAGCATTTGTACATGCTTGGCATATTTTTATTAAACTTGGACTGGTGGATTTTAAGTTTTCAGCTACAGAAATTGAAAATGCTTTTTTGAAGAAGCTTATGGAAGGAAAAAAGAATTAAGTTTAGTTCTAAAGTTGCAGTTTTTCATTATAATTATTTGCAAGCAAAACGTGCTTATATTTTGTTATTCTTAAGAGTTGAGAGTGATGAAAGTTAGATTCTGCCTAATCTTTGGAAGAATTTAAGAAGAAACGAACTTGTAGGTATTAGCTTTTAAGTATTAATTGCAGATAGCGTACGTAGTCTGAGCCCGGTTATGGACAGTTCGTAATTAAGTGAAAAGGGCTGATTATTGAAAAGGTTTAATGAACATATTAAGGGTTAAAACAGAGGGACTGGGTCAAAATATAACATTTGACCCAATCCCTCGTTTAGCTTATTTTCATATTGCTAAAAAATTGAAAGAAACATGATTTCTGTTTGTATTCTCATATACAGGTACTATCTTTTTACGCTAGTATAAAATAGTAATCAGCATATTGGATTAAAAAATTAGTAACTCGTAGTTTTACGTTCATCTTGCTTGAAATGTTTATAATTTTCCTGTACTTTACGTTGATCGTCATATAATTGGATAACACCTGCAAAAATAAGTATTCCAACAATTGCAAAAAATGGTATCATAACAATCACCCTTTTCTTTTTAATATTACATTTAAATTACATTAACATTATTGCATGATTACAAAAATGTTTCAACAAAAATGGTTTGAACCTCTCTATTTTTTTTTGATAAATTCGCTTAGAAAAAGTTTGACAGCTTGTCAGTGATATTCTATAATTGCTAATGTTGTTTATGGCTCGGTAGCTCAGCTGGATAGAGCATCCGCCTTCTAAGCGGACGGTCGAGAGTTCGAATCTCTCCCGCGCCATTTTAAAATTTTTTAAGAGCCTGATTCACTGAAATGTGAGCAGGCTTTTTGTAACCATTCATGTTTTTAAAATTAATTGACGTTTATCTTTTTTTCTGGTATGATTTCAATGTTGTATTTGTGCATGCCACAACTGCAACCGCACGCAATCAGTCAAGCAAGAAATTATCAAGCTGAAATTGATAATTCACTAAATTGCGGCGAGTCTAAGTAAGTTTAAGGAGGTGCACTTTTATGTACGCAATTATAAAAACAGGTGGAAAGCAGCTTAAGGTTGAAGCAGGTCAAGCTATTTACGTTGAAAAGCTTGATGCTGAAGCTGGTGAAAAGGTTACTTTTGATCAAGTTGTTTTAGTAGGTGGCGATAACGCTGTTGTCGGTAAGCCTTTTGTTGATGGCGCAACAGTTACAGGTACTGTTGAAAAGCAGGGCCGCGCAAAGAAAGTCATAACTTTCAAGTATAAGCCAAAGAAACATTCACATACAAAGCAGGGACATCGTCAACCATATACAAAAGTAGTGATTGATACGATCAATGCTTAATTGACGGAAGACGAAGTTAATGATTACAGTACGTTTTTTTTATACCAAAAAGCAAGTTAGCGGTTTTGAATTAGCAGGACATGCCGGATCAGGTGAATACGGTAAGGATATTGTTTGTGCGGGTGTTTCTGCATTAGCTATCAGTACTGTTAATGGTCTGCAGAAGCTTGCAAAGGCAGAACTTGAAATTCATACGGATGAAAAAGCCGGCGGCTATATGAAAGTAAAGTCAGCTGGAAAAGATGACGAAACTGAAGCAGCAGTTTTGCTATTTGCAAATTTTAAACTTGGAATAAAAGAAATTGCGCTCAGTTATCCTAAATATATAAAAATTTCCTAGATTTGAGGAGGTGCAGAATACTATGTTAATGAATTTACAGTTTTTCGCTCATAAAAAGGGTGGCGGTTCGACTTCTAATGGCCGTGATTCAGAATCCAAGCGCTTAGGTTCAAAGAGTGCCGATGGACAAATTGTTTCTGGCGGTTCAATTCTTTACCGTCAGCGCGGAACGCGCATTTACCCAGGAATCAATGTTGGTAAGGGCGGCGATGATACATTGTTTGCTAAAGTTGATGGTGTAGTTCGTTTTGAACGTAAAGGTCGCGACAAGAAACAGGTATCTGTTTACCCAGTGGCAGAATAAACTATTTCAGAAACTTGATATAAGATCAATACGGAACGTAACGTTTTGTGTTGGTCTTTTTATTTTTGCAGAAACAAAATTAAGAAGGGAGCTCAATCATGCAATTAGAAAGAGTTGTAAAACTTCGCAGTGAAATGGAAAAAATGAGTGTGGACGCTTTTTTAATTACAAATCCGGTCAATATTTTTTATCTGAGCGGTTTTACAGGAGATGCTGGAGTAGCTCTTGTGACGGAAGATAACCAGTATTTGATTACTGATTCAAGATTTGGTGAGCAAATCAAGTCACAAGTTAAATATTGGTCCTGTGAGATTACTCGAGAATACCTTAAGACTGCTTGCCACCTTGTAACTGAGAAACACCTTTTGGCTATGGCATTTGAAGGCTCCTTATCTTATAATGAATATGAAGTTCTTGACGAAAATGCGGTTTCAGATATTGTTGCCTTTGATGGTGTTATTGAAAAACTGCGTTCTGTAAAAGATACACAAGAAATTGCTTTGCTCCGTAAATCTTGTAGTTTAGCGGGTTTGGGCTATCAAAAATTTTTAGAGACAGTTGCTAAAGGACAAACTGAGATTGAAGCTGCTAATGAATTAGATTATATAATGAAGAAATTGGGGGCAGCCGAAAGTTCGTTTTCTACCATTGTGGCGAGTGGAAACAGAAGTAGTTTGCCTCATGGGACTGCTTCTATGCGCAAACTTAGGCAAAACGATATTGTCACCCTTGATTTTGGATACTTTTATCAAGGATATACTTCTGATGTGACTAGAACATTTTCAATTGGGCCTCAGATATCAGATGTTAGAGATACTTATCAAACTGTTCTAAGAGCACAGGAAAAGACCATTGAAGCAATCCGTCCTGGAATTACGGGCAGCCAATTGGACAGAATTGGAAGAAGTTTAATTACAGAAGCTGGTTATGGAAAGTTTTTCAATCATGGCATGGGTCATGGAATTGGTATGAGCATTCATGAACTACCCAATATTGGTATGGGTTATGAAGATATTTTGGTGCCAGGACAGGTAATAACAATTGAGCCTGGGGTCTATATTCCAAACAAAGCCGGGATCAGAATCGAAGATGATGTTCTTGTAACTGAGTCTGGCTATGAAATACTAACAGATTTTTCTAAGGAATACTTTGAAATCAAGGGGTAAGCTTGCATTTTTATTGTTTTTATTGCTATTATAAATTGTGTATAGGTATTAAAAAAGAAAGTATGCTAAAGTGAGACTTTGAAGTTCAAGCAGAATTGATGAGAGTATTATAGACTGATTTGATTGCATTTCGGAATTAAGTGTGAAAAATTTGTTATCAGTGGGTGGTTAAGAGGTTTTAGGCAAAGTTACGATTACTATGACCCGATATGTTAAAATGAATATGCGTAGTGTTAAAATTATGTTTTTGTAGGAGGAACCTTATGATTTCGGTTAATGAATTTAAAAATGGATTAACAATTGAGGTTGACGGTGATATTTGGCGGGTAGTTGAATTCCAGCATGTTAAGCCAGGCAAGGGATCAGCATTTGTCCGTTCAAAGCTAAAAAATTTACGTACTGGAGCAGTTCAGGAAAAAACATTCCGTGCAGGAGAAAAGGTAGAGCAGGCACAAATTGATAATCGTAAGATGCAGTACTTGTATGCAGATGGAGACAATCATGTCTTTATGGATACGACTACTTACGAACAACTTGAATTACCCGTGGAGCAGATTAAAAATGAATTAAACTACTTAAAAGAAAATATGCTTGTTAATATTATTATGTATGGAAATGAAACGCTAGGTGTTGATTTGCCAAATACTGTTGATTTGAAAGTAGCTGCAACGGAACCTGGAATTAAGGGTGATACAGCTTCCGGCGGGTCCAAACCTGCTACTTTGGAAACTGGATTGGTTGTTCAAGTTCCCTTCTTTGTAAATGAAGGTGATGTGTTAACAATTAATACACAGGATGGAAGCTATATTTCCAGAGCTTAGCTCAAAGGAGGAAGTGTCGATGGCTGAGAATGATAATATTTTAATTGAAACTGAAAGCCCTAGACTAGGCCAGATTGAAGTTACTCCGGAAGTAATTGAGATAATCGTTGGAATTGCAGCTAGTCAAGTTGATGGTGTTTATTCGATGCGCGGCTCACTTGCAAGCAGTTTAAACGAACTTTTTGGACGTAAAAGCCGCGGCAAAGGGGTTAAACTTGAGCAAAAAGATGACAAATTAAAAGCTGAAGTTTATGTATTTTTGAATTACGGAGTGCCTGTCCCTAAAGTTGCGCTAGAAATCCAAGAGAAAGTTAGACAGCAATTATTTTTCATGACAGGGCTTAAATTGACGGGTATCGATGTTTTTGTGCAGGGTGTTGTGCCTGAAAAACAAGAGACAACCGTAAACCCGAATGACTTGTTTAGTGAAAAAGAAAATGGTGATAACAATTGAGTATAACCAGACATTCTATTAGGCATGTGGCTTTTCAGATACTCTTTGCGCTTGAAAGTAATCCTGATACTGATATAAATGCTCTTTACGAACAGTTACGTGTCGATGATGAAAAATTGACGCTTCCAGCAGTGATACCGCCATATTTGGTTGAGTTAACTGAAGGTGTCGTTTCACATAAAGAAGAGCTTGATGCAGTGATTTCAAGTTATTTAAGTAAGCAATGGAATTTGAAACGTCTTACTAAAACGGATTTAATTTTATTGCGTTTAGCAGCCTATGAAGTTCAAGATGTGGCGGATGTTCCGGCTAAAGTAGCCGTTGACGAAGCACTTCAATTAGCAAGAGAGTTCAGTGATGAAAAATCACGCCGCTTTGTTAATGGAATTCTTTCGAATTTAATTATTGCTGACGAAAAATGAATTTTTCACTTGATAGAATAGATATAGTAGCAATTTGAGCAGAAGCCGGTTATGGCTTCTGCTTTTTTATGCGTTATCACCGACAAATTAAGGCTGATAAATTACGAAGCTGAAGAAATTTAATAATTTAAATAATTATTTTCCCACTTGCAAGATATGCTAAAATAGTTACATAGAAAAAGTTAATAATGGGGAATAATGATGACAATAAAGTTAGATGGGAAAAAGCTTGCAGAAAAAGTAAAAACGAGGCTTATTCAACGAATAGCAGACTTAAAATCAAAAGGAATTAAGCCTAAGTTAGTTGTGATACTTGTTGGAGGTGATGAGGCTAGCAAAATCTATGTACGCAATAAGCACCGCACGGCGCAAAAACTTGGAATTGAGACTCAAGACATTCGTTTGCAAAGGACAGTGAAGGAAAGCGAACTTTTGACACTAATCAAGACCTTGAACGCAGATGATTCTGTACATGGGATTCTAGTCCAGTTGCCATTGCCTGAGCAAATCGATGCAAAAGGGGTAATTAATGCAATTAAGCCTGAAAAAGATGTTGATGGATTTAACCCTCAAAACGTAGGTTCCCTTTTTTTGAATGATCCGCATTCACTGCCTTGTACTCCTGCTGGAATTTTGCAGTTTTTTGAAGAATATCATCTTCCGGTTTGCGGCAAGCATGTAGTAATCGTTGGCAGAAGTAATATCGTTGGTAGGCCTATGGCTGCGATAATGCTGAATCATGATGCAACTGTCACTATTACCCACAGTAAGACTAAAAATTTAAGGAAGTTGACGAGGCAGGCAGATATTTTAATTGTTGCAATTGGGAAGGCTGAGTTCATCACAGGAGAAGATATCAAACCTGGTGCAATAGTAATCGATGTTGGAATGAATCGTAATGAAAATGGAAAACTAGTAGGGGATGTTGAACATTCTTCTGTTAATGAAAGAGCGTCTTATCTCACACCTGTGCCAGGTGGAGTGGGTCCGATGACAATTGCAATGCTGATGGAACAAACTGTTAATTTTGCAGAACGGAGTGCTGATTTTGACGGAAAAAACGTATTTAACAGTTAGTGCGCTGACAAGGTACCTGAAGAAAAAGTTTGATGTTGATCCTTATCTAGGCCGTGTTTATTTAACTGGTGAAATTTCAAATTTTCGAATGCGTCCGCGTGCACATCAATACTTCAGTCTCAAAGACAAGGAGGCTAAAATTAATGCCATTATGTTTCGTTCTGCATTTGATAAAGTTAAATTCAAACCAGAAGAAGGCATGAAAGTTTTAGTAGTAGGACGTGTTTCTTTATACGAAGCTAGCGGCAATTATCAAATTTATGTTGAAAAAATGGAACCGGATGGTGTAGGAGCTTTATATCAGGCTTATGAACAATTAAAAAGGAAATTAGCTGCAGAAGGTATTTTTAGTGCTCCTAAAAAAGACATTTGTCGTTTTCCGCGTAGAATTGCTGTAATTACAAGTCGTTCAGGTGCAGTTATCAAAGATATTATGACAACAGTCCGTAGACGTTATCCGATTGCGCAGATTGTTTTATTTCCAGCACTTGTTCAAGGCGAAGGAGCTGCTAAAGACATTGTTGGTAGAATCAAGCAAGTTGAGGAGTATGGCAATTTTCAAACACTGATTATTGGTAGGGGTGGTGGGTCAATAGAGGATCTTTGGCCCTTTAATGAAGAAATTGTTGCACGAGCGATTTATGAATGCAAGATTCCTGTGATTTCATCTGTCGGTCACGAAACAGATGTAACAATAGCTGATCTAGTTGCTGATGTCCGGGCAGCAACTCCAACAGCAGCTGCAGAATTGGCAGTTCCTGTTTTGAGTGAGGAAATAATTAAGATAGAGCAGTTGCGTTTAAGACTCTATCATAGTTTGAAGGCTCAATTGCAACTTAAAAGACAAGCACTGCAAAAATTACGTAACTCTTATGTATTCAAACAACCTGGTAGATTATATGAAAGTTATTTGCAAAAAGTGGATTATTTGCAAAAACAAATAATTCAATTAATGCGGGTCGATTTGAACAAAAAAGAACAGCAGCAGATGCAGCTATTCTCTCAATTGCAAAAACAGGCACCTACTGAAAAGTTGCATTTATTGCTTAAACAAGTTATTTATTTAAAACAAAGGCTTTTTTCTGCATATGAAAATTATTTCAAAACAAAAAGACAAAAGCTGTGTTCGGCAGTAGCAAACTTAGAGATGCTAAGCCCGCTAAGGGTAATGGCAAGAGGGTATGGCTATGCAACTGTTGATGGAAAAGTAGTTCGGTCTATTACTCAACTTTCACCTGCCGAGAAAATATCTTTTCATATACAGGGCGGCACTATAGATGCAAAAATACTAAATATTACGGAGGATGAACAAAATGGCTAAAGAAGAAACTTTTGAGGAAAGCTTAAACAAACTTGAAAAAATTGTGCAGCAATTAGAACGTGGTGAAGCTCCGTTAGAAGCTGCGGTAGAACAGTTTCAAAAGGGCATAAAGTTAAGTGGAGACTTACAACAAAAACTGGAGCTGGCTGAAAAAACTTTGACAAAGGTAATTGGTGAGGCAGGTAAAGAAGAAAACTTCGACAGGGATAGTGACGATGATGGAAAGTGATCTGAATAGTTTTCGTCAAGAAAAACTTCCATTGCTTGAACAGCAGATGAAAAACTTTTTACAAGGCCTTGATGCAGAGAAAAGTTTGCAGAAATCAATGCAATACTCGCTTGAAAGCGGCGGAAAGAGGATTAGACCGCTTTTAATGCTGGCTGTTTGTCAAGTTTTAAAAAAACGTGTTGATGAACCGGTATTTGCTGCAGCGGGGAGTCTGGAATTTGTTCATACTTACTCACTTATTCACGATGATTTGCCCGAAATGGATAATGATGATTTGAGGAGAGGCCGTCCAACAAATCACAAGGTTTTTGGTCAGGCTGAAGCAGTTTTAGCCGGTGATGGTCTGCTAACTGCCTCCTTTGAATGGCTTGCAAACTGTCAATTGCCGTCTGAACTTAAGTTAAAATTAATTGGGCTTTTAGCAACAGCAGCAGGACCACAGGGAATGGTGAGCGGACAAGTTGCTGATATTGAAGGTGAGCATAAAGAACTCAAACTGGCTCAGTTGCAATTATTACACCGGCGAAAAACAGGTGCCCTGATTCAATATGCTTGCCAAGCAGGAGGTCTAATTGGAGATGCAAATGCTCGCCAAATGATTTACTTGACACAATTTGGCCAAAGTTTTGGTCTTGCTTTTCAAATCAACGATGACATTTTAGATGTAGTTAGTACGCAAGAAAAACTAGGCAAAGCAGTCCATAAAGATCAGGCTGAAAATAAAAATACTTATCCAGGTTTATTAGGTTTAAAAGAATCCTATTCTGAACTTAAGCGTGTTGTTCAAAAAGCAAAGAATGCATTAGAAGGATTGCAAAAAAACTTAGAAAACGGAAAAAATACTGAATTATTATGGGACTTCTTGGATTATTTTTCAAGGAAGGGCAATGCATGAAAAAGGAAAGAATAGACGTTTTACTGGTTCAACAAGGGCTTTTTGAAACAAGAGAACAGGCTAAAAGAGCTGTAATGGCTGGTGAAATTTTAGGTATTAATGAAGAAAGATTAGATAAGCCCGGGATGAAAATCGATAGCACTACAAAATTGCATTTTAAGGGGAAAAAGATGCCCTTTGTAAGTCGAGGGGGTTTTAAACTTGCCAAGGCACTTAAAGTTTTTCAGTTAACTACTGCTGATAAAATAATTCTGGATATTGGCGCTTCGACTGGCGGTTTCACAGATGTAGCATTGCAAAATAACGCAGCCTTGAGCTATGCTTTGGATGTTGGTACAAATCAGTTAGCTTGGAAGATCAGGCAAGATCCACGCGTTGTGGTAATGGAAAATACAAATTTCCGCTATAGTAAACTGGCTGATTTTAAAAACGGCAGACCTGAGTTCGCGACTATTGATGTTTCTTTTATTTCATTAGATCTGATTTTACCGCCTTTGCATGAAATAATTATTCCTAGAGGAGATGTTGTTGCGCTAATTAAGCCTCAGTTTGAAGCTGGCAGAGAAAACGTTGGCAAACATGGTATTGTGCGCGACCCAAAGGTCCATAAAGCAGTGCTGGACAAGATAGTTGGTTTTTCTTTGGATGCAGGATTCGACGTTTGCGGGCTGGATTATTCACCTATTACAGGAGGAGAAGGAAACATAGAATTTTTGATTCACCTTAAAAGTTCAACCGCAAGAGGTACTCTAACTGCGGAAGTTGATCCTCAGAAAGTAATTAGTGATGCTCATAAAGCTTTTAAAAGGTAATTTTTATAAAATTTTGCTTTAATAATTATTCAAATTACGCTATCATTAATACAAAAATGTGAATATTTTTCAGAAACTTGGTGAAAATGATGCGTAAGCAGGAAAGACAAAATGCAATAAAAGAATTATTGCGGCAATATAACATTGACCGGCAAGAAGAAATTGTGGAACTTTTAAAACAGCAGGGAATTAATGTTACCCAGGCCACGATTTCGCGTGATGTAAAGGAAATGCAATTGATTAAACTTCCTTCACCAACCGGCCAATACAAATATAGTTTTCCAGCTGAAAAAAAAATGAATACCGAAAAGAAATTACGCAAAACACTACGTGGTGCATATATAACAGCAAGAGTTCAGGGAGAATTTTTACTGCTTAAGGTTTCTCCAGGCAACGGACCGGTGATTGCAAGTTTAATTGATCAGATGCGCTATAAGGATATTTTTGGAACCTTAGGCGATGATGATACTGTACTCATAATTACTAAGGAGTCTTATAAACCAAATGATATTCTGCAAAAGTTGCTTGAAATGATTGAATAACAATATTTCCTATACTGGTTGGTAGTTTAGGATAAAGGAATGGGATGAACTGATGCTGCGGGAACTTACAATCAGAGACTTTGCAATCATTGAAAAACTTGATCTTCAATTTGATTCGCATATGACAGTTTTGACTGGTGAAACCGGTGCTGGAAAGTCAATCGTTATTGATGCTTTGGGTTTGCTTTCGGGTGAGAGAGGATCACAAGAATTCATTCGTAAAGGGGCTTCAAAGTCGATCTTGCAAGGACTTTTTGCCTTACCGCAAGATAAAACATTCGTTGACTATTTAGAAAAGGTCGGTGTTCAGGGTGATCGCGGCGGTTTAATTATACAACGTGAGCTTTATCGTAGTGGACATAGTGTTTGCAGAGTTAATAATACTCTTGTTACTTTGGCGGTTTTACGTAAAATTGGCGGCCGTCTGATTGATATTCATGGACAAAATGATAATCAGGCGTTAATGCATGTTGAAAATCACTTAAAATTATTGGACCAATTTAATAAACGTAGCGAAGTACTGAAACATAGTTATCAGAAAGAATTCATTGAATATCAAGAGCACAAAAAGGATATAGAAAAAAAACGTTCAGACGAAAAAAAGTGGGTACAAAGGCTAGATATGCTGAAGTTTCAGATTAAGGAAATTGAAGAGGCACACTTAAAAAGCGGTGAAGAAGATAAGCTGAATAGTGAGAAAGAAAAATTAGAAAATTTTCAAACTATTAGAGAAGCACTTTTGCAAAGCTATCAGCTTCTTTCTGGTGGTGAAGAGGATTTGCTCAGCAGGTTGGGAAGTGCGAGCGAGATAATGGGAAAAATTGCGGCTTATTCTGAAAATTTAAAAACAATCAGCAGTACTTTTTCTACTGCTTTTTATTCTCTTCAAGACTCTGCTCATGATATTTCACGTGAACTTGATGGGATGGAATGGGATGAAGGACGATTAAACGAGGTTAATCTTCGTTTGGAGCTTATTAACCAACTTGAACGTAAATATGGTGATTCTGTTTCACAGATTTTGAGTTATTGCGAGCAGATCAAAGCTGAACTTGAAAAAATGCAAAATGCGCAAGAAGATAGCGGTAAACAAGAAGAAGAATTAGAAAAAATGTACCAGTCAGCGTATCAAAAAGCGCTGCTTCTATCTGCAGAAAGAAAAAAATCAGCTCACCTGCTTGAAAAAAAGGTACATACACAATTAAAAGCTTTATATATGGATAAAGCTGTTTTTCAGGTTTATTTTGATGACAGTGAGCATGAATTGGATACAAGTGGAATTGACAAAGTTGAATTTTATGTACAGACTAACCCCGGTGAAGCCAGCGGTCCTTTGAATAAAATTGCTTCTGGAGGCGAGTTGTCACGTATTATGCTGGCGTTGAAGACAATTTTTGCACAGGATCATAATGTCACTAGTATTATCTTTGATGAAGTAGATACTGGTGTAAGCGGCCGTGTGGCACAAGCTATTGCTGAAAAAATCAGCCAAATTGCTGCAGCTTCTCAAGTACTTTGTATTACACATCTGCCGCAAGTTGCTGCGATTAGTGACCACCATTTTCTGGTTTCAAAACATACTAAAAGGGGTAGAACTGAGACTATTGTTAAAAAATTAACAAAAAATGAACGTGTAGCTGAGTTAGCCAGAATGCTGGCTGGGACAACCATTACGCAACTTACCTTGGAGCACGCTGCGGAGTTATTGACGATGGCAAACATGCAGAAGCAAAGCAAATAGTTTATATATTAAGGTAGAAGAATTTAAACTCGTATCTTACGAGTTTAAATAAGGGACCGAGTCAAAAACATAACTTTTGATCCGGTCCCTTATTTTTTAAATTTTATAGTATATCATTAAAGATGTGTATTTTCTGCATGGAAAGATATTTAAGCGCAACTTGAATGGTCTAAACAAAATTACGGTAAAGACCAACTACTTTGCCGAGAATCATAACCGAATCAAGAATAATCGGATCCATCAAATCATTCTCCGGCTGCAAACGGTAAAAACCTTCCTCTTTAAAGAAACGTTTACATGTGGCTTCGTTATCTTCTGTCATTGCAATAACAATATCACCATTATCAGCGTTGCGCTGCTTTCTTACAATCACTTTATCACCATTTAAAATACCAGCATTAATCATGCTCTTTCCACGAATTGTAAGCATGAATAATCCTTCAGCTGAATTCATGCTTGGAGGTAAAGGAAAGTATTCTGAAGCTTCTTCAACGGCCAGAATCGGTGAACCGGCCGTTACTGTCCCAAGCACAGGAATTGAATTTGTTTCTTCTTGAATTCCTAAGGCTTCCAAACCAAAAGCAGTCACTTCGATAGCGCGGGGCTTAGTAGGATCTCTTTGTAAATATCCTTTTTTTTCAAGCCTTGTTAAATGTCCATGGACTGTTGAGGTTGATGAAAGGTCAACTGCTTGACAGATTTCACGTACAGTCGGCGGGTAGCCTTTCTCATTAACACGTTCGTAAATAAAACGTAAGACAGCCATTTGTCTTTTTTCGGAAGCTTTTGTCATTAACTGACACCTCAATCACTAATTATTACAACTATTTTAACATACTTTACCCACTATTACAAACAAACGTTCGTATATTATATTTGAAACAAAGAGCTTTTTCATGTATCATATGTCATGATTAGAAAATAGAGAAATGGCGGGAGGTGCCAGTATGGCTGGAGAAATCCCAGAAAAATTAATAAAAAGAATCAATGAACTGGCAAAAAAGAAGAAGACAGTGGGGCTGACTCAAGAAGAATTAGACGAACAAAAGAGCTTGCGGGAAACGTATTTGGCTCTTTTTCGTAAGACATTTAGGAGTAATGTTGAACTTTTAAGAGTTTTTGACAAAAATGGTAAGGAAGTAACCCCTGAAAAGGTTCGTAAGATTCAACGGGAACGTAATCTGAGGGACGATTAATTTATTCATTATCGAGTTTACACTTTATTTTTAGAGGATAATTGTGTAAAATTATATATTGAATTGATTTGAAAGGAGCAGTATACAATGTCAACCACAATTTGGGTGTTAATTGTCATCCTTGCTCTCATTTTAGGATTTGTGGGCGGCTTTTTCGCAGCACGCAAATACATGGAAAGTTATTTGAAAAAGAATCCGCCTATAAATGAAAGTATGCTTAAGGTTATGATGCTTCAAATGGGGCAAAAGCCGTCTGAAAAGAAATTGCATCAGATGATGTCCGCAATGAAAGCACAAGGTAAGAAAAAATAAAAGAAGCCCGAGTAAGGGCTTCTTTTATTTTTTCTTTTGTTTCATTGGATCAATATACCTATACGAAGGGTCAAGTTCATCATCAAGTTCTTTAAAACGTGAAATCATTTGTGAAAGAACTAGCTGCTGTTGTTCGTCGGTTAACCTCTTTTTGCGATCAATGTAAATCGGATCTCCGAAGTTGACAACTACTTTTTTTCTTTTCAATAGTCCCTTCATATTTGCCGGGCCTTGATATACTGCAGGTACGATTGGAACTCCGGCAAGCTTAGCAATTAAAAGAACACCGCCCTTTAACTGTTGAGAGTGTCGTGTGCCAGAAGGAAACATAATCAGCGAAAGGCTTCTTTTTTTCAGCCATTTAACTGGTGTCTTTATAACTGAAGGACCGGGATTTTTACGATCTACTGGAAAAGCGTTGGCATGGACAAGAATGTATCGCAGTATCGGATTCTTAAAGAGCTCTTCTTTTGCCATAAAAGAAAATTTTTTTGGTGAAGCTCCCAAAGCAAAATAGATCATGTCAAACCATGCTCTATGAGGACCAACTAGAACATAATTACCCTTAGGAATCCTATTGCGGTTTTTATAGTGAACATTTCCATTTAACAAAAATAAAATAGCCCGTGCTACAATACGAACAAATGAATAGAACATCTTAATGACATTCCTTTCTTAAATTTTAGTATTACCTTTTTTAGTATGCAAAATTTTGAGGAAAGTTGCAAGTTTAATTAGAGTAGGTGAAAGTAATCTTATATAGTAACGAGAGAATTGATATGCTATATGCAAATAATATTAAAATAATTCAAAGTCCGGATGTTTTTTCCTTTTCCTTAGATGCTGTTTTACTTGCATATTTTGCGAGTCCACCACGTAAAAAAAGCGCTAAAATAGTTGATTTATGCGCAGGCAATGGAGCTGTGGGACTTTTTATGAGTAAAAAAACTGCTGGTAAAATAATAGCCGTTGAAATTCAAGAAAAGCTTTTTGATATGGCTAAGCGCAGTATTTTATTGAATCGACTTGATGAACAGATGAAAGTACTAAATATTGATTTGGCTGAATCTTTTAAGTATCTTGAAAAAGATTCTTTTGATACAGTTACTTGTAACCCGCCATATTTTTCAAACCTTCCATTAAGCAAAAAGAATGAAAATCAGTACTTAGCAATTGCTCGTCATGAAATCACTGTCAATTTGAGAAAAATTATTGAAGTTTCAAGTGGGCTTCTTAAGATGAATGGGAAAGCCTATTTTGTGCATCGTCCAGAACGAGCCGCCGAACTTTTTAGCTTGCTACAGGAAAATAGACTCTCACCAAAAAAAATTCAATTGATCTATCCCAAAAAAGATCGTGAAGCAAATATGATTTTGGTAGAAGCCATTAAAGATGGACATCCTAACGGCTTACGTTTTTTGCCTCCGATTATTGTGTATGATGAACAGAATGAATATACGCCTCTATTAAGAAAGATGATTTATGGAAAATAATAAAAAAAAATTCTTTTTCTATGTTTTATTATGTGCAGATAAAACTCTGTATGGTGGTTTCACTACCAATTTAAGCCATCGTTTAGCAATTCATAATGCAGGAAAGGGAGCAAAGTATACAAGATTGAGTAAGCGTAGGCCGCTTAAACTGATTTACTCTGAAAATTTTGAAAGTAAATCAGAAGCTCTAAAAGCAGAATATGCTTTTAAGCACCAAACTCGCAAAAAAAAAATTGAATATTTAATAGCCCACAGTGTATCTCTTGTTAAGCTTTTGTCTGACAAGACAAATATTACGTAAAGGTAATAGTTTCGTGGTAAAATAAAAAAGCGCAGAGATGTTCGGTTAAACTGCGCCACCGTATTATATAGATATTTTTGTGGAGGTTCATTATGAAGTTTATAGCTTTTAATGTACGTAGTGACGAAGAGAAATATTTTAAAGCGTGGGAAGCTCAAAATGATTTACAGGTTAGATGTGTTTCGGGTCCTCTAACTAATGATGAACTTGACAGCGTTGCAGGTTATGATGCAGTTTTAGCACTGCAAACAGGTACATATCCTCAAGATATGTTTAAAAAATTCAAAGAGTATGGCGTTAAAGTCTTCTCAATTCGTAATGTTGGTGTTGACAATATCGATTTGAAAGCTGCAAAAGAGAATGGTGTTTTGGTCACAAATGTGCCAGCTTATTCACCAAATGCGATTGCCGAGTTCTCGGTAACACAATTGATGCAGCTTTTGCGTAATATTACATTGTTTAGAAACAAAGTTGCAGCACATGATTTTCGCTGGGCACCTTATGTTGGTAAAGAGTTGCGTACTTTGACAGTCGGTGTAATAGGAACTGGAAGGATTGGACGTGCAGCAATCAATATTTATCGTGGTTTTGGAGCCAAAGTGATTGCATATGATCTTTATCCTAATCCGACATTAGAAAAGGAAGGAATCTATGTTGATTCCTATGAAGAACTTTTCAAGCAAGCAGATGTAATAACCTTGCATATGCCTGCAACGCCTTCAGATCACCATCTGATTGATAAAAAGGCAATTGCACAAATGAAAGATGGTGTATATATTATTAATACTGCTCGAGGCGCACTCATTGATACGGAAGCGTTGATCTCAGGTATCAAAGAAGGAAAGATTGCAGGGGCAGCTCTAGATACTTACGAAAACGAAAGTCCTATCTTTAACAATGATTTGAGAAACAAGGAGCTTACAGATAGTTTATTTAAACAATTGCTTGAACTCGACAATGTTCTGATTACACCGCATGTTGCTTTTTATACTGAAACTGCTGTTGAAAATATGGTTACGATTGCTTTAAACAGTGCACGCGAAGCTTGTGAAAAGGGAACAGCTGAAACTTTGGTTAAGTAATAATGAAAATTAACAGCTTGTAATTTCACATCTTTTAAGCTATACTACTACAGGTACTTATTTTGTGAGTGCTAATTCACACTCTGTGTGCAGACAAAGGGGTGCTCTTTATTTTTGGAGTCCTTTTGTTAAAGAACATGGGGGAGGAAAAAACAAAATGGAGGAATTAAATTATGTCAGTAATTAGTATGAAACAATTGCTTGAAGCTGGTGTTCATTTTGGACATCAAACACGGCGTTGGAATCCGAAGATGAAAAAATATATCTTCACGGAACGTAACGGAATTTATATCATTGATCTCCAAAAAACTGTTAAGCTGATTGATGCAGCTTACAACTTTGTAAAAGATGTTGCAGCAAACGATGGAGTTGTACTATTTGTCGGTACAAAGAAGCAAGCACAAGATGCAATTGAAGAAGAAGCAAAACGTGCTGGGCAGTTCTATGTTAATCATCGTTGGCTCGGTGGTACTTTAACCAACTGGGACACAATTCAAAAAAGAATTAAGCGCCTTAAAGAAATAAAAGCAATGAGTGAAAATGGAACATTTGATGTTTTACCCAAGAAAGAAGTTTCTTTGCTGATTAAGCAAAGAGAACGGCTTGAAAAATTTTTAGGCGGGATTGAAGACATGCCGCATCTTCCAGATGCACTGTTTATTGTTGATCCTCGTAAAGAAAGAATTGCAGTTAAAGAAGCTCGCAAGTTAAATATTCCAATTATTGCAATGGTGGATACTAATGCTGATCCGGATGAAATTGATGTTAAGATTCCATCTAATGATGATGCTATTCGTGCTGTTCGTCTGATCACTTCTATGGTAGCAGATGCAGTTATCGAAGCTCGTCAAGGTGAAGAAGAGGCTGAAGAAGTTACAGAAAAGTCTTTTGGGAAAGATGATACAAAATCTGTAGATTCAATCGAAGACATTGTTGAAGCTGTTGAAGGTAATAATTCAAAAGATGCTGAATAGATAAACTTAGGCTGTCTCAGACATTGGGCATAAAAAAAGCCTGAAGTTTGCGACAGCTTTTTAATAACTTTTAAGGAGGCCATAAGAAATGGCAAAAATTTCTGCTTCTCAAGTTAAAGAATTGCGTGATAAAACCGGCGTAGGAATGATGGATGCAAAAAAGGCTCTTGTAGCCGTTGATGGTGATATGAATAAAGCTGTTGATTTTCTGCGTGAAAAAGGTATCGCAAAAGCTGCTAAAAAAAGTGATCGTGTTGCTGCAGAAGGCTTAGCTGATGTCGAAGTAGCTGGTAATGTTGCTGCAATTGTCGAAGTTAACGCTGAAACTGATTTTGTAGCACAGAATGAACGTTTTAAAGAACTGGTTAAGGAAATTGCAACTAAAATTGCTGAAAATAAACCTGCAACTTTAGATGATGCACTTAAAATTGCAACTGATAAAGGAACAGTAAAGGATGAAATTATTGAGGCTACTCAGGTTATTGGCGAAAAGATAACATTGCGCCGTTTCAGTGTAGTTGAAAAGAACAATGATCAAAACTTCGGTGCTTACTTGCACATGGGTGGAAAAATTGCTACCTTGGTTCTTTTGGATGGTGCAGATAAAGAAACTGCAAAAGATGTAGCGATGCATGTTGCTGCAATTAATCCCAAATATGTCGATCGCACACAGGTTCCAGCAAAAGAATTGGATCATGAAAAAGAAGTTCTTAAACAAGAAGCATTGAACGAAGGTAAACCTGAAAAAATTGTTGAAAAAATGGTTGTTGGCCGTCTCAATAAATTCTTAGCTGAAATTAGTCTGACTGATCAGGAATTCGTAAAGGATCCAGATCAGACTGTTGGCAAATATGTTGCTTCTAAGAATGGTAAAGTTGATTCATTTGTTCGTTATGAAGTTGGCGAAGGTATTGAGAAGAAAGAAGATAATTTTGTCGACGAGGTTATGAACCAGATCAAGGATTAATTTTGCTTATCTTGGGTATTTTACCTTAGTATAAATTTTAGCGTAAAAACGGTTTATTCATAAATTACGACCTTAATTAAAACCCCAAGAATTAGGATGTTAGTCTAATTTTGGGGTTTTGTTGTAATTTAAAACATTAAACAATATGTTAAAATAAATAAAAATATATTTGATTATAGAGTGACAATTATAAATTATATTCAAGAAGTTCAAAATATGTTAAAATTAACGTGAATGTGTTCATAGTGCACTTTGAAATAGTAACGATTATAGGAGGAACATCATGGCAGATGTTAGGTACAAACGTGTGATTTTGAAGTTAAGCGGAGAAGCTCTTGCAGGTGACCAGGGAATAGGAATAAACCCTCCCGAGATCCGTAAAGTTGCTGAAGAAATTAAAGAAGTGTACGAATTAGGTGTTCAGATTGCCATTGTAGTTGGCGGAGGCAATATGTGGCGTGGTGAGTCAGGCGCCCAAATGGGAATGGAAAGATCACAGGCCGATTATATCGGTATGCTGGCAACTGTAATGAACGCTTTAGCACTTCAGGATAACCTTGAATCTTTAAATGTTCCTACAAGGGTACAGACTTCAATCGAAATGCGTCAAATTGCTGAACCTTATATCCGGCGTAAGGCAATTCGCCATCTTGAAAAAGGAAGGATTGTCATTTTTGCTGCTGGAACAGGATCGCCATATTTCTCAACTGATACGACTGCTGCGTTACGAGCATCCGAGATTAACGCTGACGTTATTTTGATGGCAAAAAATGGTGTTGATGGAATCTACTCAGCAGATCCGCAAAAAGATCAGAGTGCTGTCAAGTTTACAGAGTTGACACATCTTGATATTATCAATAAAGGTCTCCATGTAATGGATACAACAGCTTCTTCGTTGTCGATGGATAATGACATTCCATTGGTTGTTTTCAATATGAATGAGAGTGGAAACATTAAACGTGTTGTAGAAGGAGAGTCAATCGGAACAACTGTGAAAGGAAAATAAAATTTATGAAAATTAATGACCCAATTATTAAAGACGGCCAATCACGAATGACTAAAGCTGAAGAAGCTTTTCAAAGGGAATTAGGGAATATTCGTGCAGGGAGAGCAAATGCAAGTTTGCTAAATCGTATTATGGTTGACTATTACGGGGTACCAACACCATTGAACCAAATTGCCCAGATCACAATCCCTGAAGCACGTGTACTTTTAGTGACACCTTATGACAAGTCTTCTTTGCAAGATATTGAGCATGCAATCTTGGCATCAGATTTAGGAATTTCCCCTGCAAATGATGGGTCAGCAATTCGTTTAGTAATTCCACAGCTTACAGAAGAAAGACGTAAAGGAATTGCTAAAGAAGTAAAATCAGAATCTGAGAAGGCGAAAGTTGCCGTTCGCAATGTTAGACGTGATATTATGGATGATTTGAAGAAAGCTCAAAAAAATGGTGATCTGACCGAGGATGATTTGCACGCATTAGAGGACCAAGCACAAAAAGTTACTGATTCTTCTATTAGTAATGTTGAAAAAATTCAAGCAGAGAAAGAAAAAGAAATACTTGATGTGTAATTTTTAAAAATACTGTTGAGCGGACAGTTAAAACAACGGGGCAGCATCGTTGAACTTTTAGAAAATTGAGCAAACAACTACTTAATGAAGTTGATTGCTGAGTTAAAGGTTTCACGGCAATGCAATTTTGCCTCGTTGTTCCTTTTTTGCTAGAATAAGTTTTGAATTTTAATGGAGGTGTACTCTTGTTCTCAAAATTTATTAACAACAAAGATGCTGATTCTAAAAAATCAGTTGAACTTAATCCAGCAAGGATACCCAATCATATTGCAATAATCATGGATGGAAACGGGAGATGGGCTCAAAAGAGACATCTGCCAAGAATTGCTGGACATAAAGCTGCTCTCACAACAGTTAAAAAAATCACCGTTGCCGCAAGCGACCTGGGCGTTAAGGTATTGAGCCTGTATACTTTTTCCACAGAAAATTGGAAACGGCCTAAGAAAGAAATTGATTTTCTAATGAGTCTTCCTATCAGCTTTTTTGATACCTTCGTCCCAGATTTAATAAAAAATAATATTAGAGTCAGTGCAATCGGAGATATGGAAGCTTTGCCAGAAGATACAAAAAAAGCAGTTAAGCGTGCGATTAAACAAACTGCTGAAAATAGTGGCATGATTCTTAATTTTGCAATCAATTATGGAGGGCGAGCGGAGATAGTGGTTGCTGCACAAAGGCTGGCTCAAAGTGTTGTTAACAACGAACTTGATATCTCACAGATTACGGATAAGGTTTTTGCCAAAGCTTTAATGACTGGAAAGTTGGGAGAGTACTCTGATCCGGATTTACTGATCAGAACTAGCGGTGAAGAAAGAATCTCAAATTTTTTGCTATGGCAAGTTGCATATAGTGAATTTGTTTTTTCTGACGTTCTTTGGCCCGATTATAATCCGCAAACTTTGCGGGAAAACATTTACGAGTATCAAAATCGTAATCGTCGTTTTGGCGGTTTAAAGAAGGAGTAGTTTAAAAATGAAACAACGTGTTTTAACGGCAGTTATTGCGCTGATAATTTTCATTCCTTTGGTGATTATTGGAGGAGTGCCGTTTGAAATTCTTTCTATTTTATTAGGCTTGATCGGCTTGTCAGAAATCTATATAATGCGAAAAAAATTATTAGTTTCGCCGGAAGCAGGACTTGGTGTACTTGCTTCTTTGGCATTAATGGTACCTCAGGGATGGCTTTCATTTTTGCCAAGTACAAGTACGCGCTATACACTTTTTTATTTTTTCGTTTTACTCTTACTAGTGTATACTGTGTTTACGCGTAATCGTTTTTCGTTTGATGACGCAGCAGTTTTAACTCTAGGTATTATTTATACAAGTGTAGGTTTTCGGTTTTTGATTTCTGCTCGTGAAACTGGAATTTCAATGATCTTTTATCTCCTTTTGACTGTCTGGGCAACAGATACAGGGGCTTATATGGTAGGAAGAAAATTTGGAAAGAACAAGCTGGCTCCGCATATTAGTCCCAATAAAACATGGGAAGGATCAATTGGCGGTGTTATTGTCGCGTTAATTGTCGGTATAATTTTTAATTTATATTTTCCACAAAAATTTTCTTTAGTACCGATGATTTTTATTTCATTAATTTTAGCGGTTGTAGCCCAATTAGGTGATCTAGTAGAATCAGCACTTAAACGATACTATGGGGTGAAAGACTCTGGAAAAATATTACCAGGTCATGGAGGAATACTTGATCGCTTTGATTCGTTGCTTTTTGTCTTGCCGTTTGCACACTTTATGGGATTATTCTAACAAGATTTATGAACTGAGAGGATATCGATATGCTATTCACAATCGTAACATTTATTATCGTTTTTGGAATACTGGTTATCGTCCATGAATTTGGACATTTTTTCTTTGCAAAGAGATCCGGTATTTTGGTCAGAGAATTTTCAATCGGAATGGGACCAAAAATTTTCGCATACCAAAAAAATGCTACGACATATACAATCAGGCTTTTGCCGTTAGGTGGATATGTTCGAATGGCAGGTCTTGAAGACGATGATGATTCATTGAAACCTGGGACACCTGTAAGCCTTTCTTTAAATGAAGATGGTATTGTTGAAACAATTAATACGAGCCATAAAAAAACATTATTAAGTGGAATCCCTCTTCAAGTTGCAAAATGGGATCTCGAAAATGAGCTTTGGATTGAGGGTTATGAGAATGGTGATGATAGTCAATATACTAGATTTAGTGTTTCTCATGATGCATCTGTAATTGAAGAAGACGGCACAAAAGTTAGAATAGCTCCTAAAGATGTTCAGTTTCAGTCAGCCGCTCTTTGGCAAAGGATGCTCACGAATTTTGCAGGTCCACTCAATAATTTTATTTTAGCAATTGCAGCTTTTACTTTGGTAGCAATTTTACAAGGTGGAGTCAGCTACACTTCAAATACTGTTGGCGGTTTTAGTGCTGATTCCGTTGCAAAAGAAGCTGGCGTTAAGGCTGGTGATCGAATTATAAAAGTTGAAGACACTAAAACTTCATCGTGGGAAAGTTTAGCAACTGCAATCAGCAAGCGTGCGGCTAAAAAAACCGTTATTACTGTTGAAAGAAAAAATAAAACTAAAAAAATTGCGGTTGTTCCCAAGGCAAAAAAGCAAAATAACCAGCAAATTGGCTATATCGGGATCGAAGCAAAGGTGCACCATGAAGAATCGTTTTTGGCAATTGCTAGTTATGGTTTTGTGCAAACTTGGAAAATGACAGTTGCACTTTTGACTGCGATTGTTGGTATGTTTACAAAGGGTTTTAGTTTGAATGACTTAGGCGGTCCTGTTGCAATATACTCGTATACTTCAGAAGCCGCTAAATACGGACTGGTCAGTGTAATTAATCTGTTGGCTTTTCTTTCATTGAATTTGGGAATCGTCAATTTATTACCTATTCCTGCACTTGATGGGGGAAAGTTGGTATTAAATATAGTTGAAGGAATTAGAAAGAAGCCGCTTTCGCAAGAAAAAGAAGGAATTATCACACTTATCGGTTTTGGGTTTTTAATGTTATTAATGATTCTTGTTACTTGGAACGATATTCAGCGTTATTTTTTTAATTAATATTCAAGGCAGCTTGAAAGAAGTTGTTATAAGTAAAAGGGGATTTTTATGAAGCAGTCAAAATTATTGATACCAACAATTAAGGAAGTACCCAGTGATGCTGAGGCTTTAAGCCATAAGATGATGCTGCGTGCGGGTTATGTGAAACAAATTTCGGCAGGAATGTATGCCTATTTGCCGCTTGCTTTTCGTGTCCTTAAGAATATCGAACATATAATTAGAGAAGAAATGGCAAAAATAGCTGCTGTTGAGATGCTTGTGCCCGCGGTTATCCCAGCTGAACTTTGGAAAGAATCAGGTCGTTATAAAACTTATGGTCCTACGATGTTTAAGCTTCAGGATCGACACAAACGTGATTTTATTTTAGGCCCCACTCATGAAGAGACATTTACTGCTATCATTCGTGATAGCATCAAGTCCTACAAAAAGCTGCCGCTTAGTCTGTATCAAATTCAAATGAAATATCGGGATGAAAATCGTCCTCGTTTTGGTCTATTGCGTGGCCGTGAATTTTTGATGTTTGATGGTTATTCCTTTCATGCTGATGAAAAAAGCTTGGGCAGTGTTTATACACAGATGGAGAGTGCTTACCAAAAAATTTTTGAGCGGTGCGGACTTAATTTTCGTGCAATCATTGGTGATGCGGGTGCAATGGGCGGTAATGATTCAAAAGAATATATGGCAATTGCAGATATTGGTGAAGACACGATTGTTTATTCAGATGAAGGAGGATATGCAGCTAATATTGAAATGGCAAGGAATCTGAGAGATCTGAAACCTTCCCACGAACCAGAAAAAGAGTTAGTGAAGGTAGTTACTCCGGAAGCTAAAACAATTGATCAAGTTGCTGAATTACTCAAAGTTAAGACTAAAGATATTATAAAGACATTATTGGTAATTGCAGACAAAGAGCCGGTAATTGTTTTATTGCGCGGAACTGATGAACTAAATGAAGTTAAATTAACTAACTTTCTTGGAGCAAACAGTGTTCGCTTAGCTACGGATCGAGAGGCTGTCCAATACTTAGGAGCTTCTTTTGGATCTTTAGGGCCGGTAAAATCCCCAGCTAAAATACGTGTACTTGCGGACTTAGACATTGAAAAAATGCGTAATAGCGTTACAGGTGCAAATGAAGACGGTTTTCACTTTATTAATGCGAATGTAAAGCGTGACTTTGAAGTTTCAGAATATACTGATTTGCGCTTGGTTAAGGCAGGAGAATTATCCCCTGACGGTGAAGGAAAGCTTAAGTTTACACGCGGAATTGAAATTGGACATATCTTTAAGCTAGGAACAAGATATTCTGATGCTTTGGACGCTAAAGTATTGGATGCGAATGGTCGGCAGGTTCCGGTTATTATGGGATGCTACGGTATTGGTGTTTCACGTTTGCTGTCTGCAATTATTGAACAGAATTGCGACGAAAATGGTATTATTTGGCCGCAAAGTATTGCTCCATTTGACATTCATGTTGTTCCTGTTAATGTGAAGAAAGAAATACAGGTCAAACTGGCTGAAAAGATCACTGCTGAATTAGAAGATGCTGGTTATAAAGTGTTGTTTGATGATCGCAAGGAAAGACCAGGGGTTAAGTTTGCAGATTCTGATTTGATGGGCTTGCCAGTTAGAATAACAGTTGGTAAAAAGGCTGAAGAAGGAATTGTTGAAGTTAAGTTGCGTCGTAATGGAGAAACAGTTGAAGTTCGACCGGAAGAACTTCAAAATGCAATTTCAATTTTACTTAAACAAGAGAAGAAAGAAAAAATTTTATAGTAACAAGAGAAATAATGAATGTTTTTAAAAGAGGCTGAAATGAATGAATAATTTATTCCAGTCTTTTATAGCTTATTCAAGAGAAGGGATAAATGAATGGAGCTTGATAAAAAAACGCTGTTTCAAAAATTGCTGGCGCAGCTGAACTGGGTTCCTACGGCAGAACAAAAAAAGTATTTTGAATCGACTCAAATAATTAAAGTTGAGATTCACCGTCTTTCTAATCGCTGGAATTTTAACCTTAAAACACAAGAAGTTTGGCCATTTGGGCTTTTTCATACTTTTCTGCAGCGTTTGCAGGAAAGCTTTTCACAAATTGCACAAACTGACATTAAAATCGAAACTGTCAAACAAACATTGGATAACAAAAGAATTGGTGAATACTGGAGCTGGGCTGTTGAGAATTGTGAAATTAGTTCTCCATTTGTTCAGGATTTAAAGACTGGCAAGGTTCCTTATATTGATAATCAAAGAGTGTTGTTACTTGCCGATAATGAGATTATCAAACATTTTCTGGTTAGCCAGGCTTTAGGACCAATTGAAGAAACATATCAAAAAGCAGGGTTCCCAAAGTTTGCAATTCATACGCTTGTTGATGAATCACAAACGCAGCAAAAGATTGCGGAGTTTAAGCAAGAAAAGGCTAAAAGCGATGCAAAACTAGCACAAAAAGCAGTGGAGGCTATTAAGCAACAAAATCAAAAGAAAGAAACTGATCCAGTGAAAATTGTTGGTCCAATTACTTTGGGAAAAAGGATTGATGCTAAAGAGCCAGTCCGGCAAATGAACGATATAACGGAAGAAGAACGTTCAGTTGTAGTTCAGGGATATGTTTTTGACAAAGAAGTCCGGAGTTTACGTTCTTCGCGTAAGCTTTTAATCATAAAAGTTACAGATTATAGTTCTTCACTAGTTGTTAAGAAATTTTCACGTAATGAAGAAGACGAGGCTTATTTTGATGCAATTCAAGAGGGTCAGTGGGTCAAAGTCCGCGGAAATGTTCAAGAAGACAACTTTTTACGTGACCTAGTCATCAATGCTTACGATATTAACCAAGTTGCTCACAAGGAACGTACGGATAATAGCCCTGATAATGAAAAAAGAGTGGAATTGCATCTGCATACAAATATGAGTATGATGGACGCTACCAACAGTATTACGGATTATGTTGAAAAAGCAGCTTCTTGGGGACAAAAAGCCATTGCCGTTACCGATCATGCTACGCTGCAGGCTTTTCCAGAAGCACATACTGCTGGGCAAAAAAATAATGTTAAGATTGTTTATGGTGTTGAAGCAAATATTGTAGATGATGGGACACCCATTGCCTACAATGAAACTCATATTCAGCTTAAGGACGCAGCTTATGTTGTTTTTGATACTGAAACTACTGGTCTTTCAGCTCGTTTCGACAAAGTGATCGAACTTGCAGCAGTAAAAATGCAGAACGGTACGGTTATGGAACGATTTGATGAATTCATTGATCCTGGCCACCCCTTGTCGCAAACAACGATTAACTTGACAAGTATAACTGATGAAATGGTCAGAGGATCAAAGTCTGAAAAAGAAGTTTTTTCTCTTTTTCAAGAATTTTGCAAAGGCAGTGTAATTGTTGGTCACAATGCTACCTTCGATGTGGACTTCATGAATACTGGTTATCAAAGACAAGGGTTACCTTTAATTACAAATCCATGGATAGATACATTGCCGTTTGCACGTTTCTTATATCCGCAACTAAAGGGTTTTCGATTAAATCGGCTGGCAAAGTTTTTGAATGTAGAACTCGAACATCATCATCGTGCGATTTACGATGCTGAGGCTACCGGATACATTTACTTTGCAATGCTTAAAGAAGCACAGGAAAAGTATCACATAGATTTTTTGGATCAATTAAACGAACATGTTGGCGAAAATGACGCATACAAACATGAGCATCCTTTCCATGCCACAATTGTTGCAAAGACTCAAGCAGGGTTGAAAAACCTTTTTAAGCTGGCTTCTTTGTCTATGATCAAATATTTTTATCGTGTACCGCGGGTTCCACGCTCTGTACTTGTTAAATACCGTGAAGGTCTGCTTGTTGGTTCAGCTTGTGCAAGTGGTGAGGTATTTACTGCTATGATGCAAAAGGGATTTGAAGAGGCAAAAGAAAAGGCTCGTTTTTACGATTATTTAGAAGTGCAGCCTAAACCGCTTTATTTACCATTGATGGAACAAAGCCTTATAAAAAATGAACAAGATTTAGAAGAAATTGTCAATAATATGGTTGAATTAGGGGAACAGTTACACTTGCCGGTAGCCGCAACCGGTGATGTCCACTTTTTGAATAAGGAAGATGCGGTTTATCGCAAGATTCTGATACATTCTCAAGGTGGTGCTAATCCTCTAAATAGACTTAAGCAGCTGCCTGATGCACACTTCAGGACAACTAATGAAATGTTGGAAGATTTTTCTTTTTTGGGTAAAGAAACAGCAAAAAAAGTCGTAATAGATGACCCAAACAAAATTGTTGCACAAACTGATGATATTTCTCCAGTCAAAGACAAATTATATACGCCCAAAATGCCTGGTGCGGAGGATGAAATTCGCAGTCTTACTTTAAATGAAGCACACAGGCTTTATGGCGAACATCTTCCTGAAATTGTACAAACACGACTTGATAAGGAGCTTAAAAGTGTTATTGGAAATGGATTTTCAGTAATTTACCTGATCTCGCAAAAACTGGTATACAAGTCTAATAAGGATGGTTATCTGGTTGGTTCTCGTGGATCAGTTGGTTCGAGTTTAGTTGCTACCATGACAGGAATTACAGAGGTCAATCCCTTGCCGCCGCATTATCGCTGTCCTAAGTGCACATGGAGTCATTTCTATGAAAAGGGAGAATATGGGTCGGGTTTTGATCTGCCCGATAAAAACTGTCCTGAATGCAATACTCCTTTAATCAAGGATGGACAAGATATTCCTTTTGAGACTTTTCTTGGATTTTATGGAAATAAAGTTCCAGATATTGATCTTAACTTTTCTGGAGATTATCAGCCGATTGCACATAATTATACAAAAGTATTGTTTGGTGAAAAGAACGTTTTCCGTGCTGGTACGATTGGAACTGTTGCAGATAAAACAGCTTACGGATTCGTTAAAGCATACGAAAGAGACACCGAACAAACTTTTCGTAACGCCGAAGTTGATCGTTTAGTAAAAGGTGCAACAGGCGTTAAAAGAACAACAGGGCAACATCCTGCTGGAATCTTAGTTGTACCTGACTACATGGACATTTATGATTTTACGCCTATTCAGTACCCTGCAGATGATGTAGAGGCAACTTGGAAAACAACGCATTTTGATTTTCATTCAATTCATGATAATATCTTAAAACTTGATATTTTGGGACATGATGATCCAACAATGATTCGCATGCTGCAGGATCTGTCTGGAGTAAATCCTAAGTCTATTCCAACGGATGACCCTGGGGTGATGCAGCTTTTTTCTGGTACGGATGTCTTAGGCGTCACGTCTGAACAAATTGGTTCTAATACTGGTACTCTGGGTATTCCAGAATTTGGTACACGTTTTGTTCGCGGGATGCTTGAAGAGACAAAGCCTAAAACTTTTGCAGAGTTGCTTAAGATTTCGGGTCTTTCACACGGAACAGATGTGTGGTTAGGCAATGCCGAAGAATTAATCAAGAATGGAACTGTCACAATGCCCGAAGTAATCGGGTGCCGTGATGATATTATGATGGACTTGATTCATATGGGAGTCGAGGCGGACAGAGCTTTCAAAATAATGGAACATGTGCGTAAGGGACGTGGAATTCCTGATGACTGGCAAGAAGAAATGCGTAAGGCACAAGTACCTGAATGGTATATTGGAGCTTGTCTTAAGATTAAGTACATGTTTCCTAAGGCTCATGCAGCCGCTTATGTATTAATGGCTTTGCGAATTGCTTATTTTAAAGTGTATTTTCCACTGGTTTATTATTCGGCCTATTTTAGTGTTCGGGCTGATGACTTTGATTTGGTTGCGATGTCGCGCGGCAAGCAGGCTATTAAAGATGCAATCAAAGAAATCACTGATAAGGGAATGGATGCATCCGCTAAAGAAAAAAGCCTTTTAACAGTATTGGAGCTTGCAAATGAGATGCAGGAACGCGGTTTTAGTTTTGAGATGGTTGATTTGAAACGGTCAGCAGTTTCTGATTGGTTGATTGAAGATAATTCGTTACTGGCACCATTTGATGCAATGCCCGGACTGGGAACCAATGTTGCTAAACAGATTGTTGCAGCGAGAGAGGAAAAACCGTTTCTTTCGAAAGAAGATCTTGCAAAAAGAGGTAAGGTTTCTAAAACATTAATCGATTATATGTCGCAAAATCATGTTCTAGATGAATTGCCAGATGAAAATCAGCTGAGTTTATTCGATTCATTATTTTAAAAGCTGACAGGGTCAGCTTGCCAAGAAACTGGGTTCATGTTAAAATAGTAAATGGAATTATAACTCGTTGAGAGTGAGCAGTAATGCTCGCTCTTTTTATTGCAACTGCAAGCGTGTATCAGAATACAAAGGAGGTCAGTGTGTGAGTACCGTTGTAGAAACAGTTACTAAACTAGTGACGCCTATTTTAAAAGAAAAAAATTTTGAGCTAGTGGATCTTGAGTTTGTTAAAGAAGGTAAAAGTTGGTACTTAAGGGTATTTATCGATAAAGAAGGCGGCATTAATATTGAAGAATGTGCTTTAGTAAGCGATACTTTAAGTGAGGCACTCGATAATTGTGAACCTGATCCAATTCCGCAGGCGTACTATCTTGAAGTTTCTTCTCCAGGAGCTGAAAGGCCGTTGAAAAAGCCTGCTGATTTTGAACGCGCAGTGAACAAATATGTTCATGTTTCTCTTTACCAGCCCCTTGGATCTTCTAAGGTTTACGAGGGAACTCTCATAGAGGTCAATGAAAAAAGTTTAAAGTTAGAGTATATGGATAAGACACGCAAAAAAATGATAGAAATTCCGCGAAATCAAGTTGCAAAAGCACGGTTGGCCATCAAATTTTAGTATTTGCTAAGGAGTTAAGGTAAGTATGAGTAAAGAATTATTAAATGCCTTAGATGCATTAGAAAAAGAAAAAGGAATAAAAAAAGATGTTGTGGTTGAGGCTCTTGAGGCAGCACTAGTTTCAGCCTACAAGCGTAATTATGGCCAGGCACAAAATGTCGAAGTAGAATTTGATAAGAGTGTGGGCGACATTCATGTTTATGCGGTTAAAGAGGTAGTAGAAGAGGTCTTTGATTCACGGTTAGAAGTGGGCCTTGAAGAAGCTCTGCAAATTAACCGTGCATACGAGATCGGCGATACCATCCGTTTTGAAGTAACACCTAAAAATTTTGGCCGTATAGCTGCTCAAACTGCTAAACAAGTTATTATGCAGCGTGTTCGCGAGGCTGAAAGAGGCAACATATATAATGAGTATATCCAGTATGAAAATGAGATTGTAACGGGTGAAGTTGAGCGCCATGATCATCGTTATGTCTATGTTAATCTGGGAAAAGTCGAGGCAGTGCTGTCACATCAGGATCAAATACCTGGCGAGGAATATAAACCTCATGATCGTATTAAGGTCTATATCTATAAAGTTGAAAACACGGCAAAGGGGCCACAAGTATTTGTAAGCCGTTCGCATGCTGATCTTCTCAAAAGACTGTTTGAACAAGAAATTCCTGAAATCTTTGATGGAACTGTTGAGATCGTTTCGATTGCTCGTGAAGCGGGGGATCGCGCAAAGGTCGCTGTCCGTTCCAATAACGATAGTGTGGATCCTGTTGGAACTTGTGTTGGACCTCGGGGAGAACGTATTCAAACAATTGTTAATGAACTTAAAGGCGAGAATATGGACGTTGTTGAATGGAACGAAGATCCTGCAGAATTTATTGCAAATGCATTGAATCCTGCTGAAGTTTTGGACGTTCACTTCGATCCTGAAAATGAGCGTGCCTGCACAGTTGTTGTTCCTGATGATCAACTTTCGCTTGCAATTGGAAAACGGGGTCAAAATGCACGTTTGGCTGCAAAATTGACAGGCTGTAAAATTGATATTAAATCAGAATCTGATTATGCACAACTAAAAGAAAATGCTGGTGAACAAGAAGCAAAACAGGTTGAAGCACCTGTAAAAAATCCACAAGATAGCGAAGGTGCAAACGAATAGAAAGGGATGATCATAATGGCTCGAAAACGAAAGATACCAATGCGTAAAGATATTGTTTCAGGTGAAATGAAACCTAAAAAGGAATTAGTCAGAATCGTAAAAAATAAGGAAGACGAGGTAAGCATCGATCCTACTGGAAAAAAATCTGGCAGGGGGGCCTATCTTTCTTTAGAAGTTGCAGCAGCTAAGAAGGCTCAAGGCGAGCGTATTTTTGATCAAGTTTTTGGAATAAAGATCCCCGCGCAATTCTATGAAGAACTAGTAAAGTATGTTGACCATCAGGCTGCAAGGCGGGAGCTTTTCGGCGATGGCACAAAGTAAACGACAAAATGTTTTACAATTGCTCGGACTTATTAGAAGAGCTAATCAGCTGGTAACTGGAGAAGAATTTGTATTGCGGGCAGTTCAAAAGGAACAGGCTAGATATGTTTTCGTGGCACGCGACAGTTCCAAGACGACTCATAAGCTGTTTTTAGACAAGTGCGAAAGCCATAAAATCAATGTTAGTTTTGAATTTAGCCGTGCTGAAATTAGTATTGCAATTGGGACCCAAAGATCTGTTGTAGCAGTTACCGGTGTGGGGTTCAGCAAAAAGATTGCACAATTATTGGATTAAAAATTATTGGATAGTTTTAAGTCTTCTTTGCGAATAGGCAAAAGGGCTGAGATTGGAGCGTGAATGTATGGGAAAAAAGCGAATTTATGAGTTAGCGAAAGAACTAAGTGTTAGCAGTAAAGTAGTGATTGAAGTTGCACGTAAAAAGGGTTTTGTTGTAAGCAATCATATGTCTACCATTGGTGAAAACGAAGAAAGGCAGTTACGTGAAAGTCTTCGCAAAGATGGTGGAAAAGGTGCAGCCAAAAAGACCGTAAACCCGTCGAAAAACACGCGGGAAAGGATTCAGCAACAGGCTCCCAAAAAGGATAAACCAAAAAATCAAAATCGAAATAAAGAGGCAAAGCCAATTCAAAAACGGACAAATAGCAACCATAAAAGTGAACAACAAAAACAACAAACTGCAAAGAAACCTGTGAGCCAGCAGCAACGTACTTCTAGACCGGAATCACGTAATAAAGCACAACAGACAAGTAACAGGCAGGGACAATCAGGAGAAAGAAGCAGTTTCTCCGAACGTGGCCAAAAGCGGTATGGTCAAAATAACTTTGGACGTAATAATTTTGGTAACAAGAAAAAACGAAAAAATCGCAGAAATAACAGGCGTCAGGAAAATAAAAAACCGGCTGTACCACCGCGTAAAAACAAGCCGCTCCCAGAAACACTTGTGTATACAGTGGGAATGAATGTTGCAGATATTGCTAAAAAGATTCATCGTGAACCTGCTGAAATAATAAAGAAATTATTTATGATGGGAGTTATGGTTAACCAAAACCAATCCCTTGATAAAGATACAATCGAAATTTTGGCTGCTGATTACGGAATTGGTGCACAAGAAAAAGTTGAAGTTGATGTTGCTGATATTGACAAGTTTTTTGAAGAAGAACAAGGAAATACAAAACATTCAGTAATTCGTCCGCCGGTTGTAACTATTATGGGGCATGTTGACCATGGGAAGACAACATTATTGGACAAGCTGCGTCATACTCATGTAACAGAGGGCGAAGCTGGCGGTATTACACAGCACATTGGTGCTTACCAAGTTAAGCACGATGGCAAGACAATAACTTTCCTAGATACTCCTGGGCATGCAGCCTTTACAAATATGCGTGCGCGTGGAGCAGATATTACGGATATTACTGTCCTTGTAGTAGCTGCTGACGATGGTGTTATGCCGCAAACAATTGAAGCTATTAATCATGCCAAAGCAGCTAAGGTTCCTATCATTGTGGCAGTCAATAAGATTGATAAACCAGGTGCAAATCCTAACCATGTCATGGAAGAGCTGACAGAATATGAGCTTATCCCTGAAGACTGGGGCGGAGATACAATTTTTGTTGAAATTTCAGCTAAATTCGGTAAAAATTTAGATGAATTACTTGATATGATTTTGCTAGAGGCAGAGGTACTGGAATTACGTGCGAACCCTAAACAGCATGGTGCTGGTTCTGTAATTGAAGCACGACTGGATAAAGGAAAAGGTGCTGTTGCATCTCTTCTTGTTCAACAGGGTACACTCCATGTCGGAGACCCGATCGTTGTCGGAAATACTTTTGGCCGCGTGAGGACAATGATTAATGATAAGCTGCAGCAGATTACAAAAGCTTTACCTGCTACACCTGTTGAAATTACAGGGCTAAGCGATGTTCCGGATTCTGGTGACCGTTTTGTTGTTTTTGATGATGAAAAAACTGCAAGAGCTGCTGGGGAAGAACGTGCAAAGCGTGCTTTGATGAAAGAACGTAGTAATACTCATCGGGTAACGCTCGACAACCTTTTTGATTCACTTAAAGAAGGTGAATTAAAGGAAGTTAACGTAATTATTAAAGCTGATGTACAAGGGTCAGTTGAAGCTCTTGCTGGAAGCTTAAAGAAGATTGAAGTTGAAGGTGTTAAGGTAAATATTATTCACCAGGCTGCCGGTGGTATCAATGAAAGTGATGTTACTTTGGCAGAAGCTTCAAATGCGATTATTATCGGTTTTAATGTACGTCCAACACCTCAAGCTAAGGCACAAGCTGAAAGTGACAAAGTTGATATTCGCTTACATCGTGTAATCTATCAGGCAATCGATGAAATAGAGACTGCTATGAAAGGAATGCTGGAACCTGTATACGAAGAAAAAGTTACAGGCCAGGTTGAAATCAGAGAAACATATAAAGTTTCCAAGCTGGGGACAATCGGTGGCGGTTATGTTACAGAAGGATATATTCAACGTGACAGCGGTGTTAGGGTTGTTCGCGATGGAATCGTTGTCTACGAAGGAAAGTTGGCTAGCTTAAAACGCTTTAAAGATGATGTTAAACAAGTTAAACAAGGGCTTGAGTGTGGCCTTATGATCGAAAAGTATAACGATATTAAAATTGGGGATCAGATCGAAGCATATATTATGCAGGAAATTCCCGCTGAATAAAAAAAAATCTGTTCTTTAAGTTAGGAGGAGACGCAATGGCACAAAATTATCGTGTTGGTCGTTTATCTCAGGAAATACAAAGAGAAGTCACGGATATTTTGATGAAACGGGTACGGGATCCGCGGGTGGATGGAGTTACAATTACCGGTGTTGATGTTACAGGAGACCTTCAGCAGGCTACTATTTACTACAGTATCTTATCTGACCTGGCTTCAACAGGTGAAAAAACGCAGATAGGACTAGATAAAGCAACGGGGTTAATCCGTAGGGAACTTGGAGCGCGTTTAAGTATCTATGTCACTCCTGAAATTAAATTTGTACGAGATAATTCAGTACAATATGGAGATCGGATTGACCAGTTGTTAAATGAACTGAAACACCCTGAAGAGTAATTTTTAATGCAAATGAATTGAAGTTAAAGGGGTGGTTTTTAACCACCTTTTTTAATTTTCAATTATTTAAAGCGGAGGTTTAAAATGAACGGGATCTTACCTTTATATAAAGAACGCGGAATGACAAGTAATGACTGTGTGTTTAAGTGCCGCAGAATTTTTAAAATGAAAAAAATCGGACATAGCGGAACGCTTGATCCGGGTGTTGATGGAGTCTTGCCTATTTGCCTTGGAAACGCAACGAAAGTTGTTAATTATCTGATGGATTCCGGTAAGGTGTATACAGGAGAAATAACACTTGGATTTGCGACTGCTACAGAGGATCTTGAGGGCAAGATTATTGCTCGTCAAAAAATAGTACAGCCTTTTTCTGAGATTGCAATTGAAAATGCGATGAAAGAACTGACAGGCGAAATGATCCAGATTCCACCGCTGTACTCCGCAATTAAGGTAAAAGGCAGACGGCTTTACGAATATGCTCGGGCCGGAGATCCCGTTGAAAGGCCCAAGCGCAAGATTCGAGTAGATTATTTCAAGCAGGTCAAAAAAACAGTTTACGATTCAGAAAAAAATCTTCAGCGCATTTACTTTGAAGTTGGATGCGGTAAGGGAACTTATATCAGAACTCTCGCTGTAGATTTGGGAAAAAAGCTCGGAGTTCCGGCCGTAATGTCAGAGCTGACAAGGCTTGCCAGCGGCGGTTTTACTATTTCTGAAGCAATCTCCTTAACAGATTTAGAAAAAGCAGCAGGTGAAGGAACACTTTCGCGATTTTTAGTTGATTCCGACCATGCACTTCAAAATTTTCCGCATTACGAACTAAAAAGCCAAGAGTGGGAGATTGTTAAAAACGGTGGTTTTTTAGAGGAAAACAAGCTTAAGAAGCTTTTTGGCAAAGCACCCCAGATTGTTTTAATTTACGGTAAAAAAGTACGTTGTATTTATAAGCTGAATACTGAAAAGAAAAGATATCAGCCGGAGCAAATGATTGATTTGAGTGAAGGAGAGTAGTAGTTGTGCAAATAATTAAGTTAGAAGAACCCTTTGACCAAAAAAAAATCCCAGACTCTCCGATTGTACTTGCGATGGGTTTTTTTGATGGTGTACATCGTGGACACCAAGCGGTAATTAAGCGAGCACGGCTAGAGGCAAAAAAACGAGGGATAAAACTCGCAATCATGACATTAACTCCCCATCCTTCAGTCGCTTTTCGGCATATTCCCAGCTCTAAGGTTACCTACTTAACTTCTTTAGACCATAAATTAACGCTTTTTGAACATCTTGGTGCTGATATTGGATATGTTACGGTACTTAACCAGTATCTAATTCCGATGGGACCGCAAGAATTTGTTGATAAATACATGGCGGCTTTACATGCACAAGTTGTTGTAGCTGGTGAAGACTATACTTTCGGCAAACAAGAAATTGCTAATATGGAACTTTTGCCTAAGTATGCGCGGAAGCGTTTTGAGGTAATTAAAATAACACATCTTAAAGAAAATGGACAAAAAATAAGTTCAACAAAAATCAGGAGCTGTCTGGATGAGGGAAAAATTGAGGAAGCTAATGAATTGTTGGGATATCCGTTTGAAAATGATGGGATAATTGTCCACGGTAAACAAATTGGCCGCAAGTTAGGATTTCCTACCATCAATGTGGAAGTTACAAAAGGTGAACGCATTCCAGCTGAGGGGATCTATGCTGTTAGGGTTCAGCTTTTAAGCCAAGAAATTATGGGAATGGCCTCGATTGGCCGTAATGAAACCTTTGGTAAAAATAATAAGCCGACATTAGAAATAAATTTATTTGATTTTTCTCAAAATGTTTATGGACAAAAAGTTATTGTACATTGGTATCAGCATTTACGTGATCAAGAAAAATATTCGGACGTACCTGCTTTAGTAACACAGCTTGGTCAAGACGAAAGAGATACGCGCGATTATTTTAAGGGAAAGTAGTTAGTTTATCAGAGATAATAAAGAGCCATTTCTTGACATCTTTTGAGAGTTCTTGTATATTAATAATTGACTTAGCACTCTAGCATGCTAAGTGCTAATCGAGGTGATTGAATTGCTTACAGAAAGACAATTGTTAATTCTTGAAGCTATAATTCAGGATTATACAACTACTGGCAGACCCATTGGGTCTAAACTTTTGGAGCATCAATTATCGATGAATGTCAGTTCAGCAACTATTCGAAATGAAATGGCAGTATTGGAGCACTCGGGCTTTATTGGTAAAGAACATTCTTCTTCTGGAAGGGTTCCTTCACTAAAGGGATATCGCTACTATGTTGATAACCTTGTAAAACCTGATGTTGTGGATCAAAATGAGATTGAAAGTATTCGGCTTTCTCTTGACAGTAATTATTACAAGGTTGACGAAATCATTAAAGAGTCGGCTAAAATCTTATCAGAGTTGACCAACTATACAGCAATTACTTTTAAACCGGAAGTTAAGGATCTTCGGCTTCAGGGATTAAGAATAATTCCTTTGGGAAATCAACAGGTAATGATGATTTTGGTTACTAGTGATGGAAATACTGAAAGCCAGATATTCAATATTCCCAAAAATCTCAGTGGAGAAGAAATAGAGGCTGTTATTCGTGTTATTAATGACCGAATTGTTGGATTGCCACTTGATCAGGTAATTGATCGACTTCATGAAACTATTCCTTTGTTGTTGCACTATGTTCAATATCCGGCCGGTTTCTTGGATATTTTTGGTGATATTCTTGAAAGGTCAGCACGTGAACAGTTTTTTGTTGGCGGTAAGCTGAATCTGCTTAATTTTGTTGAAAATGGCGATGTCGAGCAGATCAAAAAGCTGTATTCACTGATTGAACGCTCGGATGATATTAATGATTTGGTAGGTGGTTCTGATCAGAAGATTCAGGTTAAGATAGGTAGTGAGATGACTAACAGCTCGTTAGTAAATTACAGCCTGATTTCAGCAACCTATGATGTGGCACAACATGGTCAGGGTTTGATCGCTTTATTGGGACCGACCAATATGCCATATTCAAAAATGATTGGTCTTATACGAGTCTTTCGTGAAGAATTAACCCGTAAATTGCTGGCCTACTATAATTTGTACGAGAAATAAAAAAGGGGTGATTGTGTGACAGAACAAAATGAAAGCAAAGCACAAGAAAATTTGCAGACTGATGGAGATTCTAAGAAAACAGTGAAAATTTTTCCTAAGAAAGACACTAGTCCAAAAAAAGAGGCTTCTAAAAAAGATAATACAGCAAGTCAACAAAAAGAAAAGACCGATTATCATGAGCTTTACGCACAGCTACAAAGTAAGTATGATGCGCTTGAAGATAAGTACTTACGGGCTGAAGCAGAAATGGCTAATATGAATACAAGGTTTAAAAAAGAACAGGAACGTCTTCTAAAATATGATGGTCAAGGGCTTGCTAAAGAGGTTCTTCCAGTAATTGATAATTTAGATCGTGCTTTGAAATTTGAAGTTACCGATGATGCTTCAAAGCAGTTGAAGCATGGTATTGAATTAGTTTATCAAGACATGGAAAAAGCTTTGACTGCAAATCATGTAACTAAGATCAAAGCTTTAGGGCAAGAATTTGATCCTGTTATTCATCAGGCAGTCAAGACTGTTCCAGTTGAGGATGGTCAAAAGGCTGAGACTGTTGTTGAAGTATTTCAAGATGGTTATATGTTAAAAGACCGTGTACTGCGACCAGCGATGGTTGTAGTTGCACAGTAAAAATAAATTAAAATAAAAGAGGTTGAAAATAATATGTCAAAGATTATTGGTATTGATTTAGGGACTACTAACTCGGCAGTCGCTGTTCTTGAAGGTAAAGAAGCCAAAATCATCACAAACCCTGAAGGTAATAGAACAACACCATCTGTCGTTTCTTTCAAAAACGGGGAAACTCAAGTTGGGGAAGTTGCAAAACGACAAGCAATTACGAACCCTAACACTATTTCTTCAATCAAACGTCACATGGGTGAAGCGGGATACAAAGTAAAAGTTGAAGATAAGGAATACACTCCTCAGGAAATCTCAGCTATGATTTTACAATATATTAAGGATTATGCAGAATCATACCTTGGTGAAAAAGTTTCGCAGGCTGTTATCACAGTACCAGCATACTTTAATGATGGACAGCGTCAGGCAACTAAGGATGCAGGTAAGATTGCTGGCTTAAAAGTTGAAAGAATTGTTAATGAACCAACTGCTGCTGCTTTAGCATATGGGTTAGACAAACTTGATAAAGACCAAAAGATTCTTGTCTTTGACCTTGGTGGTGGTACTTTTGATGTTTCTATCCTTGAATTAGGAGACGGCGTCTTTGAAGTACTTTCAACTAATGGTGATACTCATTTAGGTGGAGATGACTTTGATAACAAGATTATTGATTGGTTAGTTGCTGAATTCAAACAAGAAAACGGCATCGACTTGTCTGCTGATAAGATGGCAATGCAGCGTCTGAAAGATGCAGCTGAAAAAGCTAAGAAGGATCTTTCAGGAATTTCAAGTGCACAAATTAGCTTACCTTTCATTACAGCAGGCGCTAATGGTCCATTACATTTAGAGAAAACCTTGACTCGTGCTAAGTTCGATGAATTAACGGCAGACCTTGTAGAACGTACTAAAGTACCTGTACGTAATGCTTTGAAGGATGCTAACTTAACTAACAGCGATATTGACGAAGTTATCCTTGTTGGTGGCTCGACACGTATCCCAGCTGTTCAAGCTGCTGTTGAAGCAGAAACAGCGCACAAGCCTAATAAGACAGTTAACCCCGATGAAGCTGTAGCATTAGGTGCTGCAATTCAAGGTGGTGTTATTACCGGTGATGTCAAAGATGTTGTTTTACTTGATGTTACACCTTTGTCATTAGGAATTGAAACCATGGGCGGTGTATTCACTAAGTTAATCGATCGTAATACTACAATCCCTACAAGCAAGTCGCAAGTGTTCTCCACTGCGGCAGACAATCAGCCAGCTGTTGACATTCATGTATTACAAGGTGAGCGCCCAATGGCTGCAGATAATAAGACGCTTGGTCGTTTCCAACTAACGGATATTCCGCCTGCACCACGCGGTGTTCCTCAGATCGAAGTTAAGTTTGATATTGATAAGAACGGGATTGTTAATGTTTCTGCAAAAGATCTGGGTACCAACAAAGAACAAAAGATTACGATCAAGAGTTCGTCCGGCCTTTCAGATGAAGAAATTGATAGAATGGTTAAAGAAGCAAAAGAAAACGAAGACGCTGATAAAAAGCGTAAAGAAGAAGTTGACCTTAAGAATGAAGTTGACCAGTTGATCTTTACAACTGACAAGACTTTGAAAGAAGTTAAGGGTAAAGTTTCTGAAGATGAAATCAAGAAGGCTGAGGAAGCTCGCGACGCTTTGAAAAAAGCGCAAGAAGCTAACAACGTTGAAGAAATGAAAACTAAAAAAGATAACCTTAACAAGATTATCCAAGACCTTTCTGTTAAGCTTTATCAACAAGCACAGCAGGCACAACAGGCAAAAGGCGGTGCTGCTAAAGGTCAAGAAGGCGATGCAGCAAAGAGCGGTGATGATAAGACAGTCGATGGTGACTTCAAGGAAGTTGATCCAGATGACAAGGATAAGAAATAGTCGTTAACGGCAGCCTATAAAAAGTCAAAGGCCATAGTGGACTTTGACTTTTTATTTAGCACACAATATGGTAGTCTTTAATTTAGAAGAATTTCTTATATACGGAGGAAAAGAATGGCAGAAATCAGAGATCCATATGAAACTTTAGGTGTATCGAAAGATGCTTCTGCTGCTGAGATTAAGAAAGCTTACCGCAGGCTTTCCAAAAAATATCATCCAGATTTAAACAAGGAACCTGGTGCTGAAGCAAAGTTTAAAGAGGTAAATGAGGCCTATGAGATTTTAAGTAATCCGCAAAAGAAAGCTCAGTTTGATCAGTATGGTTCTACAGGCGGGCAACAAGGCTTTGGAGGAAACTATCAAAGCGGCGGGTTCGGCGATTTTGGCGGAAGCGGCTTTGAGGATATCTTCAGTTCGTTCTTTGGAGGTGGCGGCGGTTCAAGCAGAAATCCAAATGCACCGCGTCAAGGGCGAGATCTGCAGTATGAGATGGACCTAACTTTTGAAGAAGCAGTTTTTGGTAAAAAAACAAGTATCCAGTATACACGTGAAGCCCTGTGTAAAACTTGCGGCGGAAGCGGAGCAAAGAAGGGTACATCACCAGAAACATGTTCACATTGCGGCGGAAGTGGCTACATGCGTGTAAAGCGTGCGACACCATTGGGGCAAGTAGTCACTCAGCAGGAATGTGAATATTGCCAAGGCAAAGGGAAAATTATCAAAGAAAAATGCTCTACGTGTCACGGCAGCGGACATGTCCAAGAAAAACATGAAGTAGAAGTTTCGATTCCAGCAGGTGTTGAAGATGGCAACCAAATGCGCCTCCAAGGTCAGGGAGAAGCAGGAGAAAATGGCGGGCCTTATGGTGATCTTTATATTGTTTTCAATGTTGCTTCAAGTGACATTTTCAAACGTGATGGGGCAAAAATCTACTTTAACTTGCCGATAAGTTTTGTTCAGGCTGCATTGGGCGATGAAGTTGACGTTAAGACAGTCCATGGTGACGTAAAAATGAAAATTCCAGCAGGTACTCAGACTGGGACAGTCTTCCGTTTGCGTGGTAAAGGAGCACCTTATCTGCGTGGTAAAGGAACTGGAGACGAAGAGGTAACTGTAGAAGTTGAGACGCCAAAATCCTTAAATCAAAAGCAAAAAGAGGCTCTTAAATCATTTGCAGAAGCAAGTGGAGAAAAAGTCCGCGGAGAAGAATCACTTTTTGATAGGCTTAAGAAACATACAAAACGCTGAATAGTTGATATGTTAAAATAAGAAGACTGGTATCCCCTTTTGAGGAATACCAGTCTTCTTTTGTGACTAAACCAATGCGTTGTTTTTGAATCAGCGCATTGGTATAATTGAACAGAATAGATTTTGAGCAGGAAAGTAGGAAGTTATGAATGGATATTGAAAAATTGAAGGGACGCCAAAAAAAGATCCGGAATTTTTCGATTGTTGCGCATATTGATCATGGAAAGTCAACATTGGCAGATCGAATTCTTGAATTGACTGATACTGTTTCAAAGCGGGAAATGCAAGATCAATTACTGGATTCTATGGAACTTGAACGTGAACGGGGTATAACGATCAAGTTAAACGCGGTAGAACTTCATTATCACGCTCAAGATGGAAAAACATATATATTTCATCTTATTGATACTCCAGGACATGTGGATTTTTCATACGAAGTTTCGCGCAGTCTGGCAGCTTGTGAAGGAGCCGTACTTGTAGTCGATGCTGCACAAGGAGTTGAAGCACAAACACTTGCAAATGTGTACTTGGCGCTGGATGATAATTTGGAGATTGTTACGGTAATCAATAAGATTGATCTTCCATCTGCACAACCTGAAAAAGTTCGTAAAGAAATTGAGGATGTGATTGGGCTTGATGCTTCAGATGCTGTTCTTGCAAGCGCAAAAAAGGGAATTGGGATTGAAGAGATGCTGGAGCAAATTGTCCACAAAGTCCCGGCACCGGCTGGAGACTTAGAGGCTCCTTTAAAAGCATTGATTTTTGATTCAGTTTATGATGATTATCGAGGAGTAGTTTTAAGTATCAGAGTCTTTGACGGGATAGTTAAACCGGGTGATAGGATTCGCTTGATGAACAGTAAAACGGAATATGAAGTAACAGAAGTGGGTGTTAACTCTCCGAAACCTATAAAGCGTGAGTTGCTTATGGCTGGAGATGTAGGGTACTTGACTGCAAGTATCAAAGATATTCAAGATACCCGTGTCGGTGATACGGTGACTAATGCGCAACGGCCGGCGGAAAAAGCACTTGAGGGCTATCGGGAAATGAATCCAATGGTTTATTCTGGCCTTTATCCTACTGATAATGCCAAGTATAATGAGCTGCGCGAAGCGCTTGAAAAATTGCAGTTAAACGATGCTGCGCTTGAATTTGAGCCTGAAACTTCTCAGGCTCTAGGGTTTGGTTTCCGTTGCGGTTTTTTAGGCTTGCTGCACATGGATGTTGTTCAAGAACGCTTGGAACGTGAATTTAACATGGATTTAATTACAACTGCACCAGCTGTAACTTATGACGTAGAATTAACTGACGAAACTCATAAAGAGGTTGATAATCCTGCGGAAATGCCTGAAAATTCAAGTATCAAGACAATTAATGAACCATACGTTAAGGCTACAATCATGGTGCCAAATGATTATGTCGGTACTGTAATGGAGCTGTGCCAGCATAAGCGGGGAAAATTCTTAACTATGGAATATCTTGATGAATATCGAGTAAACGTAATTTATGAAATGCCTTTATCAGAAATTATTTTTGATTTCTTTGACCGTTTAAAGTCAAGTACTAAGGGATATGCATCATTGGATTACGAGTTGGATGGGAATAAACCTGGAGATTTGGTTAAGATTGATATTCTTTTAAACGGCAGCAAAGTTGATGCACTCAGTTTTATTACTCATCGCAAATTTGCACCGCAAAGGGCACGTGTTATTACTGATAAGCTTAAAAAAATAATTCCACGACAAAGTTTTGAGATTCCAATTCAAGCTGCAATCGGTGCTAAGATTATTGCACGGACAAATATCAAGGCCTACCGAAAAGACGTTACAGCTAGAATTCATACAGGTGATCCGGATCGGCGTGCTAAGCTTTTGGAAAAACAAAAGCGAGGTAAAAAAAGAATGAAAGCTGTAGGGACAGTTGAGGTTCCGCAAGAAGCATTTATGGCAGTATTAAAAACTGACGAAGAAAATTAATAGTATAAATAACCGCTGATTTGCATTGTTTCTATTAAAAGAGTGTGTTAATAGGTGGTAACTTTTGAAAATTGACTTCTAATTACAAATATAGTCTGAATTTGCTTACGAGTAATTTTGTGGTTAAGCGGGAAAGACTGACTACCAGAACACATCAACGAGTGTCTTTTAGATAAAGTAGAGGGACTGGATCAAGGATTATTTGGTGCAGTCTTTTTTTCTGTATATTAAAAACCATCGCACGTATAAAGGGCGATGGAAAAGGATCTTGAAAGTATTATTAGCAGAACAGAAAAGACATTGGAGGTTCTGCATGAGCCAAAATTTCCCACACAGTATCTTGACTCATGCACTACTCTACAAGAAAATTAACCAAGTTTCAATATTGATTACCTAAACGTTACATAAGTTACTGAAAATTTACAGAAACCAGCTGCTCAGAAGATTATTTGAATTGTATAGTAAAAATCAAAGGCTTTTGAATACACTTATACCTAAGAAACTTAGGATTTAAACAAATAATTTGTGAAGTTGTATAGGGGGATGTACAGCAGTGTTTTTTAGTCGATTTGTATCAGTAATAATATAGCATCCAGTAACAGATTTATATAAAAAGACTATGGCAAACCAAAAATTTCAGTTCGTCATAGTCTTTTTTTGCAAATTTATTTGGTTAAGAAGTTAAAAATTAATCGTCTTCTTTTTTGTTCAACTTTTTCTTAATACTCTTAACCGCTCCCTTAGCTGCATCTTTTGCATCATTGAGTGCATCTTTTGCTTTACCTAGAGTATTTTGTGTTTTTCCCTCAGCTTCAAGTTTTTTATCATCAGTTACTTTACCGCCGACTTCTTTTGCCTTGCCACTTACCTTATCTTTTGTATTTTCAAATTTATCTTTTGAGCTCACCATGATTACCTCCCTTTGTTTTGTAACCTTAACTAAATTATAAATGAAAGAGCACTCATGCTACAAACGATAAGCTTTACTAAGAGAACACTTAAAAAGAATCACTAATGATAATTAGAGAATTTTGGAACAAGCAATAGACAATTTTTAAAGTATTACTGCTTAGAAAATGTTTCAAATGCCCTAAAAAGGAAACTTTTTTGGATAGATAAACGTTAACCCAGCTATAATGCAATTTTTGTAATAGCTATTTGAAAAAACAAATAACATGTTTTTGGTTACTAAAAATAGTATCATAAAACTGAAGCAAGTGTTGTAGTAATAGCGTCCACAGTTTTATAATAATGCTTGTTTAAACCACATTAGGCCTGCAATAAACGCAGGTCTTTTTGTTTTCAGGTTCTTTAAAGACGGTTGCGGTTGCAGCCATCAAAGTTCTAAGCTTAAGAAATAAATCTTACTGCGGTTCCATAAGCGGCTACTGACTGCATGTCTTGACCGATTGAACCTGAGTCAAAACGCATCATTACGACTGCGTCAGCCCCCAGTTTAGCAGCATTTTCGCGTAGCCGATTGATTGCAACCTCGCGTGATTCTTCCAGCATTTTAGTGTAGTCTCTAATTTCTCCGCCCACAATATTTTTCAGTCCAGCGCCGATGTTGCGAAAGATATTCTTTGATTGAGTAGTCAGCCCAAAGACTTCACCAAGAACTTCATAATTTTTCCCGGGAATGTTTTCAGTAGTGACAACTAGCATAATAGGCATTTGATTAGCTCCTTTTAATTTAACACTTAGCTAAAGTTTAACAAAAAAGTTTAGCTAAACCAACCAAATGATGTCTTACAGTCGAAAGAAACTGTAAGATTGCAGATAGGCTAATGAACAACTGAGGAGTAAAAAAATGTAATGTTTAAGTAAATTTGGTAAATTATAGGTAAATTACCTTTCTTTATTAAAGCTGTGCTTTATAATTAAGTCATCCTCAAATTCACACAAAAACTTTAACTGCCAAAAAGAGCTGTGACGATTTTTAACGTTGTCGCAGCCTTTTTATTTGTAATAAAATAGATTATATAAAGACAAGTTTTGCTCAGTTGGTTGTTAAACAAATCTATTTATAGTAGTTTTTTAATTAAAAACGAAGAAGGCAGAAAATGAAGTAATTAGTAGGCCGAGAAGAAAAACAAGTGAAGTTGCTGCTGCTTTACCTGTATGATTTCGTATGTTTGCGAACGAAATAATTATTATGATAACGCCGGTTAGTAAAAAAAGGGCATATAGACTGCGTAATGGAAGAAACAATTCAATCATAAACAAAGCAGCAAGTAAAATAAGGGTACGTGAGTTTCTGTACCAAGAGAGTTTACCCCAAAAAATGTGGCGATACAAAAAATTCTCATCCTTAGGTATTACTGTGTACTTGAGGATCAGAAGAAAAAGCCAGAAAATATATAAAACAACACCGGCAGCTTTCATAAAAACACCCCCACTAAAAAAATCAATATTTTTCAAATAATCCTGTAAGCCGAGTCATAAATTTATTAAGAAAACGTTTTTTATTGACGTCTAAAGCTACTTGAGTAGTTTCAGCAGGTTTATTTATACGTGTTTCATCCCCAATTGTGCGTCCTTCAAACGGTAAATCAGTATCAACTTTCATATTTAGGAAAACAGTGTCTAGTAAAGAAGGTTCTAAAGCGGCAGCGACTGCCAGCGGATCGTGAAGTGCACAGCCTGCTAAATGTGCATTTGTAACTTGATACGCTTCAATATAATAATCAACGAGATCAGCGTAAATTTCACCAGCAGAAGTGCCAAGGCTGCGCCATTTTTTTGTTTCTTTTTTTGTGAGCAATGTACGGGTTGTCACGTCTAAACCGACCATTGTTAAAGGAAGGCTGCTGCGTAAAACTTCATTTGCAGCTACAGGGTCTTGGTGGATGTTGGCTTCGGCTGCTGGTGTTACGTTGCCTGGAACACTTAGGGCGCCTCCCATAAAAGTAACATTACCGATTAGATTTACTATAGCTGGATCTTTTTTTATTGCGGCAGCTAGATTAGTGAGTGGCCCAGTTGGTACAAAAATGAGCTCTTTTTGATATTTATGAATTGCTGTAATTAAAAAGTCTACCCCGTTTTCAACTGCTGGTTTCTGGGGAGAATGTTTTAATGAAAGATTTGCAACTCCATTTTTCCCATGAATTGTAGCACTGACAGGTTCAACTGCAAATCTGTTTTTTGTTGAAGCACATGCTGAGCCTTGATAAACAGGAACGTTTTCAGCACCAAGAAGATACAGTAAATCCAGGCTGTTACGGACACCTTGTTCTACTAAGACATTTCCGTAGGAGCCGATTATTCCAATTAGATCGCAATCTTGATCTGCTAAAGCATAGGCAATTGCAAGTGCATCGTCTATCCCCGTGTCAAGATCAAGAATCATTTTATATTTAGCCATGCAAAAACCTCCGCAATATTAAAAATTAATGTAACCATGATAATACTAGCAAAAAAACAAGTTTCTGACCAGTTAATCTCTAAGAGTAAGACTACTGGAGACTTTTGAAAGAGAAACAATAACTTTGTCTTTAAAAGTTAACTGCTGTATATTAAATGTAACTGGTAGTTTACTTAAAGATAATACAAGTTTATAAAGGCATATCTATAATGGGAGGCTTAGCAAGTGGGTCAACTTGAGAGAAAATTTCGTGAAAGAAAATTAAAACAGCAAGATATCATTAATGCTGCAGAGCAGGTTTTTGCTAAGAAAAATTATGAAGAAGCTGTTATTGATGAAATTGCCGGAGCCGCTGAATTCAGCAAAAAAACGCTATACGTTTATTTTAGTAGTAAAGAAGAGATTTATTTAGAAGTAGCATTAAGGGGTTATCGTCAGCTGCTTGAAATCTTCAAAGAAAACATATTAGCAAGAAATTTTGTAACGCCTATAGAAAAACTACAAGTTTTTCTTCATAGTATTTTTATATTAAAAAATGATTTTCCAGTGTACTTGACTGCAATTATTTTCTTTGAACAAACAGACTTTTCAGGCTTGCATCTTGGAAAGAGGTTGAAAAATAAATATCACGAATTAAATGCTGAAGTCTTGGATATAATCAGGGATACTTTAATACAGGGATGCACGGAAAAATATTTTTGTTCTGAACTTGCAAATAAGCAAAGTGCAGCAACTGTGTGGTCTTTTATAATCGGCGTAGTTGTTTTGGATAAGTATAAAAAAGATTATCTGCAAAAATACCAGCATATTGAGGCAGAAACTTTTATGGAAGATTCATTTGAGGCTTTAATTACATTGCTTAAAATACAGCCGTATGATTTTCCAAAAAATAAGGCAGGACAATGAGAGACATTTGTAACATTTCTTATTAATAGTTGTCACAATCAGTCAAAAATATTAATATTGAATTGTGAGCTGCTGCATAAAGCAGCTAAAAAAATTAAGATAAAATATTCAGGTATTTACGGTACTATTATTTTTTGCTAAGGCGGTGAAGTAATGAAAATTGATCTTTTTGAATTTTTGAAAAATGGTCTATCTAAACTTGATTTTGATGGAAAGCTGGAACTTACCCAAAATAAAGAACAGTATACACTAACAATTGAGATGACTTTTGTTATGGAAAAAAGAGCGCGTGCTTTATTTTTGGAAATGACGGGTGAAACTTCACCTAAACCCGCTATTACATTTGTAGATGCGATTCTTCTTTATGACCGCTACCATTTCGATCCAGCAAAAGTACAAGATGAATATTTGACTTGTCTGCCATTTGAAGGAACAAAGGGTTGGGAAGTTGCAAAAGCGGAGGCCCTGTTAACTTATTTACAAATCTTGCTGGATAACAGCCAGTCTGACTTAATAGATTTTTTGAATAGCAGTGACAGCTCTGAATTGACTTTATTTGAACTGGAATGGTCTGACGAAGAATTTTCACGGATACTTGCCCAAAAACAACAGGCACAAGATAGGCCGTTATGGCTGCCTTACTCTGAATAACAACATTTAAAATATGGAGGAAGAAATTGCACTGGCAAAAGTTAACAATAGAAACTACTCAAGAAGCTGAATCTGCAATAGAAGCTATCTTGTATAGTATTGGAACAACTGGTATTCAAAAAGAAGATAGTACAACAAATACTAAAAATAAAAGAACCTTTTATTTAAGCAGTTATTTTAGTGAAGACCGTAAAATTGATAAAAAGCAGTTTAAAATGATCAAAGAACGGGTAGCACAACTTTCAAAGGCTGGTTTTGAGGTTAAGGGTTTGAAGGTTACGCTCAACAATGTTGATGATCAAAAGTGGGCACATGAATGGGAAAAATACTATCATGCACAAAGAATTACTCGTTTTTTAACTGTAGTGCCCACGTGGGAAGATTATGAGCGGCAGCAAAGCGGAGAGTTAGTAATTCGACTTAACCCAGGGGCTGCTTTTGGAACTGGGACCCATCCCACGACTATACTTGCATTAAGTGCCTTGGAGAACTGTGTGTTCGGTAAGGAATCAGTTATCGATGTGGGAACTGGATCTGGTGTATTGAGCATTGCAGCTTGCAAGCTGGGAGTTGCAAAGGTGTTTGCTTGTGATATTGATAAAAAAGCTGTTGCATCGGCTAATCTTAATATTAAACTGAATGCTGTCGCGCAAAAAATTGAAATAAGACAGGCGAGTTTGCTTGAAGGAGCTCCCAAAAAAGCAGAGTTAATAATCGCAAATGTTCTTCCAGAAATCCAACTGCTGTTACTTCCGCAGATTGGTGCTCATTTAAAGGCAGGCGGTAAGCTTATTATGTCTGGAATAATAATGAAGAATAAAAACGAAATATTAACCCAGGCACAAAAATACGGATTGTTTCTTAGACAACTTTCAACGGACGGAAAATGGGTTTGCTTTATTTTACAAAAAAAGAGTGGTGATTAGCATGCAGAGATATTTTGTTGAACAAAATCACTTGCCACAAAGTTTTATTCTTCCCGAAGAAATTTATCATCATGCAATAGTTGTACTGCGGATGAAATCCGGTTCACGTTTTGAAATTGTGACAGCAAACAAGCAGGTTTTATTGGTGGAAGTAGCTCAAGTAGAAGATAAAAAAGCAAGTGTCAAAGTAATCCAAAGTTTTGAGCATCAAGTTGAACTGCCTGTTGATGTTACGATCATGTGCGGTTTATCAAAAAAAGATAAAGCCGAATGGATTGTGCAAAAGAGTACGGAATTAGGTGCAGCACATTTTGTTTTCTTTGAAGCTGATTATTCGATTGCAAAGTGGGAACAAAAAAAGCGGCCTCAAAAGCTTAACAGATTGCAAAAAATTGCAAAGAATGCAGCACAGCAATCTCATCGAGTGGTAACTCCGCAAGTAGAATTTATTTCAAACATTAAAAGTTTTCCGTTTACAGACTTTGAATATAGATTAACTGCGTATGAAGAAGCTGCCAAAAAAGGGGAAAAAAATGCAATGCGGAATTTAACAGAGCATCTTTGGCGTGAAAAACTTCAAAAAGTTCCACGCTTGCTGGCAGTTTTCGGACCAGAAGGTGGTTTATCTGCAGATGAAGTGTCATTCTTAAAACAAAATGATTTTGTTTTAGCTGGTTTGGGCCCACGAATTATGAGAGCTGAAACGGCGCCTTTGTATTTACTTTCCGCGCTTTCTTTCGCACTTGAATTAGGTTAAAATAAAGGAAATTATTAAAAAGTGAGGATTTTAATGAATATTAAACGGCTGTTTTCAATTACTGCTTTATGGTATCTGGCTTTTGCATTTGCAATTTCTTTAGTAGTTCCTATAGTTTTTGAGGAATTTAATTTAAGCGACGTTTCACGAATCGGTTTTGCTTTATTTGGAATTAATGTAATTTATACGGTTTTTACGGGAATACTTATAGGTGTGAAAAAGCAGCCGGCAGTTTACCTTCTCTTTTTTCCGTTAATTTATCTTATGGGAGTAAAGCTTTTCTTTGAGAGTTACGCGTATTATTTTTCGCTTTTTTACATCATAGTTGCTTTTCTTGCGTATGGGGCAGCCAAAGCATAATTAATGCACAGTGAGAAGCACGTCTTTTGAAAGTACGTGTTTTTATTTATATTTTTGTAGGAGTGGACAAAATGGAAAGAGAAACAATTTGGAACGCAGATGACGTTTTAGAAATGGTCCGTAAATATATGAACGAAAAACACGTAGCACTAGTAAAAAAAGCGTATGTGTTTGCTAGCTATGTGCATAAGGAACAGCGGCGCCAATCTGGAGAACCTTACATTGTTCATCCTATTCAGGTGGCTGGTATTCTTGCTGACCTCAGAATGGATCCAGCAACTGTCTGTGCAGGCTTCTTGCATGACGTCGTCGAAGATACACCGGTTACTTTGGGAGATGTAGGCGAACTTTTCGGTCATGATGTTGAGATTATTGTTGACGGAGTCACTAAACTTAGCAAAATCCGTTATAAGTCCCATCAGCAGCAGCTGGCAGAAAATCACCGCAAGCTTCTTTTAGCAATGTCAAAAGACTTGCGGGTAATCATTGTAAAACTGGCAGATCGCTTGCATAATATGCGTACTCTTAGTCATTTGCGTCCTGATAAACAGCGCAGAATTGCAAATGAAACCTTGGAAATATATGCACCTTTAGCTGATCGCTTAGGAATTAGTACAATCAAGTGGGAGCTCGAGGACAGCTCATTGCGTTATCTTAATCCACAGCAATATTATCGGATTGTACATCTCATGAGTTCTAAGAGAACCGAACGAGTGCAGTATATTGAAGAGGCCATTAAAGAAATTCGCAAGGCAATCAATGAGTTAGATCTTGATTGTGAAATTTACGGCAGGCCTAAACACATTTATTCTATTTATCGAAAGATGAAAGATCAGCATAAGCAGTTCAGTCAAATTTATGATTTGCTTGCAGTCAGGGTAATCGTTAATTCTATTAAGGATTGTTATGCAGTTCTAGGTGCTATTCATACACAATGGAAGCCCATGCCGGGAAGGTTTAAAGATTATATAGCAATGCCGAAAGCTAATATGTATCAGTCTTTGCATACAACAGTAATCGGGCCCAAGGGCCGGCCGTTTGAAGTACAGATAAGAACTGCTGAGATGCACCGGGTAGCTGAATATGGTATTGCTGCACACTGGGCGTATAAAGAAGGAAAAACCGAGGCAATAGAACAGGATGACACAGGTACTAAGCTTAATTGGTTTAAAGAAATTATTGAACTGCAAGATGAAAGTAACGATGCTGCTGAGTTTGTTGAAAGTGTTAAGGGTGATCTTTTTGGCGACCGTGTTTATGTTTTTACCCCAAAGGGTGATGTTTTTGAGCTTCCCAAGGGAGCCGGGCCTTTGGATATGGCATATTCAATTCATACAGAGATTGGCAATGAGACTGTTGGCGCAAAGGTTAATGGCAAGATTGTTCCATTGGATTATCAAGTCAAAAACGGTGATATCGTGGATATCTTAACATCAGTAAATTCAGCAGGACCTAGCCGCGATTGGCTTAAACTGGTGCATACCAGTAAAGCACGTAATAAAATAAAACGCTTTTTTAAACAACAAGATCGCGTTGAAAACATTGACAAAGGCAGAGAGATAATTGACGAAAACTTGTTGGAAATGGGATATGAGCCCAAAAAAGTGCTAACGGGTGAGAATCTAAAGAAAGTTTTGCGTAAGAAAAAATTCTCAAGTGCAAATGATTTATATGCTTCTATAGGTTTCGGTGAGTTGGCTCCTCTAGGAGTTATCAATATCCTGACAGAAAAGATTCGTCGAGAAAAAGAAACAGACCGTAAGCGCCAAGAAGAAAAAGCTCTTCTAGAAGATCACCAAGAATTAACACGTGAAAATCAACCGGATGGGCACAAAAATGATGAGGGAATCGTAATAGCAGGGGTTGACAATCTGCTTGTTCGTTTGAGTCATTGCTGTAACCCGATTCCAGGTGATGAAATTGTTGGTTATATTACAAAGGGCAGAGGAGTTTCAATTCATAGAGTGGACTGCCCAAATGTTAAAAGCGCAGAAAAATCTGGGATGCGTTTAATTGCAGTTTCATGGGATATGACTTATGACAATAAAGCTTATTACAATACTGACCTGCAAATTCAAGGCTATAATAGATCAGGGCTTTTAAACGATGTTTTGCAAGCTCTCAATAATAGTACCCGTCAGTTAAACTCAGTTAACGGACGGGTTGATAACAACAAACAAGCGACAATGGACGCTACCGTGGGTATTCGTGATCGGATCCATCTCCAACGGGTAATCGATAACATAAAAAGAGTACCTGATGTCTACGTTGTTAAAAGAATTATTCACTAGGGGGAAAATTACGATGAAAGTTGTATTACAAAGGGTTTCCCAGGCAAGTGTTACTGTGGATAAAAAGGTAATTTCCAAAATAAGCGGTAGCGGCTTTTTACTCTTGTGCGGGTTTGAAGAAGGTGACGGAAGAGAACAAATCGAACGCCTAGTGCATAAAATCAGCAACGTACGTGTTTTTCCTGATAAGGAAGGAAAAATGAATCTTAACATCAAACAGGTTGAAGGAAAGATTCTTTCCGTTTCACAGTTTACTCTTTATGCTGCTCTGAAAAAAGGAAATAGACCGAGCTTTACGCCAGCACAAAAGCCTGAACTTGCGGCACAGAATTATCAAACATTTAATCAATTGCTGCGTGCACAGGGAATTCAGGTAGTAGAGGGAATCTTTGGTGCTGAAATGAAAGTCGAACTAGTGAATGACGGGCCTGTTACTTTGATATATGATACGGATAATCTGGTTTAAAGGGGGCAGATAATGGTGCAGTTAATTTCACTGGAAGAAAAAGCAAGGCAGCTTTGTGAACAACGCAACAATGTTTTTGTACCTACTACTTTTGGTGTGAAGGTAATTCGTGAACGTTTTGAACTTGAACAACGTACAGCAGTTTATTTGCATGATGTTTATTACCAAGATACAGAAATTGACGTCGGTTCCAAAGCTGGAGGAAAAATCCCAGTCAGAATAATGTACCCCCGAAATTTAAAGGTTGATGAAAAAGTACCAATTCTTTTTTACATTCACGGTGGGCAGTTTATTTCTGGAAATGTAAAAACTCATGATAAGCTTTTACGTGAACTTGTCCTTAGGGCTCATGTTGCCGCTGTTTTTGTTTCTTATTCACTAGCCCCGGAGGTTAAGGCTCCCATACAACTCAATCAGCTGCAGTCTGTTTTTGAACAGCTTCCTGAGCTGGCTGTTAGGTACCCTTTTGATCTATCAAGATTGTTGGTTGGCGGTGATGACGTAGGAGGTACATTTGCACTTTCGCTTGCTTTGCTTCAAGCCAAACGGATTGATGTTCCGCGGATTTACAAGATGATTCTATTTTGTCCTGTGACCAACGAGAATTTCGATACGAATTCATATCATCAATTTGCTGGTGGATACGACTTGACTCGTGAACAGATGAAATGGTCTTGGCAGCAGTATCTGGGAACAGAGCAGGGAGGAAAACCATCTTTCTTGTATTCACCTTTACAGGCTTCTTTTGAACACCTTAAACAACTTCCAGAAACACTGATTGTTACTGCTGAGGCGGACGTTGTCAGGGATGAAGCTGAAGCATTGGCTCGTAAGATTCGCGATGCTGGAGGAAACGTTTCTCAAATTCGTTTTCAAGGGATTATTCATGATTTTGTGGTTAAAAATATGCTTGATCAGACAAACGCTTGTCGGTTAGCAATGAATGTTGCTGTTGATTGGATAAGACGTAAATCAGCTATTAAGTAAAGGGAGTTTAGCTCTATGAGTGATTACTGCTGGGATTTTGACGGGACACTTTATAATACTTACCCATCAATGGTAAAGGCATTTTGCAATGCATTTAGAGAAGCAAAAATAGAAATTGCTGAGCATGAAGTGTATTTGCGTATGAGGAGAACTTCGTTAGGACAAACTTTTGCATTTTATACTGCAGATTTAGAGGAATCTCTGACGCAAAAAATAAAACATTTTTATAAGTTAAAAGAGAGTGCGGAACGAAATAACGAGTTGCCATTTGACGGTGCATATGAAGTATGCTGGCAAATTGTTGCAGCAGGCGGGCGCAATTTTTTACTGACACATCGGGACAAGAGTGCGTTGCAAATGCTAAAGCGCGATAAAATGACAGCTTTTTTTTGCGGAGCAGTTACGGCACAAAATAACTTTCCACGCAAACCTGATCCTTCTTCTTTGAACTATCTGTGCAGAAAATACTTAATAGAAAGAAAGAATGCGGTAATGATTGGAGACCGGCCGCTTGATGTAGAAGCTGGAAGGCGAGCAGGGATGAAAGGTTACTTATTTGATCCAGATAATACTATTATTCAGCCAGTCAATTATGACAGAAGGTTAGTCAGTTTGTTGGATGTTTTAAGCTAAGTTTAATGCAAATTTCAAACAAAAAACTAGAGGACTGGGTCAAAAGTTATGTTTTGATTCAGCTTTTTTGTACATTCTTGCAGTTTCCGTATTAACGTATTTCAATAGTCAGTCTTTTCCGCTTAATCACGAATTACTCATAGTCAAATTCAGACTATATTTGTAATTCGCAGTTAACGCTCAAAGCCTAACGACTATTGGCGCACTCGCTTTTCCTGCTTTTAAACAATATCTTTTGCATACAAAGGAAGACGGATTTCTATTTTGTCTTGCTATTTTGTTCGGCAAAATAATTCTTCAAACCGCTGACAACATCAGCCGAGACTTTATTTTGATAACTAGTAGATCTGATTTGCTCAAAGTCGCGAGTACTATTGATATAACCCATTTCGAGCAGAATGCTGGGAAAAGAATTATCCCGGATTACTAAAAAATTACCAAAGTCAATTCCGCGATTTTCTAAACCCAAGGCAGTGAATTGCGAATTGATACTTTTAGCTAAAGTTAAAGAAGTTGTTTTATGGTAATAGTAAGTAGTGAAACCTGATGCGTCATCTTGACCGGGTGAAGAATCAAAATGGAAACTGATGAACGCATCTGCATGGACTTCATTGGAAAGCTGCGCTCGCGGTTTTAGATCGACAAACTTATCGGCAGTTCGTGTCATATAGACTTTAGCACCACGCCTTCGCAAGCTTGCGGCGACCTTCTTAGCCAAACGCAAAGTGTAGGTTTTTTCCATCTTGCCCTTGCTAGAAAGTGCCCCGGAATCTTTACCACCATGACCGGGATCAAGCACGATTGTTGCATCGGACAAGTCGCTTATTTGGTTTCGTTCTTTTGTTGCTAGGGTCCAATCAGGAATCCAGCCGAACTTATTATCATTGGTCTTAACATAAAACCAATGATATTTTGAGTGGATTATAGTAACTCGACTGCCGTTTTTTAATGTTTTGAGCTTTGCATACTCAATGCCGGGCCCTTTTTTTACTGCGGCCGTTGGGGTTTCAATGGTAACTTGTTTAAAGTAATTCAGTGTACGAAAAATTAAGATTCCGCTTAGAACTATGATTAGTGCGGTCAAAATAAGTGTGTTTTTCTGTTTTTCTGTTTTTTTGTTTTTCAATAATAGGACTCCATGTCTCAATTTATTGTCTAGTTAATTATAGCAAAACAATCCTAAAATAGGGAGTGTAGCATTATTTTTTAACCAAAAAGCATCTTATCTTTTTTTTACAAATTTTTTCACATCTTGACTTTATACTGTTTTTCGCGTATATTTACAACAGTATATAAAGCTGGAAGAAAGAAGAGTAGCCTGTAGTATTCAAAGCAGCGAGTGGGAAATGGTGTAAGCCCATTGGATAGAATTGGCGAAAGACACTTTCGAGGCGCATGTTTACTGCATGCCGTATTGGACGTTATCCTAAGTAGAGTAATAATTAAAGGTGGTACCGTGCATTTATGCACCCTTGTCGGGAGATAGTTTCGACAAGGTTTTTTTTTTGCAGCAAACTGAATTTGATAAGGAGGAAATAATATGAAATATCAACGTCCAAAAGGGACAACAGACATCATCCCCGGTGAGACTGAAAAATGGCAAAGCATTGAAAAAAAAGCTCGTGAAATATTTAAGCGGTATCGTTATCAGGAAATACGGACACCGATTTTTGAAAATTTCGAAGTGTTCTCCCGCACATCAGGAGAAACTTCTGACATTGTTACTAAGGAAATGTATGATTTCTTTGATAAAGGGGAACGCCATATAACTTTAAGGCCTGAAGGAACAGCTGGTGTAGTACGTGCATATGTCGAAAATAAGCTATATGGTCCTGAAATTCAAAAACCGTTCAAGACATTTTATATGGGACCGATGTTTCGTTATGAAAGGCCGCAAGCTGGTCGGCTGCGCGAATTTCATCAAATAGGGGTTGAAGCATTTGGAGTAGACAACCCTGCTTTAGACGTTGAAGTAATGGCAATGGCAGTTGAACTGTTACATGGTTTCGGTCTAAAAAATTTAAAACTTGCTCTTAATACGCTGGGTGACGATGAATCACGCAGCCGTTATAGAAAAGCATTGGTTGATTATCTTGAACCGCGCGCTGAGCAATTGAGCGCAGAATCTAAGGAACGCTTACATAAAAATCCTTTACGTGTTCTCGACAGTAAAGAAAAAGAAGACCAGGAGATTGTAGCGAATGCACCGCAGATTCTTGATTATTTGACGGAAGAAGCCGCAGTTCATTTTGAAACCGTGAAAAATCTGCTTGAAGCTTTGGGAATTTCATATGAAATAGATACAAATATGGTTCGCGGACTAGACTATTATAACCACACGATTTTTGAAATTATGAGTGATTCAAAGGCTTTTGGTGGCAAGTGGACCACTGTTTGTGCTGGAGGCCGTTATAATGGCTTGGTTGAGCAGCTCGGCGGGCCTGAAACACCGGGAATCGGATTTGGCCTGGGTGTTGAGCGTCTTTTACTGGTTCTTGAAGCTGAGGGTATCAGACTGCCTCTTGATAATGAATTAGCTGTTTATGTTGTAGGCATCGGGGCTGTTACTAATGCAGAAACGCTTAAACTGGTGCAGTCGCTGCGCAATGCTGGTTTTAGCTCAGAACGCGATTATTTAGAACGTAAGCCTAAGGGACAATTTAAATCTGCCAGTCGTTTAGGTGCCCAGTTTACTTTAACCTTGGGTGAAGAAGAATTGACTCAAGGAAAGGTTAACTTGAAGGAAATGACAAGCGGTAAAGAAATAAAAGTTGCACTTGAGGATGTTTATACCGACTTTGAAAAACTGATTGCGAAATTACGTGCATAAAAAGGAGAACGAAAAAAGATGAAGAGAACGACTTATTGCGGCTTAGTAGATGAATCGTATTTAGGGCAAGAAATTTGTTTGAATGGCTGGGTCCAAAAAAGAAGAGATTTAGGGAACCTGATTTTTATCGACTTGCGCGATCGTGAAGGAATTGTTCAGCTGGTATTTAGCCATGAATTTGATGAAAAAGCGCTTGCAACTGCTGATGATCTGCGCAGTGAATATGTAATCGAAGCAAAAGGTAAAGTTGTTTTACGTGGAGAAGATGCAACTAATCCAAATATGAAAACCGGTAAAATTGAAGTTGAGATTCATGAAGTTCACTTATTGAATAAAGCTAAAACCCCACCGTTTTATATTGAAGATGGAATTAATGTTTCTGATGATTTGCGGCTTAAGTATCGTTATTTGGACCTGCGCCGCCCAGAAATGCAGAAGTCTTTAATTCTGCGCAGCAAAGTGACAAGCTCAATTCATCGTTATTTAAATGAACAGCAATTCATTGACATTGAAACTCCCTATCTGACAAAGTCAACACCTGAAGGAGCACGTGATTATCTAGTTCCATCACGTGTTTATCCTGGACACTTCTATGCTCTGCCGCAATCTCCTCAACTATTCAAGCAACTTTTGATGGGCGCGGGTTTCGACCGTTATTATCAGATTGCTCGCTGTTTTCGTGATGAAGATCTGCGGGGTGATCGCCAGCCGGAATTTACTCAGGTTGACTTGGAAACTTCCTTTATGAGTGCTGAAGAAATTCAGGATTTAACAGAAGGATTGCTTAAGCGTGTAATGAAAGATGTCCTTGATGTAGATATTCAGCTGCCGCTGCAGCGGATCAGTTGGAATGAATCTATGGAACGTTTCGGGTCCGATAAACCGGATATTCGTTTTGGCATGGAACTGATAGATATGGCTGAAGCTGTTAAAGATGTTGACTTCAAAGTTTTTCAAAATGTCTTAAAAAATGGTGGACGTGTTAAAGCAATTACTGTGCCGCAAGGTGCTGACAAATATTCTCGTAAGGATATTGATGCTAAACAAGATTATTTGAAACGTTTTGGTGCCAAAGGATTGGCCTGGCTGAAAGTTACAGATGACGGTTTTTCAGGACCAATTGCGAAGTTCTTCAAGGATAGTGTTGCAAAAATCAAAGACGCAGCGCACGCAAAAAAGGGCGATTTGATTTTGTTTGCTGCTGACACAGGGAAGGTTGTAGCAGATTCTTTGGGGTACTTGCGTACGAGTATTGCAAAGGAATTGGGAATGATTGATGAATCCAAATTTGCGTTTCTTTGGGTTGTAGATTGGCCCTTATTTGAATATAGTGAAGAGTTCCATCGTTATATTGCTGCGCATCATCCATTTACAATGCCAAATGAAGAAGATGTTGAATTGCTGGATACAGATCCGCATAAGGCTCATGCGCAAAGCTACGATATTGTTTTAAATGGTTATGAACTTGGTGGTGGTTCAATCCGTATTCATAAGCGTTCAATTCAAGAAAAAATGTTCAAGGCGCTTGGATTTACTAAAGAAAAAGCTGAAAAGCAGTTCGGCTTTTTCATTGATGCTCTTGACTATGGTTTTCCTCCGCATGGCGGCCTTGCAATTGGTTTGGACAGGTTTGCTATGTTATTGACCCATAAGGATAATATTCGTGAGGTGATTGCCTTTCCGAAGAACTCAAAGGCTTCTGAACCTTTGACAAATGCTCCAAGCACTGTTGCACAAAAACAGCTTGATGAACTTCACTTAGAAACTTCTGATGAAGATTAAACTGTAATAAAATGTTAAAGTTAAAAACAGCATGATATTTTTTATAAGTGCTGTTTTTTTTTCTGTTAAAATAAAAGGGTTGGGTTTCTTGCTGAAAAAATAAATTTAAGTTATCTTATAAATGTAATTAAGTTGGGAGAAAAATAAATGAGTGAAAAAAAAGATACTGCAATTTTTGCTGGAGGGTGTTTCTGGTGCATGGTTAAGCCTTTTGATCAGCAGCCGGGCATTCTTAAAGTAGTTTCTGGATATACAGGCGGGCATGTACCTAATCCTACCTACGAAGAAGTTTGTGCACATACGACGGGCCATACCGAAGCTGTTAAGATTACCTTTGACCCAGAGATTATTTCTTATGCTAGATTGGTAGAAATTTATTGGCAGCAGACAGATCCGACTGATGCTATGGGCCAATTCCAAGATCGCGGAGATAGTTATCGGCCTGTAATCTTTACAAATAGTAAAGAACAAAGAAAGACCGCGGAAGCTTCTAAGAAAGCACTTGCTGAAAGCGGTCGGTTTAGCGATCCGATTGTTACTAAGATTGAGGATGCACAACCTTTTTATAAAGCTGAGGGATATCATCAGGAATTTTATAAAAAAAATCCTGCTCGATTTTCCCTTGAAGAAGGAGAAAGAGAACGCTTTAAGAATAATTATTGGGGTGCGAAAAAATAAAAACAATCAGGCAGCATAAAGAGAAGAAGGAGTGCACCTTATGGATGAAATCCAGCGTATTTGGAGAAGACATCAATATGTAGCACGAGCATCAACAGCTTTTATCTACGGTATTCTTGTTTCAATAGCAATGAATTTTTTTTGGACTCCGGGGAAAATTTATTCTTCCGGGATTACGGGGCTTGCTCAGCTTTTAGAGACTATTTCCAGGAATCATGGGGCTTTTCACCCTTCAACAGCCTTTTTATTATTTGCATTGAATATTCCTCTTTTTTTGCTGGCATGGTTTCAAATCGGGCACCGTTTTACATTTTTTACCTTTCTTGCAGTTATCTTTTCCAGTATTATGATCAAATTGTTAGAGCCGAATACTTTGACAACAGACCCGATTATCTGTGCTATTTTCGGTGCGGCAATTAATGGTTTTGGAACCGGATTAGCTTTAAAGAACGGAATTTCGACAGGAGGTCTGGACATTATTGGTCTTACGCTGCGAAAAAAAACCGGAAAAAGTATTGGAACAATTAACATTTTCTTTAATGCATTTATTGTTTTAGCTGCGGGGGCAGTTTACGGCTGGCCATACGCTTTTTATTCAGCTCTGGGCCTTATTGTTAATGCTCGTGTAATGGATATGGTCTATACAAGACAGCAAAAAATGCAGGTAGTGATAGTAACGACGAAGCCTAAAAGTGTAGTGGACTGCATTCAAAGCCACATGCGGCGTGGAATCACGATCGTGCATGGGGCTGAAGGCGCTTATAGACACGATAAAAAGGTCATTCTCTTTACTGTTATTTCCCGCTATGAGCAGCAGGAGCTGAAAGATGCAATGGAAGAATCGGATCCGTATGCCTTTGTTAGCATTTCAGAAAATGTACAGATTATGGGACGGTTTTATGAACCGGAACCCTGATTTTTAAAACTTGATAGGGAAATTAAAAAGGAGTGTTTTGTATGTTGTTAGGTTCTCATGTTGGAATGAAGGGGTCGAAAATGCTGCTAGGCTCAGCCCAAGAAGCTTTTTCTTATCATGCTAACACTTTTATGATTTATACTGGTGCACCGCAAAATACACGTCGTAAACCAATTTCGGAAATGAATATTCCTGCAGGTAAAGAATTTATGGCAGAACATGATTTAAGCAATATTGTAATTCATGCCCCATATATCATTAATTTGGGTAATACGAAAAAGCCTGAAAATTTCAGTTTTGCTGTTTCTTTTTTAAAAGATGAAATTAAGCGTGCAGAAGCACTGGGAGCAAGACAAATGACCTTTCATCCGGGCGCGCATGTTGGAGCTGGCGTACAAGCTGGAATTGCTAATATTATAAAAGGGCTAAATGAAGTCATCACACCAAAACAAGATATACAGATAGCTATTGAAACAATGGCAGGCAAAGGAACAGAAGTCGGCAGAACTTTTGAAGAGCTAGCGCAGATTATCGCTGGGGTTACTTACAATGAAAAGCTTTCAGTTACTTTGGACACTTGTCATACAAATGATGCTGGGTATAATGTTAAAGAAGATTTTGACGGTGTTTTGAATGAATTTGACCATGTCATTGGTTTAAAAAAGTTAAAGGTAGTACATATCAATGATTCAAAGAATGAAAGAGGAATGCATAAAGATCGGCATGAAAATATTGGTTTTGGTACAATCGGCTTCCCAGCTTTGAACTATATTGTGCACCATCCACAACTTGAAAAGTTGCCGAAAATTATGGAAACTCCTTACGTCGGTCCAGACAAGAAGAACAAGTTTGCGCCTTATGCGTTTGAGATTGCAATGTTTAAAAATCAGACATTTGATCCACAAATGCAGAAAAAGGTTGTTGAGCAAAAGGGAAAGTTATAATTGATAAGGGCTGAAACCTGTGATTCTTACAGATTTTGGCTTTTTATATTGTATTGGTCAATATGAAAGCGCTATAATTTATGCTTGAAACTTGCTTATATTTTGATTGGAGGAGATTTTGATGAAGTATGTAGTGATGCCCACAAGGGATATCAGACGTAATCTTGCTACTGAACAGTATTTGATGGAAAGCAATAAAATAAAGCCGCCTTTCATGTTATTTTATATTCAGAAACCATGTATAATTGTTGGCCGCAATCAGAATACGCTTGAAGAAATAAACGAGGACTATTGCCGTAAACATAATATCGTTATTACCCGTAGGCTTTCAGGTGGCGGAGCAATGTATGATGATCTGGGTAATTTATCTTTTAGTTTTGTAGTTCCGAAAGATAGAAGCATTTTTGGCGACTTTGCGAGTTTGGTTAATCCTGTTGTTTCGGCGTTGCATGAGATGGGAGCGGTGAAAGCAAAGATTACAGGCCGCAATGATATTGTGATTGAAGGAAAAAAATTTTCAGGGAATGCAATGTATACAAAAGGAGAAAAGACTTTTTGCCATGGAACCTTAATGTTTGATGTAGATACCTCTGAAGTAGTTAAAGCACTGGATGTTCCGGCAGATAAGATTGCTTCAAAAGGTATTAAGTCTGTTCGCAGCAGAGTCACAAACTTAAAACTTTATTTGAACAAGGAATACCAAAAAATTTCCATTTATAAATTTCGGGATATTTTAATTCAAAAAATACTTAAAGCTGATTCTTTGAGCAGTGCACAGCAGTCTGAATATCAACTGGATGAAGAAGATAACTCACAAATAGATAAGCTGGTAGAAAAATACTATGCAAATTGGGACTGGGTTTACGGCAGGTCTCCGCGGTTTACTGTGAAAAAGAGAAAACACTTCACAAATGGTACGATTGATGCTCGATTTTTGGTAGAGAAAGGCTTGATACGCGAAATTAAATTTTACGGTGATTTCTTTGGAACTCGTCCAGTCAGTGAATTGCAGGAAAAAATAAAAGGAACGATTTATGATCATTCCCATATTTTTACAATTTTAGATAGTCAAAAACTGGATGACTTTTTTTCAGGGATTCCGCAAAGAAAAGTTGCCGATTTTCTCGCAGGCTGAATACTTATTTTTAAAGAGGCAGACTTTCTGTAATGAGAGTAGCAGTTTCTTCAATTGACTTATTGGAAACATTGATCACTAAACAACCGATTTTTTTATACAGCTTTTCAGCAAACTTTAATTCTGCTTCAATGTTTTCCAGATTAGAATAGTTTGTCTCGGGATTAAGTCCATAAGTAACTAAACGTTCCTTACGAATGTTATTTAAGACTTGCGGATCATTTGTTAAACCAAAGATTTTTTGTGGATCAACTTGCCATAGTTCTTCTGGTATATTTGTCTGAGGGACAAGCGGCAGGTTTGCGACTTTATAGTTTTTATTAGCAAGGTATAAAGAAAGCGGCGTTTTAGAAGTACGTGATACGCCTAAGAGAACAATGTCAGCTTGCAAAAAGCCTTTAGGATCTTTACCGTCGTCATAAGTAACAGCAAATTCAAGTGCCTCAATTCGATTAAAATAGGTTTTGTTGAGCTTGTGGTTTCGGCCAGCTTGATAAAGCGGAGTTAAACCGGTTTTTTGGCTGATTGTATTGATAAGTTTTGACATTCCGTCAAGAACGTAAAGATTATTGTCTTTGCAAAATTGGTTGACATATCCTGCCAAGCCTTTACCTACTAGGGTGTGGACTACAAATGCATTAGCACGCTTTGCTTGTTCCAAGATGCCGGCAAGCAGTGAAGTTGTTTTTGATAATGGAAAACGATGATAAGTAAATTCTACTTCTGGAAATTGCACAGTTGCCGCGGTTGCAAGGTTGTACGCAGTTTCACCAATTGAATCAGAAATGATATAGACGGTCATTTTTTCCTTTTCTGCCATATTTTTACCTCCAACAAATTACGATTTTTTATCTTATACTGATTATACAGGATAAAAGGATAAGTAAGAAGAAAGAACTAAAAAATGAAATTTTTTAATTTGTTAGCGAAGTTTTATTGACGCACTATAAAGCTTTATGTATAATGGTTAAGAACTGTTAAAAGTTTGTGTATTTATGCAGAATATAACGGTTACATTTTAAGCTCGGAGGGAGGGAAACAAAATGTCAAAGACAGTTGTTCGTAAAAACGAATCTCTTGATGATGCTCTTCGTCGCTTCAAACGTACCGTTTCAAAAACTGGTACTTTACAAGAATACCGTAAACGTGAGTTTTACGAGAAACCTAGTGTGAAACGCAAGAAAAAATCTGAAGCAGCAAGAAAGCGTAAAAATAAGCGTCGTTTCTAATTCCTAAGGAGGATAAGAACTGATGAGCTTGCTTGATTCATTGAATAGTGATTTAAAGATTGCAATGAAGGCTCATGATAAGGAGACTTTGAGTACTGTACGGATGCTGAAAGCAGCTGTTATGAACGAACAGATCAAGGTTGGTCAGACTTTGACTTCTGATGAAGAGGTCAGTGTTCTGTCACGTGAGTTGAAACAAAGAAAAGATTCATTAACAGAGTTTTCGCAGGCTGGCAGAGATGACTTGGTTTCTGGACTTAAAAAAGAAATTAAAGTTGTTGAACGTTATTTGCCGAAACAGTTGAGTGAACAAGAAATCAATCAGATCGTTAAAGAAACAATTTCGCAGGTTGGTGCTTCTTCAAAAGCTGATTTTGGGAAAGTGATGGGAACAGTGATGCCGAAAGTTAAAGGCAGAGCTGACGGCAAGCTTGTAAATTCCGCTGTAAAATCGCTATTAGGCTAATTTTAATAATGTTTATATAATAAGGACTTGGAGCAAAGTTAATACTTTTGTTCTGGGTCTTTATTTTTGCTGCAGTGCAAGCTTGAAATGAAGTTCTTAAAAAAGAAAAAGCTTAATAAAGCAGCCATACTTTCGCCGATAACTTTTTTATGCTATGATTTGCATATAATGCTTAATTGAAGGAGCCTATGCGTATTGGCTGAAGAAAAGTTAGTTGAAAAAGAATTTAAATTAGAGGATTCTCAACAAAGCGCTGCTTTACTCGGAGCACAAGACAAGTATGTAAAATTAATCGAAGAAAATCAAAATGTAATTATAAGTCCCTTTGGTGATAAAATTAAGGTAAAGGGACAAAGGGATGCTGTTGAACAGACAGTAGCGATTTTTGAAAAGTTAGCGGCTGTTTTAAAGCAGGGGGTGGCATTGGGAAATGCTGATGTCCTTTCGGCTATTAAGATGGCAGAACGCGGCACGCTCACCTATTTTACAGACCTTTATACGGATACTTTATTGTGGGACCAAAAAAAACGACCTATTCGTGTCAAAAGTTTTGGCCAGCGACAATACGTAGAAGCTATCAGAAACAACGATTTGGTTTTTGGAATAGGCCCAGCGGGAACTGGTAAAACCTTTCTTGCTGTTGTAATGGCAATTTCAGCTTTGAAAAAGAACCAAGTCGAAAGAGTAATATTAACAAGGCCGGCTGTGGAAGCAGGTGAGTCTCTTGGCTTCTTGCCGGGTGACCTTAAAGAAAAGGTTGATCCTTACTTACGTCCTATTTATGATGCCTTACACGCAATTTTAGGTAAAGAGCATACAGAACGGCTCCTGGATCGCGGGGTTATCGAGATTGCACCGCTTGCCTACATGCGCGGGCGCACCTTGGAAAATGCTTTTGTGATCTTGGATGAAGCTCAAAATACCACAAGGGCTCAGATGAAAATGTTTTTAACCCGTTTAGGATTTGGTTCTAAAATGGTAGTGAACGGTGATAAGACGCAGATTGATTTACCGCGCGGTCATAACCAAAGCGGCTTGATAGATGCACAAAAAGTTCTCCAAGGGAAATCGCATATCGCATTTGTGAATTTTGATGCGGCTGATGTTGTTCGTCATCCAGTTGTCGCACAAATCATTAAAGCTTATGCGGAACAAGGAAAAAAAGAGGAGCAAGTGTAGTGGACTTAGAAATTTTTGATGATACTAAAAAGGTACCAGCAGAAAGAATCAAATTGATTCGCGAAGTACTTGATTTTGCGGGAGAATACCTTAAATTACCTAAAAATACTGAAATGTCAGTAACGTTAATGAACAATGAAAAGATTCACCAAATTAATAAAAAATATCGCGGTGTCGACAAGCCGACAGATGTGATTAGTTTTGCAATTGAAGAAGAAAGTGATGACGATACACCAATCATTTTGCCTGCTGGTGCCGAATATGACGTTCCAAAAAACATTGGTGATATTATGGTTTCTGTAGATAAAGTAAAGGAACAAGCAAAATATCTTGGACATTCCGAGGAAAGAGAACTTGGTTTTTTAATAGTCCATGGATTCTTACATCTTAATGGATATGATCATATGCGTACAGAAGACGAAGAAGTTATGTTTGGCTTACAACGAAAGATTTTAGATGCTTATGGACTTAAAAAATAGAAAAAAAAAGTGGAAGCACCGCCATCTATGTCAGTCGTTCAAACATGCTTGTGTGGGTATTAAAACGGCTTGGCTTGATGAAAGAAATCTGCGTTTTCATTCACTCTCAGCTGTTTTAGTAATTTGTTTAGCGTGGCTTTTGCAAGTTACTGAGTTTGAATGGCTTTGGCTGTTACTTTGTATTGCCCTTGTTTTTATAAGCGAACTTTGGAATACCGTTTTGGAAAATGTGGTAGATCTAATAACTGACTGTAAATACAATGCTTATGCAAAGAAAGCCAAAGATGTAGCTTCTGGGGCAGTTTTTGCTGCTGCAATTTTTGCAGTTGTCAGCGGTGCTGTTATTTTTATACCGCATATATATACTTTATTTTGGTAAATGAAGAGAGGTTAATTGATGGAAAGCAAAATGCATTCCGGTTTTATTGCAATTATTGGCAGGCCAAATGTCGGTAAGTCGACTTTTTTGAACCAGGTAGTCGGTGAAAAAATTGCAATTATGAGTGATAAAGCTCAGACTACACGAAATAAGATTCAAGGTATCTATACAACTGCAGATACACAGATTGTTTTCATTGATACTCCGGGTATTCATAAACCGCATAGCCGCTTGGGTGATTTTATGGTGCAATCTGCTCTTTCAACTTTAAATGAAGTTGACGCACTTATTTTTATGGTTAATGCTGTCGAAAAAAAGGGCAAGGGCGATGAGTTTATTATCGAACGCCTCAAACAGGTTAAACAGCCTATTTTTCTTGTAATTAACAAGATCGATCAAATCCACCCTGATGATCTGCTTAAAATTGTGGAATCATACCGCAAAGAACTGGACTTTAAAGAAGTTTACCCGATTTCAGCTCTTAAGGGCAATAATTGTGATGAATTAGTATCAGCTCTAGCCGAAGAATTGCCGGAAGGTCCCCAATTTTACCCTGATGATCAGATTACAGATCATCCAGAGCGTTTCATTGCGGGCGAATTGATTAGAGAACAAGTCTTAAAATTAACTCGTGAAGAAGTGCCGCATTCCGTGGCTGTTATTGTTGAGAGGATCAAACGTGAAGACGATGAAAAAGTATTAGTGCAGGCCACGATTATTGTTGAACGCGGTTCACAAAAGGGTATCTTAATTGGTAAGGGTGGCAAAATGCTCAAAGTGATTGGAACACGTGCTCGTAAGGAAATAGAACATCTTTTAGGTGATCGTGTTTATTTGGAATTATGGGTTAAAGTTCAGGATAACTGGCGCGATAAAAAAGCTGATCTGCAAGCTTTTGGTTATAAACAAGATGATTATTAATTAGCCGCGACGGAGGTGGACAGTTTTGGGAACAACCAGAATGGCTGAGTTTAAAGGAATAGTCATGTTTCGGCGTGATTATCGTGAACGGGATATGCTGGTCAAAATCCTAACTGATCATTATGGGTTTAAAATGTTTTTTATTCGGGGCGCACGTAAAAGAGGCTTTAAAATGGGCGCCTCTATACTGCCGTTTACCACCGCCATTTATACCGGCACAATTAATGACGAGGGACTTTCTTTTATAGATGCTGCTAAAGATGTTTCTCAATATCAAAAAATTTGTCAAGATATATTGCTGAATGCATATGCTACCTATATTTTAGGACTGGTTTCTGCAGCTTTTGGAGATGCGCGTGCGCTTGGAAGATGGTATCCGAAAACTGTTGCAGCACTTGGAGCAATCGATCGCGGACTGGATGCAGGGGTCGTGACGAATATTGTGGAATTGCAATTACTAGCAAATTTCGGGGTTAAACCTAACTTAAAACGATGTGTCATTTGTGGGCAAACACAAGGAGAATTTGATTTTTCTGAAAGTTATGGCGGTCTTCTTTGCCGGAAACACTGGTCCGTAGATACTAACCGGATGCATTTGGATAAACGTACTGTCTATTTTATACGCTTTCTTTCAAGTGTTGATCTTCTGCGTTTAAATTCAATCAGTCTCAAAGAAGAAACTAAACAAAAATTGCGTTATGTACTTGATCAGATATATAACAATGACGTAGGGCTTAATTTAAAGCCCAAGCATTTTTTAGATGAGATGTTGAAGGGATCACAAAATATTTTGAATTCCCATTTTGGGATTGACAAATAGTTATTTGTCAATTATTCTAATCTTGGAATATAAGGGCAATGATGAAAAAGAGTGACAAAAACAGATTTATTAGCGAACCCGAAGCGGTGAAAGCGGGTAGTCTGGTTTGTTGTTGGCGTTTTTGGAGCCTTAAAGAAATTAAGTTGCCAGCGTTCAGCTGGAAATAGGGTGGAACCGCGATTATATCGAATCGTCCCTATGCGACCTTTATTGTGGTTGCATAGGTTTTTTTATGCTTCCATCTTGTTTGAGATCAAATCGGTAAAATTATGAGGAGGGATAAAATGTCTAAGAAATTAACCTTGCAAGACATTATTTTGACACTGCAGCAGTTTTGGGCAAAACAAGGCTGCATGCTGATGCAGTCATACGATACTGAAAAGGGCGCTGGTACCATGAGTCCTTATACTTTTTTGAGAGCAATTGGACCTGAACCATGGGATGCTGCCTACGTAGAACCATCGCGGCGTCCTGCTGATGGCCGCTACGGTAAGAACCCTAATCGTCTGTATCAACATCATCAATTTCAGGTTATTATGAAGCCGTCGCCTGAAAATATTCAAGAGTTGTACTTAGACAGCTTGCGGGCTTTGGGAATTGATCCTAAGGAACATGATATTCGTTTTGTTGAAGATAACTGGGAAAATCCTTCAATGGGCTGCGCTGGTGTCGGCTGGGAAGTTTGGCTCGACGGAATGGAAATTACACAGTTTACTTACTTTCAACAGGTCGGCGGTCTGGAAGTTCGTCCTGTAGCATCTGAAGTTACATACGGGCTTGAAAGACTGTCTTCTTATATTCAAGATGTTAATTCTGTATTTGATCTTGAATGGTCTGCTGGGGTTAAGTATGGTGATATTTTCGGAGAGCCCGAGTATGAACATTCAAAATATTCTTTTGAAGAAAGCAACCAGGAAATGCTGTTCAAGCTTTTTGATACCTTTGAAGCAGAAGCAAAAAAACAAATTAAAAATGGCTTGGTACATCCAGCATACGATTACGTTTTAAAATGCAGCCATACATTCAACCTTCTGGACGCACGGGGGGCTGTTTCTGTAACGGAACGTGCGGGATATTTGGCCCGAATTCGCAACATGGCAAAGTCTGTCGCAAAGGCTTTTGTCGCAGAACGTAAAAAACTTGGATTTCCGTTGATTAAGGATGAAAAAGAACGTGCAAAATTGTTGAAGGAGGACAAGTGATTATGAGTCATACATTCTTACTTGAAATTGGATTAGAAGAGATTCCTGCACATGTGGTTACCCCTAGTGCTAAACAGCTTGCAGAACGTTTAACTGCATTCTTTAAAGAAGAGCGCCTTACTTTTGGTACCATAGTCTCTTTTTCAACTCCACGTCGATTGGCAGTTAAGGTTGAAAATCTTGCCGATAAACAGGCTGATATTGAAGAGGAAGCAAAGGGACCGGCAAAAAAGATTGCGCTAGATAAAGATGGAAATTGGTCTAAAGCTGCAATCGGGTTTTCGCGCGGTCAGAAAATGACGCCGGATGATATATTTTTTAAGGAGTTAAAAGGAGTCGAATACGCTTATGTTAAGAAGTTTATTGCAGGAAAAAGCGCAGCGGACATTCTAAGGAATGTTTCCGATGTTGTTTCTGGAATGACTTTCCCGACTATGATGCGCTGGGGACATAATGATTTTAAATATGTACGTCCGTTGCGTTGGCTGGTAGCACTTTTAGATGAGGATGTTATTCCGTTTCAAATTCTGAATATTAAAAGCGGACGCGTTTCACAAGGACATCGTTTTTTGGGAAAAGCAGTCAACTTAAACGATGCCGCTTCATATCCTACAGTCTTAAAGAAGCAATATGTAATTGCAGATGCCCAAGAGCGTAAGCAGATGATTGAAAAACAACTGGAAGAGCTTTCTCAAAAAAATAACTGGAAAATTGTAGTTGATCCGGAGTTATTGGAAGAAGTTAACAACCTTGTAGAGTATCCAACTGTTTTTACAGGACATTTTGCTTCTAAGTATCTGGAAATTCCAGATGAAGTCTTGATAACTTCAATGAAAGATCACCAGCGTTTCTTCTATGTCTTGGACAAAAAGGGTTCTTTGCTGCCTAACTTTGTTTCTGTACGTAATGGTAATAGTGAACATTTGGAGAATGTTGTTGCAGGTAACGAGAAAGTTTTGACTGCTCGTTTAGAAGATGCAGCATTTTTCTTTCATGAAGATCAAAAACATTCAATTAAAGATTATGTGGAGCGGCTTAAAAAAGTCATGCTCCATGATAAGATTGGCACGGTTTATGAAAAGATGGAGCGTGTCCGGTTATTGTGCAAGAAATTTGCCGGCATTCTTAAACTTTCAGCTCCTGAAGAAGAAGCTTTGCTGCGGGCGGCACAGATCTATAAGTTTGATCTGGTTACTGGTATGATTGGAGAATTTTCAGAATTGCAGGGTATCATGGGAGAAAAATATGCATTGCTGCAAGGAGAAAACCCTGCTGTTGCAACTGCTATTCGTGAACATTATCTGCCAGTTTCAGCTGAAGGTGAATTGCCTGAAACTGTTGTTGGTGCTGTACTTGCTATTGCTGACAAACTTGACAGCATTATGGCTTTTTTTGCTGCAGGAATGGTACCGACAGGTTCAAATGATCCGTATGCTTTAAGAAGACAGGCTACAGGCATCGTCAGAATTCTCTTGTCCCGAAAGTGGAATCTTTCAGCCGCTGATTTGACAGCCGCTGTGCGGCAGAATTTTGAAGAGGAACCTGCTCTTTATGAAAAAATCGCGCCGCAAAAGAGTACCAAAAATGTTGAAGAATTTATTGTTGAACGCATCAAGAAACTTTTGAACGCTCTGCCTTACGATTATGACGTGGTGGAGGCAGTTACCGCCTTTACTGATAACTCATTTATTTCAATAACAAGTGATGCTGAAATTTTGCAAAATCACAAGAACGATAGTGATTTTAAAGAAACTATCGAAGCTTTAACCCGGGTACTGCGTCTTTCTAAAAAAGCTGCCAAGAAAGATTTGACGGCTGTAGACGAAAAATTATTTGAGAATCAAGCAGAACGTCAATTGCAAGAAAGCATTGTAAAAGTTGCTGCTGAAAGTAAAGGGAAAAACAATACGGAGTTTTATCTGCTGCTTAAAAGGTTGCGTCCAGTAATCAATGAATATTTTGAACAAACAATGGTAATGACGAAAGACGAAAAACTGCAAGAAAATCGTCTTTCCCAGCTTTCACAAATAGCTAAGCTGACTGCTCGTTTAGGCGACTTGACGAAATTAAACGTTAAGTAGTTTAGAAAAAAAGTAATTATTTGCTTTTTATTAATGATATTGTATAATTAACTATGATTGTATTTTTGGAAAAGTCGCACTAGTTGTGCGGCTTTTATGTCCTTGAAGTATTTTTGGAAGTTAAGCGGGGTGACTTTTTGAGCCGCAGAATACCTGAAGAAGTTATTGAAAATGTCAGATCGAACGTTAACATCGTTGATGTAGTGAGCCAATATGTGCAGCTTAGCAAGTCAGGCAAGAATTTCTTTGGTTTGTGTCCCTTTCATGAAGAGAAGACGCCATCCTTTTCAGTTAGTGAGGAAAAACAGATCTTCCATTGCTTTTCCTGTCATCGGGGAGGAAATGTTTTCAAATTCATTATGGAAGTCGAAAATGTCAGTTTCCCTGAGGCAGTTTTACGGGTTGCAGAATTAGGCAATGTCCAGCTGGATGATGAACTGCTTAAATTTCGCTCAGATTCAACTGAGAATGAATCTTCAGACGCAACAAAGTTAAAAAACCTTTATAATGAAGCAGCTAAGCTTTTTCATCATATTTTAGTAAATACTGTAATGGGTGAAGATGCAATGCAGTATTTGTTAAAGCGCGGTTTAACTGCTGAAATGATAACAGAATTTAACTTAGGTTTTGCACCTGATAAACAATTACTGCTGCCTTTTTTGCAGGAAAAAAAGGCGGATCAGGACTTACTGCACAGATCAGGGCTTTTTATTGAAACAACCGAGGGTAAATTAAGAGAACGTTTTAGAAATCGGATTATTTTTCCAATTCGGGATGCCCAAGAAAGAACAGTCGCTTTTTCCGGTCGGTTGTTGGAAAAAAATTCAAACTTGCCTAAGTATCTCAATAGCCCGGAGACTGCTATCTTTAATAAGCGCAAGCTTTTATTCAACTTCGATAAAGCTAAGGGTGAAATTAGGCAAAAGAAGTTTGCTATTTTATTTGAGGGATTTATGGATGTTCTTGCCGCCTATCGCTCAGGTATCAAGAATGGAGTGGCTTCTATGGGTACCAGTTTAACGAACGAACAGGTCTATCTGCTGGAAAGGGCAACTCAAAAGCTGTATATTTGCTATGATGGAGATGTTCCGGGACAGACTGCAACTGCACGTGCCCTTTCGTTATTGGATCCAGTTACGAAAATGACACTTGGAGTTATTCGAATGCCTGAAGCACTTGACCCTGATGAATATGTGCAGAAATATGGGACGGATGCTTTTAAAGAAATTGCACAGAATACACATGAAACGGCGCTTGCTTTTTACCTGCATTACTATGAACAGGGGCGCAACCTTGACAATGAGGATGATCAGCTTGCTTATTTAGCAGATGTTTTAAAACAACTTGCACAAGTTATCTCGCCTGTTGAACAAGATATCTATCTTAACCAGCTGGCGAAACGTTTCGGTTTAGAAAAAAGCAGTCTTTTGTCGCAGCTCAATGAGTTTATCCGTAAGACCGGCAAGAATAGGAAAAAAGTTCAAGCTACTGGTAAAAAAGGGTTGCTTGCATCTAACCCAGAAAAAAAGAAAAGTTACGACAAGGTCGAAAAAGCTGAACGTTTGTTATTGTATCGTTTATTGCATAGCGCTAATATTAGGTTAAAGCTGCGTCAGCTTACTGGTTATTCTTTTGTTCATGATGCTTATCAAGAGCTTTATACAATTGCGGAGGGGTACTTCAATGTCTATCCTGAGTATGAGACTGCACGTTTTCTTGATTTTCTGGATGATGATGGGTTAAGGCAGCTTTTGATTGAACTGGAACTTGAAAATTATTCAAGAGAGGAAAATGAAGAAGAATTTTCCGATTGTGTTAGTGTAATTATGCGACAGTCACCCCTAGAACAGCATATCAAAGAGATAAAGCAACAGCTGGCAGACGCTAAGAGGATGAATAACGAGAAACTTATAACAAAATTGACGATTGAATTAGTCGCATTGCTGCGACGGCAGCAAGAGGCAAAATCAGCATCATTATAAGGAGGCCATCCAATGGCAAAAGAAAATTTGAACAAAGGGACTAAAAATTCTGCTTATACTAAGGCTTTACAGAGTTTGATTAAAGAATATAAGCCCAAAAAACAGATTAATTATAATGATCTAACCAAAAAGATGGTTGCTCCTTTTGAATTAGAAGCAAAACAAATGGATGAACTAGTCCAAGTGGTTGAAGATGCAGGTATTTCTGTGGTAGATGAGAAGGGCGAGCCCAGCGAGGCAAGTTTAAAGGCTGCTACCAGTGAAGCAAAGAAAGCTTCAAATGACCGTGATGTTTCAGCGCCGGTTGGAGTTAAAATCAATGATCCTGTAAGGATGTATTTGAAAGAAATAGGACGGGTAAATCTGCTGACTGCAGACGAAGAAGTGGCTTTGGCACTGCGAATCGAAAAACACGATGATGAAGCAAAACAACGACTTGCTGAGGCTAACTTGAGACTTGTTGTTTCCATTGCCAAACGGTATGTTGGACGTGGAATGTCATTCTTGGATTTAATTCAAGAAGGTAACATGGGTTTAATGAAAGCTGTTGAAAAATTTGATTACCGTAAAGGCTTCAAGTTTTCAACTTATGCAACGTGGTGGATAAGACAGGCAATTACACGTGCAATCGCTGACCAAGCAAGGACTATTCGAATCCCTGTTCACATGGTAGAAACAATTAATAAGCTTATCCGAATCCAGCGGCAGATGCTCCAAGACCTTGGGCGTGAACCGGTGCCAGAAGAAATTGGTGCTGAAATGGATATGCCAACTGATAAAGTACGTGAAATCTTAAAGATCGCACAAGAACCGGTTTCTCTTGAAACGCCTATTGGAGAAGAAGACGACTCACACCTGGGGGACTTTATAGAAGATAGCGATGCAACGAGCCCAGCTGACCATGCAGCTTACGAACTATTAAAAGAACAGCTTGAAAGCGTCCTTGACACTTTAACTGATCGGGAAGAAAATGTGCTGCGCTTGCGTTTTGGACTTGATGATGGGCGCACTAGGACCTTAGAAGAAGTAGGCAAAGTGTTTGGTGTTACTCGCGAACGGATTCGCCAAATAGAGGCAAAAGCTCTGCGTAAATTACGTCATCCCTCACGTTCAAAACAATTAAAGGACTTTTTGGAATAGAAAATAGTTGAATTTAGAACTTGCTTTTTTAAGTTTTAGATAGTATTATTCAGATAATGAGAAAAGAGGTATGGTAATGACTGTTTCAACTTTTAAAATGACTAGTAACTGCTGTAGCTGTCGCATTCCGCGTGTTAGTGGAAAGGATGCGGCCGTTTTAGGGTGGAGTCATTTTAAGAGGGACTTCAGAAGTTAGAAACTGCCATTAAAACCTTAACGCACTAGGCGCGGATCTAAATTAGATCCGCGCTTTTTTGTTATTTTTAAGGAGGAAATGTAAATGATTTACCATTCAGTTAAAGAATTGATTGGAAACACACCTTTGTTTGAACTTGAAATAGAAGTTCCTAGGGGGTCACGTATCTTTGCTAAACTTGAAATGGACAATCCAGGGGGGAGCATTAAGGATCGCCTTGGCTTTTACATGATTGAACAAGCATTTAAAGAGAAAAAATTACAGCAGGGGATGACAGTTATTGAGCCTACAGCAGGAAATACCGGGATTGGAGTTGCCTTGGCTGCTGGCCACTATGGGCTGAAGACAATCCTTGTGGTTCCTGAAAAATTCAGTCAAGAAAAACAAACGCTGATGAAAGCATTAGGTGCTAAATTAATACACACGCCTAGTGAAGATGGAATTGTTGGGGCTATAAAAAAAGCACAGGAATTGGCAGCAGAAATTCCTGACAGTTATGTACCGATGCAATTTAAGAACTTAGATAATCCGGAGACATATTATCGCAGTATTGCACCTGAAATTACTCATGAAATGAAAGAAAATGGATTAGAAATTAACGGCTTTGCTGCAGGTGTTGGCAGCGGGGGAACGTTTGTGGGAATGGCACGATATTTTAAAGAACTTTCTGTCAATATTCAAACAGCAATTGTTGAGCCTGAAGGATCTATCTTAAATGATGGCCCACAGCACGCCCATCGAACTGAAGGGATCGGAGTTGAATTTGTTCCTCCATTTTTGGAAAAAGACAACGTTGATCATATTTTTACAATTAGTGATACTGATGCATTTACATTGGTAAAAAAAGTTGCAAAAGAGCAAGGACTATTTATTGGCAGTTCAAGCGGTGCTGCTCTTACAGCAAGTTTGAAACTGGCAGCAATTTTACCACCTAAAAGCAATATCGTGACCGTTTTTCCAGATAGCAGCGAACGTTACCTTAGCCAAAAAATATATGATTAAAAGGGAGAAAAGAATGAAATTTAATACAAAATTAATTCATGCAGGTATTAGTCAAGATAAAGCTACAGGGGCAGTTAATGTACCTATTTACCAGACTTCAACATATAAGCAGCAGGAATTGGGCGGTACACCGCAATATGAATATTCACGTACTGGAAATCCAACGCGCGAAGCAGTTGAGAAGCTAATTCGAGATCTAGAAAATGGAACTGCTGGTTTTGCATTTGCATCTGGTTCCGCTGCAATTCATACGATTTTTACTCTTTTTTCAGCTGGAGACCATATTATAGTTGGAAATGATGTTTATGGTGGAACTTTTCGGTTAATCAATAGTGTCCTTAAACGCTTGGGACTACAGTTTACAACCGTTGATACGCGAAATCTTGCAGCCGTTAAAGATGCAATTAAAGGAAATACAAAAGCTATCTATCTTGAAACACCGACTAACCCTTTAATGCAAATTTCAGATATCGCTGCATTAGCTGAAATTGGACATCAAAACAAGCTTTTGACGATTGTTGACAACACTTTTGCAACACCATACATTCAACGGCCCTTAGATCTGGGAGCGGATATCGTAGTACACAGTGCATCAAAATATTTGGGGGGACATAGCGACTTGGTAGCAGGGCTTGCTGTTGTCAAAGATAAGGAATTAGGACAGAAAATCGGCTATCTTCAAAATGCAATTGGTGGGATCCTAGGGCCGCAGGATAGCTGGCTGCTGCAAAGAGGAATTAAGACTTTAGCGGTTAGAATGAAAGCACACGAACAAAATACGCAGGCAATTTTTGATTTTCTACATGCTAATGATAAAATCGGGAAAATTTACTATCCAGGTGATTCTGAAGCACCAGATTACAAAATCGTAAAAAAGCAAATGAACGGTTTTGGGGGGATGATTTCCTTTGAATTGAAGAAAGGACTATCAGTTAAAAAGTTCATTGAGAGCCTTAAATTGATTACTCTTGCTGAAAGTCTCGGTTCAGTCGAAAGTCTTGTTGAGGTGCCGGCAATTATGACACATGGATCAATCCCTGAAAAAATTAGGTTAGAAAATGGTATTTCAAATGAACTAGTACGTTTATCAGTAGGAATAGAAGAAGTTTCTGACTTATTAGCAGATTTAAAGAATGCGTTAGAAAAGGCATAAAGAGAATTTTGCATAAATAGCTGAGTTTCGGGAAAATATCTTTTTTATAAAGCATATTGTGTAGCTTTTAAAAGAGATACTTTTTCTGAAACTTTTTTGCTTGTATTAAAAAAGCTTGGGCTTTTTTTATTTGAAAATTTTCGCTATACTTAAAATTATAATACTAAGGAGTGTGCTAAATGGATGCTAGACATTTATCCAAACGGTTGCTTAAGGTAGCTGCACATGTGCCGCTGAATGCAAGGCTTGCAGACATTGGTTCTGATCATGCATATCTTCCCGCATATTTGGCTTTAAAGGGATGCATTACATATGCTGTTGCTGGTGAGATTGCTGAGGGCCCTTATCTTAATACTCTGCATGAGATTCGAAATGAAAACCTGACAAAAATTGTTCAAGTCAGGCATGCTGATGGACTGGCCGCTGTTGAGAAAACAGATCAGATTGATACAATCACTATCTGTGGAATGGGAGGACCGTTAATAAGAAATATCCTTGAAAATGGCAAAGGAAAACTAAGAATGCATCCTAAACTGATCTTACAGCCGAATGTTGGAGAAGCGCAGGTCAGGCGCTGGTTAAATATTAACAGATACCATTTAACAGCTGAAGAGATTATTGAAGAAGATAAACATATCTATGAGGTTCTAGTTGCTCAGTATCAGCCTGAAGCGAAAACGCCCAGTGAACTTGATTTTCAATTTGGTCCGTTTTTACGCAAACAAAGGGACCCTGCTTTTTTAAAAAAATGGCAAGCAGAAGCAATTAAGCTAAAAAAAGTATTAAAGCAGCTGGAAAAAGCGCGAGAAATGCCTCTAGCTCAGCAGCAAAAAATGCAAAACGAAATAAGACAGATTGAGGGTGTTTTAAGTGACTAAAGTACGAGATGTTATTCAAAGATTTGAATTGTTTGCACCAAAGGAAATGGCAGAACATGGCGATCCAATCGGGTTGCAACTTGGAAGCCTTGATGCTGATGTTCATCGAATGCTAATCTCACTTGACGTGCGACCTGAAGTTGTTGCTGAGGCAATTCGTGAGAACGTCGATTTTATTTTTGCACATCACCCAGCAATGTTTCACCCGGTGAAAAGCTTTGATCTCAGTGTACCGCAAAACGCCATGTATGCTGAACTGCTTAAACATAATATTACCGTCTATGCGGCGCATACAAATCTTGATAATGCGAATGGCGGGATGAACGATTGGCTGGCAGCTGCTCTTAAGCTGGACTCTACGAGGCCTCTTTTGCAGATACATGAACTTCCATTGCTTAAGCTAGCGGTGTTTGTTCCAAAATCTGCAGCGGAAAGTATGAGAAAAGCACTTGGCGAAGCTGGTGCTGGTCAAATCGGTGAGTATCAGCAATGCTCCTTTTCATCAATAGGACAAGGTAGGTTTACTCCGTCAGCTCAAGCACATCCTGTGATTGGAAAAAGTTTACGACCAGAGCAGGTTACCGGAGAAAAAATTGAAGTTACCCTGCCTTATCGGCTTAAAGATAAGGTCCTTACCGCAATGCTGTCCGCCCATCCTTATGAAAAGCCTGTTTTTGATCTCTTTACTGTTGGAGGTTTGGGGGAAAAATACGGAATGGGACGTGTCGGAGAACTTAAGCAGAAAATGACGATCATAGAGTTTGCTGAGTTTTGTAAGCAGGTCTTTTCCGTTCCGCATCTGCGTGTAATTAGTAAAGATTTACAACAGAAGGTAAAAAAAGTTGCAATTCTTGGCGGCAGCGGAGGCCAATTTTATCCTGAGGCGCTTAAAAGCGGCGCCCAGGTTTATATTACAGGAGATATTTCATATCATACAGGGCACGATATTTTGGCAAATGGGTTATCTGTGTTTGACCCAGGACATCATATTGAACAGATTTGTAAAACGAGGTTAAAACAAAAGTTTGATGTGTGGAATAAAGAAGAGGATTGGCAGATAGAAACTGTTTCTTCTAAACTGAATACAGATCCTTTTAAATTTATTTAAATTAAAATTAATTAAGGAGTTTTTAAAATGGCCAAATATACTAAATTAGTTCCGCGTTTTATTGCCTATGCGAAAGAAGAAACACGTTCGGATGAAAATTCGCAAACGATTCCTTCAACTCGCTCACAGGTGGAATTTGGCAAAAAGATTGCTGCACAATTAAAAGGGATTGGACTGGAAAAAGTGCATCTTTCAGAAAAAAGCGGTTATGTTTTTGCTGTTCTGCCCAGTAACCTTGAGAGTAATGCGGAGGTTAAAAAGATTGGTTTTATTGCACATATGGATACTGCAGATTTTAATGCTAAAGATGTAAACCCGCAAATTGTTAAAAATTACGATGGCAAGTCAGTCATTAAGTTAGGCAATGGGCATTATGAACTGAATCCGCAGGAATTTCCAAACTTAAAGGATTATAAAGGTCATGATTTAATCACTACTGATGGCAATACTTTATTGGGCGCGGATGATAAATCCGGGGTGGCAGAGATTATAACTGCTGTGGAATATTTGACAGAGCATCCCGAAATAAAGCATGGTGAGATTGAGATTGGTATTGGACCTGATGAAGAGATCGGCACAGGTGCTGATAGATTTGATATTGCTGATTTTGGTGCACAAATCGCTTATACTGTTGATGGCGGGCCACTCGGCGAATTAGAATATGAAACTTTTAATGCTGCTCAGGCTAAGCTTAAAATTAAAGGTAAGAATGTGCATCCAGCGACTGCAAAGGGTGTTATGGTGAATGCTCTTCAGCTGGCAGTTGACTTTCATGAGCAATTGCCTTCTAATGAAGTACCGGAAAAAACTGATGGTCGCCAGGGATTCTTCCATCTTGTCCAGTTAAATGGAACGGTGGATGAGGCTGAGTTGGTATATATTATTCGTGATCACGATCGTGCTAAATTTGAAGCACGTAAACAGCTTTTTCGTGAAATTGCAGCTAAAATGAACAATGCAGCCGGTCAAAAGAGATTGATGCTTGATCTGAAAGATCAATATTACAATATGCGTACAGTTATTGAAAAAGATATGACGGTTGTTGAACTGGCGAAACGGGCAATGAAAAATTTAGAGATCGAACCGGTAATTTATCCTGTTCGCGGCGGTACAGACGGTTCAAAGATTTCATTTATGGGCTTGCCGACACCTAACCTTTTTGCAGGCGGAGAAAATATGCATTCACGTTTTGAATTTGTTTCAGTTCAAGTAATGGAAAAAGCAGTTGATGTCATCCTTGAGATTATCAAGATAGCAGCAGATCAAAATAATTAACATGAACACACGTTCGTAATATAATATAGTTAAGAAGTGGTGTTATTACGAGGAGCCGTCAGATTAATTCTGGCGTTTTTTGATTTTCAGCATCACAGAAGGGAGAAAGTATGCAAGAAGATAAACTTACTAATGCAGCACAGTCAGCTTTAGCAGAAGCACAACATATTGCTGTAATACGAAAACAACAAGAAATTGATATTCCACAACTCTTTAAAGTAATGGTTCAGCCAAATGAATTTGGAGCTAACCTTTTTAAACGTGCTGGGATTAAAGTTTCAGGGCTGGAAAATGAGCTTGATAAAGAACTTGATCAAATTCCTGTTGTTGAAGGTCAAGTTGCTTATGGACAGACCTTTGGACAGAATTTATTTCAGTTACTGCAACAAAGCGAAGAGGTCAGAAAGAAACTGAATGATGAATATATTGCCCTTGACACGCTCGCTTTGGCATTAATGAAATTACAATATCAGCCACTAAAATTATATCTTGAAAAAAAAGGATTAACATATAAAAAATTATTAAAAATTGTCCAGGATTTACGAGGAGGAGAGCGTGTGACATCGAAAAATCAAGAAGAAAACTATAAGGCACTTGAAAAATACGGAATTGATTTAGTTAAGCAAGTTAGAAGCGGTAAACAGGATCCTGTAATTGGCAGGGATGAAGAAATTCGCGATGTTATACGTATTTTGTCACGTAAAACTAAAAATAACCCTGTATTGATTGGAGAACCTGGCGTAGGGAAAACAGCGATTGTGGAAGGTCTTGCACAACGAATAGTTCGAAAAGATGTTCCGGATAACTTAAAGGACAAAAAGTTATTTTCTCTAGATATGGGTTCTCTGATTGCTGGTGCTAAGTATCGTGGCGAGTTTGAAGAACGATTAAAGGCAGTTTTAAAGGAAGTTACTAAAAGTGAAGGGCAAATTATTCTGTTCATTGATGAAATTCACAACATAGTAGGAGCAGGAAAGACTGAAGGAAGTATGGATGCTGGCAATCTCTTGAAACCAATGTTAGCCCGAGGAGAGTTGCATCTTATCGGAGCAACTACACTGGATGAGTATCGCGAATATATGGAAAAAGATAAGGCTCTTGAGCGCCGTTTTCAACGTGTACTGGTTCAGGAACCAAGCGTTGAAGATACGATTTCTATTTTGCGTGGCTTGCGGGAACGCTTTGAGATTCATCATGGAGTGCGGATCCATGATAATGCAATTGTGGCAGCAGCTACACTTTCAAACCGCTACATTACGGATCGCTTCTTACCGGATAAGGCGATTGATCTGATTGATGAAGCATGCGCTACGATCAGAGTTGAAATGAATTCAATGCCTACTGAACTTGACCAAGCAACACGGCAGCTGATGCGTTTTGAAGTTGAGGAAGCAGCACTTAAAAAAGAAAATGATGAGGCTTCTAAAAAAAGATTAACAGAATTGCAAAGCGAGTTAGCTGAAACCCGTGAAAAAACAAACAAGCTTAAAATGCGGTGGGAAGCTGAAAAAGAAGATATTAAAAGTTTAAGTAATAAAAAAGGCGAATTGGATCGTGCAAAACACGAACTTGAAGAGGCCGAAAATAATTATGATTTGGAAAAAGCTGCAAAACTGCAGCATGGTACTATTCCAGAGCTTGAAAAGGAACTTAAAAAATTAGAACAGACTGAACGGCCTGATAATTGGCTGGTTGAAGAGTCCGTAACTGAAAATGAAATTGCTCAGGTCGTCAGCAGAACTACAGGAATCCCAGTAGCCAAACTTGTTCAGGGTGAACGTGATAAGCTACTGCAGCTTCCTAAAAGCCTTCATGAGCGGGTTGTGGGACAAGACGAGGCTGTAGATGCAGTTGCCAACGCCGTTTTACGTGCACGCGCCGGCCTGCAAGATCCTAATCAGCCCTTGGGAACCTTTATGTTTTTAGGTCCAACTGGGGTAGGTAAAACTGAACTTGCTAAAGCATTAGCAGAAAATTTGTTTGATTCTGAAAAGCATATGGTTCGAATTGATATGAGCGAGTATATGGAAAAACAATCCGTTTCACGATTAGTTGGTGCTGCACCAGGTTATGTCGGATATGAAGAGGGCGGACAATTAACAGAGGCAGTGCGGCGTAATCCCTATACAATTGTTTTGCTTGATGAGGTTGAAAAAGCTCATCCTGATGTTTTCAACATTTTATTGCAGGTTTTCGATGATGGACGGTTGACAGATGGTCAAGGACGTACAGTTGATTTTAAGAACACAATTATTATTATGACTTCTAACCTCGGTTCTGGAATTCTGCTTGATCAGGCAAAGAATGGACAGATCTCGCCGGAGGTAAAAAAGCAGGTCTTGAAGTTGGCACAGGCTCATTTTAAACCCGAATTTCTTAATAGAATTGATGACATTATCATGTTTACCCCGCTTAACATGGATGCAATTAAGCTGATTGTTGCTAAGTTTATTTCCAGTTTATCTAAACGTTTGGAAGAACAGGAGATTACTTTAAACCTTTCTTCAAAGGCAAAAAACTGGATTGCACAAAATGGATATGAACCTTCTTATGGTGCACGTCCGTTGCAGCGTTTTATTACTAACTATGTTGAAACTCCGCTAGCTAAACAAATTATTGGTGGAAAAATAATGCCGCATTCAGTTGTGACGATTGACCTTGGAGCTCAAGGAAATTTAGTTTTTACAGCTGAGGAAAAAGACGAAACAGCAAAAGTATAACTTCTGAAATAAAGGTTATAAAAAGAAGTTAATAGTCGTTAAACTTTGAACATTAACTATGAATTACGAACATAGTCTGAATTTAACTATAGGTAATTCATGTTAAACGGAAAAGACTGACTATTGAAACACGTTAATGTGCATATTGTAGATTAAAATAAAGGGGGCCGGGTCAAAATATATGTTTTGACCCGGCCTCTTTTTGTACTATCACCATTTTTGCCTGACAATCGGTTACCGCTACTTTTTGATACACACTCTTTTGATAGATCTTCAGGCTGTTTTTCTAGTTTCTATACAAACTATTTGCTGAATTGTCCTTGAAGGATTGCCAGTGTTAAGAAGAACAAAAGAGGCACTCCAATAGCACCAAAGGTAAATGAAAAACCGATATTTTGAATCAGCCAACCGGTTAATGGAAAAATAATGCTCATCACTAGAGAAAAAAGCGCACTTGAAACGCTTAGCAAAGTCGCTCGCTGTAATGAAGGAATCAGTTGGTTATAATAGTTGCTAAAAATCGGCTCAATTAATGAAGTCAGCAGTTGTGAAAATAAGAATAAAAGACATAATAAAGGCAGCCAATTTATCCAAGTCAAAAGCAGCAAACTAATCAAACTGCTGCTTAATAAAGAAATTAAACGTCTTTTGGAATACTTCACTTGGATTAGGGGAGTGTATCTGAGACCGCAAATGTTAATTAACGAGGATGTAATCATTAATGCAGAAATTAAGCCTCCAGAAAAATGATGTTTCTCCATTAAAGACTGAAAGTAAAAGTAATAAATTGTACACATAGTGCTGAACAAAGCGTCAAAGAGCGTCAAAGAGCATTAAATTACGTAATGGAACATTGGTTTTCAGTGTAATGACTGTTGTTTTAAAAATCGCCCTGATAGAGATTAATTCTTTTGAACCTTTTTTTGGTTTAGCAATTCACGATGGTTCTTTTAATAGAATTACTGTAATTATGCTTAAAATTTCTAAGACGATGGCACATATGTTAGTTTAAATTGCCAGTGGACGAGAAAACCAGCAATCACAACACCTGTTGTATCTGCAAACTCACTAATAATAACCAGCTTGCTTACTATCTTAGGGTAGCTGTCAGCTCGTTTAATTGCTGCTAAAGACTCATATACGAGAGTGCACTTGAAACAAAGCCTAGTCCAAAGAAAGTAAAGCTGTTCCCAAACAGCATAAGCAATGCTGAGATAATTGCCACAATTCTACCGCAAAGTAAAACAAAACGATAAGACAAGCGATCGGCTAAAATCCCGCTAGGTATTTCGAAAATAAAGCTGGCGACATGGAAGATACTTTCACATAAGCCGATTTTAACTAGACTTAGTCCCTTCATTTGAAGATAGATAACCCAGAGGCTTGTAATTCCAAAAAAACTGAAAAAAGTGTAGCCATAGCTGTTTGCAATGTTACTTTGATATTTAGTTTTCATTACATTAAACACTCCAGTGAAGTAATCCGCAAACATGACCAGCAACTGTTTTATTGTTTAAAAATGTCAGCTACCAATATCTATAGTCGAGTACGGAATTACTTTTATTTTAGCTAGTTCACTAGAGTGCTGGTACGTTTATGATGGAGTGTTGCAAAGAAATCCAAGCCAGCAAGAAAAACACCTCGTTAATTTTTATCCATATATAAAAAAAATATTTTTTCTAAGTAAAAAAGTGTATAAAAAAAGGTTGAGACGAAAAACTTATTGTCTCAATCCTTATAATATTACATGCTCATTTCCTAAATAAATCTCATTCATGATCTTTTTTAACAGGCGACTTTATAAAGTAATCAAGAACATTAACGAGAATAAAGCCCACAATCATTACAAAGACACCGCTGTATAACGGTGAAAAGGATGAGCCTGAAAGAGCAGCACTAATATAACCGATAACTTCTCCGTAGATGAAGCCCCAAAACAGGATTGTCAATTGTTTAGCCATAGTAATTACACCTCACAATACAACAGTAGTTTAGCACAAGTTTTTATATTTAGCATCTGTTTCTTGAAAATTACAAAGATGTTTTTTACATTAAGAGTTGCTATAATGATAAAGAAGGCAAGGGGGGAAGCAAAGTGGCTGGTATTTTGCAAGTAATCAGCAGTTATAGTCTCCTTCAGGGGACTATAAGGATAAACGAACTAGTGCAAGAAGCAAAAAAAAGAGGATACAATGCGCTTGCCCTGACTGACATTAATGTAATGTATGGTGCATTGGCTTTTTATCGTGCTTGTCAAGCTGCTGAAATTAAACCTATCCTTGGTTTGACTCTTGAGGTTGCCCCAAACGAAAACCTTGTTCTTTTGGCTGAAAATGAAATCGGGTATCGTAATTTAATAAAATATTCAACCAAAAAACAGCAATTATTGGCAAGAAATGAAAGAAAATTTGATTTTGAAGTGTTCAGTTTACCTTTAGAAGGAATTTATATAATTACGCCTGTTTCTCAAAGTTCACTTATCAAGTTTATTTCGCAAGGTGAAAAGGAAAAAGCTAAAAAATTCATTAAGAAAATAATTACAGCACTTGGTGGAAAAGACAAGTTTCTGCTCGGTGTCGATGCACAAATGACAGACGCCCTTTTTGAAAGTGTTTTGCAGCTTGCAAACAAGGAAAATATTAAAACTGCAGCGTTAGATCAAGTCAGATATCTTAACAAAGATGATGTGTTTGAACTCAAAACTTTAACTGCTATTAAAACTGGTAAGCAGCTTGGTATCAAAGAATTGCAATACGCAAATAAAGCAACAGGAAATGAATGGCTGCGAACAGTTGAACAGTTGAATTTTGAATATCGTAATAAAAATCGGCTGCAGTCTTTGAAAAATACTACCGAACTTTGTCGGCAGCTGAATTTAAATTTGAAATTCCCCAAAACTAGGCTTCCGCGTTTTAAAACTCCTGAAAGCACGTCTGCCAATGATTATCTTAGGAGTTTATGCTATGAAGGTTTAAAAAAAAGGTTAGCAGAAAAAAAAGGCAGTTTTCAAGAGCAGGATTACCATGTACGACTAGAACACGAATTGAAAATCATTCATAGAATGGGTTTTGCCGATTATTTTTTGATTGTTTGGGATGTTACCAATTTTGCGCATCGCAGCAAAATCATTATCGGGCCTGGACGCGGTTCTGCAGCAGGTTCACTCGTTTCTTATACACTCGCAATCACTGATGTGGATCCTCTGGAATATAAACTTCTATTTGAGCGTTTTTTGAATGAAGAGCGTGCCCAAATGCCTGATATCGATCTCGATATTCCAGATAACCGCCGGCAAGAAGTAATTTCTTATGTACATAAAAAATATGGGGCCCATCATATGGCACAAATAATCACTTTTGGAACGCTTGGTGCTAAACAAGTTTTACGTGATGTCGGTCGTGTACAGGGTTTGAATCAATTTGAAATGAATAAGTGGAGCGGATTGATTCCGCGTAAACCGGGAATTTCACTGCGAGAAGCATATCATACTTCTGAGCGACTGCGCAGTTTTGTTAAACAGAGTGAAAAAAATTTGCTGCTTTTTAAGACGGCCTACAAATTAGAAGGACTTCCACGCCATTTTTCAATTCACGCAGCAGGTATTGTTCTCTGTGACGAAGATTTAGAAAGGGTTGTCCCTCTTCAACCTGGTAATGATGGCATTATGTTGACACAGTACGCCAAGGATGATGTTGAGAAAATTGGCTTGCTGAAAATTGATTTTTTGGGTCTGCGAAACCTCAGTATTCTAGCGCAAACACTTGCATTTGTTAAACGAGGTTATGACTTGAAGCTTCAGGCGCATCAATTACCTCTGGAGGATGCAGAAACGCTGCACATGTTTCAAAGGGCCGATACAACGGGCATCTTTCAATTTGAATCTGCAGGTATCAAAAACGTGTTGCAGCAGCTTCACCCAACATCTTTTGAAGATATTGCAGCTGTTAATGCACTTTTTCGTCCGGGACCAATGCAAAATATCGCTCATTTTATTGCGCGCAAGCATGGTAAGGAAGAGATTGTTTATCCAGATAAATCTTTGAAGCCAATTTTACAAAATACTTATGGGATCTTGGTATATCAAGAACAGGTTATGCAGGTTGCCTCGGCTATGGGCGGTTTTTCTCTGGGACAAGCAGATCTTTTGCGCAGAGCAATGAGCAAAAAAAAGAAAACAGTGATTCAACAGATGCAGGCTCAGTTTATAGCTGGCGCTCAAAAAATGGGTTACCCTCTAAAAACGGCAAAGCAGGTATATGATTATATTGAAAAATTTGCTAATTACGGGTTTAACCGCTCTCATGCAGTTGCTTATTCTAAGATGGCTTTTCAGTTAGCATATCTTAAATGTCATTTTCCAGCCGCTTTTTTTGCTGCATTGTTAAATACAGTAATCGGCGACAGTCTCAAAACAAATGACTACTTGGTGGAAGCCAAACAACACGGCGTCACTGTCAGCAGTCCCAATATAAACAAAAGCAGCTACTACTTTATTTTGAAAAAAAAGGAACTTGTTTTTGGTTTAGGAAGCATAAAAACATTAAGACGGGATTTTATCAAGCAAATTTTGATCGAAAGAAAACAAAACGGAAAATTCCGTAGTTTTCAGAATTTTCTGCAGCGAATTGATAACAATTTTCTGAAAGAAGAGCCATTAGAAGCATTAATTTCTGTAGGGGTGTTTGATAGTTTTCAGCAAAATCGTGCGACGTTGCTTAATAATCTTTCAAAAATGCTGAGTAATGTGACTTTGAGTGGAAATAATCTCCAACTTTTTGCAGCTCTTGCACCTAAATATGAAAATTTTCAAGAATTATCTTTGGAAGAACGTCTTGAAAATGAGAAAAAATACCTCGGAATTTATTTATCAGCTCATCCAGTTGAAAAATTTAAGCAATTGGCTCTTCAAGAGGGTACAACATTGGCCAATCGTCTCAGGCCAAATACTAGCTGTAAGCTTCTCCTTTATTTAAAAAAGATCAAGATAATCAGGACCAAAAAAGGAGAACAAATGGCATTTGCTATGGGTGAAGATCAAAGTGCTCAGGCAGAAATAACTATTTTTCCAAATGTTTTTCGCAAAGTACAGGGAATCTTAGAAACCAATAAAGTTTTTTTAGTAACAGGGAAGACTGAAAGTGAAATGCAGAGCATTCACATGATTGCTAGCGAGATTGTACCCGCCAAAAAGTTGAAATTAAAAATGAAAGGTGCATTTTATTTACGGTTGGATGCGGCGTTTCCTGCCGCTAAAAGAAGAGAACTGCTGGAATTGCTTTTGCAGCATCATGGGGAAACGCCAGTGGTACTTTATGAAGAAAAAGAGGCCAAGAAGTGGATTTTGGATTCTAAGTATTGGCTTAAAAAAAATAAAGATACCGATATTGCGTTAGGGAAAATATTAGGACAAGAAAACGTAGCTTTCCAAAATGAAAATAGTTGAAAACATTTTGTGATAAATTGAATTTAATTTTTGTTTTTGCAAGACATTCTCCTTCAAAAGTGATAATATAATGCGTGGAGAGTGTGTTGTTCCATAACATTTACTGAGGTGAAGAAATGAAACGCATAGGTATTTTAACAAGTGGTGGGGATTCTTCCGGGATGAATGCAGCGATTCGTGCCATTGCTCGTTCTGCAATCTCGGCAGGACTCGAGGCTTACGGAATTAATTATGGTTTTGCAGGTCTTGTAGCTGGAAACATTCATAAACTTGAATCAAGCGAAATGGATGGCATTATCAATCGTGGAGGAACCATTTTGTACTCTGCACGTTTTCCTGAATTTGCACAAGAGCAGACTCAACTGAAGGGAATTGCTCAGCTGAAGAAGTTTGGTATTGATGCTTTAGTTGTTATTGGTGGCGATGGTTCATATCATGGTGCTGAAAGATTGACACAGCATGGCTTCAACTCTATTGGTGTACCAGGAACAATTGATAATGATATTCCAGGAACAGACTTTACAATTGGATTTGATACTGCTGTCAACGTTGCATTAGACGCACTGGATCGAGTTAACGATACAGCCACTTCTCATCAAAGAACTTTTATCGTGGAGGTTATGGGCCGCGGTGCAGGGGATATAGCTTTGTGGGCCGGTAACGCAGCCGATGCTGATGCAATTGTTATTCCTGAAAGGGAATATGATATCAAAAAGATTGCTGAAAAGATTAACAGTAACTACGCTAATGGTAAGGAACATGGTCTGGTAGTGCTTGCCGAAGGTGTTATGTCTGCAGCTGATTTCAAAGATAAGCTGGACAAATTCAGTAATTTTGAAACTCGTGCAATTACACTGGGACATGTTCAACGCGGCGGCTGCCCAACAGCTAAAGATCGTGTCTTAGCGACTCGGTTCGGCGACTATGCTGTACGGCTTCTTCTTGAAGGCAAAGGCGGTCTTGCAATAGGAATCCACAATAACAAACTTGTTGCTACAGATATTATTGATACTCTGGAGAATCATAAGCATATGACTGACGTTTCGCTCTATGATTTGTGCGAACGAGTTCGTTTTTAGCTAATGGTTTTTCTGATTTTTATTTTTTACTCTAAGAGTAAAAGTGAGATAGGCAACTTTTAAATATGGTAAAGAATTGACTTAAACGTCATCTTTAAAACTTTTCAAAGGGGAGATTTTACTCATGAAGAAAACCAAGATCGTAAGTACGCTTGGTCCAGCTAGTTCTGACTTAGATACAATTGTAAAATTAATCGAGGCAGGAGCTAACGTATTTCGTTTCAACTTCTCACATGGTGATCATGAAGAACATTTAGGTCGTCTTAAATTAGTACATCAAGCTGAAAAAATTACTGGGAAAATGGTAGGTATCATGCTTGATACTAAGGGAGCAGAAATCCGTACTACTGTTCAAAAAGAAGGTAAGATTAATTACAAAATCGGTGACGAAGTTCGGATCTCAATGGATGCTTCAATCGAAGGAACACATGAGAAAATTGCTGTCACTTACCCAGGCTTAATTGATGATGTGCATGAAGGCGGTCATGTTTTGTTTGATGATGGTCTGATTGATATGCAGATTGAAAAAATTGATCGCGACAATAACGAATTAGTATGTAAAGTTTTGAATGCCGGGGTCTTAGGATCACGTAAGGGCGTTAACGCTCCTGGTGTTTCAATTAACTTACCAGGTATTACCGAAAAAGACTCAAGTGATATTCGTTTCGGTTTAGACCACGAAATTAACTTTATCGCAGCAAGTTTTGTTCGTAAACCTCAAGATGTGTTAGACATTCGTAAGCTACTTGAAGAAAAGAACATGGAACATGTTCAGATCTTCCCTAAGATTGAATCTCAAGAAGGAATTGACAACTTTGATGAAATTATTAAGGTTTCAGATGGATTAATGGTTGCCCGTGGTGATATGGGTGTCGAAATTCCTGCTGAAAATGTTCCTTTGGTTCAAAAGACATTAATTAAAAAGTGTAATGCATTGGGCAAACCTGTTATTACAGCAACACAGATGCTTGATTCCATGCAAGAAAATCCACGTCCTACACGTGCCGAAGCTTCTGATGTTGCGAATGCTGTTTTTGATGGTACCGATGCAACAATGCTTTCAGGTGAAAGTGCAAACGGCGATTATCCGGTTGAGTCTGTTGCTACAATGGCTCGTATTGACATCAAGGCTGAAAATGCTTTGCGCCAGCACAGCACATTTTCTATCAATGATTTTGATAAAACTGATGTTACAGAAGCAATTGGGCGTGCAGTTGCTGAAACAGCAAACAATCTTGGAATCAAGACAATTGTTGCAGCAACCAAATCAGGTCACACTGCACGTATGATCTCTAAGTATCGTCCAGATGCAGATATTTTGGCTGTTACTTTCGATGATCGTACACGTCGTGGTTTAGCTGTTAACTGGGGTGTTTATCCAGTTATGGCTGAAGCACCTGCTTCAACAGATGAAATGTTTGCTCTTGCTACTGAAAAGGCTAAAGAAGCAGGTTTTGCTAAAGAAGGCGATTTGATCTTAATTACTGCTGGTGTACCTGTAGGCGAAAAGGGTACAACTAATGTAATGAAAATTCAATTGATTGGAACAAAGCTTGTTTCAGGTCAAGGTGTCGGTGATGAAACAGTAATCGGAAAAGCTGTAACTGCTACATCAGCTGCAGAAGCTAATGAAAAGGCAGTTGAAGGCGGCGTACTTGTTACAAAGACAACCGATAAGGATTATCTTCCTGCTATTGAAAAATCAAGTGCGTTGATTGTTGAAAATGGCGGATTGACATCGCATGCTGCTGTTGTAGGTATTTCAATGGGAATTCCTGTAATTGTTGGTGCTGCAGGTGCTACTGATCTTATCTCTGATGGAGAAGTTGTTACTATTGATTCACGCCGCGGAATCGTTTATCGTGGAGCATCAAACGCTCTTTAAGATAAAGGATTACGTACACTGAATATTTAAAAGATTAAAAGTCTTTCTAGCAGGATAGAAATCACTTTGAAAGTGATGACTTTCCTGCTTTTTTTGTTTAAAGAATTTTTATTGGAAGCATTAATTAATTGATCTAGCGATTTGAAAAAATGTGAGAAGTTTAAAATAGTTAAGGATATATTACTCATAATTTTTAGTTTGTTCGCAATTTTACTTTTTTTCAGTTAAAATAGAAAAAGATATTATTGAGCAGGAGTGAAATGATGGAAAGCTGGTTTTTCTTAGGAATTATTCTTTTTGTTGCAGTTTTAGCAAAAAATTCGTCTTTAGCTATAGCTGCGTTAGTTGTACTCGGACTTAAGGCTTTTCCTTTTTCGGAAAAGTGGCTGCCGGTTATTCAAAATCGTGGAATAAATTGGGGAGTATTGGTCATCTCAATTGCAATTTTGATTCCAATTGCACGCGAACAAATAACCTTTACGGATTTAGTAGGAGTTTTTCGTTCTCCCGTCGGTTTAATAGCTGTTTTTTGCGGAATTCTTGTTGCAATTTTATCACGCAATGGGGTTTCGCTGCTTGCTGACACTCCTCAAGTAACAGTTGCACTTGTATTGGGAACAATTATCGGTGTAGTCTTCTTTAAGGGAGTAGCAGCTGGTCCGGTAATTGCATCTGGAATAGCATATTGTATTATAAGCTTACTACATATCAGCTTTAACTAATGGAGGATAATATAAAATATGGAAATGAATGAATTAATTGGTCATCAGGTAGAAGCCAAAGCAGTTGATGAAAATGAAGATTTTTATTTTCTGCAAGCTCAAGGGATTACTTTGAGGCTTATAAAAAGTGAACTTGAAAAAAAACTTGCAAAAGGCGAAAGCGTTTCAGGCTTTGTTTATGAAAATGAGGATCACGAGCTGCAAATTACAACAAATATTCCTCAAAGCAGACTAGATCACTATGCTTTTGGTGATGTGGTTTCAAGTAGGCATAATCTCGGCGTCTTTGTTGACATTGGACTGCCAAACAAAGATGTACTGGTTTCACTTGACGAACTTCCTGAATTATCGCGTTTATGGCCTCAAAAGGGTGATCATTTAATGATTGCTTTGAAAGTTGATTCCAAGGATCGTTTATGGGGAACTCTAGCTCCAGAAGATGCTTTTCAAGAAATATCTGCTAAGGCTTCAAAAACAATGCAGAACAAAGATGTGGTTGCTGTTGCTTATCGGCTTAAAATTGCAGGAACTCATGTTATTACTTCTGATTTTCACCTTGGTTTTATTCATCCCAGCGAAAGAGATGCTGAACCACGTTTAGGTGAAGAATTGAAAGCACGCGTAATCGGAGTTCAACCAGATGGTACGTTGAATTTGTCTTTACGGCCAAGAGCTTATGAAGCAATTGGTGATGATGCTCAAATGATTCTTGCTGCCTTGAAACATCAAAATGGAGTTTTAGATTATACAGATAAAAGTACTCCTGAGGAAATCCGGGCTTTTTTTGGAATTAGCAAAGGTCAGTTCAAGCGAGCAGTCGGTCACCTTATGAAAGCAGGACTTGTAAAACAACAAGACAGCAAACTTATTTTAAACAAACAGCAATAGTTTAATTAAATTTAATTTGAAATTGTTATGCGTCGCAATTATCAGCTTTATTTACTGTTTTAGGTTAGCTTTTTATTTTAGGAGACGGATTGAGCTGGTTGTAGTTTCTTTTGATGGAGGGTGAGCTTATGAAGGGAACTGTTGTTGATTATTTGCACTATTTAAAGGTTGAAAGAGGACTTTCTCAAAATACTATTGCTAGTTATCATAATGATCTGCAGCAGTTCATTTCATTTTTAATTAGCCGTAAGATTACGAATTTTGATATGATAGATCGTAAAGTCATTATCTCTTTCCTCCAGGATGAGGGGGAGCAAAAGAAGGCTGATAGCTCCATTGTACGCTGTATTACTAGTTTGCGTAAATTCTTCCAGTATTTGGTGGAGGAAGAAAAAATTAAAAATGATCCAATGCAATTAATTGATGCTCCAAAGAGAAAGGAACACTTGCCTGAAGTTCTTTCAACCAAGGAAGTGGAGCGCTTATTGCTCTCTCCTGATGTCACAAAACCACTTGGGCTCAGAAATAGAGCCATCTTGGAATTAATGTACGCGACTGGCCTTCGTGTAAGTGAAGCAATTAACTTACAACTTTCAGATCTGCATCTTAGTCTTGGACTTATTCAGACATTAGGTAAGGGACAGAAAGAAAGAATTATTCCGATTGGAGATCAGGCAATTCATTGGCTGGAGCGCTATTTAAATGAAGTTCGCCCTAAATTGTTGAAAAACCAAAGAAGCAGTTTTCTGTTTTTAAATCATCATGGACGCAAATTAAGCAGACAGGGCATTTGGAAAAATTTAAAGTTGGAAGTAAAAAAAGCAGGTATTCAAAAAAATGTAACACCGCACACGCTAAGACATTCTTTTGCGACACACATTCTAGAAAATGGTGCTGATTTAAGAGTAGTGCAGGAGCTTCTTGGTCATGCAGACATCTCTACCACTCAGATCTATACTCATCTGTCTAAAAAAAGGCTTGCAGATGTTTATAATAGATATCATCCTCGTGCCTAGTTGATTTGTGTAAAAAAGAAAATTATGATAAAGTAAGTTCGATTTTACTTTAGATATCTAGACCACAGGAGGTCAATAATGCTTTACAAGTATAAAAATGATTACGAAAAGATCACTATGGGCTTACTTTCCTTTATTCCTGACTTAAAGGAAATTTCCCACTTGCAAGCTGAAGTTAAGTGGTATTGCGATGATGATGAACGTTGCTTGTTTTTGTGGAAAAATGATGCCGGTGATTTTGTTGGGGTCATTGGAGTTGAAGTTATTAATGATGTTTTAATGATTCGACATGTTGCAGTAACTCCAGCTGAACGTAATGAGGGTGTTAGTTTCGAAATGTTGAACGCTCTTACTGCTCTTTATCCAGAAGCAAAGATGATGGGAAGTATTGAAACAACAGCTTTAATTACGAAGTGGGAACAGCGTAATGGTAAATGAAAATTTTACAGAGAGCGGGACTCGGAAACTTACTTTTAAACTGAATACATTTGAAGGACCGCTCGATCTGCTTTTACAGCTAATTAAAAAAAATGAAATGGACCTCTACAATATTCAAATGACTGAAATAACTTCCCAGTATATTGAACAGCTGCACCAAATGCAGACAATGTCGCTCGATATCGCTGGGGAGTATTTAGTTATGGCCGCGACTTTATTAAATATTAAAAGCAAGATGTTATTGCCGAAACATCCTGAAACGCTGGAATCTGATGAAACGGAAGATCCACGTTTGGAGCTCGTGCAGCAGCTGTTAGTTCATCAATGTTATCAGCTTGCTTCAAATAATTTACAAGAGATGGCGGATGTTAGGGCACTTAGTTATACACGCGAACAAGAAATGGCTCCAAGCAGCGTGCGTACACAATTATTAGGAAAAAGGCAAGAGCCTGAAAAATTACAGCAGGCTTTTTTTTCAGTCTTAAGCCGACAAAGAGGAAAAATAAAAATCAGTAAAACAGTTACAAGGGAAAGTTTTACAATCGAAGAAGAAATGAAACGGTTACAACATATTTTGGAAAATAACCAAAAAGAAATAGAATTTGTTCAACTTTTTTCACCTGAAAAAATAATTCTGGAACAAGTTGTTACTACTTTTCTTGCACTGCTTGAACTGGTTAAGCGTGGAACTGTAATAGTAAGGCAAACAACGATATTAGGTCCGATTAAACTGAGGAGTGGCAAAAAAAATGCAGACAAACCAAGCAAAAATTGAAGCATTGCTCTTTGCTGCCGGAGATGAAGGAATTTCTTTAGGACAGCTTGCTGAGTTTACTGGACTACTTAAGCCAGCTGTGAGTGCTCAGATCAAACAGCTGCAAAAAAAGTATATGGATGACTCAAATTGCTGCTTGCAGGTCTTGAGTACTGAAGAACGCTTGCGGTTAGCGACTAAGAAAGAGTTTGCTTCTCTTTTAAAAGGTTACTTTGAGGCTCCAAATGTTTCTTCCCTATCGCACGCTGCTCTTGAGGTTCTTGCTATCATTGCTTATAAGCAACCTGTTACACGGGTTCAGATAGAAGAAATTAGAGGCGTGCGTTCTAATGGATCGTTGCAAAAATTACTTGCTTTTGAACTGATCGGTGAAGCTGGCAGATTGGAAGCACCCGGACGACCGATCTTATATGAAACAACTGAAATCTTTTTAGATCATTTTGGGCTTCAATCATTAAAAGATCTGCCACCGCTGCCAGAACCGGATTCGAAGAAAAATGAAACAGAAAAAAATGAAAATCTGCTTGAATTATTTAATGAAACATTGCAAGAAGACGGTTCAAATTTGGAGGAGTTAAAAGATGGCAAATGAAAGCGAACGGTTACAAAAAGTAATGGCAAATGCCGGTGTGGCATCAAGAAGAGCCTCCGAAAAAATGATTTTGGCTGGTAACGTGCAAGTTAACGGCAAGATTGTTGAGGAGTTAGGAGTCAAGGTTGCTCCTACTGATCTTGTAGTTGTGAACGGCAAGGCTCTTGAACGTGAGAAGAAAGTTTATTATCTTTTCTATAAACCGCGTGGTGTTATCTCTGCAGTAAAAGATGATAAAGGCAGAAAAGTAGTCACAGACTATTTTAAAGATATCCAAGAAAGAGTGTACCCAATTGGACGTCTAGATTATGATACATCGGGGCTCCTTTTATTAACAAACGATGGTGAACTCGCAAATAAACTGATGCATCCGCGGTATAAGGTTGGAAAAACTTACGTTGCAAAGGTTGAAGGAATACCTGATAATGAAATCTTTAAAAAACTTCGGTTAGGAATTCAGTTGGATCAAAGAAAAACCGCACCAGCAAAAACGCATTTAATATCTGCTGATAGCAAAAAGAAAACTGCGATTATTTCTTTGACTATTCATGAAGGCAGATATCATCAGGTAAAAAGAATGCTGGAAAAAGTAGGCTTTCCAGTTAAAAAACTTAAACGTGAAAGTTATGGTTTTTTAACCTTAGCAGGATTGAATTCTGGAGAATTTCGCAAGCTGACGCAAGAAGAAATCAAGCGTTTAAAGCAGTGAAAAGTATTTTGTTGCAAACACGACAATAATATGATATTTTTAGTAGGTAAAAAATAATTAGTTTATCTTCAGGGGCAGGGTGAAACTCCCGACCGGCGGTAAAAGTCCGCGACCTGCAGTGATGCAGTTGAACTGGTGTGATCCCAGTACCGACAGTAAAGTCTGGATAAAGAAGATAGGGCTTATTTAATGACAATTAAGTAAACTCTGTTGGTCTCTGATCAGCAGAGCTTTTTTGTTTGAATAGGCGCACTTGTGAAGATAAACGATAGGAGGTTTTTCTATGGTTTATTCAGCTACACGCAGGTATGTCATTGCTGCTTCTTTGGCAGGTCTTTCATATTTGCTTATGTTTTTATCTTTTTCGGTGATTCCGATTGTACCATACATGAAGATCGATTTTTCTGATCTGCCGCTTCTCTTTGGAATACTTATTTTTGGTCCGTTAGGGGGTATTGAGATTGCAGTTTTACGTTCACTGCTTTACTTTGTGATTTCAGGACCGTCTATTAGCAACTTAATTGGAGTTTCTACCAACTTGCTTGCCTCTCTGTCATTTATTTTACCTATTTTTTATCTTTTGAGAAAAGATCAATCAACGAGTGGTCGCAACATATTTTGGACTATTTTTTCGGGAACATTAAGTTTGACGTTCATTTTATCAGTAGCAAATTATTTTGTGATCACTCCTTTATATATGTCGGTTTTGGGAATGAAACTTTCATTGCCGCTTGAACAGATAGTATTATATGGAGTTGTTCCTTTTAATTTGTTAAAAGGGATCATCGTTGGAACAGCTTTTTGGCTTTTTTTTGTCAAATTGAGGGTATGGTTAAAAGGTCGTTCAATGGTCCTGCATTAAATTTTGTAGTGATTTTCGGACTTTGAAGCAAATTTTTAAGAATAGGTAACTGGAGTTGGGTCAAAACTTATGTTTTGGCTCAGCTTTTTTGTACTTTCTTGCGGTTTCCATATTAACATGGTTCAATAGTCGGTTTTTTCCGTTTAACTACGAATTACTCCCATAGTTCGAATCTGACTATGAGAGTAATTCACAGCTAACGTTCAAATCCTAACGACTATTGGTACACTCCCTTTATTTAATTTTTTGTATTGCTATTAAAAGCGGTATCTTTTTGCTTTTCTTGCGTAGATAATAAGATAAAATAGAAGTATGTTAATTTGTAGCAAGAAAGGAGAGAGAATAATTGCCAAGCAAAGAAAGTCTGCTTTATTTTTTTTCACGAACCCAATCACGGCGACCAGCCGTAATCAGACAAGTTCTTTTGAATAAGCGGACAGTTTCAAATTTATTTTGGGGAATGCAATATCATTTATTAGAATGGCTTGGGACAGCTCCACAGCTGAATGCAGGTGCTTTTGATAATTTTATAACGCAATTAAAAGCTGAAAATTTTTTACAAGAAAAGCCAGCAGGCTTGCTTTTAACTGAAATTGGACTTAAGGAAAAAGAAAATTATGAACACATACATTATCGCCCAAAGAATCCTGAGTTTTTTCAAAAACTTGACGAAAAAATGTGGGGAGACGTTTTACAGCTCTTAATACAAGTCGGTTCAGAACTTTCTTATTGCAATAAACGTTATTATGTGAGTGCAACTTCCTATAAAGCACAGTTTTATTTTAAAAGATGGTTTCAACAAAATAAAAGTGCAGGTTTGAGCAAGACAATTAAAAAAAATTTACTTTCTTTTTTAGCTGGTAAGCTGCAAGAAGAAGCAGATATTTTTGCAGCTTCTTTTAATGGTCATGGCGTGATTGCAAAAACTGCGGTACAGTTAGCAAAAAGCAGTGAAACTTACACGGTTGAGGATATTAATACACTTTGGCGTGATTATTCTGTGATGTTTGCTATGTACTTGATAAAGCAAAATGACGTTTTTTATTCTTTAGTAAAACCTTTGCTGAAAAATAGTTTACTTTCCAATAGTGCTTTTACTACGTATGAACTTTTTAATAAGGGAGTGTCTTTAGAAAAAATTGGACAGTTGCGCAAGGTAAAATTAAGTACAGTTAAAGAGCATCTTCTAGAAGCCGCTATCTTTGAACATAATTTTACGTTTGAAAGAATTATAAACCAAAATGAATATAAAATTTTAGCAGATAACTTTAGTGAGAAAGCACCGCTCGATTGGAATTATCAGCAGCTTAAAGAAAAAAATATACAACTTGATTTTTTTAAGTTCAGACTTTTCCAGATTGAAAGGAGCAGATATGATTTCTGACAATTTTTTAGAAAAAAAACTACATACTTTCTTTGGGTATACCTCTTTTAAAGAGGGTCAAAAGCAAATAATAGATTCTTTACTGAAAAGACAATCTACTTTAGGAATTTTACCAACCGGAACGGGAAAGTCTTTGTGCTATCAATTGGCAGGCAAGCTTTTAAACCAGACCGTATTGATCGTGTCGCCTTTATTATCTTTGATGCAGGATCAGGTTGAACAATTACATTTTATAGGTGAAAAAAAGGCGATTGCAGTCACTTCGGAGCTTTCCTATCAACACAAATATTTCGTTATTCACCATCTTCGTGAATATGACTATGTTTATATGGCACCTGAAATGCTGCAAAAAGAAGAAGTACTTGAACAGTTGAAAACTATCTCCCTTGGATTGTTTGTTGTTGATGAAGCACACTGTATTTCGCAGTGGGGACCTGATTTTAGGCCTGATTATTTGGATCTTAAAATAATCAGGCAAAAGCTTGGCAACCCAGTTACACTTGCTTTGACGGCTACTGCGACACCAGAGGTTGAACAAGATATTTGCAGACAGCTTTTTAATGAGAATGAATCAATTAAAATCGTTCGCAGGTCCGTTGATCGGCCAAATATTTTTTTAGCAGCAAAGCAAGTTGACACCCAGCAGCAAAAAGATGAATATCTCCTAGAGATTTTACCGCAATTGGCAACACCTATATTGCTTTATTTTTCCAGTAAAAAAAAAGCTGACGAGATAAGTCAGCTGCTTAATGATCGAACCGACTTAAAAACGGCAGCTTATCATGCAGGGCTTTCAAAAAAGGATCGTTATTCTATTCAACAACAATTTATGAATGATCAGCTTGATGCAGTATGCGCAACGAGTGCCTTTGGAATGGGGATAAATAAAAAAAATATCAGATGCGTGCTCCATTATCATCTACCGGCTGATTTGGAGAGTTACTCTCAAGAAATCGGACGTGCCGGCAGAGACGGGCAGCGCAGCCTTGCACTTTTACTGTTTAATCCTGCAGACATTGATCTGCAGCGACATTTAAGTAGTAATTCGTTGCCAGATGATGGAGAAATAGAGTATTATTTTAATCATAAAGATTTAATTAATTCTTGTCTGCAGGGAAGTGATAAGAAAAATCTGTTAGAGTATTATGCAGGTCGGTTTTTAACACCTTTAAAATTAAAACAGATTTTCAAAAAGCGGCGGTTTGAAAGAGAGAAAAAGCTGCAGGAACTGATTGCTTATGTTGAAACTGCTAAATGCAGAAGAAACTTTTTGTGTAAGTATTTCGGCGAAGAAAAAAAAGCTGACCATAATGTAGACTGCTGTCAACCTGCCGGACAGCCGCTCGTATTAGATAATTTTTTGTTGCACAAGCCGGGTAATAACTACACAAAAAGTTTAGAGGATTATCGAAAGGTGATTTCTCACCTTTTTAATGAAAATAAGAGATAAGAATTGATAAGAGAGGTGCGGTTAAGGTAAACAAGTATGACTTGCAGTATCTTCTTATGGTAAAATAAAAATGATCATTTGAGGAGGAAATGCTATGAACCGCAAATTAAAAGACCAGGGTGAAGAACAAAAACCTTGGGACAAAACATTTGACGATGAACGTGATGATAGCGGAAACTATTCACGAACTGCAACACGTAAAAAAAGTAAAGCGACTACGGTACTGACAACATCGTTATTGGTCATTTTTATCGCAATTATATTGGGAACAGTGGCATTATATTTTATTTCACAGCATACTTCGGCTAAGCAATCAGACGGAGGAAATAACGATGTGGGAATGGTTGAGTCCACCTCATCTAAAGAAAGCACATCAAAAAAGAAAACAGCTTCTACTTCTAAACAAAAGGAGGCGATTAAGGATTCAGCTTCTTCATCTTCAAAAATTCAACAAACTACAGAGGCTGCTTCAAGCAGTACTGCTTCGGATAGCGCAGCTTCAGGTAGTTCAAGTGAAACCCAACAGGAAGAGCCTGATTCATCTGCATCTCAATCGCAATCTTCCAGTTCATCATCCAGCAGTACAGATGCAAGCTATGTTGAAGTTGGGGCAGGACAGGGTGTTTATCGTGTTGCTGTTAACAATGGTTTGACTGTTGATGAATTACTGCAGCTTAATCCGACACTTGGCAGCGGCTCTACGCTTACACCAGGACAAAAGGTCCGTGTTAAATAGTATATAATAAATGTTTTAAATTTTTTAGTGACTTTAGAGGAGTTATGGACGGTGGCAAAAAAATTAAAAATTGCAATTGACGGCCCGGCTTCGGCGGGTAAAAGTACAGTTGCTAAACTGGTAGCACATAAATTAAAGTATATCTATTGTGATACTGGGGCAATGTATCGTGCAGTTACTTGGCTGGCAATACAGCAAAATGTTGCTTTGAATGATGATCTTGCATTAGCTGAGATGTTAAAGACGATAGAGATCAAATTTGTTCCTTCAAAAAACGGACAATTGGTTTTTGTGAATGGTAATGATGTAACAAAAGAGATTCGGATGCCAGATATCACAAATAACGTTTCGACTGTTGCGGCTCAAGTAAGTGTGCGCACAAAGCTAACTCAACAGCAACAAGAGATTGCAGTAAATGGCGGAATAGTAATGGATGGGCGAGATATTGGAACGACTGTTTTGCCTGATGCTGAAATCAAAATTTTCTTAGTTGCAAGTGTAAAGGAACGTGCTTTACGCCGCTTTAAGGAAAATCAAATAAAGAAAATTGCGACCCCGCTTCGCGAACTTGAGCGTGAAATAGAGGAAAGAGACCGCAAGGATTCAACAAGAGTGGTTTCACCGCTTGTTCAGGCTGAAGACGCAACTAAAGTCGATACAACAAGTTTAAATATTGAAGAAGTTGTTTCTAAAATTATGGAAATAGTAGAAAATAAGCTGGAAAAAGCTTGAAATTAGCAATTTAACTGGAATTTTTTATAAAATTCGGCTAGAATGGAAGTTAGAGTTAGTCGTTAAGGAGGACATTGTCCATGAGTGAAACAGAATCAAATAAAGATTTATTAGAAGCATTAAATAGTGTTAACGAAGTTAAAATTGGGGACGTCGTTAAGGGTGAAGTATTAGCTATTGATGACGCAAAGCAGGTCATCGTTGGAATTGAAGGAACTGGTGTAGAAGGCGTAGTTCCTTTTAAAGAAATCAGTGTTAAAAACGATGAAAATGTTGAAGAAAGTGTCAAGGTTGGCGACGTGTTGGATCTGGTTGTAATTTCTCGGATCGGCTCCGATAAAGAAGGCGGCAGTTACCTTCTTTCACAACGTCGTTTAAAGGCTCGTAAAGTATGGGATGAAATTGAAGCGAAGTTTAAAGCTGAAGAGACTATTACTGCACCTGTTACACAAGTTGTAAAGGGCGGTTTAGTTGTGGATGCTGGTGTTCGTGGTTTTATTCCTGCATCAATGGTTGATGATCGTTTTGTTGAAGACCTGAACCAGTATAAGGGACAAGAACTTGAACTCAAAATTATTGAAATTGAACCAAGTGAAAATCGTTTAATCCTTTCTCATAAAGAAATTGTTAGAAAAGAACGTGAAGCTAAAAAAGCTGAAACTCTTTCTAAGTTGGTTGTAGGGGATGTCGTTGAAGGAAAAGTTGCTCGTTTGACCAGTTTCGGTGCCTTTGTTGATTTAGGCGGTGTTGATGGCTTAGTTCACGTTTCTGAGATTTCATATGAACGTGTCGGAAAACCTTCTGATGTGTTAAAGGTTGGTGAAACTGTTAAGGTTAAAGTGCTTGCTGTTGATAAAGAAAGGGAACGTATTTCGCTTTCTATCAAACAAACATTGCCACAGCCTTGGGATAATTTAAGCGAAAAAGTTGCCGAAGGTGATGTTATTGAAGGAACTGTAAAACGTTTGACCAGTTTTGGTGCTTTTGTGGAAGTCTTCCCAGGTGTCGAAGGTTTGGTTCATATTTCACAAATTTCCCATAAGCATATCGCTACTCCTAATGAAGTTCTTAATTCAGGTGACCAGATTAAAGTGAAAGTTTTGAGTGTTCACCCACAAGAACACCGTTTAGCACTTTCAATTAAGGCACTTGAAGAAAAACCGAGTGCTGGCAGTCAAGCACCAAAGAAAGAAACAAAGGTAGAAAAAAGTGACATTCCTGAAGAAAGCACAGGGTTCACTCTTGGTGATCTTGTTGGCGATTTAAAGGATAAAGATGAAGATAAATAATTTCTTCTGTTAAGTTGTTCGGATTGGGACTGAGACAAAAGTATAGCTTTGTCTCAGTCCCTAATTTTATGCTAATAGTTTTATAGAATAATTTTGTAAGAGAGGTGTGAAAATTGGCTAATCCAGTTATGGCAATTGTAGGACGCCCAAACGTTGGCAAGTCCACAGTATTTAACAGAATTGCTGGAGAAAGAATTTCTATCGTAGAAGATGTCCCAGGAGTGACGCGTGATCGTATTTATGCTCATAGCGAATGGTTAGGACAAAAGTTCAGCTTGATTGATACAGGTGGAATTGACATTGGTGAAGAACAGTTTTTAACTCAAATCACGGAACAAGCTCAAATCGCCATTGATGAAGCAGACGTTATTGTTTTTGTGGTTAGTGCACGTGAAGGAGTAACTGACGCTGATGAGAAGGTTGCAAGAATTCTTTATCATTCGGACAAGCCTGTGATAGTAGCAGTTAATAAGGTTGATAACCCAGAATTAAGAAGTGAGATTTACGATTTCTATTCACTAGGGTTTGGGGATCCGTTGCCAATTTCCAGTACACATGGTATTGGAATTGGGGATCTTTTAGATAAGGTCTGTGCAGCATTTCCTGCCAAGGGTGAAGAAGTTGAAAATAATACTGTCAGATTTAGTTTGATTGGGCGGCCAAATGTAGGCAAGTCTTCCTTAGTTAATGCTATCTTGGGAGAGAACCGGGTCATTGTTTCTAATATTGAAGGAACCACCCGTGATGCAATTGATACACCGTTTATTACACAAAATGGTGATGAATTTACCGTAATCGATACAGCAGGAATCAGAAAAAAAGGTAAAGTTTACGAAAATACCGAAAAGTATGCAGTTTTACGTGCGATGAGAGCAATCGATCGTTCAGATGTTGTATTGGTTGTTTTAAATGCTGAAGAAGGAATCCGTGAACAGGATAAAAAAGTAGCTGGTTATGCCCATGAAGCTGGAAGAGGAATTATTATTCTGGTCAATAAATGGGATACTGTTAAAAAAGATAATCACACCATGCATGAATTTGAAGAATTGGTCAGACAAGAGTTTCAATATTTGAGTTATGCGCCAATTATTTTTGTTTCCGCGCTTACTAAGCAAAGATTAGATCAACTGCCAAGCCTTATTAAGCGAATCAACGATAATCATGAGCGTCGCATAACATCTTCTGTTCTTAATGATGTAATTATGGATGCAATAGCACGAAATCCTACTCCTACAGATAATGGCAAACGATTGAGGATATACTATACAACTCAAGTTGCTATTAAACCGCCGACTTTTATCGTTTTTGTAAACGACCCGGATTTAATGCATTTTTCTTATGCACGTTTTTTGGAAAATCAAATTCGAGATGCATTTGATTTTGAAGGTACTCCAATCCATTTAATTGAACGTAAGCGTAAATAGTTTTAAAATAATGTTCCTTATGTTAGACTGTCTTTTTACCCCTTTTAGGCTTTTGTTTTTACTAGCAAATTTTAGTTCAAAAAACCAAAAAAGAGGCGAAAAACCTTGTCATATTAGGCTTTATATGCTATCTTATTAACAGAGATAATGATTTTGTTAGTCATTGTTTCATGATTTTGATTTTATCAAAATGATTGCTGACAGATAATTCTGTTTGTGGATATTTCTTCATTTGAGGAGGTGAAACACATGGCAAACAAAGCACAATTAATCGAAACGGTTGCTACAAAAACTGGATTGACTAAAAAAGATGCAACTACAGCTGTTGATGCAGTTTTTGAAACAATTCAAGCTACATTAGCAGATGGGGAAAAGGTTCAACTTATCGGGTTTGGAAACTTTGAAGTACGTGATCGTGCAGCTCGTAAGGGTCGCAACCCACAAACGGGTAAAGAAATTCAAATTCCCGCAAGCAAGGTACCTGCATTTAAACCAGGTAAAGCTTTAAAGGATGCTGTTAAGTAGTAGTAATTCTTTTACTCGTCGTAGGTCGGGATTTCCTTGTTCCGACTACATACAGATAAAGTCTGGTAGATCTTCGTAAAACGTTGATTTATCAGCTTTTTTATTTCTACACATTTATATTTTGTGAAAATCTATAATAAATCCTGGGAACAGCTTTTGTATTAACTTTTATCTAATAAACTAAAAATTAAATATGTTGATAACGTATATTATCTGAAACACAAGCATATTGTCAGAGTATAAAATAAAAAAACTTGGTTTACATAACAAGTATTAGCAATGTAGCATTATTGCATGGTATTATCTCTCACAGTTAAAATATGTTAGTATTATCTATGCAAGAGCTGGTACAGATTACGATTAGAACGGTTGATTTCAGCTTTTTGGAGCTTTGAGATAATGAATGAGAATGTTTTGGAGAGTTAATCGCATTTAAATAAGAATTTAATTGCTTACTTTAAAAGGAGTATTTATGAGTTATTCACTGAAAGTAATTGAACTAATTAAAGATGGTAAAATTGATGAGGGCAAAAAATTGTTTCAAAGAGCTTTGGAAACTGATGAGCCTGATCTGATTTATAGTTTGGCAGAGGAATTGTATATGCTGGGTTTTTCCGATTTAGCAGAAAAAGCTTACCGCAACTTATTGCAGAAGTTTCCAGAAGAAGATCTTCTTAAAGTAGAGCTTGCAGACCTAGCTGTTAGTCAGGGCAAAGACGATGAAGCGTTAAATTATCTTTCAGAAGTGGAGCCGGATTCAAAAGCATACCTCAATGCTTTATTAGTTGCAGCTGATTTATACCAAACTCAAGGTCTCTTTGAAGCTAGTGAGCAGAAATTAATTGAGGCTCATCGCATTGCTCCACAGGAAAATGCAGTTGTTTTTGGACTTGCTGAACTGTATTTTAACATGAAAGAATATCACAAAGCACTTCACTTTTACTTGTCTTTGGTAAAAAACGGAGTAGCGGAAATTGCCGGTGTACATTTGGTAAAAAGATTGGCACAAGTTTGTGCTTCTGCAGGGAACCTTGAGCAAGCATTGGGTTATTTCGAACAGGTCAGCGAGGACGATTTTGATCCTGATACCCGTTTTCAATTGGCATTTACTCAATTTCAACTCAAGGATTATGAAGATGCTGTTAAAAATTTTGAAAAATTAAAAAAGGATCAGAATGATTATTCCACACTGTATCCTTATTTGGCTAAGGCTTATGAAGAACAGGGCTTGCTGCAAGAAGCGCTTGCCGCTCTTAGGCAGGGCTTGCGCGTTGATGAGTATAATACCAAACTTTATCAAGAAGCCAGTACTGTTTCATTAAAACTTCAACAGCCTCAGCTTGCTGAAGGGTATTTGAAAAAGGCACTCGAGCTTGATCCAGATAACTTGACTCTTGTTATTGAACTTAGCAACTTATTGATAAGCCGACACAAGTATGAAGAAACGCTCGACTTTTTAGGAAGCTTTTTACAAGAAGATGAAGTGGATCCCCAGCTTTATTGGAATAGCGGCCGTGCTTACCACGCACTTGAAGATGATAAACATGCTCTTGAAAACTATCAGGCTGCTGCCGATGCGTTTAGCGAAAATCCTGATTTTTTGCGAGAATTTGCATACATTAACCGTGCAACAGGTAATTTGGAAAGTGCTAAGCAAAACGTTGCAGCATACCTGCGGCTTGTACCTGATGACTTAGAAATGCAGGATTTTCAGGATGAACTTTTAACACAATTTTAAAAAATAAATTTAATTTAAAAAAACAGCTTCTTAAATCAAATGATTTTTAGAAGCTGTTTTTATCTAGTAAAAATTTGGAGCTGTATGTTTCATTCCAGCTTTTGCCGATAGGTTTTAAAGAGTTTTTTTAAGAGTTCTTCGTTCTTAGTAATGGATGCATTTAATTCCGAAATCACGGCAATCATTGCGAGGTCGTCATCATAGGCTTCATCTGACTGCGAGATATCATACTGATTTTGTTCTGCTTCATGAAACCATTCTCCAAGCCGCTGAACAAAATCTAAAAAATCTGGATCATATTCTTTCATTTTTACGCATCCTTTGTAAATTTATTGCATAACTTGTGGTCATTCATAAGATGAAGTATGAAAGTAAAAAAGTGTTGTTACTTCACTTGATCAAACAGAAAGATAATTTATTCTAAGTTTCTGTCCTTTTTTATTACGCATGAACTTTATTTCTGTTACTGCTATTCTAACAGCATAATTCAAAACCGCTTTTAATGATAGTCAAAAAGACAATGAGCTTTATTTTTTATTGTCTTTAAACAAAGTAAGTTGTCAGGAGGGAGTTTTGTTTTATAATCTGGAATGTTTTTTGAGAATGATTATCGTTTCCAAACTAGTATTATACTACTAAAATTCCACTTGCTTGTTTGAATATTAAATAAAAATCGTTTCTTGTATTGATGAACAGATATTCCAGTAAAGTTAGGTTAAAAATAAATTGTAATGTAATTCACAAAGGTTATACTTAACATAGAGGACAAGTGTCCTCTGTATCGTCACACAAGCACATCTCAAACTTTGGAAGGGGAGAGGTGTGTCCTTTTATTTTATACACAAAAAATAGCACCCATTCTCAGCAGCAGGTAGCTTTCTTAAGCCTCATAATAGACATATTTCTTAAAAGAGCGACAGCTATATTTTTTAGTTCATAACTGTTTGTGATTGTTCTGAAACTGCATTATTGTTAAATGAAATTTTAAAAGCAGTAGGTAGAGTTAAAACAATCGGCTTTATCGATGATAATACATTATTTAAACTGAAATTATTAGGAATAATAACTATTTATATTGATGAATAAGGTGCAACTTTCCTTTAAATAATTATGGTAAGCACGCAGAAAATCATAATAAAAGAATTTTCTAAATTAATAGTTTCTTTCACTTCATTTAAATTAACTGGATAACTACTAAACTCAAAAGATAACTGTTTTTCTAATAGAAATACTATATTAATTTTTTGCATTAAAGGACTTAAAATAGAATTAATAAATTTTAAAAAATAGTGGTTAGAACAGTAGTTAAAATTATTAAACAATAACTTAACCTTAGTAACTTAACCTTAGTATGTTACTGTTAATATTTCAGTTAGCTGTAATAATTATAAAAAAGCCCCTTTCTTACATCAGTTAATGAGACTTCATTTTATTTAAGATTCGAACTTATCCTAGATGATTAGGAATAGATGAAAGTGATGATCTTTAAGTGTCTTCAGTTATATTCGTGATTTAATTGCTAACTGATGTATAATAATGTTACTTAAATTGTGTAATTAAATGTGAAGGGATATGTAGTAGATGGTTGATCTAACTAGAAGGGAGCAAATTTTATGGGCCAAAAAAAGGTCCGAAAACGGTAGTCAACGATGGCTGCCATTAATTACTCACCTAATTGATGTACAAAAAACAATTAATTGGCTGTTTAATCACTGGCTCAGTGGTGAACAAAGTCAATTAATTTCTAATGGCTTTTCTGATGAGGAAATCCAAAAATTAGTGAAATTTATTGGATTCTCCCATGACATTGGAAAAGCAACACCGGCATTTCAAACAAAGCCATCATATGGTCGTGAACGATCACTTGATGATGAAATTATTGAGCGTTTAGTTAGAAATGGTTTTGCAAAACTAGATGATGCACTTTTTATGTCTGCTTCAAAGTCACCTCATGCTGAAGCTGGTGAAGCAATTTTGGAAGATTTTGGTGTCCCTATTTCAGTGGGTGCTATTATTGGCGGTCACCATGGCAAACCATTGCAGGATGCACCCAGAAGACAATTGAATGACTACACGGCTAATTATTATCAAAGTGATGTTGATCAAGCGGTTCAAAAGCGTTGGAAACAGGTTCAAACAGACATCTTTGATTGTGGTTTAGAATTATCTGGATATGAAAGTATTGACCAAATTCCTTCGGTTAATCAACCACAGGCAGTCCTTTTAGAAGGCCTTTTAATTATGGCCGATTGGCTAGCATCAAGTGAATATCTAAATGATGATGAGTCAAAACCGCTTTTCCCATTGATTCAAATGGATCAGTCTTTTACCGATATTGATATGACGAGCCGTTTTGAACACGCAATTGAAACTTGGGATCTAAGCGGTGAATGGCAGCCACAAAGTGTTTTGACTGAAAATGATCCATACAAATCTCGCTGGGGGTTCAATGCTCGCCCGGTTCAGTCGACTACGACTAGCGTAATTGGGGACACTATTGATCCAGGAATGGTGATTGTTGAAGCTCCGATGGGCCTTGGCAAAACCGAGATTGCTTTAGTTGCTGCTGAACAATTAGCATATAAAAAGGGTGAAGATGGTGTATTCTTGGGGTTGCCGACCCAGGCCACAACTAATGCTATGTTTGATCGGGTTGATAGTTGGCTAGAAAAACTGGCAGAAGATCAAGTTGAAAATTTTTCAATTAAATTAATGCATGGTAAAGCTCAATTTAATAAAAATTATCAAAAACTACCTTATGCTTCGAACATTGATGATCCTGATGATTCAGGCAAGGCCGGATCCGTAGTTGTCAATTCGTGGTTTTCCGGCAAAAAGTCAATTTTAACTAAATTTACAGTTGGAACGATCGATAATCTCTTATTGATGGGATTAAAACAAAAACATTTATTTTTAAAACACCTGGGATTTAGTGGCAAAGTCGTCATTATTGATGAAGTTCATGCTTATGACAGCTACATGAACCAATACTTATATAAAGCAATAAATTGGCTGGGGGCTTATCATGTGCCAACCGTGATTTTATCTGCAACTTTGCCAAAAGAAAAACGAAATTTGCTTTTAATTGCATATTTAAAGGGTAAGTACGGTAAAAAGTACAAACAAATTTTTGAAGCTTCTACAGGTTGGCAAGATACACAAGCTTATCCTTTACTAAGTATTTTGGATGGCAGCAAGTTAACACAAGTTTCAAATTTTCCAGGGCAGAGCGATCAGCCGATAACCCAATTGTATGTTAAACGCCTCAATCTTGACGATAAAACGTTGATACAGCACGTTTTACATAAAATTAGTGCTGGCGGAATTGCCGGAATTATCGTTAATACTGTCCGACGGGCTCAGGCACTTGCTAGGCTGGTCCCCAAAGATACCAAACTGATGATTTTTCACTCTGCTTTTCTTTCACCAGATCGGGAGAAACAGGAAGAGGCTTTACAAAATTCAATTGGTAAACATGGTCAGCGCCCTACTAAAATGATCGTCATTGGTACTCAGGTATTGGAACAGTCTTTGGACATTGACTTCGACGTTTTGTATACGGACATTGCACCAATGGACTTAATATTACAGCGAGCCGGTCGTCTTCATCGGCACGATATTAAAAGGCCAGAAGCACTTAAAGTACCGCAGGTATATGTAATGGGGATCAATGATTTTGGTGATTATGGAGATGCTAACCAAGCGATCTATCCGAAATATTTACTGATAAAAACGGATTATTTTTTAAAAAGTGAAATTACTTTACCAGATGATATTTCAAAACTTGTTCAGGAGGTTTATGATCCCCATACAGACAATCAAGTTGGTGACATTGCTGATGCTAAAGCAGAATTTGATAATAATTTTGAGACAGAAAAACATAAAGCCAATGCTTTTCAGATTGATAAACCGAGCTATGGAAGAAATGCCACCATTCATGGTTGGTTGAATCGCGGCCAAGCTGATGTTGATAAAGATGAACAAAAAGCCAATGCGGCGGTCCGAGATATCAGAGAAACCCTTGAAGTTATTTTATTGAAACACACAAATAAGGGTGATTTTTTGTTAGATGGTCGTCATTTGGCTAAAGTTGCGCCACAAGAGATTGCCGAACAGTTGATTAAAATTCCCTCAACAGTTACACCGAGGATTGATAAAGCAATTGATGCTTTAGAAAATTTGACGAGCAAATACTATCCCCAGTGGCAGGAAAGTTCATGGTTAAGGGGGGCACTAGCATTGCCACTAGATGATAACTCATCAGCAAGGTTAGGTGAATGGTCCCTTAAGTACACTTCAAAGTTTGGACTAAGTTATGAAAAGGAGGATGAAAATGAGCGATAGGAAATTCAATTTGGCTACTGATCCTTGGCTTAAAGTGATTGAGAAGGATACAAATCAAGAAAAAACAGTTTCATTAATAAAACTGTTTCAAAATGCTCATAATTATCGAGAATTGGCTGGTGAGATGCGTTCGCAGGACTTGGCTATTTTGCGGTTTCTACTGGCAATTTTAACGACGGTTTATTCGCGATTTAATGCCAAAAATGAACCGTATGATTGGTTAACAATTGATGAAAGCACAATGCAAGTGAGCAAAAGTGTCAATGAGGATGATTATGATCAAGAAGATGAGAATGATCTTTTTGATACTTGGAAGACGTTATATCAGAACGGAAATGGACATTTCACAGAAATTGTAACGAACTATTTGAAACGGTATGAAGATCATTTTTGTCTGTTTGGTGAGCACCCATTTTATCAGGTAACTGAAAGCGAATATAACTTTTTTGTGCCAGCCAAGAAGCAAATTAAGGATGGTAAGGGTTCTGGAACAGTCGCCGTTAAACAGATTAACCGGCAAATTTCAGAAAGTGCTCATACACCGGCGGTTTTTTCTCCCAAGGTTGGTGAATTTAAAAATGATATTAAACTTGATGAACTCGTTCGTTGGTTAATTACCTATCAGAATTTTACCGGTGTGACCGATAAAACTAAGATTAAAACTACCGAAAAATTTTCGGTTTCTCGAGGTTGGCTCTATCAGTTAAATTCGGTATTTGCAGCTGGTAATACGCTTTTTCAAACGTTGATGTTAAATCTGGTTTTAGTGAGAAAGGACAAAATGTATTATCCCCAAAAGCCTGTTTGGGAATATGAAAGTGTTGAAAACTACGTAAATAAACGAAAAAAGCAACAAATACCAGACAACATAGCAGAAATCTATACATCATGGTCACGGATACTTCATATTGATTGGGATCAAGGGGGACTGCCAACAATTTTTAGTGCTGGGATACCAATGTTTGAAAACGAAGATGCTTTCATTGAACCGATGACGATTTGGAGGATTGACAAAAAGACTAATCGATACAAACCGGCTGTTAAATGGCTTCAGTCATTAGGGACAGCAATGTGGCGTAACTTTGGTCAATACGTCAACGTAAATGGATCTGATGATATTCATGAGCCCGGAATCGTTGAATGGTTAAACTTATTAAAAAATAAAGGAATCATACCATACAATTTCCACTTAACCCTTGCTTCGGCTATTTTGATAAGCGATGGTAATGCAACATCACAGGCACCAGCAGCCGAAGTATCTGATGATATGCATATTAATGCGGCTGTGCTTTTCGATGAAAGGAATCCCGATTATTGGCCAAAACGAATTGAAGACACGATTGAACTTACCCAGGTTATTGGGAAAGACTTTTGGCGATTTGCAATGACGATTGGTCAGATTCGTAATTATGATGCTCGTTCATTTGCTAATCGTTTGAGCAGTAAATTTTATGAGAGCTTAAATGAACCATTCAAAGCATGGCTGGCGCATTTAACAAATCATGATGATCGAGAAAGGAAAATTGAATTATGGAAAGAAACCCTCCGCAAACTTGTTTTGGATGCTGCAAGCCAAGTTATCCAATCAAGTTCACCTAGAGATATCCGTGGCTTGGTAGATGATAAGGGGCTCGTAAATAATATTTTTACTGTTAATAATCATTTACGGTACAAATTACAAGTTGATCTTAAAATAGAGAGGAAAGGGTGATCAAAGTTTATGCCATATAAAATTCAAAATGCTGCTATCAGAATTATCCAGAAGCTTTATGGCAATGGCAGTTTAGATAAAGCTGTTTTGGCAAGTGCAAGAAGTGGAGCAACTATTAATAGTCAGAGAGCCCAAAGAGTATGGCCAATTATGATGGCCAATCTGGACGATAATATGCTTAGTAAAACTGGTAAGCCAACATATGCTGAAATTGCGATATATGCAGCAATTCACTTTTACGCCATTTATCAACAAGGAAAAGAAACAATTGTCTATGGTTCCGCTGGACCAGCTGAAGGCGCAGATGGACTTCAACTTTTTCAAGCATTGGCAAATTTGCGTAAGAGAGACGAAACTAGAGTAGCATTGGATCGTCGGGTTCAAGCAATCTTGGGAACGACGAATATTAATAGCGTGATTAACGGGATTACACATTTGATTGAGATATTAAAAGCTAATCCTAATCTGCCAAAAATTGATTTTGCCAAATTAGCTGAGAATCTCTATTGGTTCCAATTAAGCTATGAGTATGCTAATAATGTCCGCTTACTTTGGGGGCAGCAGTATTTTTGAGTAATCACATCCGCAACTAAATTTAAAGAGGAGAAAAACTAATGAGCAAAAATTTATATATTGACCTGAATGTTTTACAAACTGTACCATCATCCAACATTAATCGAGATGATACAGGAGCCCCTAAAACGGCACTTTATGGTGGGGTGACACGGGCTCGGGTATCTTCTCAAAGTTGGAAACACGCTATTCGAACATCATTTAAAGCAGAAAACGTTGATATTGGTACCAGAACTAAAAAAGCGGTTAAATTATTGGCAGACAAAATGGTAGTGATTGATTCCTCCTTAAATGGGGAATCTGCAATCAAAAAGGCCACTGAAGTATTTAAGACTGCAGGTATTAAGATCAATAAAGATGGTGAAACGGGAGCACTCTTACTAGTTAGCCCGGGTCAACTTGGGAAGCTGGCCCAATATGTAACGGAACATGAAAAATTTGACAAGAAGGAGATCAAAAGGGTCTTGAAGCGTGACGATTCTTTAGACTTAGCCCTTTTTGGCCGAATGGTAGCGGATAATCCTGAATTAAACGTTGATGCGTCGGCTCAAGTTGCCCATGCTATTTCTACTCATGAAATTGTTCCCGAATTTGATTACTACACGGCTCTAGATGACTTACAATCAGAAGATTCCGCAGGAGCTGCAATGTTGGGAACAATTGAGTTTAACTCTGCTACTTTATATCGATATGCTAACGTGAATGTGAACGAACTGGTGCGAAATTTGGGTAAAGATGATGCTGTTCAGGGTATTTCTGCATTCATCAAGTCATTTGTTCTTTCAATGCCAACCGGTAAACAGAATACCTTTGCCAATAAGACTCTACCAAACTACATTATGATAACTATTCGGACAGATACGCCCGTTAACTTAGTTTCGGCTTTTGAAGATCCGGTTAGGTCAAATCATGGATATGTTGAAAAATCAATTAAAGGTCTTGAAGACGAGTATCAGTCAATTCAGAAAAGTGGGCTGATTAACAAGCCAGCGTTAAATGTTGTTTTAATAAATGGTAAGTATGACTCTCAACTTGCTGAATCAGTTACCAACTTGGGTGAACTCCTCAATAAAGTTACCAAGACGTTAACAGAGGTGGTACAGGATGAAAACGCTAACGATTAGATTAACTTCACCATTGCAATCATATGGAAATGAAGCATCATTTGCTCGAAGAACAAGTGGAGACTATCCATCCAAAAGTGCTGTCGTTGGCATGATAGCGGCAGCTTTAGGGTACAGACGAGATGATCAACGTATTTCTAAATTAAATGAATTAAGCTTTGCCGTTCGAGTCGATCAGCGCGGCAAAAATCTGACCGATTTTCAAACCGTAGAGTGGAAGAAAAATACCCGAAAAATTACGTATCGTAATTATTTGCAGGATGCAGTATTTATGGTTGGAATTGGTCATGAAAATGAAGCAATGATTGATAAAATTGAACAGGCCTTAAGAAACCCAAAGTTTCAATTATTTCTTGGACGACGATCGAATGTGCCAGCTGGAATCCTAGATTTAAAAGCAATTTCTAATACCAATCCAATTATGGCTTTAGAAGAACTGAAGTGGCAAGCTTCACCATGGTATCAAGAAAAAAAGTGGTGGCAAACCAAGCAAGAATTTGTGGAACACATTGAAATTATTGCCGACGCCAATTTATTACCCCAAAAAAGAAGCATACTAGCAAAAGACCAAGTGGAATCTTTTGATCAACGAAATCGAAGACACGGATTTAGGCCAATCGCTATTGAAGAGGTTAGGTTAAAGAACCCCTATGTTGAACGAGCACAAGCCGCAATTAATCCGCAAGATCCCAATACCCATCATGATCCAATGCAATTTCTCTAGAAAGGAGTGCAATATGTATCTATCAAGAGTTCAAATTGACGTTAATAATCGTCAAAAAACTAAGGACCTAACCCATCTTGGAGCTTTTCATGACTGGATTGAACACTGCTTTCCAGATGAAATAAAGGCTCATAATCGTTATCGCCATTTATGGCGAATTGATCAATTAGCTGATAAAAAGTACCTATTGTTATTAAGCAAAGAAAGGCCGGATTTAACTGAACTTGTAAAATATGGGGTTCCCCAAACAACAATGTCACGGGCTTATGATCCATTTTTAATGCAAATTCAAGAAGGACAAATTATGCAGTTCCGATTAACAGCCAATCCAACCCATGCTATCAAACGCCAAGACAGTAAACAGCCACGGATTGTTCCTCACATTACAATTCAGCAGCAGGGAAAGTGGTTAGCTGATCGGGCTGACAAGCTGGGATTTCAACTAGTTGAGCAAAATCAAGATAGGCTTTCGAGCGTTCCAGAGCTGGCAGCATTTGATATTATTAACCGAGATTGGCCGATTTTGCGACATGGTGGTCGAAGAATTCGTTTGAGTCGGGTTACTTTTGAAGGCCTTTTAAGAGTCAAAAATTTGGAAAAGTTTAAACAAACATTGGAAAATGGAGTTGGACGCGAAAGGGCCTTTGGAATGGGCCTAATGACAGTTATTCCAAGAGGTTAAATCATGAATAAAAATATGGGTGCCAAAAAGCCTGAATTGTCGGAACTAAGTCGGGTGCGGGACCGAATTACGTTTCTTTATCTTGAACACGCCAAATTGAATCGCCAAGACAGTGCCATTATGGTTTCGGATAATCGGGGCAATGTTTTTGTGCCAGTTGCAATTGTTAGCGTACTGCTGCTTGGTCCCGGTGTCGACATTACTCATCGAGCAATGGAACTAATTGGTGATGCTGGAATGGGTGCTGTCTGGGTTGGCGAACAAGGTGTCCGACAATATGCTCATGGGCGATCTTTAAATCATTCTTCGCGACTACTTCAAGCTCAGGCAAGATTAGTTTCGAATAAACGGGCACGCGTTGCAGTTGCACGAAAAATGTACCAAATGCGATTCCCGGATGATGATGTATCGGAGTTATCAATGCAAGAGCTTCGCGGGAAGGAAGGTAGTCGGGTGCGAGGCGTGTATCGTATGCAATCTCAAAAAACAAAAGTCCAGTGGTCACGTCGGGAATATAATCCAGATAATTTCGAAGCAGGAACACCAATTAATAAGGCTCTTACAGCTGCTCACCAAGCTTTGTATGGCTTGAGTTATAGTGTGATTGTAGCGCTGGGGGCCTCTGCTGGTTTGGGGTTTGTCCATACCGGTCATGATTTATCATTTGTTTACGATTTTGCCGATTTGTATAAAGCAGAATTTTCAATTCCAATTGCTTTTCAGATTGCCGCAAAATACAGTCATGATAGGGACATTGGTTCTAGGACCCGATTAGCAATGCGAGATGCTTTTGCTAATGGTAAGTTATTAGTGCGAATGGTCAAAGATTTAAAATCAATTCTGGGTGTGACTGAAACTGATATTAGCGTCGATGTTATTAATCTCTGGGATGATAAAATGGGCTTGCAAAAATTTGGTGTTCAATATCACGAATTTGAAGAAGATGATGGTGCATGATTGTCATCACACTGACAAAAGTTCCTCAATCCTTACGGGGAGATTTGACTAAGTGGTATCAGGAGGTTCAAACAGGCGTTTATGTCGGCAACGTTAGTGCTAGAATCAGGGACTTACTTTGGGATCGAATCATGAAAAATATTGGCAATGGTGAAGCAACAATGGTTTACAATACCAACAGTGAATTGGGCTATCAAATGGAAACGACCCGAAAAGACTACCAAGTTATTGATTATGATGGAATTCCATTAATGATGCGCCTTAACACAACTCCCGGTCCTGTTAAACATGGATTCAGTAACGCAGCCAAATTTCATCGAGCCAAAGTTATGACACATAGAACTGATAGAAAAAGGGCACATAAGCTTCAAAAACAAGTAACGGCAATTGACCTTGAAACAACCGGGCTAAAGGTAGCAACTGATAAAATTATTTCTATTGGCGCAGTCAAAAAAGTCGAAAATGGTGAAATTGATCAATTTTATAAACTTATTCAGGTTAACGATAACATTCAAACGAAAATAACGACCTTAACAGGGATTTCTTCTGACTTGCTAAAGACAAGGGGAATTAATTTGGATTCAGCATTGCAACAATTAAAAGAGTTTGTTGGACAATCAGTCATTGTGGGGTATAATTTGCGATTTGATCAAGAATTTCTGTCCTATGGTTTCAAGAAAATTGGTCAACCAGGCCTATCCAATCAAATGGTAGATCTAATGCCAGTTGTAAAAAAAACAAATAAATTTCTTGATAATTATCGTTTAAGTACGGTACTTAAAGAATACTCAGTCAGAAATTCAAAACCACATCATGCATTATCTGATGCTCAAGCAACCCTTGAATTGGAGACCAAACTCATAGAAAATGGACATTTACTAATTTAGAAATGCTGTTATGACGGGAATCGTTTAGTGTATTCCCCACGTATGTGGGGGTGATCCTAATTCTGCAGTAGGAACTAACCTTTTAAAAGGGTATTCCCCACGTATGTGGGGGTGATCCTGTCCTTTCGGACAGCCCTAAAGCAATAGCAAAGTATTCCCCACGTATGTGGGGGTGATCCTGATATTGCAAGGAAGAGGATTTATAAGAGAGAGTATTCCCCACGTATGTGGGGGTGATCCTACTTGTTAAATCCGAACCTATTTGTGCTTTAAGTATTCCCCACGTATGTGGGGGTGATCCTATCATATAACGGCTTGTAAAGTTCTTACCGAGGTATTCCCCACGTATGTGGGGGTGATCCTAATCAAAGATGCAATGATTGCTAACCTTTCAGGTATTCCCCACGTATGTGGGGGTGATCCCGCTCATCAACGATAGGATCCAAGTCAAGAATGGTATTTCCCACGTATGTGGGGGTGATCCTGTAAGAGCTGCTGAAGTTTGTCGAAAAGCATTGTATTCCCCACGTATGTGGGGGTGATCCTAATGATGGATAGCTTATTCTTAGAAACTGTTAGTATTCCCCACGTATGTGGGGGTGATCCTGTTCTATTTTTACCATTAGCAGAGTAATACACGTATTCCCCACGTATGTGGGGGTGATCCTACTAGATTATATTTGTTAAATCCTATAGAGGTGTATTCCCCACGTATGTGGGGGTGATCCTGTGCCATCTTGAGTTAAATCTGCATATGCACTGTATTCCCCACGTATGTGGGGGTGATCCCACCTGATGTATAGCTCCACATTTCGGATGATTGTATTCCCCACGTATGTGGGGGTGATCCTAAAGATGAAAGGCGGATCATCTAGTAAATTAAGTATTCCCCACGTATGTGGGGGTGATCCCTTAGTTGCATTAGATTCTTTAAGAGCTTTCTGGTATTCCCCACGTATGTGGGGGTGATCCTTGCCGCTGCTTGTGAGGGTGACTTCATTGATTGTATTCCCCACGTATGTGGGGGTGATCCTTATAATACCGGTTTTTCGTTTAATATATCCTTGTATTCCCCACGTATGTGGGGGTGATCCTTTGATTGCCATTTTGTCGGGTATCTTTTCTTTGTATTCCCCACGTATGTGGGGGTGATCCTGCTTGACTGACTTGCAATAATCACACTTTCCAGTATTCCCCACGTATGTGGGGGTGATCCTAGCACTGTTTCAGGTATGCAGACAGACCTTGCGTATTCCCCACGTATGTGGGGGTGATCCTAATCCAAAATTATTGGAGGCAGATGACTCAAAGTATTCCCCACGTATGTGGGGGTGATCCTGGTCAAACAGTCTATACAACGGATGTAGTCATGTATTCCCCACGTATGTGGGGGTGATCCCATGACTATCAATTTTGTCTTGATAGAAGTAAGGTATTCCCCACGTATGTGGGGGTGATCCTGTAACTAAAGTAAAATTATGCTTTAAAGATGAGTATTCCCCACGTATGTGGGGGTGATCCTAAAAATGCTTATTTGTTCTTAGATTATGAAGAGTATTCCCCACGTATGTGGGGGTGATCCCTAAAATTTAGCCTGCTGGCTGTGTTGTAGCAGGTATTCCCCACGTATGTGGGGGTGATCCTCGAAGATTTTGCAGTAAAGTACAACAAACTTGGTATTCCCTTTAATTACAATATAAATAAACTAAATCGTTATTTTAAGCATAAGAGGCAAGTGAAAGGTACTGAGTATGGTTTTCCTTTAAATTGGAAAGAAATTTTGCTTAAATAAATAAAAATAAGCTCAATCTGAGAAATACCTCCAGAGTTAAAGCCCTTACTTTAAACTTTTGGGGTTATGCCTCAATCTCTAAAATGAGATGAGCTTATTTTTAATAAAATTGCTTATTTATAGGTTTTTTTCTTTTTTCTTAGACTCAATTTTGACTTCGGAACATCAAACGAGAAGCCTTCGCCAAGTACTTCGTTAACTGACAGGATAGAGACAAATGCTCTTTTATCGTTATCATTTATGATATGCTTTAGTGTCATTAATTCGCTGGGGCTGATTACGCAGTAAATGGCTTGGTACTGTTCCTTAGAGTAGCCGCCCATTGCCTGCAGATAACTGACTCCGCGTCCCAATTTCAACATAACTTCTTGGGCAATTTTATCATACTGCCTGCTGATGATAACAACACCACGAGCCGCATAAGCGCCCTCTAGTGTGAAAGTAACGATTTTTGAGAAGACATATGAAGCAAGCAGCGTATACATCATTTTACGAATATCAACGTAGCTAAGCGATGCGCTTAAAACAAGTGCGTCAAGAAAAAGCAGGGTTTTACCCATGGAAATTCCATGGCTGTTTTCAAAGATCCGGGCGACTATATCGGTCCCGCCGGTCGTGCCGCCAAAGCGATAGACAATGCCTGAACCTATGCCTCCAAATAGTCCGGCCAAGATGCCTGCGATAAAAAGATCATGGTTAATATTTAACTGGAAAGGAATCCGTTGCCAAAACCAAATAAAAAAAGAGAGCGAAAGCGTACCGTACAAAGTATAAATAAGAGCAGTTCTCCCAAGGTAACGATAACCGATTATAATTAACGGCAGATTAAGTACAATAGTTGAAAGCGCAGGATCGATGTGAAACCAATAGCGAATGATCAAAGTAATTCCGGTTATTCCGCCTTCAGCTAATTTGTTTGCAATATTAATTTTAACAAGTCCAAACGCATATAGCGCACAACCTAGTGAGATCATCATGAAGTCCAGCCAACGGACTTTAAGATTAGTTTGGTACATGAAATTTTTCCCCCTGTACGTCTTTTTAAAAGCTTCCAGGAAAGCATAACACAAATTTTGCCGAAGTGCGCTTTTCGCCGATCTTTTTCGTTATCCGCGAGATGATGCAAGCAGCAAAACAATCTGTTAGAATAAGGGGGAGAATCAAAAGAAAAAGGATGATTGCCATGATAAAAGTATTAGTTGCAGGATTTAAGGGTAGAATGGGTAACACTACAGTACAGATGGTAAATAAGAACAAAGATTTTGAACTAACCGCTGTTTATGACCCAAGGGCAACGGAGAGTAATCTCAACGAAGTTTCAGACTATCAAGAACTTGATGTGCCTGTTTATAATCAATTACAGCAAATTAACGGTGCTGAAGTCGATGTCTGGATTGACTTTACTTCACCCGATTCAGTATTCGAAAATGTAAAATACGCTCTTGAACAAAGAATCTCTCCTATTGTCGGAACTACAGGTTTGACTGACGATCAAGTTTCACAGCTGCAAGCACTTGCAAAGAAGGAAAAAATTGGTGGCTTGATTGCTCCTAACTTTGGAATTTCGGCTGTCTTGCTGATGCAGTTCGCACAGCAAGCCGCAAAATATCTGCCAGATGTTGAAATAATTGAAATGCATCATAACAATAAACTGGATGCTCCTAGCGGAACAGCATTGAATACTGCAAAGCTGATCTCAAAAGTACGCAAAGAAAAGGTACAGGGCAACCCTCAAGAAAAAGAAGTGCTTCCGGGTGCTAGAGGGGCTGATTATGAAGGAATGAAAATCCACAGTGTACGTCTACCTGGCTACGTTGCTCATGAACAGGTTCTTTTCGGCGGACAAGGCGAGGCCCTAACTATTAGACAGGATTCATTTGATCGCATTTCGTTCATGTCCGGTGTAGCAGTAGCAGTTTCAAAAATTCAAAATTATAACGAACTTTTTGTAGGGCTTGAGAATATCCTATGAGAATTCAAAATCTACCCACTCAGTTTCAAAGTGCAAAAATTATTTTGCAAAGAATCCAGCAAGCTGGATTCGAAGCCTATTTTGTAGGAGGCTGTGTGCGTGATACTTTGCTGAATGTACCTTTGCATGATGTCGATATCGCTACAAGCGCGTATCCTCAAGAAGTTAAGCAGATTTTTAAGAAAACTATCGATACGGGAATTGAACATGGTACTGTGACAGTAATGGATCATGGAAGGGCTTATGAAATAACTACTTTCAGGACTGAATCGACTTATCAAGACTTTCGTCGCCCAGATAAGGTTGAGTTTGTACGCTCATTAGCAGAAGACTTGAAACGTCGTGACTTGACAATCAACGCGTTGGCAATGAACTTAAATGGTACGGTAATTGATATGTTTACAGGACTTTCAGACCTGCAAAATAAGGTTATCCGAGCGGTCGGTAATCCTAAGGAACGCTATCATGAAGATGCTTTAAGAATGATGCGGACAGTGCGTTTTGCCAGTAAACTTGATTTTAAAATTGAAGAAAGAACATTAGCAGCTATTCAAACAAATGCAAAATTGCTAGAGAAAATCGCGGTTGAGCGAATTCATGTAGAATGGGCTAAGTTAATGCTTGGCAAGAATCCGCAACGCGGATTGAATGCTTTTCTTAAAACTAAACTCTATCAGTTTTGCCCCTTGTTTTTTGATAAGGAAAAACTTCTGCAAAAATTGCTGGAACTGCCTTCTTTTACTTTGGAAACTGAAGAAGGCGCATGGACTCTTTTCTTTTTCCTTGGTAATTTTTCAGATCGAAGAGCAGCTAAATTACTAAAGGCTTGGAAGAGTTCTAATGACCTGATCAGCACTATTTATAAAACATTGCATATTCTGCGGCTGGAAGAAGAAGGGCCTTTGTCAGCATGGGATGAATATCTGGCTGGGTTGAATTGTTTGCTATACGCAAATGAAGCTGCTTCTATTTTAGGCAAAGGGCAAAGCATAGCAGCAATCACGCAAAGGTATATGCAGCTGCCAATCAAGAACAAACACGAATTGGCAATTAACGGTTCAGACTTGATCCGATTTTTAGGTATCAAGCCTGGTCCTTTTGTGGGCCAAATACTTGATCAGCTGGAACGAAATGTTGTTTTAGGTGAACTTTCAAATGAACGAAAGATACTGTTGCAAGCGGCAGTTGCAGTGCAAAATCATTTAGAATGAAAGAGTGGCAATATGCAGACATTAAGGGTTGAAAACCTCAGCAAAACGTACGGGGAAAAAACACTGTTCGATAAACTGAATTTTATAATCAACGAACACGACAGAATAGGACTGATCGGAACAAACGGTTCGGGAAAGACATCCTTATTAAATGTTTTGACTGGGTGTGATGAACCTGATAGTGGTAAACTAATTGCTCCGCGCAATTACCGTATCAGTTACTTAAAGCAGAATCCTGAGCTTGACGAACATGTTTCTGTTTTATCTGCTATTTTTGAAGGTGCAGCCCCCGTTTTTCAAACTATTCGTAATTATGAAGAAGCGTTGAAGATTTACGGAGAAAATCCTGAAGATAAGAAAACACAGCAGAGATATGTAAATGCAGAAGAAGCAATGAATCGCGAGAATGCTTGGAGTGCAGAAAGTGACGTTAAGACTATCCTGACTCAGTTGCATCTGACACAGCTGGATCAAAAAATTGCTACACTTTCAGGCGGCCAGAAAAAAAGAATTGGCTTGGCTCAGGTATTGATTCAGGCTCCAGATCTTTTAGTCTTAGACGAGCCGACTAACCATCTGGATTTTGATTCGATTAATTGGCTGCAAGACTATTTGGCAAATTATAAAGGAGCACTCTTGGTAGTAACTCATGATCGCTACTTTTTAGACCAAATTGCTACTCAGATTATGGAGCTGTCTTTCGGTTCCTTGTTTAGCTATACTGGAAATTATCAGGATTTTGTACAGCAAAAGGCTGAAAGAGTGGCATTGGAAGAAGGAACTGCTCATAAGGAACAACAGCTTTATAAAAAAGAACTGGCTTGGATGCGAACTGGCGCTAAAGCTCGTACCACTAAGCAGCAGGCTAGGATAAACAGCTTTAACGAACTTGAAAGTGGATTGCATGCAACTCACCTTGAAGAAAAGGTTGACATTAATTTAAGCCAACAGCGTCTTGGTAAAAAGGTTTTAGAGTTAAAAAATGCTTCACTTAAAATCGGGACACATCAAATCATTAAGAATTTTGATCTTCTTGTGCAGGCAAAAGATCGGATTGGAATAACTGGGGCAAATGGTGCCGGTAAAACAAGTTTCCTTAATGCTTTAGCTGGGGAGATACCGCTGAAACAAGGTATGCTTGAGATTGGTCAGACAGTCAAGATGGCATATTATAAACAACAGATTGAACCTATTCCAGAAGATAAAAGAATGATCAGCTATCTGGATGATTACGCACAAAATGTTGTTGATGATAATGGTCAGCATGTCAGTACAACGCAACTGTTGGAGCAGTTTCTCTTCCCCCGCTTTATGCATGGTACCTTGATTCGTAAACTTTCAGGCGGTGAAAAAAGACGTCTATACCTACTGAAATTGTTGATGAGCAGTCCCAATGTTCTTTTACTGGATGAACCTACAAATGACCTTGATATTGCAACGTTAACGGTTTTAGAAGACTATCTTAGCACTTTCAACGGAGCGGTTATTACTGTTTCACATGATCGTTATTTCTTAGATAAGGTTGCAGATAAGCTATTGATTTTTTCTGGTGATGGGCACATAGAAAGAGCCGCTGGGCATTTCAGCGACTATCTTAAAGATCATCAAGACTTTGAAAAATATCAACCGACTGCCAAAAAAGAAAAGCCTGCTGTTCCAGATAAAGAACAGGCTGTGCAAGAAAAAACTAAACTGACTTATGCTGAAAAGGTTGAGTTAAAAGAAGTTGAAAGTGTGATTGATGGGCTTGAACAAAAGAAAACAAAACTACAAGACGAAATGGCAGTTTTACCAGGTGACGATTTTACAAAGCTCGGCGACTTGCAGCATAAGGTGGAAGAAACAGATCAAAAAATAGAAGAAAAAATGCAGCGCTGGGATTATCTGAGTCAATTTGAATAATAACAGGGGGATGTAAAAATGGCTATTGTGGAAACACCTTATTTACAGCTTGCGCGTGATATTTTAGAAAAGGGGCATCCCAAGAACGATCGTACCGGAACGGGTACCCGCAGTCTTTTTGGTTACCAGATGAGATTTGATCTTAGCAAGGGCTTTCCTCTATTAACTACCAAAAAAGTGGCTTTTGGTTTAGTGAAGAGTGAACTGCTATGGTTTTTGCGTGGTGATACAAATATCCGCTATCTGCTGCAGCACAATAATCACATTTGGGACGAATGGGCCTTTAAAAGATGGGTTGAAAGTAAAGATTACTCTGGCCCTGACATGCAAGACTTCGGTCATCGTGCACTTTTAGATAGCGCTTTTGCTGCTGAATATCAAAAGCAAAAGAACTTTTTTTGCGAACAGGTCTTAAATAATGATGATTTTGCTTCTAAGTACGGCGAACTAGGTGATGTTTATGGTGCACAGTGGCGCCACTGGAAAACACGTGATGGAAAAACAATTGACCAGATTCAGAATGTAATTACTAATATTCAAGAAAAACCCGATTCTCGTCGTCTAATAGTGACTGCTTGGAATCCTGAGGACGTGCCTGCAAGTGCGTTGCCGCCCTGTCATACTATTTTTCAGTTTTATGTTGCTAATGGTAAATTGAGCTGTCAACTGTACCAAAGAAGTGCGGATGTCTTTTTGGGAGTCCCCTTTAACATTGCAAGCTATGCACTTCTTACACACCTGATTGCCAGACAAACTGGACTTGAAGTTGGAGAATTTGTACACACATTAGGTGATGCACACATTTACAACAATCACTTTGAACAGATAAAAAAGCAGCTTGCTAGGGATGCAAAAGATGCTCCTAAGCTGTGGCTTAACCCATCAAAAAAGAATATTTTTGATTTTGAAATGGAAGATATTAAAGTTTTAGGATATGAACCTCATCCAGGGATTAAAGCCCCTGTCGCTGTTTAATTTAAGGAGGATGAAATATGCTGGCATATATTTGGGCAGAAGACCGTAATCATCATATCGGAATTGCTGGACACCTTCCTTGGAGTTTACCGGCTGATTTGGCTTACTTTAAAAAAATGACTTCGAATCATCCTATTGCAATGGGGCGCAAAACATTTGAGAGTCTGCCAGGTATTTTACCGCACAGACATCACTTTATACTTACTCGTTCGGAGTCCTTTGCACAGAAGTATAAAAAGAATGAACAAATTAGCATTGTTCATAGCGTTGAAGAGCTGCGTAAAAAAATGAATGAAGAAAGCGGGCTTGTCTTTATTATCGGCGGCGCATCCTTATTTGCACAATTTGCTTCTGACGTTGATTATCTGTATGTAACCCAGATTGATGCGCAATTTGCTGCAGATGTGACGATGCCGCCGCTTAAGATGGAAGACTTTGAATTATTGTCTCAAGAAGAGGGCATCGTTGACAAAAAGAATCGTTATCCGCATACTTTTAAAGTTTATCGCAGGAAAGATTAGTATAGTAATAAGGCAGTTGTATTTCGGCACGGAGCCCTTAAAATACAGCTGTTTTTTTATCTTTAAAGATAATTGTGTTATGTTTTAAAAATATAACTAAGCATTTTCTAACTTAACTCTTTTATAAAGAAATCATGCTGAATTTTTGGTATACTTATATCGTTTATAAAAAAATTAAACAGCATTCACGAGTTAGAAACTTAACGTGAGAAAGGAGCACATGTGAAAGTTTTAAAGAATTCTTTAGCCCTTTTGCTTATTCTTGCGGTGCTCACGGCCTTTGTTTATATGATACTTGGTTTCTTAATTGGAAATGGTGAACATTCTCATACTGAATCGACAGGTTTAAAGACTGTAAAGAAAGTAAAGGTTAAAAAACAGCATCTCAGTTTAGTTGCACTGGGGGATTCTCTTACACAAGGAGTTGGGGACCCGACAGCAGAAGGTGGTTATGTAAATCTAATTAAAGAGCGATTGCAAAAAAAACAGGATGTTAGCGTTCAAACTCAAAATTTTGGCAAAGCAGGTGATCGTAGTGATCAAATCTTAACACGACTTGAGCAGCAAACTGTTTTTCAGCAACGATTAGAAAAAGCCGATGTGATCGTGATGACTGTCGGTGGTAACGACTTGATGCAAGTCTTGCAGCAAAACTTTTCTTTGTTGACTACTAATGAACTTGCAAGTGCAATGCCCGGTGCACAAAAAAGGTATGCGCAAAATTTACAAAGATTACTAACTAAAGTTCGCAGCTACAATAACAAAGCACCTATTTTCTTATTCAGTGTGTACAATCCGTTTTATGTCTATTTTCCCAGCTTTACACAGCTGCAGCAGTACACTGATGAATGGAATAAAACGGCAGCATCTCTTGCTGCTAAAGAAAAGAAGGTTTATCCGGTAAATATTTCTCAAAAACTTTCTGAAGGACAATATCAAGGAAAGACTGCCCAGCTTAAGCAAACAACCTTGACAGACCTTAATACTGTCAACACTACTCAATTAGATAAGATTTTAAAGAATCAGAAAGAAAAAAATAAATATCTGTCAGCGAGTGATCATTTCCATCCAAACCTTCGCGGTTATGGTTACATGACAGACAGGCTATATGCTGCCATGTTGACGCATAAGACCACTTGGTTATTGCAAAAAGGAGAAACGTCAAGATGATGTATAGACGAACTCAAAAAAAAGAAAAGAAGAAAATGAATTATTGGAAATGGGCTTTCGTCGTTTTATTAGCGTTGGTTTTAGGAACATTACTGTTCTTATTTCATCAAGCAACTACTACTACGAGTGCTCAAAGACAAGTAGCACAGCAAAATTTTGATAACAGCAAATATACTACGATCAATGTGCGGATGAATAAAGAACAGTTAAATGCAGCCATCAACCATTATTTGGTACAGCAGCAGAAGAAAAAGCAGATTAAATACTTTTTTAATGTTGGAAATTCGGTTGCGTTGGTAGGAACAACTAAGGTTCTTGGACAAAACGTTTCATTTTCGCTCTATACTGATCCGACAGTCACTTCCTCTGGGAATATTTTGCTGCATGCAAAATCAGTAGCGATCGGATCTTTGAGCGCACCGCCTTCATTTATTTTAAATTATGTTAAAAACAATTACAATTTGGGTAAATGGACAACAATTAACAGCAAATCTAAAACGATCAGAATAAACTTAAACGATATGTCATTAAAACAAGGTATTCGCATACGTGCACAAAAAATTGATTTGTCCAAGGATGATTTTCGTTTTCAAGTAGATATTCCCCTTGAACAGACTAAGTGAAAGAAGGATAAAGATGTATCGAAAAAGCTTCTATCAGTTTTTAATGACTGAACGAAATCCTGACAGCAGTGATGAGATTGCTCAATTTGCCAACAATGCTTTTTATGATCAGAGTTTCCCGAAACTTTCTGAAAACTATGAAAAATTATCCCAGTATTTGGAACTAAATGGTAATTATCTGCCAACAATGACTATCTTTGATAGTGCTTGGCAGCGATATCTTGAAAAGATGCAATAAAAATAAATTGAATGAATAAGAGGCTCTAGTATGTTCAAAAAAAATAATAAATCTCAAAAGAATCCGCGCAGGTTCAAGTTGCTGACGCTTGTTATTACGGCATTTATTGCTCTTTTAATTGGTGGAGCCGGTGTCTTTGCTTTTATGAATCAGCGTCTGCAAGCAGCTGTTCAAACTAACCGTTCAATGGGAAAAATCGAGGCAGTTTATTCTGCCTTGTATAGTAATTACTATAAAAAGGTCAGTCGACAGAAACTAGAAAATGGTGCTTTATCAGGAATGGTAAATGCTTTGGGCGATCCATTTTCGGAGTACATGTCAAAAACTGAGACTGAATCTTTGAACAATACAATTTCTAGCAGTTTTACAGGAGTTGGAGCAGAGGTCAGGAAGAACGGTTCACATATTGAAATTATTGCACCCATAGATAATACTCCAGCTAAAAAGGCAGGCTTAAAAGCTAATGATATTATCGAAGAAATCGATGGCAAGTCAATGACAGGCGTTTCTTTGAGCAAAGCTGTTTCTTTGATTAGAGGCAAGAAGGGAACAAAGGTAACTTTAAAGATCCGTCGTTCAGATGAAACTTTCACGAAAGTCTTAACGCGTGCCAAGATACCCGTAAAAACCGTTACTGGGCATCTTGATAAGGATCATAAAACAGTTGGCTACATTCAAGTTTCGACTTTTTCAGAAAAGACAGCTGCTGAATTCAAAAGTGAAATAAAGAAACTGCGTAAACAAGGAGCCAAGTCGTTTGTAATAGACATGCGGGATAATCCTGGCGGTTTGATGGATCAGGCATTAAAGATGTCTTCTATGTTTGTAAAGAATGGGAAAACAATTCTGCAAGTCCAGCCTCGTGATCAAGCTGCACAGATCTACAAGGCCGGCAAAGAATATGATGGTGGTTTTAAAGTTAATGAAAAAACAGTAGTATTGATAAACGGCGGCAGTGCAAGTGCAGCTGAAATCTTTTCAGCAGCTTTGAATCAATCGGCAAACATTAAATTAATCGGAACCAAATCCTTTGGGAAAGGGACGGTACAAAATACTTTGCCGTTTAACGATAAAACAGAACTGAAAATGACAATTGCAAAATGGCTGACACCTGATGGTTCATGGATACATCACAAGGGCCTGCAACCGAATATTAAAGCTGATTTTCCCAGCTACGTGTATCAAACTGCGATTGATACTAAAAAAACATATCAATTGGGTGAGGTATCTGGGCAGATTAAAAAGGTTCAAACTTTGCTGACGGCTTTAGACTATAATCCAGGAAAAGAAAATGGCTATTTCAGTCAAGAAACTGCTGATGCGCTTAAGAAGTTCCAAGCTGATAATAAACTCGATCAAAGTTCCAAGGCTGATAAGAATACAGTCGAAAAGCTGGAGGAGCTGGCCGCAAGCAAAGCCGCAAACAGTGACAATGCTTATAAAACTGCTGTTAAACAAGTAACACAAAATTAAAGTAAAAATACTTGAAGACTTTTAAGAAGGAGAGTGGGCTGGGTCAAAGCTTATGTTTTGGCTCAGTTTTTTTTGTATTCTTTTGCGCCTTCCATGTTAATGTGTTTCAATAGTCAGTCTTTCCCGTTTAACCACGAATTACTCATAGTCAAATTCGGACGTATATTCGTAATTCACAGTTAATACTCAAAGCCTAACGATCATTGGCACACTTCCATTCTTTATTTTATGTGAAGCTTAATTTGAAGTTTATTTTTAAACTTTGTAACTTATTTTTAGGCAAGATTGTTTTAAATTAAATTTTGCCAGCAGTTGAAGTAGTTGATAGAATGAATAAGGATGAGAAACAACTTTAAACAATCGGAGGATATGGCATTGAAACACAGCTTGAAAAGGTTTCGTAAAAAAGCGCATTTAGATTATTGGCTTCCATTAATTTTTTTTGCTTTTATGGCAGCTCTTTTCATGAAAACCTATCTGATTGTCCCTTTGCAGATTGAAGGCAATTCAATGCAGCCGACATTGTATTCAAAAGAGGAAGCATTGGTGATGAACTTCGGCAAGATTCATCGCTTTGATGTTGTAACAATTAAGATGCCAGACGGGCAGACATATATTAAACGAGTAATAGGTATGCCTGGAGATGAACTTGAGTATCGCAACGATCAATTATATATCAACGGCAAGGTACGTGAAGAAAAGTTTTTACGGTCAATTTTGAAAGGAAAGCACTCACCCTACACTTCAGATTTCAAACTGAAGGAGTTGATTGGAACAAGCCGGGTACCGGCAAACGAGTATTTTGTTTTAGGTGATAATCGAAAGATCAGCAAAGATTCACGAACTTTCGGTCCTGTAAAAGATAATTGGATAAAAGGAAAAGCAATTATCATTTATTGGCCTATAAATAGGCTGAGGCGGATCGGACACAATTAAAAGGAGAATAATATTATGGCAGTTATACAATGGTTCCCTGGACATATGGCTAAAGCATTGCGTCAAGTCAAGGAGAATGTGAAACAGGTTGATATCGTACTCGAACTGGTTGATGCGCGGCTTCCGGAATCTTCTCGAAATCCGCAACTAGTGGAAATTTTGCAGAATAAGCCCAGTATTATGGTTTTAACGAAGGCGGATTTAGCAGACTCACAGATTACACATCGCTGGGTAAATTATTATGAGGGTAAAAAGCAACCAGCAATTGCAGTAAATAGTCAAAAGGGAGACCTGCATACCTTAGAGCAAAAAATCTACACAGTTTTAAAAGATAAATTAGAAACCCAACGAAAGAGGGGAATCGTTCACAAAAGAATCAAAGCAATGTGTATCGGAATTCCTAATGTTGGCAAATCCACTTTGTTAAATCAATTGTTGAAACGAAGAGCGGCTCAAGTAGGGAACCGGCCGGGGATTACCAAAGCACAACAGTGGCTTAAAGCAGGTGAAAACCTCTTATTGCTAGATACACCAGGTATTTTATGGCCTAAATTTGAAGATCCATTAGTGGGGAAAAAATTAGCTTTAACTGGTGCCATCAAAGACACGCTCTATGCAAAAGATGATGTGGCGTTATATATGCTCGAACACTTTATCACAGATGCTCCTAAAAAGCTGCAGGAACGGTATAAACTTGAGAACCAAGATCTTGAAGAAAGTTTGCCGGAGCTTTTATTGCTGATTACACAAAAGATTGGCATGCGAGATGATTACGACCGAGCAAGCGAACGCATGATTTTAGACTGCCGCAGGGGAAAATTGGGCAGATATACTCTTGATCAGGTTCCGCAAGATAGTTAATTAAGAGAAGATGAACGAATGGTAAATGTTAAATTAACAATTGCAGAAGTTAAAGAAAAATTGACACAAGAACCATCAGCTGCTTTTTTAACCCAGTTAAAAACTGATTCACGTAAAGGTGTACAACAACAATTAGTATGTTATACAAAAAAAAAGCTGAAAGCCGCACAGCGTGTTAAAGCTTTCAAAAAACGGTTTGAATATGAACGAAGTTTTTGGAAACAAGGATATCGGCTTGTTGCGGGAATTGATGAAGTCGGTCGAGGACCGCTGGCAGGACCGGTTGTAGCCGCAGCTGTCATTTTACCGCATGATTTCGACTTAATAGAAGTCAATGATTCTAAAACTTTGTCTGTTAGTAAAAGAGAAGAGCTCTATGATAAGATTTTAAATCAGGCGCTAGCTGTCGCTGTTGGGACAGTCAGTAACCAAATGATTGATCAAATCAATATCTATCAGGCTACCAGAGTTGCTATGCTGCATGCAGTCGAGGCTTTAAGAATTCAACCGCAACAGCTGATCATAGATGCAATGCAGATTGACAGCCAACTGCCGCAATTGCGACTTGTTAAAGCAGATTCTAAGAGTATAAGTGTTGCTGCTGCGAGTATCGTTGCAAAAGTTTGTCGTGACCATCTTATGTCATTTTATGATAGGATTTATCCCGAATACGATTTTAGACATAACGACGGTTATGGGACCCCAAAACATTTGCAGGCAGTTGCAAAGTATGGGATTACACCGCTTCATCGGAAAACATTTGAACCGCTTCGTTCACACTTTTTGTAATAGCTTTTTGCGGTTATCTTCTCTTTTGCGTAGCTTATCTTAAACAACGCAAAGGAGAGTTTTTTAGTGGACGCAAAAGAATTATTCATACGACTTCACCTAAGTAGCATAGTTGGGACAAGAACGCTTAACCATGTTTACATTTGGATCAAAGACAAGCAACGGATCCCGCAAAAAAGAGAATTGGAAACCATTTTGGGACTTAGTGCTGCTGCAACCTTTTCTTTTTGGAAAAAATTTTCTTCATCAGAATTTGAACTGATGGTGGATCGAAATTATTATCATAGCCATATTATTACCTTATTTGATAAGGAATATCCGCCACAGTTACGTGAAATATATGATCCACCGAATGTTTTATTTTGCAGGGGTGACCTTGGGTTACTTAATAAACCCTTGATTTTGGCAATCGTTGGAGCCCGTCAAAACTCGAATTATGCGCAGACTGTCTTACGTGTTTTGTTGCCAGAAGTTATTTCTTCTGGTATTGTAACCCTTAGCGGTTTAGCAAATGGAGTCGACAGTCTTTGCCATCGGCAAACTATTTTTAACGGCGGAAAAACAATAGCGGTTATAGGGAGCGGTTTGGATGTTTTTTATCCAAAGCAGAATCGTGAACTGCAACAGCAGATTGCACGCTCCGGTTTGCTGCTGAGTGAATATGGATTAGGAGTGCAGCCTAGAAAATATCATTTTCCAGCCCGCAACCGAATTATTGCAGGTCTAGCACAAACAACACTGGTAGTTGAGGCAAAACATCATAGCGGCAGTTTAATTACCGCCAATCTGGCATTGCAAGAAAATCGCAATGTTTTGGCAGTGCCGGGTCCAATTACTTCTACGCTTTCAGTAGGTACGAATGAACTTATTTTAGCTGGTGCAAAACCGGTACTTAAAGCGCAAGACATTATCGAAGAATTTCTTAATACTTGACAAAAATGGGCTTAATAGCATAACATTATTACCGATTTTTATCAGTTAAAATGAATTATAATCAAAGGAGTTTGGTCTATGCCAAAGGTCCAGAAAAAGACAAAAACAAGAAGAAAAACAAAAAAGAATTTGGTGATTGTTGAATCACCTTCAAAAGCTAAAACAATTGAAAAATATTTAGGCACTCGCTATAAGGTAATGGCCAGTCTAGGACATATTCGTGATCTGCCTAAAAGCAAAATGGGTGTCAATGTTGATGCAGACTATGAACCGCACTACATTTCTATTCGTGGAAAAGGCGATGTAATAAAAGAGCTTAGAAAAGAAGCCAAAAAAGCCCAGCGTGTTTATCTGGCAGCCGATCCTGACCGTGAAGGAGAAGCAATTGCGTGGCATCTTTCCTATATTCTTGGGCTGGATCCAAAAGATAAAAACCGGGTTGTTTTTAACGAAATTACAAAAGATGCAGTTAAAAATTCTTTTAAAAATCCGCGTGCAATTGATATGAATCTCGTTGACGCACAACAAGCCCGACGGATTCTTGATCGTCTGGTCGGATACTCAATCAGTCCGCTTTTATGGTCTAAGATTAAAAAAGGTTTAAGTGCCGGGCGGGTACAATCGATTGCTCTTAATCTTATTATTAAAAGGGAAAAGGAAATTCGAGCCTTTAAACCGCAGGAATACTGGACGATTGATTCACAGTTCCAGCATGGCAGAACAAAGTTTGAAGCTGATTTTTATGGAATTAACGGCAAAAAACTCAAATTAAATAATAACGAAGAAGTTCAGCAGGTAGTAAAAAGAATAGAACCAAAGAAACCTTTTACTATTACAAAGATCGAAAAGAAGGAACGTAAACGGTTCCCAGCACTGCCGTTTACTACCAGTACAATGCAACAGACTGCTAATAATACGCTGAATTTTCGGACACAAAAAACAATGATGATTGCTCAGCAGCTTTACGAAGGAATTAATATCGGTAAGGGTGGCGTTGCTGGTTTAATCACTTATATGCGTACGGATTCAACGCGAATTTCTGATATTGCTAAGCACGAAGCAGCAGCTTTTATTACAGAGACTCATGGACCTGAGTATGCAGCAGTCAAACCACGCAAGGGCAAGTTGGCAGAAGGCGCACAGGACGCCCACGAAGCAATTCGGCCTTCTTCAGTAAACAGGACTCCAGAATCTTTAAAAGATTTTTTGAGCAGGGATCAATTCAAACTTTATTCTTTAGTCTGGTCACGTTTTGTTGCCAGTCAAATGACCCCGGCGATCGTTGATACAATGAGTGTTGACATAGAACAAAATAAGGTCATGTATCGGGCCAGAGGTTCAAAAATGAAATTTCCAGGTTTTACAAAAGTCTATGCTGAAAGCAAACGCAAGGATAACATTTTGCCGGATTTAGCAACGGGTGAAACAGTCAAGCTGGTACAAAATCAGCCTAATCAGCATTTTACGCTCCCACCCGCACGTTATAGCGAAGCTGCCTTAATTAAAACACTGGAAGAAAATGGTGTTGGCCGGCCTTCCACATATGCACCAACCCTTGGAACTATTCAAAAACGCTACTATGTTAAACTCACGGCACGCAAGTTCGAGCCTACCGAGTTGGGTGAGATTGTAAATGCTATGATTGAAAAATGTTTTCCAGATATTTTAAATGTTGATTTTACAGCACAATTAGAAGATCAGCTAGATGAGATTGAAGAGGGAAAACAAGAATGGGTGAAGGTAATTGACCAGTTTTACCATCCTTTTTCAAAAGAAGTCGAAGAAGCAAATGAACAAATGGCTAAAGTTAAAATTAAGGATGAGCCAGCTGGAATTAATTGTGATATTTGCGGAGCGCCATTAGTAATCAAAATGGGACGCTATGGAAAGTTTTATGCATGCAGCCGTTTTCCGGATTGTCGGAATACTAAGCCGATTACAAAAGAAATTGGAGTTGAATGTCCGCAGTGTCACAAAGGTCAGATTTTGGAACGCAAGTCTAAAAAGAACCGGGTTTTTTATGGATGTTCACGTTATCCAGAATGTGATTTTGTATCTTGGGATAAACCAGTTGGGCGTAATTGCCCTAAATGCCAGCATTATTTGGTGGAAAAGAAACTTAAAAAAGGTCTTCAAGTCAAGTGCAGCCACTGTGATTATACTGAAGCCATTCAAAAGTAGTCGCTTTCTTTAAATAAAAAACGTTTCTTAGTTCTTTATAAAATTATGCCTAAGATAAGGCGTTCCTCCATTTTTTATGCTAAAGTAGTAGCGTTAAGATGGAGGTTTTTTGATGGAGCAAGAATGGCTTAATGATTTTAAACAATATCTTAGTGTGGAACGTCGTTATTCGCCTGATACGCTCAAGGCGTATACTGATGATTTGAAAATATTTTGTGGTTTTATTGCAGAAAATGGCGGAGTTTCTTCTTTTAAGAATATTACCCGCTTTGACGTCCACGTTTTTATGAGTTATTTGTATGATTGTGATTATCAAGCTACTTCAATTGCTAGGATGCTTTCTAGTCTGCGGTCTTTTTACCATTTCCTTGAAAAAAACGGATATGCTGACCATAATCCCTTTTCTTATGTCCAGCTTAAACGCCATCCGCGCCCCTTACCGCATTTTTTTTATGAAAAAGAGATGAACGCTCTTTTTGAAGCGACTCAAGGAGACGAACCGATGCTGATTCGTGATAATGCCTTGCTTGAGGCTCTTTACGATACCGGTATGCGAGTAAGTGAATGTACAGGACTGACAGTCCAGGCTGTTGATATGGAGATGAAAGCAATGCTTCTTCACGGAAAGGGCAGCAAGGACCGCTATGTTCCCTTTGGAGGATATTGTCAACGCGCTTTGCAGCGGTATTTTACCGTAACAAGAACCCCATTGATGGAGAAATATCACAGAGAACATGATGCAGTTTTTATAAATCACTATGGTGATCCGTTAACGACTGCTGGAGTAGCATATATTTTAAGAAAAATCGTTTCCAGAAGCAGTTTAACAACTCAAATTCATCCACACGAACTGCGGCATACGTTTGCAACCCACATGATGAATAATGGTGCAGATCTGCGTGCAGTACAGGAGCTTCTGGGACATAGCAGTTTATCAACCACACAAATTTACACACATGTTACTAAAGAGCATCTGCAACGGGATTATCGCAAGTTTTTCCCACGAGCTTAAGAACAGATGACAAACGAAAAACAGTTGAACATTTTAGGAGGAAATAAAGATGGCAGGAATTTCTTTTCACGCAACAACAATTTGTGCAGTTCGTCATAATGGACATACTGCAATGGCAGGAGACGGACAGGTCACAATGGGTGAAAAAGTAGTGATGAAGGGAACGGCACGTAAAGTTCGCAGAATATATAACAATAAAGTTGTAGTCGGTTTTGCCGGAAGTGTTGCCGATGCCTTTAACCTTGAAGAACGTTTTGAAAAAAAGCTGAATGAATATAGCGGCAATTTGCAGCGTGCAGCTGTCGAATTGGCCCAGGAATGGCGCAGTGACCAGACTTTGCAAAAGCTGGAAGCACTTTTAATCGTTATGGATAAGAATGAGTTGTTGATGGTATCAGGCAGCGGGGAAGTAATTGCTCCTGATGACGAGATACTCGCGATTGGATCTGGTGGAAATTATGCATTGGCGGCAGCTAAAGCAATGAAGAAGCATTCTGCTGAGATGAGTGCCGTTGAAATTGCCAAAGAAGCGATTGGAATTGCTGGCGATATCGATATTTTTACTAACCATAATATTATTGCTGAAGAACTTTAAAATTGATGTAGGAGGGACTTTGTTAAATGAATCCGATTGATAAAACACCTAAACAAATAGTTAAAGAACTTGATGAATATGTAATCGGGCAAGATGAAGCTAAAAAGGCAATTGCAGTTGCTTTACGTAACCGTTATCGCAGAATGCAGTTATCCGGGCAGATGCAAGAAGAGATTACGCCCAAAAACGTTTTAATGATCGGGCCTACTGGGGTCGGGAAAACTGAAATTGCTCGCCGTCTGGCTAAAATCGTACAGGCACCCTTCGTTAAGGTCGAAGCAACAAAGTTTACTGAAGTCGGCTATGTTGGACGTGATGTAGAATCAATGGTACGCGACTTAGTAGAAGTTTCATATAAAATAGAAGAAGAAAGTGAATTTAAGCAGGTCCGCCCCGAAGCAAGCAGAAATGCGGAAAAACAATTAATTAAACTGCTTGTGCCGGCCAAAAGAAAGGAAAAGAAAAAGCAAAATAACGAACAGCAAAACTTTGTGCAAATGCTGCAGGATTTGCAAAGCGGAAAAATGCCTGCTAACTTTGGTCAAGGACAGCCGGTTGAAGAAGAAGTCACAGACCAGGTACGCGACGAACGCTTATCTGTAAGCGAGCAGCTTAAACGCGGTCAATTGGAGAACCAGGAAGTAACGCTTAAGGTTGATGATCCAACCCGTAAGTTTCAAGGACAAAACGGGATGCTGAACCAAATGGGAATTGATTTGGGAGACGCATTAAGCTCGTTAACGCCAACTAGGAAAGTTGAGCGGACAATGACAGTTGCACAGGCACGTGAAGCATTAATTAAAAAAGAATCCGAAAAGCTTGTAAATACAGCTGACATCGCTGAACGAGCTTTGAAGCGTGCTGAAAATACCGGAATTATCTTTATTGACGAAATTGACAAGGTAACTTCTCAATCGCAAAAAAATGCCGGTGAAGTTTCTCGCGAAGGTGTTCAGCGCGATATTCTGCCAATTGTGGAAGGTTCTCAGGTTCAGACTAAGTATGGGCTAGTTAACACTGATCATATTTTGTTTATTGCTTCAGGTGCCTTTCATGAAAGCAAACCCAGCGATTTGATCGCAGAACTTCAAGGCCGCTTTCCAATTCGGGTTGAACTGGATGAACTGAAGACTGAGGATTTTGTCCGTATTCTAACAGAGCCTAACAATGCTTTGATTAAGCAATATATTGCATTGATCGGTACTGATAATATTAAAATTACTTTTACGATAGAAGCAGTTCGCAGAATTTCAGAAATTGCTTATCGTGTAAATCATGAAAATGAAAATATAGGGGCTCGCCGTTTGCATACAATTCTTGAAAGACTGTTGGGCGAAATCTTGTTTGAAGGACCGGATATGCAAATGGGAGAAATCACGATCACTGAAGCATACGTTAATGATAAAATCGGTGACGTTGCTGCGGATAAGGACCTCAGTCAATATATCTTATAGTATCTAATCTAATGTTAATATGAAAAGCAGGTGTGGTTAACAGTGACAGTTACTCTGGAGAACGAACAACTTAAAGCTGTTTTCACTGAAAACGGAGCAGAAATGGTCAGTCTCTTTGGAAAAGAAAAACGGATTGAATATCTCTGGCAAGCCGACCCCAAATTCTGGGGTAGACATGCTCCAGTGCTATTTCCAATCGTTGGTCGTTTAAAAGACGACCACTATCGTTTTGGAGAACAATCTTATGAGCTTCATCAGCATGGTTTTGCTCGTGATCAGCAGTTTTCACTTACGAAGAAAACTGCTGAGCTTGTTACTTTCACGTTAAGCTCTTCTGAAGTTTCAAAAAGCAAATACCCCTTCGATTTTATTTTGCGCGTTACTTACCAGCTATATAGCGATAAGGTTAGCGTCAGTTATAATGTTGAAAATCCATCTTCAAAGGAGCTTTACTTTTCAATCGGGGGACACCCAGCTTTTAACGTTCCCTTAACCAAAGAAGGAGACTCTTTTGAGAATTATCATGTTGAAATTTTACCGTACAAAAAGCGCAAGCAAATTGGATTGGTTGGAAACTATACAGATTTAGCCCATGCACAGATAAAAGATATCGCCCAAATTGCGCTTAGTCGAAAAACTTTTTCCAAAGATGCAGTGATTTTGGAGTTGCAAGAAGAACAGACAACTCTCTTGCTGACTAATAAAAAAGAAGACTGCGGTGTCCGTTTGCAAATGGAAGATGCCCAGTATTGCGGTATTTGGTCTCCATATCCGGCAGATGCACCGTTCGTTTGTCTCGAACCTTGGTGGGGGTTGGCAGATGATTTGACTGCAAGCGGTAAATTAAGCGAAAAGCAAGCTATCCATGCTCTTCCCGCTTATGCAAAATTTACTGGAAATTATGCTATTACGGTATTTTAGTAAGGATTCTTAGCGGATCGTTTAAAAAAGACTGAGCTCTTGAAAAGCTCAGTCTTTTAATATTTTAGAAACTACTTTTTTCCTTTTTGATGATGCTTGTAAACTAAACCAAAAGGAACCAGATTTTCTTTTCCCTTACGAATTCGTTCCAGATTCCCTTTGTGGCGGTAGAAAACGAAAATCGTTAAGATCAGCGCGATCGTTGTCAGAATATAGTCATGAAAGAAAAATACTGATAACAAGGTAATCAGTGTCATTCCAACCATACTGGCAATACTTACCATGCTTGAAAAATAAAGAGTAGTTAAGAAGATGATCCATGCAACTAAGAAAAAAAGCGGGCTATACGCTAGCAGGATCCCCGCACTTGTAGCAACTGCTTTGCCGCCACGAAAACGCGCGAAAAGCGGAAAGACATGACCAATGACTGCCGCACATCCAATGATCAGCACATTGATATGGGAATCAAAAAAATAGGGCTGACAAGCAGCAAGTGTTCCCTTCAGCATATCGGCTAAAAGAACAACAATCCCTGCTTTTTTGCCTAGAACGCGGAATGTATTGGTTGATCCCATATTACCGCTTCCGTATTGGCGGATATCTTTACCATAAAATATCTTGCCGATCCAGACACCAGATGGGATTGATCCTAGAAGATAAGCGATCACCAGCATAATAATTATTGTTGAATCCACCCCAGTGTAACCTCCTTTAAGTAACACGACTTATTTTAGCACTGTTTTACTTTCAGCTACAATTTTTATTTTATACTTCTAATCGAAATTACAAGCGGGTGCATGGATAACTTTACAGGTACTGATTTGATAGGGTATGATATTGATTGGTAATCATATGGACTGTATAGATAAAGATAACCATATTAAATGCACGGATCTATTAATTATGCAGTGGTGAACATATTTAGAAAATCAAAGAGGTTTAAAGATGGTTAAAAATAAGTATAACGATGATTCTATTCAAGTTTTAAAGGGACTTGAAGCAGTTCGCAAACGACCAGGGATGTATATCGGTTCAACTGATAGCCGCGGCTTGCATCATCTGGTGTATGAGATAGTAGATAACGCAGTTGATGAAGCACTCTCAGGTTTCGGAGATGAAATCAATGTTATCATTCATAAGGATAATAGTATTACAGTGGTCGATCATGGTCGTGGCTTGCCTGTGGGAATGCACTCTATGGGTATTCCCACAGTTGAGGTCATTTTTACTGTCTTGCATGCGGGAGGAAAGTTTGGTCAAGGAGGCTATAAGACCTCAGGCGGATTACATGGTGTGGGGGCAAGCGTTGTTAATGCGCTCTCTACCCGTTTGAGTGTTAAAACAATTAGGGATGGCAACGAGTATGAGGAAGACTTTGAAAATGGCGGCCATCCAGTGGGAACTCTGCGTAAACTCGGGAAAACTAAAAAGCCTACTGGAACAACAGTAACTTTTAAACCTGACCCTGCACTCTTTACAACTGTCAATTATAATTACGATATTTTAGCAGAGCGTTTACGTGAATCTGCTTTTTTGCTGAAAAACGTCAAGATTACTTTGAATGATGAGCGTACCGGCAAAGAAGACGTATTCCATTTTGCTGAAGGAATTAAAGAATTTGTTGCTTATCTGAATGAAGATAAGGATACGCTGGGAGGTGTCATGTATTTTGATGGCATTAAAGATGGTGTTGAAGTTGAGGTTGCAGCACAATATAATGATGGCTATTCTGAAAGCTTGCTGTCATTTGTCAACAATGTACGTACAAAAGATGGCGGAACACATGAAGCAGGGATGCGATCTGCTTGGACCAAGGCTTTTAATGACTACGCACGCCAAGTTGAACTTTTAAAAGGAAAAGATAAGAACCTTGAAGGAAGCGATGTTCGAGAAGGATTGGCAGCAGTAATTTCTGTCAGAATTCCCGAAGAATTGCTGCAGTTTGAAGGGCAGACAAAAAGTAAATTAGGTACTCCGGAAGCCCGCTCGATTGTTGATAGTGTTGTTAGCGAGCAGCTGGGCTATTATTTGATGGAAAATGGTGAGTTTGCACAAGAACTGGTACGCAAATCTTTGAAAGCCCGTGAGGCTCGTGAAGCAGCACGCAAAGCACGGGATGAAAGCCGGACTGGTAAACGTAAACATAAAAAGGAACGTCTTCTTTCAGGCAAGCTGACTCCAGCTCAGTCAAAAAATGCTAAGCGCAATGAATTGTTTTTAGTTGAAGGTGATTCTGCCGGCGGTTCTGCTAAGCAGGGACGTGATCGCAAGTTTCAGGCTATATTGCCGCTTCGTGGCAAGGTCTTAAATACTGAAAAAGCCAAATTACCAGAAATAATGAAAAATGAAGAAATCAACACAATGATTTATACCATCGGTGCCGGTGTCGGTACAGATTTCAACTTAGCAGATGCCAATTACGATAAAGTCATTATTATGACTGATGCAGATACAGATGGGGCTCATATTCAAACCCTCTTACTTACCTTTTTTTATAAATATATGCGTCCGATGATTAAAACCGGCAAAGTTTATATCGCGCTTCCACCGTTGTACAAACTGCAAAAGAAGGTCAAAAACAAGCTAGTAATCAAGTATGCTTGGACAGATGAAGAATTGCATCACGCAAGTAAAGAAATGAAAAAGGGTTACACTCTGCAAAGATTTAAAGGGTTGGGTGAGATGAACGCCGACCAGCTTTGGGAAACCACTATGAACCCTGATACAAGAACTTTGGTACGCGTTAAGATTGAAGATGATGCGCTTGCTGAAAAACGGGTTACTACTTTGATGGGAGATAAGGTTGAACCGCGGCGCAAGTGGATTGAAAAGAACGTAAAGTTTACTTTAGAAGAAGATGGCAGCCTCTTAGATAATGCAGTAGTAGAGGGTGCTCATGGAATACAAAATGATAACCAGTCAAGTGTTGAAGAAGAAGGTGGGCTTTAGTTATGCAAGAAGATAATATCCAAGAACTTTCGCTTGAATCAGTTATGGGCGAACGTTTCGGACGCTATTCCAAATATATTATTCAAGAACGGGCTCTGCCGGATATTCGCGATGGTTTGAAACCCGTTCAAAGAAGAATCTTGTATGCAATGAACCAAGACGGAAACACCTATGAAAAAGGATTTCGCAAGTCTGCTAAATCTGTGGGTAATGTAATGGGCAACTTTCATCCGCATGGTGATAGCTCTATTTATGAAGCGATGGTTAGAATGAGCCAGTCATGGAAACTACGTGAACCCTTAATAGAGATGCACGGTAATAACGGTTCCATGGATGGAGATCCGCCGGCAGCAATGCGATACACAGAAGCACGCTTAAGCAAGATTTCAACTGAGATGCTTCGCGATATTGAAAAAAAGACGGTTGGGTTCGTGCCTAACTTTGATGATACAGAAATGGAACCAACTGTCCTGCCTTCTCGTTTTCCTAATTTACTGGTCAACGGAGCTACTGGAATTTCTGCAGGATATGCAACAGAGATTCCACCGCATAATCTGCATGAGACGATTCAAGCGCTAACTTACCTAATGAAACACCCGAATGCCAGCTTAGAAAAGCTGATGGAGTTTGTAAAGGGACCTGATTTTCCTACCGGCGGCATAGCCCAAGGAATTGATGGAATTATCAAAGCTTATACTACTGGGCGCGGTAAGGTTGTCTTACGTGCTAAAACGCAGACTGAACAGCTGCGCGGAGGCAAGGAGCAGATTGTTATTAATGAGATTCCATACGAAGTTAACAAAGCTCTTTTAGTAAAAAGAATGGATGAAATCCGTCTTTTAAGAAAAGTGGAAGGGATCGCAGAGGTTCGTGACGAAAGTGATCGTGAAGGCCTAAGGGTTGTAGTTGAGTTAAAACGTAATGCCAATACTAAAGGAATTCTGAACTATTTATTTAAGAATACTGATCTGCAGATTTCTTATAACTTCAACATGGTAGCAATCAACAACAAACGTCCGGAACTTGTCGGTTTGAAGGACATTCTAGATGCATATCTGGCGCACCAAAGGACAGTTACCCGCAAACGAACGGAATTCGACCTCGAAAAGTCAAGGCAAAGAGAACATATTGTCAAAGGTTTAATTAAAGCTTTATCTATTTTGGATGAAGTAATCAAAACAATTCGCGCCAGCAAAAATAAAAAAGACGCAAAGGATAATTTAGTTATTCAATATGATTTTACCGAAGAACAGGCTGAAGCAATCGTGTCGTTACAGCTTTATCGGTTAACGAACACTGATGTAACAGCTTTACAAGCTGAATACGAGGAACTTCATAAAAAAATTAGCAATTTCGAGTTGATTTTAAGCGATCCTAATGAACTTGATAAAGTTATAAAAAAAGAACTGCTGATAGTTGATAAAGAATACACAACGGCTCGAAAAACAATTATTCAAAAAGAGGTACAGCAACTTAAAATTGAAACTGAAGTAATGGTTGCACCAGAAGATGTGATGCTGCTGGTCAGTCGCGATGGTTATTTAAAACGCAGTTCACTGCGTTCATTCAAGGCTTCAGGTCCAAGGGAGAATGGATTAAAAGAAGAAGATAAAGTAATTTACCAAGGAATAGTAAATACTTTAGACAACCTCTTGATTTTTACAGATGAAGGTAATCTGATTTATCGTCCAATTCATGAGATTCCGGAGGATAAATGGAAAGATACCGGTAAGCATCTTTCTCAAACAGTTGGATTAGCGGCAGATGAAAGTATTTTAGCAGCTTTTTGTTTTAAAAGTTTTGAGGAAAAGGGAAATTTTGTACTAGTGACTAAGGAAGGGCTTATTAAGCAGACTGTACTTTCAGACTTGAAACCAGGCAGAACTTATAGAACACGTGCAAGTATGTGTATGAAACTTAAGACAAAAAGTGATCAGCTTTTGAATGTGACCTATGTCCCAGAAGAGGTAGCTGCAAATAAATTTGTTTTTGCAGCTACTCATAATGGCTATGGGCTGCGTTATCCTTTAGATGAAGTTCCGGTAAACGGTCCTAGAGCAGCTGGTGTTCGTGCAATTTCATTAAAAGATGATTATCTTGCTGCAGCTTTGATAGTAGACGAGGATGCTCAACTGGGTATTATTACTCAGCGTGGAGCCTTCAAGCGGATGAAAGTTGCGGAAGTCTCTGCCACCACGCGTGCAAGGAAGGGTGTACAGATTCTGCGTGAACTTAAACGTAATCCGCATCGCATTGAGATTGTTATAGAATTAAAATCAGCTTCTAAAATGGAAATTATAACGGATAAAGGTCAGAAAGTTACTTTAGCTCCACTGACACATCCATTTGGAGATCGTTATTCAAACGGCTCGTTTATACTTGATCCGCTTTCACAAGGAAATCCTGTTTCTGTAAATTGGTTTCCAGAGCTAAAAGAATAAAAACTGCATAACCAACACTGATCTATTTAGTATTTGATCGATAGATTAGTATTTGGTCCATAGAAAAATTAAAAAAATCTAGCCTTAAAGAATTGATTAAGTTCACTCCTTTAAACTAGATCTTTTTTAGTTATTTTTGTTATGTGAAAGAGATAAATAGAAAAGAAAAAACATGACTTTAACTAGGGTACCAACACCGAAAATGAAAGATTTGAACCTCAAGAAGCTAAGAAAATATGCCGATAGCCGTTAGGCTTTGAGGAGCATTAACCACGAATTACTCATAGTTAAGGCCAAAGTATGTTTATAATTCGTATATTTCAAATTAAAAACAAGGGCTGATTTGAAAGTTAACTTTTGAATTAGTCCCTGTTTTAGGATTTATTGAGACACTAATGATGAACTATGGTTAAAAGTTACCCAGCAATTCTATTTATTTTTTTGTAGTCCTGCGATTTTTTCCGCGGATGGAGTTACAAAAAGGGTTTGCTGACCTTCGTAAATTACAAAACCTGGTTTAGCCCCATTAGGTTTATGGACTTTGCGAACTGTAACGTAATCTACCGGTACATTGGCTGAAGATCGTGACTTAGAGTAATAAGCTGCAAGTGTTGCTGCTTCCAGCAACGTTTTTTCACTGGGAGATTCACTATGAATAATAACGTGCGCTCCATGAATATTCTTGGCATGGAGCCAAATATCGTTCTTATGGGCAACTTTTAATGTCAACCGGTCATTTTGTAAGTTGTTTTTACCGACTGATATTTTAGTATGATCACTTGCAAAAAAAGTAGCTGGAGAACTGGGTTTATTTTTACGCGTCTTACCGCTTTTATTGCGTTTTTGAGCTTTGAGATATCCTTGCTGTTGCAGTTCCAACTTAATATCCGGGAGGTCCTGGGGATCAGCAAGCTCCAGCTGCGTCTCAAGTTCTTCAAAATACTCAAGTTCTTTTTGGGCAAGAGTAATTTGTTTTGTGACATAAACCACAGCATTTTTTAGTTTCTGATATTTTTTAAAATATTTTTGCGCGTTTTGAGAAGGTGAAAGCTGATTTGAAAGTGAAATAGTTATTTTTTTTTCGTTATCATAAAAATTCGGTAATTCAATGCCTTTCATTCCTCGCTTAACCCGATTGAGATAGGTAGTAAGCAATTCTCCCTTGACACGAAATTGGTCTGCTTTTTGTGTCGAGGCCAGTGTTTGTTTCAGCTTTTTCAACTTTTTCTTATTCTTTTGCAGATTAAGCTTAACGAGATGAAAAAGTTGTGCACCTTGCTGCTGTACACGATCAGCAGTGGCTTTATCTTGGTAGTACAAGTCTAACAGGCTGCTTAAGGTAGGAGCAGTTGCTTGAATGACAATTTTTGCATAAGGTAAAAATGAAAATGATTTTTTTTTGCCTTCTGCAACTATCACGGGAGTAGGTCTTTTAACATAATTCAAGCATATGTTCCAGCCCTGGTCCGGCGAGGCTGCATACTCATGCAGCTTGTCAGCAAAGAACAGGGAATGTTCACGAGAAAAACCTTGATAATTTTTTTGAAGTTGTACAGCTAATATTTCTCTATTAGGATATGTTTTCATCAACTGTTCGAACCTCTTGCTTTGATCTGTATAAGGATTAAGCTTATCTTGTTTTGGTGGTTCTAGGTACCGTGCACCTGGAAGAAGCGTACGATATCTATTTTGACCAGGCCCGATATGTTTAATTGTATCAATGATTTTTTCTTCTCTTTGATCGATTAAGACGATGTTGCTGTATCTTCCCATGATCTCAATACTTAAAAGAAGTGAGAACTGATCCCCTAGTTCATTGCGAGTGTTAAAATGCAAGTACGCAACTCGATCATTATCTAATTGGGAAATTTTTGTCAAGATTGCGCCTTCTAGATACTTACGCAGCATCATTGTAAAATTAGTAGGAACTGGTGGGTTATTATACGGAAGTGTGGTTACTTGAAATCTCGCATAGCTTGGGTGAGCAGAAAGCAATAATGGATAATTATGCCGTTGCGCGCGGATTGTCAAGATTATTTCGTTAGGAAAAGGTTGTGAAATCTTAGCAACACGACCACTGCTTAATTGTGCGTCCAACTCGTTAATCATTGCACGCGTGAAAAGTCCATCAAAGGGCATTAAACTCAACTCTCTTTCTTAACAAATTTGCTGAATATAATTGTACCTTTATTGTCCCAAATGCGCAAAGAAGCAAAACGAAGAAATATTTTTTGCTTTTGAGCTTTTGAGTTGCCAGAAATATGACAATACGTAATAATGGAGAAGTTATTTGCATATTACATATTATAATTTGGAAGGAGAAATATTTTCATGAAATCTTGTATAGAAAGTTTGCTTGAACTTGAACGGCAGTATCATGAAAGAGTAGTCGGTTTGACACGAAAAGTCGGTTTAACGTTTGCTGAATGGCAGTTATTAGTAAACATCGATAAAAAAGTAGCTACACAAGAAAAGCTCTCTATGCTGATGCAACTGAACGTTTCAACTTTAAGCAGACAATTAGCACGTCTCACCGCAAAAGAATTTGTGGTCAAGTCTTCTCAAGACGAAGGGAAACCCGGGAGACGGTATTTTGTTTATGAAGTAACAAAAAAAGGTACGGGTGCAATTTTTCAAATGAAAAAAGAGTTCCAGAACTTTAATGAAAAACTTTTCAGACACTGGTCAAAAGAAGAGCAAGATCTTTTGAAAATCTTATTAAATCGACTAAATACCAGTATGGAACGTATCTGATAAGGACAGCTGTTTGGGTGTCCTAGCCCAGTAAATAGATTTATGGTATGATAACTGATATAAAGAAAATGCAAAGAGTAGGTGCACATTTAATGAAAATCGCTGTTGTTACTGACAGTACAGCATACTTGTCACAGGAACAGATTGCTGAAAATGACATTTATGTAATCCCAATACCTGTGATTATAGATAATCATGTCTACAAAGAAGGCGTGGATATTTCAACTGAAGAATTCTATCAAAAGCTAAGAACATCTCAAACATTTCCAAGTACTTCGCAGCCTCCAATTGGAGAAATGATTAAATTTTACGAAGAACTTGGAAAAAAAGGATACGATGCAGTTATCAGTATTCACTTGGCAGCATCAATCTCCGGTTTTGTACAGTCATTAAAAAGTATGGCTGGTGAAATTAAAGAAACAAAGGTTTATCCGTTTGATTCTAAAATCACTGTTATGCTGATGGGCAACATGGTTATTGCGGCTGCTCGAATGGCTAAAAAGGGAGCTGATGTTGAGACGATCCTTGAACATCTGCGCAAGTTGCGGGATACTACAAATGAGTGCTTTATTGTAGACGATCTACAGAATCTTGTTCGTGGAGGAAGACTTTCAAATGCTTCTGCTTTTATCGGGAGTGTACTTAAAATTAAGCCTTTGCTGACCTTTGATCGGAAGACAAATAAAATTATAGCTTTTGATAAGGTACGTTCCATGAAAAAAGCCATTAAAAGGGCAGAGAGCGTATTTGATAAAGAACAACAAAAAGTGAGTTACCCGCTTCGCTTAATCGTGATTCATGCAAATGACAAAAATGCCGCTCTGCTTTGGCAGAAAGAATTAGCAAAAAAGTACCCTGATTACCAGGTTGATTTAAGTTATATCGGACCTGTAGTAGGAGTTCATTTAGGTGAAAAGGCCTTAGCGCTCGCCTGGATGAAAGATATCGATAAATAAAGCGGTTTTTATAATTTAGCAATTATTTTAATAAGTTTTAAGCGGGCTGGGGCAATCAAAGATTTGTCCCAGCCTTCAATATTTCTAATTAATTTAGAGGAGATACAAGAAGTGAAAAAACCTGAGTTAGGTCTAAAGGCAAGCAGCAGTAAAGAACAAATTACAAACAGGCTGAAATACCATCCAAAAGTCTTTGAATTTTTTACCAGTGAAAATGATTTTACAACAGAGGGACTGAAAAGACTGGAGTATGCGATCGAACTGGTTAAAAATGAAGCAACTTCAAAGATAGTGCTCCATCATCCGATGAGATTTAAGGGAGAATTTACTGAACTTGTAGCACCGCAAACAATTTTTCCGGATCTTTGTCATTTTGTTCAGCGTAGTACGGATGCGTTGCTGCAATTATCCTTTGATCATGATGTGCAGACGCTCCTGCACGGTTCTTATGCGCGCCACACCTTAAAAATGATCTCACTTTACCCCTCGCAAGCAAAAGCACGCGCCTACGTGTATGATCAATTAGATAAGTATGCTCAGTTAGGAAAAAAGCATATTATGTTTGAAAATTCATTTTCACCGCTCTTTTACTATGGTAAAGAGGATGAGGATCAGTATATCTTTAATAAGGGCTATCGTCTGGCATTTGATGTTAGTCATTGCTTTATTAAGGATAAGGGTTCAAACGAACAGCTTACTGCTTCTTTGTTGCGTTTGAGAGACCATGTGGTCCATTACCACTTAGTTGATTCGCTTGGTAAAAGCCATGACAGCCTTCAACTTGGTAAGGGATCAATTGACTGGAGAAATGTTCTGCCTTGTTTGAATCCGCAAGCTTCCAGTATTTATGAAGTGCAGCTTAATAACGAAAACGATGCAAAGGAACAAGTTGCAAGCCATCAGTATCTTACGAAAATCTATAATGAATTGAACTCAAAGCAGGCTCAATAATTTAAATTTAGTTTAAAAAATATTCTAATTCTTTTTTCCAAGTTTCCAAAGTATATAATACAAGGTGATTATAAAAGAGAAATTTGTTGTTAATAACTTTGTTGTTTAAGGAGATGAAAGTTTGAACAAGTTTTTTAATGTTGTTGTCGGTGGTCTGGGCGTCATGTACGTTTTGAACGACACCTATTTTAGGCTGATGATAAAATTATACCGTCATCAAGGATATTCTCTCCAGACAGCGGAAAAGATAACAAATAGTGTAGATATTTTTTCAACAATTATAATATTGACTATTTTCCTAGTTATTTTTGGGTTCCTTGCTATTTTTAGTAATATGTTTTACTTTATGCAAGGTAATTTCTTGTTTAAAATTTTCTTTAACTGTATAGCAATGTTCATGCCATTTTTATATGTTAATAATGCTTGGTTTCTCTTGTATGAGCTTTTATTTTGCGGATTATTTTGGAATTATTTAAGATTATTGAAAAAAAAAGAGAATAACTTGCGGCTTGGTCAAGCACTTTTTCCAGTTTCCAAAGGACATCATTTAAAAACTAATAGCAAATAAATAAACTATATGTAAAAATAGAGTTATATTATAATTACAAGTATAAAATAAAATGAACAGGGATAGAAGGAGAAAACTAAGTGAAGGCACTTAAGGAAGTTTTGAGCTGGGTTATGCCCGTAGTAATTGGTGTTCTGATTGCTTTGGTTGTACGTCAGTTATGGTTTGGAATTGTCAAGGTTGAGGGTGATTCCATGGCACCAAATCTGCAGGATACGGAACGTGTAATGCTTTTAAAAAAGGCTAATATAACACATAACACTGTCATTGTCTTTGATGCTAAAGGGGTTGATAATAATAACCCAACTGTAAAAGAAGATACAAAATATGTAAAAAGAGTTATTGGTCTTCCGGGTGATAAGGTTGAATATCGCAATAATGGAGAGGTATATGTTAACAATAAACATCTTCCGCAAGGCTACATTTCAAAAAAACAGCGTACGGTAGGAACACTGACACTTACGCTGAAAAAGGCTTCTGGCGTGACATTAGGATCTAATCAGTCATTTACGGTTCCAAAGGGCAAGTACTTTGTTTTAGGGGATAATCGAAAGGTTTCTAACGATAGCCGTTATTATGGTTTTGTACCTAAAAGCAAAGTCTTTGGAGTAGTTAAAGTAACTTTTTGGAATTCTAAGGCAAAATTGATTAATTCTTATTCTGGTTTAGCAGCAAACTAAAATATTCTCTAAAATATTCTTTAGTAGCAAAAGTGGCAAAATAATTTGTTGCTGGAAAAATAAATAACTGTGTAAGTTATTTATTTTTTTGCACTTTTTCATTAAAAAACATGATCTTAGAACAAATAAAATCATAGAAGCGGCTTTTTACTTTTAACTCTACTTTCGATAATATATATTATGTAAACTAGATAAAATAAAGAATTTGTCAAGTCCGAATTTTAACCTAAGTACCCTCTTATTTTTATACATCGCTGAAAGTGTTGTTAAAACAGCGTTTTAACGCATAGAAAGCAAAAAAATAGTAAAAAATGAGTAAAAAAAATAGTCGCCAGAATTTATAACCAGCAAAAATAATTTGGTTTGCTAGCTAAATTTTTACGACTATTTTTGATTTTCATGTAAAAATTATGTTTTTTAGTGATTTATTCAATGATTTCTTTGAATTTTACACGTAAATCTTGCTACGAATTTTACTAATTATTTTTGCTGAAATTTGCTTTAAATCAACGTTTGTTAGTATTTTTAGAACATCTTAAATGTTGTTTATAACCAAAGGTTCGATCAATTTCATGCATTTTTTGTCTGAATACATCTCTCGGTGCTTTATAGTTTAAAACAGCCTTTGGCCGTTTATTAATCTTATGTAATACCCGGCGAATATCATCATTGTTAACATATTCGAAATGTGTTCTCTTTGGAAAATATTCGCGCAGCATCCGATTAGCATTCTCGTTCGAACCACGTTCAGCCGGACTATATGGATGCGCAAAATACGCCATAAGTTCGTATTCACGTTGCACTTTATTAATCACAAAGTGATTGGCAAATTCAAATCCATTATCAAATGTGAATGACTGAACAATATTTTTCACACGTCTACCAAATAAGCCCATAAATTGCTCTAGGACCTTACATACCGCTTTTCCAGATTGAGATTTAGCCTTTAAAACAATATAATAACGGGTTTTACGTTCGCAAAACGTCACAAAGACTTGCTTATAGCCCCTTTTTGGTAGAACACAATCAACTTCCCAGTGACCGAAAATTTTACGCTTATCAACACCTACTGGGCGTTCTTCAATTGAATGTTTAAGTGGTCGAATCAGCTGTTTTTCTTTTTGTTTCACCCTTTTTCTCTCAGCTTTTAATTCGGCCGCCCTCTTTTCTTTAGTATCCATTTCAGCTGTTCGTTGTGGTCTCCCCCTTCGATATTTATGGCGATAACGCAAATTAGATTCAGAAACACCAGGAATCATACCTCGATAAATCCAGTTATAAATTGTATTACGACTCAATTTCAATTCTTTATGAGTTTCAGCAATCATTTGCGGTGACCATTTATCATCTAAAATCCTTTTAGCAATAATCCGCGCTTTTTTCTTTGAATACTTTTTTTTAGTACCAATCCGATCTTTTCTTAAGTCGGCATATTGTTGAGCTTCTTCGGCATTATAACGATAAGCATGCCATTTACGTGGTCTCAATTTATAATCCGAAAAGCGTTGACTCCGACGGAGTTCATTATTAATCGTCATAACTGTTCGGTGTAACCGTCGCGCAATTTCGGCTTGATTATGAATTCCCTCGGTATTCCATAAATAATCAATTTGACCACGCTCAAATGGCGTTAAGTGATAAGCTTGTTTTCGCTGCTGGCTTTAAATATAAAGTATTAGGTTTACCAGTCTTTTTATCTCGAATATAGGCATTATGTTTAATTGAACCATCAGGACTATAAATATCCTAGTACTTTAAGCGCATAATATCACTTACTCGTAAAAGCGTAGCTTTACCAACTTGAAAAATCATATAGTTACGCTGACCAGCTTTAAAATCTTCTAGCAAACATTTCTGAACTTGTTGCAAGACATTTGAATCTTTAATTGGCATAACAATCTGTTTCATAATTTCAACTCCTTATAAGGATTAAAAGAATCCAAAGTGGAAAGGATTTTGTTCATATCGTAACCAGCTAAAATGTCCTTTATTGATGAACTAGTGGTTGCCAGAACGGAAATTTTGCAAATTAAAAGACTAATCAGTGTGGTACCACTAACTAGTCCAAATGTTTTGAATTTATTTTTCAAATAGTCACCCCCCCTAGCGATACGTTTCTTCACTCTTGGATGAAGCCGATTTGTTGATAGTCTTAAAAGAACTAGTCATTTCATCAAAAAGTGAATGAACAGCAATTTTCCCAACGCGCCCGTAAATATCACGAAATAAGCATTGTCCTTTAATCATATTAGATAACCAATGAAGATTTTCTTCATTGATTGGTAGTTGAACGTGGTTTAAGATTGCTTCACGTTCGCTGGGTTCATCAAATGCAAAAAGTACCCCAAACTGACCATGGTCTTCTTGGTCGGAAATATCCGCCACCGATTGAGTGGCGTACAACAACATGTTATTTTGCGAACGACCAACACGTTTCATAGATTTGAGGATTTTCTTACCACTTTTTGCAACATTGAAGAAGATCCAAGCTTCATCAAATATTTCAGCGGTATAAGAATTACTGTCGTTTGATCCAAATTTCTCACAGAACTTGCCTAGTGGAATCATTAAAGCAACCGATTTTTTCTCTAGATCAGAGTAATTATCGGGATTATCACCTTCCTTTGGCAGCTCTAAACCAGATACTTCTAGGATATTGATTCGATCTGCTAGATTGACACCATCATTTGAACCATCAGAAAAACCCAGCTGTAAAACAGAATCAGTTACCATTTGATAAAGAAGATTGCCAGCACCTTTAATTTCCGGATCATCAGCAGCCTTTAAAATCTCAATAACGTTTAACATGCCAACCTTTTTACCTAATTCACGTTGGTTGATAACTTTTTTAATAGCTTTTAAAATAGCCGACTTAATCCGATTTTGCGAGCAATTGTATTAAATGGAACTGGTAAAGTGAACCAAGCACCTTTAGTGTTCCCAGCATTTCGCCGAGCAAGATTTTCAACAAAGATACTAATTTCTTTTTCCATTATTTGCCCTTCTTTCTGTAGTTAAATTCATCAAAAACAATTGGTTTATCAGTATAATTGACTTTAATATTATGACAAATCTTCTTTTTACTTTGTAGATATTCAAAGTAAAAGATTACGTAATCCAATAAATACCAGAAAATATTCTTTCCGTCAGGTTGAACTTTTTCAACTAAACGTACTGTTAGGTACGGCACACCAACATAAAACAACATGGTAAACAGTGGAACATATAAACTGATAAAGCTTACGATTGAATGAAAAAAAATAAAGAGACTAAATAGTGTCAGCAGATAAATCAAAACATCACGTAATTTAATGAAATATGGTAGTGAGAAATTTTGTGTTAACTGTTTAATCTTAATTGGTTCGTTAAACACATTGCGATAGTTATAATTGTGTTTTTCCAATAATCATCAACTCCCAAAAATTGTTTTGAAAATATTACCAATCGCAGTAAAAACAGTTTGTGAATTGGAAATGACAAACCAAGTTAAACCAGTCAATAAAGCAATTCCAATCGCTCTACCTAATTCTTGACGGAAAATGAATTTGACCAGCAAGATAGCGATAATGATCGTAATCGCATATTTACCTTGTGTAACGACCCAATCAGAAACATTGCCTAAAGATGGTAATTCAGAAGCTAAAAAAATAGGTTGCATAATTAATCCCCTCCAATATTATGATTAAATTGATCAACAAAATAAGTTGTTTGTTGTTTTGAAAGTTTTAAAGTGACGTTTTCTGAGTGTTCAATATCTGAATCGCTGCGTTTTAAAGTTAATAGGCATTGAACAATTGGCTTATTTTTAGTGCCATAAACATACAAGTTCTGAATATTAGCGACTTTATATTTGCCAGCTAATCCTTGTGGTCTAGCCATAATAAATTTCATATCACTCGTTTTAGCGGCCACATATTTTTTCAAGAATGACTTAGTAAAATCTATGACCCGGTTATTTAAGCTAACAGAAGTCGTTTGATTTTCTTTGGTATATTTGCTTTGCAGTTTGCCAATATGACCAACTGGATCAATTTTGTTAGAAAAGTATGGATAACTAACAACAGTGAATTTACTATTCTTTACCTTGAAAGGAATGTTTAAGTAGCCATTGGTTTGGTTATTATTAACTGAGTAATTGACGTAATATTGTGCAATCTCGACACCTTGTTGCGTATAAATACTTTGGATATAAGCTTTATTAAAAGTCTGATTATCTTTTCCAGCTTGATCACTGGCCGTTAAGTTAGTCGCACAGTAAGCAGACAAAGTCTGATTTCTTTTATCCATGGCATCAGTATTATTTGGATAAGTAAGATAAAGTTTTAAAAATTTTTGCATGTAATTATTTAATCATGGGCTGTAGCCATTAATATTAGTTGAAGCTTGATCGAGCTTTGTTTGATAAGTTTGAACTTCTTTTTGTAATTTGTGATTGGTTTGGGAAACATTACTAGCTTTAATAAAAAAGCCATAACTCCGCTACAAAAAATAAAGATCATTGTTATCCAAACAATGATCCTAGCTGATTTCATATTTACTTTTTTCTTCTTACGTGGAATTTCATCAACTTGACGAAAGCTTCGTCTCTTAAATTCAAAATTTCCGATTTTAATTGTAAATGCCCCCCTTAATTATTTAGAATAAAATTGATCTTCTATAGCAGAAATTTTATTGTTCATATCTGTATAGATAGTACCTACATTGATTCCTAATAATTCAAGCTCTGTTCTTATAAATTTTTTATATTCTTGTTTAATAACTATCCTTATTAAAATATTTTTAGTTGAATTAAAACAGCCTACTCTATATTCTTGTAGTTTATCGTTTATTAATTTCAAAATGTTTTCTTGAGGAGTGTTATAATCAATTTTTACTAATCCCATTAGTAAAAATGCAGCATTTTGTGCTGAAATTCTTGAATCAATTTTGTTAGGTACTACAATTAAGGGACTTATTAAATCTTTTACTTCTATTCTATTTTCAAAATTACCGCTATTTTTAGAGATAGCATGATAGAGATTAATAGATCCTTTAGATAAACCATGGGCAAGATTTTCTGATTTTAGTATTTCTTTATGTTCAGAATTTAACTCTTGACAATCTTTATAAACTTGAACTTGTTCATTAAACGAAAGCTGAGATAGTGCAGATAAAAGAGCAACTTTATCACCATCTGGGTAATTGACTCTATTCTTATCGCTATCTGAGTTAGGATATGGCTTAAATATTTGTACAGAACCGTCTCCTTCGTCTTGACAAACTGCAAAGTATAAAGCATCAAGTGGATTTGATGATATATCTAAAAGTCTGGTAGGGACACCGTGATGCTGCATAATAGCTAATTTATCAAAAGTACTATATTTTTCATTCTGCAATTCTGGGGAAATACTAGTCATTTTTTTTAAAATTTCTTTTTCTTTTTTCATTAAAAAAGCTCCATCTTTTTCTTTGAAAATTGAAGGCCTAGTATATTCATATTTTTGAGATTCTCCTCTGTAGAACAAATATGAGCCTATTTTTTTTTTCATTTTCTCATGAACATCCTCAGGTGCAAGTATATTATGAGGATTTTCTGTTAATCTATTTGGTTGAAATTCTTTATGGCCTATGCGTTGCTCTTGACTATGGTTAAAAAGTTCATTATTTTCTGTTTCTATACCTGCTTGCATAATAGCATTAATATAGGACCCAACAGAATCTATTTTCATGGAAAATGTTTCTCCATCTTTGTTGAAATTAGCACTATCTTTATTAAAATAAACATTTTCAACATTTTTTTCTTGATACTTGGACATAAAATTACCTTCTTTAATTGGTATATACACAATTTATCGTAGTACAAATTTAATGTATTTAAAACACCAAGCAAATATAAAATATTTTAATGAACTTAATTTTCTTAATTACTCAGTGATGGAACAATCCGGATTAATCATGCTTTGTATGAATTTTTTATGTCTATCGCCTAAATTTGCCTCTGCTAACATGGACTCAATTTCTTCTGTTTGAAAGGTATCATCAATTATTTTGAAGGCCTTTAACGTTGGCATTACTTGATTTTGTAATCATGTTTTAGTCCGTTCAAAGGATAATTCTTTTGGATCAGTGACAAGCTTTAAAGTTGAGACGTCTCCCAGAAACAATGACCAAGCAGAATAAATATTCCAGTTATTTCGGGCTTTTCCTTTAACTGGTTGTAAAAAAGTAACATATTCGCTTATATATCCAAAAACTAAATCGCAAATATTAACTGGATCTTCAACATTGATTAGTTGTTTAACTGCTCGATGAACTAAAACGCAGCTCATAACGATTCTTAACAGGAGTTTCTTGCACCTTTAGGTGTTTCTTTTTAGCAATTTCATAATTTTTTTGATAAAAGCACATGTAAAACTCGCTTTGCATTGATCCAAAATACAAGCTAAGCCCAGCTGCTTGAAGTTTATCTGTAATTTCATTTCTTTGAGTACCCCAATGATAGCTGCACGTTTTAAACTTTGATTTATACTCTTTTCGTTCCATTTTATGCAATAGTCTTTTCAATGGTAAGGCTTCTTTATAATCATTGACTGCAATATCAATGCGAGTCACATTTGCTTGAAATGCGTAACAGTTCTTGAGGAAGCTGAACCAACTTCGTTGTTGCTGTTTGAGAAAAGTTTCAAATTGGCGACAGCCCTGGCCCGAAAATTCAATCAAAATTCCACGGTTATCGTTTGGCACTGATTGATAAACTTGAATCAAATCAATACTATAACGCCCTACATAACCGTATCGTTTAACTTCATCTAAGACAAAAGCTTTGCGATTTATTTTTAAAATTTCGTTGAAAACTATATTCAAATCATGCAAGGGTATTCTGATTCTTAAATAATCAATGATTACCTCCATTTTGGTTTCATGAGTTAAACGATTTTTAAAATAAGCTTCAATATTTTCTCGTGTTGGCTTTCTGAACTGACTTCGTCCTTGTTCAAAATTAATATATGCTCTGGTTGAAATACTAATTTCCTTAGCAACTTGATGTTGTGTTAATCCTTGTTGAAGCCTAAGGCTTCTAACATATTCATTTGGCCATTCATATTTGGCTTTTTTCACTCAAAATATTACCTCCTTAACAGGACTTCACTTTTGCGACTTCGTAGTGAAGTTTTGCAAAACTTAGTTATTCCTGTCAAATCAACATCTAGCGTTACCTTGGTTGACTTGTTTTCGTCCTTGTTACCCCCCTGTTAGCAACCGGGGGTAAACATTTGGCGCTCGGAGCTTTCAGCTCCTCACGCCAGACTTCGCCCGCGCAGCCTCGCTGGGCGTTCCACGCCCACGCTCCGCTATCGCCTGTCGGCTCTGATCGCTCAACTGCGAGGGCTCGTCTTTGTTGAGTAGATAATTGTAAAATGAAAACTCTGGCGGCACAAAGGGTGCAAAAAAGGCTCGAACATAAGCTCCACCAATGGAAGCATAGCCCCAGCCATGTACCTCGTCACTTTGAACCTTGAAATTTTTGTCGGACTCGCCAAACATCATGATGTAGCCAGAACGTGACATTTGACCTAAAGAAACCCTTAATCCAAATTGGTCACGCATACCATCTTCAAAATATTTGGCATCAGGTCTTTGCATACCAGCAACCAAGAAAAAGCCTAATTGTCTGCCCAACAAAATAATCTGTTTCATGTACCCTAGAGTTTTCTCCTGTTCCTTGAAATCTAAATTACTCATATGGGCTACATATTCATCAAAGAACAAAACCTTTGGTTGCATATTAAAACTGCGATAATCTTTGCCGATGTCACCTACTTTCCTTAATAACTCTTTGTATTCTTTTTGACGGTCAACCATTTGTTCATAGAATTCACGAACACACTTATTGATTTGTCCTGTACTTGAAAAGGCCCTCTCTTCTAAAATTGGTACTTGATCCAATTGTGATAAATCAGACATCTTTGGATCACAGATATAACAATCAGCACCTAAATCAATAAATGATTTTAGGAGAGCTTGAATAAAATAAGTTTTACCACCTCCGGTAACACCACTAATCAAAGCATGTGGAAATTTATTATAATTCCAAGTAAAGCCTTGCATTAATTCTAGTTTTCCAGAATCAGGTTTAATATCGGTAATGTTAATTCTATTTTGGATTGGATCATTGATTAATTTATATGCCTTAAAACCTTTTTCGTCGACAATATCAAAAAGATCAGCAAACAATGCCTGTTCAAGCTGTTCACCAATCCGATTAAACTTATCTTGATTTTTTTGAAGATCCATTGGGAATCTAACCGTAATAATCAACTCCTTATAGTGATAGTAAACTTTTGGAAAATAGATAATCTTCTGTCGAGGATTATTACGATTTCTATTTTTTGCAAGATACAATTTATTATCAATAATCATTCTGGCAAGTAGTTGTCTATGCTTTACCCGAGTAAAAAAGCCATTGTGATTGTCGTTTCTCTTGTATACTGCAAAGCTGATAATTGCGCCACAAAAAGCAAAAATAGCAGCAGCTAATGTAGCCCAAACAAGTTCATCTGGACTTCTAGCGTAAATAAGATAGAGAAATGAAATTGAAAGTAAAGTAAAAGGCAGTGACATCAAGGATAAGTAGATAAACACAATATCCCGATGAAACCGCCTGATGCGAATTCCTTTATATTTGAACATTTAAATCACCCTATTTTTTTAATGGATTGGTTGTTGGTTTACTTGGTTTTGTTTCGATAACCGCCCCCTTATCATCTAAAATAATATCATCAGCTGTTACTCGAATTCCGGCATCAACATAGCGACCATTTGGAATAGCATAATTCTCAACTACTGGATTGATTAATTTAACACTGGAATTGAACGGAAAATCTTTCTCTTCAGTTTCAGCTGGCAAAACAACTGTAAAAGAATCATGTTGCAGCTTAGACAAAATATCATAACGCCGATCTTTAATCTCCCCGGTTGGTTCACCATCTTCACCCAAGATCAATGACGGAGATTTCTTATCCAAAAATTTTAATTTTCCTAATGATTTTTCTTCATCAATTTCAATACCATTGCGCAATTTTAAGATCTTAACCATACTACTTGTCCCCCTTCTTCTTGATGTTTTCGGCTGTTAATTTCCACGATGCGATTGCTTCGTCACCTGTTGAACGACCAGTAGGTTCAAGTTTTGGATTAACCAACTCAATCTCAGTATCAGTTTCAAAGGTTTTAGAACCAGCTCTTGCTGGAATTTGAACTTCGATTAATTCAGCTTGTTTTTCTGACAAGAGGTTATAAACTACTCCTGTCGCAATCCGAGAACGACCGCTAGTAACTTCACGATCTTTTCCTTCAAAAGTTAATTTACCGAAAGTTTCGATAGTCGGAATAACATATTTTAATGGCGTATTTAATACCTTCCTTTCAAATTTTGAGTAATAAAAAAGCAACCTTGATCGGTTGCACAAAAATTACAGATAATCAAAATTATTGTTTTTTCCAAATGAAACAAAATGAATATCTTTTTCTAATAAAAGTTTATAAAAGTTATTAATTTCTGACTGTTTATTTGCTATCAATGCATATTTGTAATTTAATAAAGTTTTAAGACCACCACGTTTAAAATTCTTAATATTAGGATTTTTTTTCCTGCAAAAATTATTAACGCACTTCTCGCTAATATAGTTATTTTTTATTAAATCATAAACAAAATATCTGAAAAGCCAAAACTTTTCAGCCATAATAGGAGTTTTTTTGTTAACATCGTAATGATTAACATTATAATAACTATTTGTTTCTAAAAATACATTATAGATACAATTAATTAGATTGTTTGTTTGAAATTTGAACTTTTTTAAATACAGAATTATGCTAAGGCAAATTGTATAATCGTCATATTCTCCATTGATAAAAGCAAGTAATTCTTTTTCCTCAAAAAAATCATAAAAGCCAAAAAAAACTAAATATAGCAATATTTGGTAAACTTCCTGATTGTAACGATTTTCTTTATAAAATACTACTTTGTCTGCTAAGACTTCTTTATTATCTGTGAAGTATTCTTTAACTAATTTTTTGACTTGTAATTTGCTAAAGCCTAATTTTATAATTGATTTTGTGAAACTTATAAATCTATTTGTTAATTTTGAATCATGCAAAGATAGGCTTATCAGTTTTTTAAAAACATTAAAACTCGTTAATTTATTTTTAAATGAGAAAATATAGTTAACATCAGATTTTGTTAGTACTTTTTGCATTTGCAATTTATGCAAAGTATTTATAATAACGGGGAAACAGCTTTTGATTGATCCTTTGTTACCCGAATTCTCTTCTTTAACGCATAAATCGATAAAAGAGGAAATATCATTGATCCAATATTTAGGTTTGCCCTTGTTAGTCAAAGATTTTTCGTTAAAGTAATTGAATATAGTATCTTTATCCATTTTATGTGAAAAAGGAAATGTAGTAACTTCGGTTTTGTGTTCATTTATTATAAGACAATATTCTCGACATACAAACCTAAAACTGCGCAAAAACTTATCTCGTTGTTCATCCGAAGTGAATGCATATGAAAAGTCATCAACATATCTAGAAAATCTAATTTTACTCCCTATTTTGTCCTCCAGCCTTTTATCAAAAAAACACATATATAATTCAGCAATAATTCTAGTTATTAAATTACCAGTTGGAATACCATGTGTTTCTCCAAACTGACAGTTTTGAATAAGGCTATCTACACAGTTTGCAAAGCCTCCACTTGTTTCGATTTTTGCATTATTTCTACCATTTACTATCCACGGTAATGTATGGGTATAAAGTGATGGATAAAAATTTGATAAATCGACATGTAATAATTTATTATCACCAGCCAATTGATTTTGCTTAATTTCATTTGTTGTTTTAAAATCAAAATTTAATTGGCCAAAGTACTTAGACGTAGAATGATTGTTTTCAGTAAATATTTTTACAAAACAGCTACTTTTAGACGATAAATAGTAAGCTAATTCTAAGTAACTATATACATTTGGCATTTTATATTCACGTCTAGATATATCAGTTTTAGGTATTGTAAAAGAAATCGGTTCAGTTCGCACACAGTTTTCGCAAGACTTTCGGGAGAAAAATTTGTTCTTAAATTCGTATTTAAATTTTTCATCGAATTCAACATGAAGTTCTAAATAACTAGCAAAATCATTCATGTTAAAGATATCTGGAAGAATACCATCGGCCCTAGCATAAGCTGATGCAACATTATTTGAGCTTTTTGTAATAGCATCATAGTAGCCGAAACGTAGAAGAAAACTAAGTGTAAATAACTGGTTATATAGGTTGGTTTCTGCGGTCAAGTTCATTTCCTCCACTACTAGTTAATAAAATCATTATATCATTTAACTAATCAATGTTAGAAAGTTTAATATCTTTATCAAAAGAAGAAAGATAACTAACCGGAGTAAAACTAAGAATTTTACTAATATCACCTTTTAGTTTGAAGAATTCAACATTGTTTGAATTAACAAGTTTCTCAAAATTAAAGATTCTATATAGGCAATATTCATTCCCATGTGTTTTGGAGAAATCTAATTCATTTCTGCTAATAAAAAAAGGAGCATCTTGACTTTTTGTAGTTGTTTTGACTTCGATATACATTTTATTTCCCTTTTCGTCGAAAGATAGCACATCATATCCTAACCCATCACCTTTAGTTTGTGAAACGTGTTCTACCTTATTTCTTAAATTAGGAAAATTAGCAAGTTTTTTCTTCTCGTTTTCAAAAACTACCTGTTCACCCAAAAATCCAATCTTAGAATTGTTTTGATTTATTTCATTAAAATCTTTTTTTCGACCCTGAAATTTTGAAGAAATATTTGTTAGTTTTCTTTCTACTAAGTTTATTGATGGTGTCTTTCTCGAGACTGTTTTTATTATGCTTCTAGTAACAGGAGCTTTTACATCAATGTTGAGAGATAAGATATAATTGATATTTTGATAAAAATTACTACTATCAATTAGATTATTTTTTAATTCATTTAAACAAAAAATCATGTTTTTTAAATCAATTAGCATCTGTTCATTTGATGGCAAGTTTCTCTTTTTATAATGAACACTCAAAATATTACCTAATTCATAACCTTTGGGCAAGTTTGTGTTCCCTGTTAAGCCTCTTGTTAAATTAATGGAGGCAGGAGTCATCCTACTTGATCTGGCCTTGAGAGTAGTCTGCCAATAACTAGAAACCTTTTCGATATGAGTTGATGCTTTTTTTCCAAAATTATTTTTAAAAAAGGTCCACCCTTGATTAAGAGATAAATATACATCTTTCATATCAGGGGAAAATAAGTAAACAATGTCAAATCCTTTTTGAGCTGAAGTTGAAATATCCTTATCAAAAATTCCAATCCAAGGTACTGTAGCCCAGGTTCCTTCGCCGGCTGAACCTTTTGATATTAAATTTCCTCCAATTAAATCATCACTGACAACTTCATTTAAACCATTTCTTAATATCTTGGCTAAATTGTTTTTTTTGATTGGCCCATTTTTCTCATCTAAGTACTCATTAAGGACTTTATCAATCACTTCATGCAATGTCATAAAATATTCTCCTTTGACCAAATCATTTGGTTTTTAAGTTAATTTTATAACTTAATGAAAATTTGACAATATCAGTAAAGCAATTAAATTCTCTTCCCATTTTAATAGAGTATTTAATACATTTATCTCAAATTTATATAAAAATATCATCTATTCTTCATAAATAGCATAGTATGTTAACTTGGTTTTTGTTGTTCGCTCCCCAATTTTTTGGATCATCGCGCTTCGCACCCAGCTATGCTGGCATGTGTAGGCCACTGACCAACGAGCCTCTCAGAGACGTAGCATGCATTGTTTCTATCCATGACTAACTTTTGAATCTGGTAATCTAACCAGTGAAGTACGAATTCTACTTCGATATGCAGTTGTCAAAGTACAAATACGAAAGTTTATACATGAAAATGAACGGATAATTTATAAACCTAAGAGATTGTTCTTTTCATAAAAGACTCATTATTTTCATGAAAATAGGCAAAATCTAACTAAACAATCAAATAGTTTAATTGCTGCTGTGGTATATGTTTAAAGCCCTTTCGTATATTGCTATTTTGACATCTGCGGTCAAGTCTGAATTTTAACCTAAGCCCCCTCTTATTTTTATACATGACCGAAAGTGCTGTTAAAACAACGTTTTAACGCATCAAAAACAAAAAAATAAATTTGAAAAAGAAAAATAAATTCAAAAAAATTGCAAAAAATCAGTAGAAAAAATAATCGTCAAAATTTGGCTAGCAAATCAAATTATTTTTGCTGGTTATAAATTTTGACGATTATTTTTGATTTTCATGTAAAAAACATTGTTTTTTGTGATTTACACGTAAATCTTGCTACGGATTTTACTAATTAGTTTTGATGAAATTTGTTTTAAATCACCGTTTTTTAGTGTTTTTAGAGCATCTTAAATGTTGTTTATAACCAAAGGTTCGATCAATTTCATGCATTTTTTGTCT
>NZ_AZEH01000039.1:297041-301325 GCF_001436275.1 Liquorilactobacillus oeni DSM 19972
TTTTATAATTCAAAACAGCCTTTGGCCGTTTATTAATCTTATGTAATACACGGCGAATGTCATCATTGTTAACATATTCAAAATGTGTTTTCTTCGGAAAATATTCGCGCAGCATCCGAGCACTTTATTAATCACAAAGTGATTGGGAAATTCAAATCCATTGTTAAATGTGAATGATTGAACAATATGCTTTGCACGTTTTCCTAATAAGTCCATAAATTGATCCAAGACCTTACATACCGCTTTTCCAGACTGTGATTCAGCTTTTAAAACAATATAATAACGTGTTTTACGTTCGCAAAATGTCACAAAGACTTGCTTATAACCTTTTTTTGGTAGAACACAATCAACTTCCCAGTGACCAAAAACTTTACGCTTCTCAACGCCAACTGGGCGTTCTTCAATTGAATGTTTAAGTGGGCGAACCAGCTGTTTTTCTTTTTGCTTCACCCTCTTTCTTTCAGTTTTTAATTCAGCCGCCCTCTTTTCTTTAGCGTTCATTTCAACTGCTCGTTGTGGTCTCACCTTCGATATTTATGGCGATAACGCAAATTAGATTCAGAAACACCTGGGATCATACCTCGATAAATCCAGTTATAAATTGTATTGCGACTCAATTTCAATTCCTTATGAGTTTCAGCAATCATTTGCGGTGACCATTTATCATCTAAAATCCTTTTAGCAATAATCCGCGCTTTTTTCTTTGAATACTTTTTTTTAGTACCAATCCGATCTTTTCTTAAGTCGGCATATTGTTGAGCTTCTTCGGCATTATAACGATAAGCATGCCATTTACGTGGTCTCAATTTATAATCCGAAAAGCGTTGACTCCGACGGAGTTCATTATTAATCGTCGTAACTGTTCGGTGTAACCGTCGCGCAATTTCTGTCTGATTATGAATTCCTTCGGTGTTCCATAAATAATCAATTTGACCACGCTCAAATGGCGTTAAGTGATAAGGAGGAATTTCTTTATTAATTTGGCATTCTTAATGACTAAATTTCTCTCATAAATTTTAGGCTGATCTGAATTTTTAACTATTTTCCAAATGATTGCAGCTACTTTCATCGGTTCATGGTAGTTTTTCGAGATTGGGTCATTTCTGAAAGCTCGCACAAAGTTATTCCACTGATAGGTTTTTTCTTCATCATTATCATCAAAGAAAATTATTTTAGTATCTTCCAACACTTTAACCAAATCAGCTACAGTAGCACTTACGTCAGCATTCTTTTCAACCTCTCTCATTTTTATTCCCATCACTTTACGAAAGGAAAAATGTTCAACACCAAAATATCTAGCAAAAAATTTTCTTGCTTCTTGGTTAAGAGAAAAACCAGAGTTAAGCAACTTAGTGCTTAATGAGATACTGTCGGCTGTTAGATGTGAACCTTTTCTTCGCCTAACTTTTCTGACTGGTTTTATTTCTGCGGCAACTTCACCATTTAAGAAAGCAACAATATATTTAGTTAGTTCCGCTTTAGTGCCATATGTCGGTAACCCATATTGGCTACAAATATTTTGTAATTCCTCTTTATACCAATAAAAGCTAGAAAATATCTTACTATCCATGCTTTCGCTAAAATTTGGACGTGTTGTCAAATATATACACCACCCTTTCAAATTTTTGACCGTTGGCCTAAGCTATTGTGTCATAGCTTAAGTGCCTTATTCTAGATCCTATCAGCAGTGATCACCCGATAATTATTTCAGTTAACAGTAATTTGTATATTTTTTTGAGGGTTCTTAATGTAATAGTTTTTCCCTCTTTTAGTTACTGTACTACAACTAGCTTCTATTACTTGATATACCAAAGTTTCTATTTTCATTTTAGATAAAAGCTTAAATTTAATTTCTTGTTTATTCTTTGATAGACTAATTCTGTATAACAAATATTTTCAAGAATGTTTGGTTTCATTTCCAAGCCTCCTTTTGGACAGTTCTAATGAGCGATGGTAAGTATTTAGCACGAAACAAAACAAGTCCGTTGGGTTTAATTAAAAATTAACCGAAGTCAATTCTGTCTAATAATTATGTAATTACGCTGACCAGCAAGCCTTAAAATTTCCTAGCAAACATCTTTAAACTTATTGTAAGACATTTTAATCTTTTATCGATAGAACCGTTTGTTGCATAATAAACGACTTTTAATTAAGGTCTAAAAAACAATAACAGCACTCCTTCCCTTTCAGAGCACTTGTTTGTGTATTCGTTTTAAGAACGCCCTGTTAATACCTATTCATGTCTTTTTGCTCAGTTTGTAATTGAGTATAACGATCATATCTTGCTATTTTGGCTTCAATCGCTGCCATTGATTTTTGAAGCTTTTTCTCCTGTTCTATGATGTTTTCTTTGTGTTCTAATAACATTTTTCGCCTAATAGAAATTGTCTCTGTATTGAATCTCATTTGAGAAAATTGTTTTATTTTATTGATAGACATACCAGTTTGTCTAATATTCAATAAAAAAGTTAGCCATTCAATATCCTGTTTAGTATAAACTCGATAACCTTTTGAATCACGCTTAACTTTTGGAATCAACTTTTCTTTTTCGTAATAGCGCAGTGTGTATTTACTAAGTCCGATTAGTCGACTAGTTTCAGTGATTGAATAATTCATAAAAATCTCCTTGCGTTATAGCATGCTCTAAGCTGTATGATAAATTTGCGATACTTTTAAGCCCTAAGCTCACTAATTTCAATCATATTGTAGCGTACCATGGAAAAGAAAGGAAGATATAGATTGAATACTAAGAAACGCTTTAATTATTTACGACCGATATTATATATCGGAGGTTTAAATGTCTTAGCTTTGGGAACAGTGTTATTTACTTGTGGTAAATTAGGTGTTAGTGCTTTAGTATCTGTTCCACAGGTTCTGTCACTTTTTTTACCAATTACCTTAGGTCAAGCTACTACCCTAACTTTTGTTATTTTTGTTCTTATTGAACTTTGTTTATTACACAAAATTAAGTGGCAGACAGTTTCTCAATTATTTGTGGCGTTTATATTTGGCTGGATTGTTGATTTTTACGGATTAAGAATCGGTCTGGAAAAAATTGTGTTGAATGCTTTATGGGAACAAATTTTAATTACCTTGTTAGCAATTATCTTTACCTCTCTAGGAGTTTTTATGATGATTAAAGCTAATTTCATTTTGAATCCGCCGGATGGAGTTGTTAATGTGATTTGTATGAAGTTAAAATCTACATTTGGAAAAGCAAAATTCAGTTTTGATGTAGCAATGATTGTTATTTCAATTGGTTTGAGTTTAATATTTATTAATCATATTACTGCTATCGGTGTTGGAACTATTTTAGCTGTGCTGCTAGTGGGACCATTAGTCAATTTATGGGAATATTTTTTTGTAACTAGGAAAACAAAATATTTATCCGACACAATTGATTAAAGCTCATTTTATATGGGTATACAAATAATAAACAAAAATCACTCCTTTTCGGGGGTGATTTTTTTTACATATTCACCTAAGTGCTTTAGCATTGAACTGCTCCTATCCTAGTATTTGGTACACAAATATTTAGACATTTGTGCCATAATAAAATGACTAGGATAGGAGCATAGTGACGTAATTGTATATTCACTTATTACGCAACTTTCATTTATAGGTTTTTTATCCAAAAAGAATTCCATATTTGCACTTTTTCATTATAATAAACTTTTTGACAAAGAGGATCCATATATTTATATTTTCGATCAATTAATAATGTCATTCTTTGTAACCAAATATCGATAAAATTTGTATTAGGGTTGTCTTTTAACTTTTTTGAAATGTCATTTATGACAAAAGAAATTTTATTTTTCAAACTATCAAATAAACTAAATAATTTACTTAATATTGCAGTGTGAACATAAAATGTAACACAATTCAAAATTACTTGACTAGTTTAAAGTATTAATAAAATATTTAAACTAGCTTTTTTCTAATATCGCTCCCCAATTTCTTGGATCATCGCGCTTCGCACTCAGCTATGCTGTCGTGTGTAGGTCACTGACCGACGAGCCTCTCAGAGACGTAGCATGCATTGTTTCTATCCATGACTAACTTTTGAATATGGTAATCTAACCATTGAAGTATGAGTTCTACTTCGATATGCAGTTGTCAAAGTGCAAATACGAAAGTTTATACATGAAAGTGAATGAATAACTTATAAGCCTAAAAGATTGTTCTTTTCATGAAAACAGGCAAAATTCAACTAAACAATCAGATAGTCTAATTGCTGCTGTGGTATATGTTTAAAGCCCTTTCGTATATTGCTATTTTGACATC
>NZ_AZEH01000039.1:301335-847367 GCF_001436275.1 Liquorilactobacillus oeni DSM 19972
CCCAAATTTTAACGGTCTCTCTCTTCGATTTATACAGCTTTTAAAATGCTGGTAAAACAACGTTTTAACGCATGAAAAAATAAAAAATAAATTTGAAAAAGAAAAGTAAATTCAAAAAAATTGCAAAAAGTTACGAAAAAAATCAGTCACATAAATTTTTGACCGGCAAAATTTCTTCAAATCGCTGGTAAAATTTTTGTGGCTGATTTTGATTTTCGAGTTTAAATTTGTCATTTTATTAGTTTATTCAATGATTTACGGCTGATTTTTGCTTAAATTATGTCAATTAGTAATAATTGTGTATTTTCAAAATAATTAAAGTTTGCTATTGAATTCGCTTAAAAATCAACGTTTTGAAGTGTTTTTGGGTTTTTTTAAATGTCGTTTATAGCCGTATGTACGGTCAATTTCTTGTAATTTACGTCTAAAAATGTCTCTCGGCGTCTTATAATTCAAAACGGCTTTTGGTCTGCTATTGATTTTATGCAAAGCACGCCTTAAATCATCATTTGTAACGTGTTCAAAGTGTGTTTTCTTTGGAAAGTACTCGCGCAGCATTCGATTAGCATTTTCATTAGAGCCACGTTCCTCAGGACTATATGGATGTGCAAAGTACGCCATAATCTGAAATTCCTTTTGAACTTTGTTGATCACAAAATGATTTGTAAATTCAAATCCATTATCAAATGTGAATGATTGAACAATGCATTTGGAACGCTTTCCAAAAAGATGCATAAACTGATCCAAAACTTTACAGACTGCTTTTCCTGATTGTGAATCTGCTTTTAAAGCAATGTAGTAACGCGTTTTACGTTCACAAAACGTCACAAAAACTTTTTTATAGCCTTTTTTCGGCAAAACACAGTCAACTTCCCAATGTCCGAATAAGCGACGACTATTCACCACTAATAGACGTTCCTCAATCGAATGTTTAATTGGTCTAATCACCTTTTTTTCTTGTTATTTCACCCTTCTTTCTTGAATTTTTAGTTCTTCTGTCTGTCGTTTTTTGGCATTCATCTCAAGTAAGCGCGTTGACTTTCGACATTTAAAACGTTTTTGATAGCGCAAATTATCTTCTGAGACTCTTGGAATCATGTCGCGATAAATCCAGTTATAAATCGTGTTGCGGCTCAATTTAAGCTCCTTATGCGTTTCCGCGATCATTTGTGGTGAACACTTATCGTCTAAGATTCATTTAGCGATAATTTGTGCTTTTTTCTTGGTATATTTCTTTTTAGTTCCAATTCGACTTTGCCTTAAGTCGACATATTGTTGGGCTTCTTGCGATATGCTCGCCATTTATATGGCATAAGATGATAATTTAAGTAGCGTTGAATCCCTGCTGGATTTACTGTTGGGTACAGTGGAGCCGACAATTTCAGCCTGAGACTTACCAGTATTTAGATATATTTCAATTTTCCCACGTTCCTCGGCTATTAGTTGTTGATAGAGTTTGACAGCGCTTGACTTAAATCAAGCGAAAAAATATTTCACACAACTGGCAAATAATTCTGGTTGATCAATTTGTAGATTATGGCCTGCATTTTCTAAAACCAATAAATTACATTTTTTGAAATTCATTGCTAGTTTAACTTGCTCTTTGTAGCCAACAAAGTGATCATGTTTACCCAAAAGCAAAAAAATTGGAATTCTTGAAGGCATTTTTTTAATTCTTGGTTCCTCATTCAATTGATAATAACTAAAGTTATTGTCTCGTAGTCTTTTAACGAAATTGAAATTACATTTTTTCAATCCAGTAACAGTTTCATCAAGATATTTTTTCAAAGCTGAGTCATTGATGATAACGTTCATTTTTAAAAAATTACTATTATAGTTAATCTTTTCGTTAAAACTGGTGTTTTTATTTTTGATAACTACATGATTTTCAGTTATGCGATTATCGGGATTAGCTGTAACTACTGGACAAGACAGGAACAATCCCTTTACTCGTTTAGGGTATTTATAAGCAATCCCTAAGGCTAGATAGCCTCCATATGAATGACCACAAAGGTAAAAATTACCAATGTTTAATTTATCAATAAATTTCACAATTAATTCTAATAAATAATCACCACTTGGTTGTGGTTTTGAAAAAGAGTCACTTTCACCCATACCAGGCAGATCGATGTAAATTCGTTGATACCTGCTTTGAAGAAGTAGTGGTTCATAATTAAGTTTCATAGAATTTAAATCTAAACATAAGCCGTGAAGAAAAATAATCGATTGTCCTTTACCAATTATTTCATAGTGAATGGAAATGTTGTTAATTTGTTTATGCATTATATAGTCTCCCCAAGTACCAAACACATATTATTGTCTCACTTATTAATCCACACCACTATATTTTGTTTTAATAAGTTTGGCTAGGGTTAATTACACTATAGGATATTATCTTGTCATTCTTTAATATGACGTCGCATCCTCTTTTTGCCAGCAAAGTTCGAGAAAAATAGCCCTTCTATTTTCCTTTTACCGCTTTCACGATACTCTTTTTAAAGTAATTGTTAATTTTTTTAGTTACTATCACTCATAACTATTATCTCTATTATATCCACCGTCCTCTTGGTTTTACCCAATAAAACGATATAACTGATAGGTCAGAGCTTTCATAACTCTGTATTTTTGTTTTCAGACAATTAAATACGTTTTTCTACAAAATATGAATGAAATTAAGACATCTTTAAGCTTTAAAACATATTTTTCGAGTCATTCTGGTTTTAAAAAGTAAGGAAATAATAATCACAAAGTACGCATTCAAACCCATCTTTCTCAGACAACCTCAACCTTAACTTTAACACTAGATATTAATTGACAAGCTTATTATGAAACTATATAGTATCGTATATAATCATAAAGGAGGTTTAAAATGTTACCGGGAAGGCCGCGTGATTCCGATATCGAGTCCCGTACAATCAAAGCAACACAAGAGCTACTGGTAAGTTATACGCCTGACAATATCACTATCGATCAAATTGCACAGCAGGCTGGTGTCGCGAAGTCAACAATTTATCGGCGCTATGCCAGTAAAAAAGATATTATCTTAGCTGCTTTAATTAATATTAAATCATTAGACTTATCCGAATTACCCTTCACTGATCTTAAGGAAACTGTCGATATTATCGCAGACCGCTTTTTAAAACAGTACAATAATAAAACTGCGCGCTCAATGTTAAGCGTTCTTTTTCAAACCTTGAATGCTAATAACGAGATTGCTAAGCTCTATTTTGAAAAACATGGGCTGATTCAAATCGAGGCATTTGCAAAGGTACTCGATCACTTCGATATCAATACTGACAGTTTGATACTTTCAGATTTGCTTTTACACTATTCAATCGGTGTATTCTTAATGGAATCCATTGAACAAACTCCGTCTATTTTAAAAAACGGACTTCATCAGTTGTTAACTGCATATCAGTAACAACTTTTATTTTTTAGCAATATCGATACTGGCTAGTTTCAAAAGGAGGAAAAATATGTCTACAACAGTTATTACGGGTGCTACTAGCGGATTAGGACTGCAAACAGCACGGCTATTAGCAAACCAACATCCAAAAGATATCTTTATCATCACTTCCCGAAAATTAGCAAGTGCAAAAGCCGTTTCGGATAATTTTCCAAATATGATTCCCTTATCCGTAGATTTAAGCGAACCAGAATCCGTTCAACGCTTTATCGATAATGTTCAAAAACTGCATGTCAAAATTAACGGTGTAATTGCGAATGCTGGTAGTCAATATGCTAAACCAACCTTGAATAGTCAAGGAATAGAGGATACTTTTGCAACGAATGTTATCGGTCAGTATTTATTGATTCAAGGGCTACAATTATTATTCACAGACGATGCCAAAATCATTTTAGTGAGTTCAGATACCCATGATCGTCATAAGTTTACTGGGATGCCCAACCCACAATATTTATCACCGGTATTATTATCAGATGAAAAAAAATCTAGCGAAAAAATTAAATACCATAGCATTTCCCAACTTGGTCAGATTCGTTACACAACCAGTAAATTGGCAGTTATTTATTTAGTCCACGCATTCGCCATTAATGATCCAAAGCATACCTATGTTAGTTTCAATCCGGGTTTTATGCCGGGGAAAGACTCTGGGTTAGTACGTGATTACAATTCAACTGCTAAGTGGATGTTTACCCATGTTTTTCTTTTAATGCGTTTTGTATTGCCTAATTTTGTCCATACGGTTAAGTTGTCCAGTCAAAATTTAGCAGAAATTTACACTAACTTTGAACTAAAAAGCGGCAAGTATTGGGATGGCAATAAAGTTATTCCGTCATCAGACGAGTCATATGATACTGCTCGAGAAACTGAATTATGGCGATATCTAAACACATTAAATAATTAAGGATAGTACAGTTGCTTAGTGTATTCTTAATAAAAGTCCTCTACTATGTTTTCAACTCACCTTCATATTGATAATGAATGTTTAAAAAAATCTATCATCATACTTTGATTTTCGAGCTAATAAATAAAAAAAGAATCTAGATAGTAGATTCTTTTTTTATTGGTTGAAACATTACATTCCTCGGCTAAAAACTTCACTAGCTCAACAATTAATTCTCTAAATTCCTATGGTATAAGCAGATTACATTGAGGTAATATCCTATATTTATTATTTTATTATATAGTAGAGAAATCGACAAAAAACCAAAAATTTGTAAACAAGGTATGCCCAGTAAATCTTTAACGATAAATCAACGCAAAGATACCACCGGTCAGAAAAAAGAAAAATCGTAAAAAGACTAAAGGAGCAAATAACATTGGCAACAGTAATCCGATAAGCACTATCACTGGACCAACAATATGTCGCAGCAAGTATCCTGTTTTCTGAAATTGTGTAACGGCAAGTACACAGCTGGTAACTGCACAAAACATCAAAACTGTTTTAATAACTCGCGTTACCAATGCAAATACTGCACCGCTGAGACTGCTGATATTGTTGATATTATTGGCAGTTGTCCCATGGGTAAATGCCCAAAAAAAATATAGAATCTGGGATGCATATATAACACACATTAAGATGGCAGAAAATGCTAATGCTATATTGAACCAACGGTATTGAGAAGATAATCTGTACATTGAGGCCTCCTAATGGAAAGAAAATTTCAGCAAAATGAGCAACATTTGGTAATTGGAAGACATTATTGAAAGTAATTACTTTGTCTCTTCCTGACTGAATGAAGTTATTGAAATAAAGCAGGATTCTTTTAGCTGATAAAAAATTAATAACCACTATCTGAAAAGTCAAAAACCGTATCCAATTCTTTTGGCGTTAAATATTTTTTCAAGTATGCTCGTTCATTCCATAAAAAACTTTCCTCATGATCAGTTAGATAAGTAATTAAGTTAGCTTTTTTGATTAGACTCAATCCAATTTTTTTTTGACCTTTCAAATACAGTGTTAAACCTTTCAAATTAAAGAGCCTTGTACGATGATAATAATCTTTATCTTGATCCTTGAAATATTTCTCTAATTTAGTTACCAATGTCTCAGCCGTATCTAAAAAGCGTTCATCTAACATACGCAAAATAACGTTGTTATAAATATAAAAAAGCATTGAGAAGTTATCGTTTCTAAAATCTTCGTAGATAAGTTCCTTTTTTTGTAATTCTTTAAATAGATTGAGCATTACTGGTACTTTTAAAAACAAAATGGCATGTCCAAAAAGATATAGCTCAAAAAAAGTCCAATTATTAATACTTTGAAAATAAGCTGTCAGTACTGAAAGCTCGCGTTTACTAACTTTCCCCTTACCTAAAGTCACTAGCATCATTTTTAACTGAATAGCTTGCAACTGGGCAAATTTTCCCTTCCTTTTTTGCCAAACAAGCAAGTATTCTTGTAGTTTTTTGACATCACCAGCTTGATAGGCACGTTGAAAATTTGGTAATTGATCATTATTGTCAGTATTCTGCCTTTGATACAAAAATTCGAATTCTGATAACTGAACGTTAATTCGGTTTAAAAGTTCTAATAAATGAGTAAAAGAAATATCTGTTAACCCATTTTCAAAGCGAGATAAAAAAGGGGTTGAAACAATCCCTTGACCAGCTTCTTGGAGCGTAATATGTTTACTTTTTCTCAAATGCTTAAATATTTTTCCTATTTTCATATTTTTAACCTATATGCAACTTTTTATTCTTAATTTTAAAATGGTCGTAGCATAAAAGCAATCATTAATATTTTAGGAGGATCTATTTTGTTTATAAAAAACCGTAATTTCAGTTGTCTTTGGGTTGGATTTTTGATTTCGTCACTTGGAGATTGGTTGTATCGCATAGCCTTACCACTTATTATTCTAACTAGAACCGGTTCGGCCTATCATGCAGCTACCACTTTTGGAATTTCTTTTATTCCTTGGATTGTATTTTCTTTGGTTGGCGGAAGCTTAGCTGATAATTATGCTAAAAAGAAAATTTTAATTATCGGGAATCTTTTTGCTGCTTTCGTTAGTCTGTTGCTGATTTTTGTTTTAATGAGAAATCAAATCAACTTCGTTTTTTTATATTTTGCAGTTTTCTTGCTTGCATCAGTAGATCCGTTAATTCATCCAAGTTTTCAAAGCATTATTCCAGAAATAGTTGACGTAAAACAGCTTACCGGCGCCAATGCAGCTATCCAAATAATTGATAATACCCTATCGATTATCGGACCCTTGATGGGCGGATCATTAGTCACGTTGTTAGGCGGCAGCAATGCCTTATGGATTGAACTTGTTTCTTTTTTAATAACCGCGGTTACCTTATCAGGGCTTCCTAAATATGAGGTCAAGGAAAAGCAGATAATTCATACGATAAAGAAACTATGGCTTGATGTAGTTGAAGGAGCCGAATACAGTATTCATCAAAAAGTCATCTTTAGCGGTTCGATGATGTTCTTATTTACCAATTTTGCGCTTAATATGTTTGAGGCAAATTTTATTTTTTATATGACTGAATCACTGAACTATCCTATTTTTAAGGCCACTTCAGCTATGGCACTTGGCGGTGTCGGTGCCTTAATTGCCGGGCTTTTAGGCAGCCGGATTGTTAATTATTTTAAAGCCGGTTTTTTATTATCGTCGAGTACGCTTTTGGCTGGTTTAAGCACATTATTATTATTGATTAATACCAATTATATTTATATTGGAACCGTTTTAGGGATTGTTAGTTTTTTTGGAACAATTAACGTAATCACTTATTTTACTTTGCGACAAAAAACGGTTCCTAAACAATTATTAGGCAGAGTTGTTTCAGTTACCCGGATGGTTTCCTATGCTTCAATTCCGGTTGGTTCTTGGTTTGGCGGAGTATTATTAGCTCATGGCCAATCAATGTTTACAGTCATTTTACTAGCAGGAAGTATCCGGACATTAGCCGGTTTAGGTGCTAAGCTGTCTCCCTTGGGCAAGGAAGAATGAAATTAATTTAGCCCATAGAGAGCGTGCTTTTGCTTGTACTGTTGTAGATTTTAGGTTACTTTTCCATGGTTGTAAAAAATACAGTGAATAAGCAGGTTTTTAAAGAGAGCCTATTCAACTACAACTATTTCTACCTTAATTCTATCAGGATCTTCAAAATAAAGAGCATAACGATCTTTCCCACCTGCATGCGGATATCTATCTGCATACAATTCTCTGTAGTTTAAAGCATTCAGTTCCATTTTTATCTGTGCTAGTGTCGATTTATCCGGAATAGAAAATGCTAAGTGATTAAGACCTATGCGGGTTCTGTTGTAAGACAACGCTAATTTTTTCTTGTCAGCTTGGACAAAAACAATATAGCTGCATGAATCTTTAATATAACTGATGCCTTTCTCCCACTTCTGATATGTTTTATAGCCTAAATGTCCCACCAATAACCACTTCCAAAACTTACTGGAAACAAAGAGGTCACTAACATATATTTCGATATGATTAATCATTCCTATCTTCTTCAAACTGGAACCTCCGATGGTTTTAATTATTAAACTCATTATTTGCCTCAAACAAAATGAAGGCATTAAATCACTATCCGCTTTTTTACTTTAATGCTAGTGGATAAGGTTTATTGATATGTTTTGTCTTATTAATTCTATAAAAAAAGCCAACGCACACATTTATGCTGGTTTTTTATTGCAAAACTGTTAGAAAATTACTACTGTAATTCTAAGCGGATTCTATCCGCTTTATTCAATATTGTAAGTTTATCTGTCTGCAATATCATCTCAGCAAACTGGAAATTGAGACTATTTGCTGAAATAAAGATAATAAGTTGCATGAATTTAATGATAAATTGATCCCAGCAGTTTTTGAGTATCGCTAAAAAGTATTCTATCATTGCTGAATTTACTGATTTAATATTTCATGAGAGCCTATTGCCACTAACAATAAAACCAATTCATCATGATTCAGTTTATAGGTGACAACCCAATTATCGTACTCTTTACCATAGCTACCCATAACGGGCAGGGTGAAATTCACTGTATCCGCTCCAACTTCCCTTAAGTGTGTGATCTTTAATCCGCTTTAAAACAGTGGTATCTTGCCTGATAATGGCTGATAACCATGGTTTTAACACTTTAATGGATTAAACATAAGGAATTAAAAAGAACACAATTGGAATTGTTGCCAAGCTTAGTATTGTGGAGATGCCCATCAACGCAATAGCAGGCGAAACGTCATCGTCATTTTGCAAGGTGAATAAGACTACGATACCCGCAACTGGACATGACATCATGATAACTGTAGTTTCAAGAGCTATTCCAGAAATACCCAGAAATTTAAGAATTATTATTGCCAAAACTGGGAATAGTAAGTTTCTTAAAAAAATAGTCAACCATAGATAAAAACCCTTTATTTCTTTGCGTAACTTAATGTTCCCCAAACTGTTACCGATTACTATCATAGAAAGGGGCGTATTAATGGTACCAACGTACTTAACAGTTTGACTAACAGTGTTTGGCAAAGAAATAGAAAAAATAAATAAAAATAATCCAAGGATTATTGAAATAATATTGGGATTTAAAAGCGCTATTCTTAATTTAACTATTTTTTTTACAGAAACCTGGTCTTTATTAAATAAGGATAGGCCATATGTCCAATTAAAAATATTAAATCCAGCCAATGAAACAACTGCAAAGAATACCCCAGTTTTTCCAAAAAGTGAACTAGCCAGCGGAATCCCCATAAAACCAGCATTAGAAAAAATACAGCCATACTTAAGAATTCTTCGCAGATTAGCATCTCTGACCATTTTGAAAAAAACAGCAGCAAGAATTATTTCCAGCAGATAAATGGCTAAAATTCCCAGTCCGGCAAGTAAAAGCTGCCGAATTCGGTCATTAGAATATGGTTGTTCAAAAGCATTTATGATGAGGCAAGGAGAAACAATATTAAGTAAAATATTAGTAAGATCATTTGATGTTTGCGGATGCATAAAACCAACCTTATTGATTAAAACCCCAAGCAGCATTAGCAAAAAGATAATAATAATTTGATTATTTAGCAAAGAAACATTCATAGCGGCAAACTCCACTTTCCAAAATTAAAATGAATATTATTAACGTTTCACGGATACAATTAAATCCAACAGACTTAGCTGTTTATTTTTTTCAACGGAGATTAATTTTTCCGCATGATTAAGCAGATTATTATTTTAACATGTTTGAATTTTACAAAAGCTGAACCTGCATGCATTGTTATAATAAACTGGATTTTTCGCAGTATAACTGCTTTCATAAGTTTATCATAACACCCCAGCTATTTTTTGAATTATTCTTTGTAGCGGAATACTCGTAAGCTGACCTTTGACACTTTTTATCAGATCTTTATTCTGCTTTTTCTGTATCACAATGTTTGCTATAATTGTTTAGCTTCAAAAAATAAGTTACCAAAGCTGGTAATTTTCTTGAAATAAAAACATACCTCCTATTTTAGTTGGAAGGTATGTTTTATGACTAAATTTTACTCAATTTGTCTCAAAGAGTTATTTAGATCTTCACGTCTGTATAATTGTTGATTACAGCGACAACTATCAGTACAGATATAATTTCCTTTTTAGTGCCCCTGCTTTAACTTCTTTGGCTGCATATTCCTTAATGGCACCAGTAATATATTTTTCATAATTTTAAAATCCATTTTTTTAAGGTTCATTTATTTTTATCCCGACATATATAAATTCCAGTAAATAAAGTTGCTGCTCCTTAGCATTTCCTAAGTAAACTAATTATTGCTGCTTAACCTTTTTAACGACCAGCGCAACAGCAACGGCGCCAGCATTGTTGCGATTACAATCACAAAAATGATATCTACGTATAAGTCTTTATCAAGCAGATGTGCATTGAAACCAATCTGCGCTGTTATCAAGGCCATTTCTCCTCGTGCAATCATACCTGTACCAACCACGCGAGCGCTGTTTCTGTTAAATCCGGCTAATAGTGACCCTACCTCACCACCAAACCATTTAGTTATAACTGCGAGAGTTGTCATAATGATGATAAACGGTAATGAAGTCAAAAAGTTATTAAATGAAACACTTAAGCCAATACTAACAAAGAAAACAGGAACAAAAAGAGCATTGCTGATTGGTTCAATATTAGCGTCAACAATTTTCTTAGTTGGGGTTCGTCCAACTGCAATTCCCGCAAAAAAAGCCCCAATTGCACCGGATAAACCAACTAATTCAGCCAGATACGCCATTGATAAGCAAATAACCATTGCTGAGATAGTTCTGCTGGTTGGAACTAATAGTTTATTACTTAAATACATCATACCGGGTGCAATCCAGCGAACCAAAAGAAAAACTCCTGCAAAAAAGAGACTCTGGAAGAAGAGTTGAGCTAAAACATTATTTGAGCTTCCATGTGTCTCACCGTTACTGCCAATAAGTGCAATCATCAAGCTTAAGAGCAGAACACCCAAAATATCATCGGCAACTGCTGCCCCAAGAACTGTTGCTCCTTCTTTACTATCTAATGCTTTAAATTCACGTAATACTACTACAGAGATGCTGACTGAGGTTGCTGAAAAGACAACACCGATAAATAAAGCTTCTTGAAAATGATATCCAAATAACAGGCTGATTGTTCCCATGATAATCACAGGTAATAATACACCGGATAAAGCAACTGACAAAGCAGGTTTAAGGTATTTTTTCAATTGCTGTGTATCACTTTCAATACCTGCCATAAACATTAATAAAATCACGCCAATTTCAGCAAACTGGTCTATTAAGTCCGTTGAATGAATTAAATTAAAGACCCCAGGACCAATCAAAATTCCAATTAGTAGCTGACCCAAGACTGCGGGAATCCCAGCTCTTGCACTTAGGTGTCCAGCAAGAGTTGTAGATAACAAGATGATAACTAATGAACCGATAAAAGACATTAAAAAACACTCCGTTCGAGAAATTGAGATGGCAGAATAAGTAAATAGCAACTACCAATAAGTTTATCATTTTAACTATGTGAGCACTACCTAAAGCATTGCAAAAGACAACAAGTATACGCTGCTATCGCTCAGCTCTCTTTAGTCAGTCTACTCTGGCTACTCAAACGTATTAATACGAACGTAAAAAATCTGACTATTAAAACACGTTAATTTGTATACTTTAGTTTAAAAAGAGGAATTAAGCCAAAATTGACTTAGTCCCTCTTTTAGTTCTTAGGTTTACGTTCAACGTGTAGTGTAACCGCCATTAGCAAAAATAGTTTGCCCGTTTATCCACCAGCCATCGGTAACTAAGAACTTTATGATCGGAGCAATATCCTCAATTTTAGTCAACTGGTTTCCCATAGCCTGTGATTTATGAAACGTTGTTGATTCTTTTGTTTCTTGACCATAGAAAAATGGCGTGTCCATTGGTCCGGGTGCAATAGCATTAACTGATATTTGACGATCAAGCAGTTCTTTAGAAGCTGCTCGAGTATAGTGCTCAACAGGAGCTTTATTTCCAGCATATGTGGAATAATAGCCGGTATATGCAGCTAACAACGAGGTAGCCATTGTAATGATATGCCCATTGTTATTCAAATGTTTAGCAGCTTGTTTGATAAAAAAGTAGGCAACTTTATTATTGATAGTGTCCATTGAATCAAATTCCTGTTCCGTTGTTTCAACTATCGGCTTTTTAAGAACTTTACCAATCGTATTGATTGCAATGTCAACTTTGCCAAACTTATCTACTGCAAGTTTGAAAAGTTGCGCAATTTGTTTTTCTTCTGACAGATCGCTTTGAAAAAGAGCTACTTCTGCACCAGCATTTTCTAACTCTGTTTTTAAATGCTCTGCTGTTTTAGAATCCTTGGCTTGATGATAATGTAAGACAAGTTTTACCGATTCTTTTGCAAAGGTTCTGGCAGTCAGAGCACCTAAATTTTTTACACCGCCGGTAATTACAATAACCTTATTTTCCAAACTATTATATTTAGTCATTTTAACTCCTCCTTTTTAGATTATTTTCACTTTACCCCTTTGAGTCGACTGTAAGGCAAAGATTCAGCTTCGAAAAAGCATAATCTTTTTATTTGAGTTAGAGCTGACTATAATTTTTAATATGGACTGAGGTACCATTATGAATTCCATATCAGTACTTAACTAGAAAGGAAGATTTTTAAATGCCTGCAGCAAGGAAAACACCTGGATACAGAATTGGTCAAGTTTCTGAACTTAAGTCTATTAGTCCTTATACACTGAGGTACTACGATAACCAGAAATTATTACCGAAAGTATTCAGGGATAAAAATGGAGCTCGCCGTTTCACAGAAGAAGACTTGCAGTGGCTTGATATGATCAAGTGTTTAAAAAATACAAATATGCCTTTAGAAGAAATTAAACTTTTCGTCGATTCAACGTATGAGGGCAAAAATACATTAAACAATCGAATCAAATTGCTTCAGGGACAGGAAAAGCAGATTAAAAAAAATATAGCACAGCAGCAGCTATATTTAGAAAAGGTACGCCTTAAAATAAAAACTTTGAAGAAACAAAAAGAAAACTAGCAGAAAGCAATCACACTGGACAAAAACTCAGTTTAATTTTTCTGCTGTTTTTATTTGTATACAAGATTCAAAAAAATGAGCGTTTATATTTATATTTTTGCAGACCATTTAAAATAAATACACAAAATAACCAAATTTTGTGAGAAAACTTCACAGTTTTTTCTAAAAAGCAGAGTAAGTTTATTAGTAATAAAAATGCTATATTATCCCTTTTAAGATGGAGAAAATTTTATGAAGAAGTTTGCCTTTTTTTCAACACTAACACTAATACTTATTTTATACGCAGGTACAATTGCGAAGTCTTCTTCCCAAAGCGGTTCTAAAAATAAGGTTCAACGTTCATCCGTATCCTCTGAACATAAAAAACAAAATAAAATAAAAAACAAATTGCAAGTTTATTTGAATTCAGTGACCGCAGACGGAACTGCCAGTGTAAGTTTTTATAATTTGTCCCCTGTTTCTGGAAGCAAAGCTGCTGCGGAAAAAGACGCGGCAACTTATACCGAAGGCAACTTGGCGGTTTCTGCAAATGCAAATTCGGTTCAAACGTCAGCAAGTACATATAAACTTTTCATTACAGCTTATTTGATGGAACAGAAAAAGAAGGGTAATTTTTCTTGGACTGAAGATAATACCTCTGGTTTTAAAAGTATGATTATCTATAGTGAAAACGATTATGCTGAAGAACAGCTTGCGGCTATCGGCAGCGCTAAAATAAATAAGTTTATTGCCAATGAAAACTGGTATTCACCTGTTTTCTCAGAGAATACTGCTGCACAGACAACCGCTTTGAGCCTTACAAATTTATTATTGCAACTGCACCATGGGACCGGACCATTTAGTAACAGTGATGATCGGAAATTTATTTTGAATTTGATGGGTTCGCAAGTCTACCGTACTGGTATTCCTACTGGAGCTGCACAAGCTGCTGCGGGCACAACTGTGCAAGATAAAGTCGGCTTTTTAAATGATGTCAATAATGATGCCGGTATTGTAACTTTACCAAATGGACAAAGGTATGTTCTCGTTATAATGACACATGGCCATAATCAAAGCGGTTTTAGCGGCTTCTCAAGAATAGCTGCAATTACAAAAAAAATTCAATCAATTGTTTACGGGGGTTCAAATTAACAAGTTAGCACAGGAAACTTTACTGAAGATTAAAAACCTATTTTTAAATAGTAATATGCTCATTAACAGATCTCAATATCCAGCCTGTTGCTCACACTTTTTTTCTTTTAGATAATTAGCTTTTTCATTTTGCCAAAACTCTTCATCCCTACTATCTATTTTTCGTATTGGATGTGCGGGTACTCCTACAGCAACCACATTACTTGGGATATCTTTAGTAACAACCGAACCAGCTCCGATTACTACATTACTGCCGATTGTAACACCCGGACAAATAGTCACACCACCGCCAAGCCATACATTATTCCCGATAGTAATCGGATGGCCATACTCTAAGGATTCGTTCCTGATGGCTGCAACAATTGGATGACCAGCTGTATACAATCCTACACGCGGACCTAACAATACGTTATCTCCGATAGTTATCGGTGCTATATCTAAAAAAATACTGTCATAATTTGCATAAAATCTCTTACCTAGATGAATATTTTCACCATAATCCATTCTTGTGGGAATTTCAATATGAGCGTCTGCACTGGGACAATCCAGCATCTTCTTAAGCAGCGTTTTTCTTTCGGAATTTTCTTCAGGCAATGTCTGATTATATTTGTAGACATTGTGTTTCATGTTCAGCCGCATTCTCACTAATTCTTCGTCACTTGAATTATAAAGCTTACCTGCAATCATCATTTTCTTTTCTGAAGTCATTAAGAGTCCTCCGTCTTCAATGTTATCTGTTATCCGTCGTCATCAAAACTTTTCCATTACTTTGGCCGGATTCAAGAAATTCATATGCTTCTTTACCTCTAGACAAAGGAAATAACTTGGGTGGATTAATAATAATCTTTTTAGTAATGAAATAACTGACCAGCCTGTTGAACCTTAACTGACGTTCTTTTTGGCTGGTCAAATAATCCCAAAGGTCTCCTGTTAGAATACTTTTTGATTCTTCCAGCAATTTTACCATATCAACTTTGGTCGGATTACCGCCTGCCATCCCAAAAAAGACTACTTTCCCTCTATGTTTAATAAGAGAGAGACTTTGCTCCAAAGTCTTACCGACGCCGTCAAAAACAGTATCAAAACTATCTTTAACTTGGTTTTCCCATTCGGTGGAACGCAAGTAGGCCTTAGTTGCACCCTGTTTTATAGCTAAAGCTTGTTTCTGTTTTGTCGAAGTCACTCCAGAAACATTGATACCATCTGCCACAAGCATTTGCAAAAGTATCTGACCGACCCCTCCGCTGATTCCTTGCACAAAGACATGTTCCTGTCTTTTATTTTTAGCCAAATCATGTGCCAAAAAGTCAGCTGTTAGACCCTGCAATCCAATTGAGGCTGCGATTTTCTCATCAATACTAGAAGGTACACGTATTATTTTTGAAACTGGAACAGAAACTAGTTCTGCGTTTGCTAACGGAACATCCACAAAAAGAACTTTATCGCCATTGCGGATATTATTACTTTTACCCGATTCAACAATTGTACCAAGTCCTTCATATCCATTTATGTAGGGCTCGTTTGGTTTAATATGATAATTGCCGCGACGTCTGTAAATATCCGCGAAGTTTAAACCGATATATTCAGTTTTTACTAGGACCTCGTTGGCCTTAAGCACTGGGTCCGGTAAGTTTCCGTATTGAAGAACCGAGTTGTCTCCAAAGCTGTTAAAATATAATGCTTTCATAATTGTCTGCCTTCTTCCAGCAAAATCTTAGTTTAAACTTTTCAAATTTTCAATAATTGTATTCATGTATAAACAATGTAGCATAAAAATAAAGTATTATTTCAGACGTGCTGTGTCTTAAAATTTTTTCAGAAATATCAGAAAGAAAATGATATTAATGACAATCAAGAAACTTTAAAATGTCAATTATTTTTTGAATGCTTCTTGCTTCTCTGTCTTATTTAAAAATAGAGTGCAGGCTAAAGCAAACAGGCTGAATGCTAAAAGAAAAATGAAATTGAACCGGCTTCCGATCACAAAGCCTCGGCCAGCGTTAATCTTTTCTTGAAGACCAATTATGGCTGCCATAATTGCGGTACCGATTGAACCGGCATACTGTTGACTCATGCTGAATAATGAGTTTTGATCATTTTTTTGCTCTTTGGTGACAGCTTTGCTGGCATCAGACATCGTATTTCCGAAACCCGTGTTGAAACCTAGACGCATGACAATGAAGAATAGGCCGATAAACATAATAGTTAGCCAATTCACAAATAAGGAAAATAACAACATACCAGCCACTACCAACAAGTTGCTAACTAATAATGGTCTGTGCGGCCCTGCATGGTCATACCACCTGCCGGCAAAAGGAGCAATAAATGCTCCTAAGATTGATCCGGGAAGAAGAACTAGTCCAGCAGTCAAAGAATTCTCATGTAAGACATTTTCTGCAAAGAGCGGAATTACAAAAGACATTGAAATGTTGACCAATTGAAGAGTAAAGTAGTTAACCAACCGCAACATCAAATATTTATTTTTGAAAATTTGCAAGTCAATTAGCGGGTTTGCTCTTCTTTGAGCGTGTCTGATAAAAAATATCAACGTAACAACCCCGCAAAGTAAAAGCAGACCCCCACGCAAGTAATTTATGCTGAGTTGTTGAACTCCGACTTCAAGTAAGATTAGGAAAAGAGACAAAAATACAAAGCCCCAAAAGTCAAATTTAGATTTCTTTAATTTATCGTCAGCTTTAAGACTGAATATTCCCAATAAAAAAGACACCAGCACTAATAATAAAGCAAAACCAAAAATTGCACGCCATGACAAATAATGATTCATAATACCGCCATAGGTCGGTCCCAGAGCCGGTGCTAAAGAGATCAGCATTGCTGCGAACCCAGAATATGTGCCCCAATATACAAGCGGAATTTCCGAAAAAATAATAGAAAACATCAAGGGAGTGCTGATTCCTGTACTGCTTGCCTGTAATAATCTGCCTGCTAGTAAAACCCAGAAATTTGGCGACCATAAACAAAATAAAATGCCTGTTACAGATATTCCTATACAATACAAGAATAAAGTCCGTTTTCTAAATCTTTTGAGCAGAAAAGAAGTTGTTCCCATGGTCAATGTAACCATCAGAAGGTAGCCTGTAGTCAACCATTGAACAGTGCCTAATGATTCGTCTAAATTTTTCATCAGGGTTGGAAAGGTCACGTTCATGGAGGTTTCTACCAAGATTCCCACAAAAGTTAAAATACCTACTGCTGCAAGAGAAAAATTCGTTTTTATTCCTACTTCGTTTTTCATAAAACTCTCCTCTTCTATATAATAAAATCCATAAAATAAAAAGCAGGCTCTTGCGATTTATGCTCCGCAAAGCCCGCTTCATATTTTAACAAAATTATAGTTCAACTACTGGCTCATTTCAACTAATGGCAGCTTTAATATTTTAAAAAATTTACCGTTTGAGTATGTTTTGTTGAATTCAAAAAAGGTTTTTCATTATTCTTTGCAATATCTTTTCAACGGTATCTGCAGAGTATTATTTAAGGAAGATCATTGCCAGCAGCAAAATAAACGTCATACCATTCTTGTTTAGTCAGTTCAACGTCAGCACCTGCTGCACTGTCTTTGATATGCGCCGGTGTCATTGTTCCTAAAACAACTTGAATATTTGCCGGATGTCTCAGAATCCATGCAGTTGCAATCGCATTCTTTGAAACTTGATACTTAGCTGCTAATTTCTGCATTTCTTTATTCAATTCAGGAAATTTAGGACTATCAATAAAAGTTCCATCGAAATAACCATATTGAAAAGGTGACCATGCCTGAATTGTTATTTTTTTACGCCGGGCAAATTCTAAAATACCGCCGTCATGATCTATGCTGCGCTCGTCTTGCATATTAGTATGGATACCAAAATCAATCATCCCAGTATGCATAATACTGAATTGCAGCTGATTTATTAATAATTTTTGACTAACAGCTTCCTGCACCAATTCATATTGCTGCGGATTAAAATTTGAGACCCCAAAATGTCTAACTTTACCGCTGCGTTGAAGCACATCAAAAGCTTCAGCAATTTCTTCAGGCTCCATTAACGGATCAGGACGATGAAGCAAGAAAGCATCTAGATAGTCAATTCCCATTCTTTCTAAGATACCATCAACAGCTTCGAGAAGATGCTTCTTGGAAAAGTCATAGCGTTTGCCAAAAACATAACTGCCGTGACTACGTTTAGGATCAAGGATTATGCCGCCTTTTGACTGAATATAAAGCCGATCGCGACTAATTCCTGATTTTTTCAAAGCCTCTTTGAAAACCTGTTCAGATTTCCCCGTTCCATAAATATCTGCAGAATCAATGTAATTGATCCCAGCATCATAAGCAGTCTTTAAACTTTCAGCTGCTTTTTCAACACTCAAGGCTTCCATCCGCATTATTCCTAATGCAACAGCCGAAACCGTAAAGTTTGTATCCCCTATTCTTATTTTTTTCATTTAAAAACCTCCAAATATACAAATTTAAGAACTGTACACTTAAATCTTATCACTGCCGGCAAATATTCATAAATATATTGACTGCAAGACTGATCAAATCACAATTTCTGAATACAATTTTTTGAATTGGAATTCAGCTGTCTTATTTAATCTATAAGCTTCGTGGCCTTTGAATAAAAGCTGTATTTATCAGATCTATCTTTACTCTTCATGCGGTATAATAAAAAAGACTGAGAATCACAGTTATTGATTTTAAAATAAATTATCAGACTAAAACAACGTCTGAAAGAAAGGGATTTAAATGAATTATTTGAAAATTGCTGCTCCCCAAGCTTTATGGGAATACTTGCCTGATAATTGGGGAAAAACAACTTTGAACAAAAAGACCTCGGCAGCATGTTTAGCAGCCATTGTTATTTCTAGAAATAATAAAGATCAGCTGCAGCAAGCAGAAGAACTCCGTCAGAGGTCCGGCTTAAAGCTACCAATCATTCAAATTAGTGATTCAAAAACAACTCAATCAATTAAAAAAGAAATTGCTCAATCAGCTGATGAATATCAAAACAAGAATGTCCCAGCTTTTTTACTGGATTTATTTGACTTTGCTCAAAAACACCCTGTTAGTTTTACCACTCCAGGTCATCATAATGGCAGTTTCTATGCAAAACATCCGGCTGGTGAAGTCTTCAAAGAATTTTTAGGAGATAACTTATTTTATGCTGATACCAGCGATACGGTACCTCAATTAGGAGATACTATGACTCATAATGGTTCGCCGCTGACAGCTGAACAACTTGCTGCAAAAGCTTATCACGCTGATAAAGTGTATTTTTGTACTAATGGCACAACCAGTGCCAACACAATTTGTGCCAGTGCCTTATTAACCCCGGAAGATTTAGTTTTGTTTGATCGCAACAACCATAAGTCACTCTATAATAGCGCATTGCTGGAAAACGGTGCAATTCCAGTCTACTTGCCGGCTGATCGCAATGCTTTAGGCTTGATCGGTGAAACAGACCCTACTGCTTTTGACGAACAAAAATTAAGGCAGGAAATTTTTAAAAAGGCTCCACTAAAAGCTCATGCAAAACGCCCATTTCGACTAGCTGTTTTGCAGTTAGAAACCTATGATGGCGTTTTTTACAATGCAGCTTGGATTTTGAAAAAAATCGGTCACTTGTGTGATTACATTCTTTTTGATTGTGCCTGGGGCGGCTATGAACAGTTTTCACCATTATTGTCTGGACTATCCCCACTAAATCAACAATATCAGCCAACGGACCCCGGTATTCTGGTTACACAGTCGATTCATAAACAACAAGCCGGTATGGGGCAAGTATCTCAGATCCTGAAAAAAGACCGGCATCTTAAGGGACAACCACGTTATGTAGACCATAAACACTTCAATAATGCTTATTTGAAACACGTTACCTCAAGTTATTCTTATCCGCTATATGCTTCACTCACTGTCAATGCGACAATGGCTGCAGATAAAACAGCACAAAAGCAGTGGTGGCAAGAACTCCTAGCAGATAGCATTGAGTTTCGCAAAAAATTGCTAAAGCGCTCAAAACTATTCAGACCCTGGCTGCCGCGGAGTATCAACGGAAAAAAATGGCAGAATATTACGCTTGCACAGCTTGTTTCGGACCCAGCCCTCTGGAACTTTTGTCCTAAAGATAATTGGCACGGTTTTGGTAAGGTAGCTGAGAACCAAGTACGTTTGGATCCGTTCAAATTAACGATTATTACTCCGGGAATCGATCAGCAAAATCAATCGTATGAAACAACCGGTATTCCTGGAGCAGTAGTTGCAGAATTTTTAATGGAGAATGGCATCATCCGCGGCAAAGATGATTTAAACTCGTTGCTGTTTCTTTTAACTCCAGGAAACGGGGAAAAAGAGCTGACACTGCTTTTGCAAACTTTATTAAAATTTGAACACTTATATCTAGAAAATGCATCCCTAAGTGAAGTATTGCCAAAGCTTTATCAGCGGCAACAACAACGTTATGAAGATTATACTATTGATCAGCTGTGTCAGCAGATGCACGAATACTATCGTGACCACCAGACTTTTAAATTACAGCGTCAGTTATTTCAAGCGCCAGTCTTTAACAATAACTACCAGATGAGACCGCAACAAGCTGAATTTGCTTTTCGCCGCAACCAAGGAAAATTAGTGGATTTAAAACAAGCTGTGGGAAAAATTGCTCTAGAAGGTGCTTTGCCATATCCGCCTGGAGTTTTTGTGGTTGCACCCGGTGAAAAATGGACAGTAGAAGCAGTAAACTATTTTGAAACTCTTTTAGGCGCTGCAGCTGAATTTCCAGGATTTGAACCTGAAATCCAAGGAGTCTATTATCAGCTCCACCAAGAAAATTTTACAGCTCAGGTAATAGTTCTAAATTAATTTTAAAAAGCCTTAGATCAAACAGTAATTAAACTGCTGGTTTGAGGCCCTTTTTATCGTGCTGTTTTTATGACGGGTTAAAGTACTCTCTCATAGCCTGAGCAGTCCAGGTGTTGTCGGGTTTCATTAACATCTTCGGCGCACCTTCAAAAATAATTTTCCCGCCGTGAGCCCCCGCATAAGGTCCCCATATCAATCAGCCAATCTGCCCTCACCACGCGCAGGTTATGTTCTATTACAATCACAGTCAAGCCCATGGTTGGTGGTTAATTTTTTTAAAAGATCGATTAGATTTTAAATGTTGCTCTCATGCAAACCATTTGTCGGTTCATCTAAAACTAATAGATTGCTATTTCTATAATAAGCTGCATAGATACCTTGCATTTGAGAATACGAAGAAAATTCAGGACATTTATTACGGTACGCTCAAACTCAAATGAATGAGGTTATTAAAAATATTTCTGTTACCGACTCGGATATTATTCAAGTGATTTTTGCACGCCTGAATTGAAGCTTAAAGAATTAGTAGAAGCCACCTATTTTCCTCAAGGAACAGTTTCGAAAATAGTTAATCGGCTTGTGAAAAAAAACTTAGTAAAGAAATATCATCGAACTGATAACAAAAAAGAGATGTGTCTGGAACGGACCGCTGATGGTCAACTTCTGGCGCATCTGCATGCTCAGTATCATAAGGAAAAAACGGAAATTTAAACGAATTAGGTACCTTTTTTGCTAATAATAACTTAAAAAGTTTGCAGAGATGCTTAAAAAATTAATGAACTTCGTGAAAAATAATTATTGAATCATCTTTACTCATCTTGACTATTAAAGCACGTTAATGCGGCTATTGCAGAATTAAACAGGGACTGAATCGGAAGTTAACTTTTGACTCAGTCCCTGTTTATTTTTGTTGTCTTGCAATAACCGCATTAACTTACATTGAATTTAATGATAATTTTCAAAAGAGTTTACTTTTCCTTTTAAAGAACAGCATCAAAGCAAAAAATGTTACTTGAATAATCCCTAAAATCACATAGGTCCACTGCTGCCAGTAGCTAATAAAAAAACCGAAGATGAAGCTGCCTATCGGCTGCACACCATCAAAAAATAAGAAGACTAATCCAAAAATTCTTCCCAAAAAAGAAATTGCGGTTTCATTTTGAATGAATGTTGTAATGCTGCCAAAGAATCTGGCTTGGAAAACACCATAGACAAAAGCAATCAAAAACCAGCCCGGGGCAGTGAGAAAACTGCCACACGTAATAAGTACCAGACCATAGAAAAGCTGTTCCCAATATATTGTTTTAGGTGTTACTTCTCTTTTTTGCAGTGTCAACCACAACCCCCCTAACAAACCTCCCACGGCTGAAACTATGAGAAAGATGCTATAGTTTGCCGAATGACCGCCAAAAAAGTGATTGGCGATGAATGGCGTGGTCAACAAAAAACCTGCATAACAGAAATTAAAGATTCCCATTACCAACATATAAATTAACAAGTTCTGATGATTTTTGACATATTTGAGGCCGATTAGCGTACTGGCAACAGCTGACTCTTTCTTTTTCCCCTGCTGTTTTTTTGTTGAATAAGGGATTAGTAAGTTCAGTAAAAGAGCACTGATGTAGGAAAAAGCGTTAATCAGCAAAAAGTTGCTGAAATTAATCCCTTTGACTGCTAATAATGCACCGCCAACAAGCGGCGCCCCAACATTAGCCAAATTAAAAATAGTATTAGCTAACGCATTAAATTTTTGTAGTTGTGTCTTTGCTACTACTTCAGGAGTAATTGCTTTTGCTGCTGGATAATTCAACGCAAGCATTAGATTAAGTACAAAGGTTATTAAGATCAACATCGCGATCTGCGGATCATGATTATTAATATAGAAGCTGCCTGTAAAGCACATTAATGTGGAAATAACGTCAGTCCAGATTAAAACCTGTTTGCGATTATGCTGATCAACTAGTAAGCCGACCATGAAATCACCTAGAAGAAATGCCAGTCCTCCCAGACCTTCAATCAAGCCCAGCAACCGAGTATTTCCTGTCGCTCTGACCACCAGCCAATTAAGGCCCAGAACATAAATAGCAGATCCCAGTTGTGAGGCAAACGGGCTGAATATAAGCGAAAAATATGTTTTTCTTGTTTTATTTACCATAATAAATTAGACTACTATAATTACGTAAAAAATTCAACTATATTATTGTTTTCTAATCATTAATCAAAAAATAATTTGTTTTCACAATACATCGGTTGATAAATCCATGAGTAAACGTTAAATTTTGGAATATAATTTACATGTTAGTTTTAAACATAAAGGAGTTTTTTTAGTGAACGACAAGTTGACTATAAAAACTGCCGTAAAAGAAACTCTTCTAACCATATTTGGTTACATAAGCATTGGAATCGCTTTTGGTATTGTTGGAAGAGCTTCCGGACTTACATCAGTTGAGATATTTTTAATGTTTCTCATCACATATGCTGGATCAACACAGTTTATTATTATCAGTTTACTGTTAAGTCATAGTACCTTTTTATTAATCATTTTCTCAACATTTCTGGTAAATTCAAGGATAATTTTAATTAGTATGACAGTTGTACCTTTCTTTAGAAACAAATCACTTGCAAAAAATATTTTGCTGGGTTCTTTCTTAACAGATGAAAGTTTTGCTCTTAGTATGAATAAAATTAATTATATTGATCATGGATGGGGCTTTGCTTCTCTTGCCAGTGCTTTAGCAGGAGCTTTTGACAAATCCACGCAAGTACGGTTTGAAGTTTACACTGGTAGCAATGTTCGAAGGCTTGCTTTACCTTCAAATAATCGCTGACAGGTCTATCCAAATCAAGCTTCAATTAATTGTTGTCTTTTTCGTACTTGCACTTATTTACTTAGGCTTGGTTCTTTCCTTATACCGGCTAATATACTGATTCTTTTAGTGACACCGTTAGGTTTCGGATTTGGAGTAGTGATTAAACCTACCTTCTTTTAACTATGTTTTATTGATTATTTTGAACTGTGCATTAGTAACATAGCTTTCCAGAGTACTTCCATTCATTATTTTAAAAAAATTTAGGCTGCCCGCCTTATTAACAGATTTTTTAAACTTTGACCCAATTATTATGTCGGTTTTTTGGTTGAAGATTTGATTAATAGTAAAAAAGTATTTAAACTGCTAGTTAAAAGTCTGAAAGCACAGTTTAAGTACTTTTTATATTATATTAATTCCCATTATTCTCTTCAACCCAGCGCGTCATCATCAGATTAACCTCATGCTTATTTTTCCCCTGATCTTCTTTTTCAGCTTTAGTAGCCAATACTAAAAAGTCGCGCCAAAGCCGCATATCAGCTTCTGGAGATAATCTTAAACGATTATCCATAAATGAGCTTTTTGTAAATTCAAGCGGCTTGTTATCTTTTTTTTCATCATATTTCTTTATATTTTTCTGTAGGGCGGCCAGAAATTGGTTATTGCGGTATAAAACTAACTGGGTAATTTCATTTAAATGACCAGCCGTCCATTCAGGCGAGATATTTAGCTCTTCTCCCCTTTCCAGCTCTTCTGTGAGTTCATCATCAGGGAAACCGAATTCTCTTAGTCTACGTACAGAAGCTTTTCCTACCAGTTTTTCACTAGAATAGTAGTATTCATCCAAATTCTTAACTTTCTCTTGTCTGACAATTTCTAGCAAACCTGCATCTGTCATCTTATTAATCGTGTAGTACAATTGGCTGACCGGCAGTTTAACTGCTTTGGCAATTTCTTTTGTTGTCATTCCCCGGTTATTGCTTGCAGCTGTTAGAATCCGATTTACTTTTTCATCAGCCATTAATTTAGCTAAGTTTGCAATTTTTTTATTCTGCATGCATGTCCACCTCATAAAATCATCTTAAAAGATTGACAAGATTAAATCAATTGATTATATTTTTATTAACGTTAAAATATTTTTTATCGATAAAGGTGATTAAAATGAAAGCATTAAAGAATCCAGTGCCCCGCCAAATTATTAAAGTTATGGGGATCAATTTTTTTGGTAATTTCGGCAGCAATATTTTCAGCTTCGGCAGTGGGCTGTACATTCTGCATAAAACAGGTTCCGCCCTTAGTTTTAGTGGATCGCAAATTATCGGTCCCATAGTGAGCCTCTTCTTAATGCCGATTTTTGGTTATCTTGTCGATCGTTATGACCACCGTAAGATTCTCTGGTGGTCACAACTGTTGGCAATTGGAGCATTACTCTTGTTTGGGAGTTTATTCACAATTTGGCCCAAATTGTATTACACGGAATTACTAGCCTTACTGGTGATTTTACGCATCGCTGATATGATATTAAGTACTACTTTATCTGCCAGTATTATTCAAATTGTTCCTGCCAGCCATTTGCAAAAACTAAACTCACTGAACCAATCTGCAACCTCTTTAGCAATAATTATCAGCCCTCTGCTTGGAGCCGTGCTTTATACGCTGCTGCCCTTTGCATGGTTTGGAATGGTGGAAGTCTTCGCAGAAATTTGTGCAATTATTCTCGTTGGACTCACTGATTTTAACTTTAATCCCCATGGAACAGCTTCTCAAAGCGAAAACCTGCTTGAAAACCTAGTAAGCGGGCTAAAATATGTGCACAGTCAGCCTTTGCTTCTTTCACTGCTTGGTATGGCAGCCTTCATCAACTTTTTTTTTGCAGCTTTAAATGTTGGACTGCCCTTTTTAATGATTAATATTTTGAAATTTTCCAATGCACAATATAGCTGGACTGAAACTGCCTTTGCTGTTGGAATGCTTTTGTTTTCAGTCTTTCTTAGCAAAACAGCTTTAAAAATAAACCCAGTATATCTCTCGATAAATGGGGTACTGCTCTTTAGTATCATATTCATCAGTTTTTTGCTTCCAGGTTTATTAAACTGGTCTCAGACTGCCAGTCTGTTTTTCTTTATTATCGCTAATCTGCTCTCTGGAAGTTTAGTGGTACTGATTAACACTCCAATGCTGACTTTTATGCAAGAAACAATTCCTCAGCATCTGCAAGGCAGAGTTTTTGCTTTGCAAAATACTCTCAGCCAGCTTTTAATGCCAGTTGGTACATTAGTGTATGGCTTCTTATTCAGTATCCAAACTCCAGGAATTGTTTTTGCTGTTTCCGGTATCTGTTTAGCCGGGCTGATGTTATTTGATCTTGTGCTCACCCACCATTTATTGAAAGAGCCAACAACTTAACAAAATCAGGGCTGAAGTACATTACTATAGAAATTATAATGCAATCCTTAAAGAGGAGGTGTGCCAATAGTCATTAGACTTTGAGCATTAACTGCTAATTACGAACATAGTCTGAATTTGACTATGAGTAATTTGTAGTTAAACGGAAAAGACTGACTATTGAAACACGTTAATATTAAATTACGCATTAACGTATTTTAATAGTCAGTCTTTGTATTCTTCTAACCATCCTAACCAAAACTTTTTCATAATCAAACCGATACTATGGTCATCATCCATTCTTAAAACTCAAAATTTACCATTCTGGATTATAACAAATATTACAGTTAAAAAAGCGGTAATTCTTCTAAAAACTTAATATCAGTCCGTTTAGCTGCCTGTCCTTCGGCTAAAATTGCAACTCGCGCTACAACATTGGCTTCGGCCTTATGTAAAAGCTTTTCAGCCGCTGCAACAGATCCTCCGCTGCTTATGACATCGTCAATAATAACAACCTTTTTGCCTTTTAACAGTTGCGCATCGCTTCCATCAAGTACCAATTCCTGTGGTGTACTGGTAGTAATCGCACTAACAGAAATGCTTATAGGTTCTTTCATATAGTCCTTTATACTTTTACGCAGGACCACATAGCGCGGCTTCTGCAAAAAATGGCACAATTCTTGAGCCAATGGAATACCCTTGCTCTCCATCGTTACCAAGTAGTCGAAGTCAAAATCGATTTTTTTTGCCAACTGCTCAGCTGCACAATGTGTCAGCTCAGCATCTCCTAATAATACAAAAGAAGCAATTGTAAGATCATCGTTGAGTTTAATCAAAGGAAGTTTTCGAGTCAATCCTGCTACTTTTAATTCATAAAAATTTTTCATCAACTATACCCCCAGACCTAATAGCGGCAAAATGAATTTTAAAACTGCTCCTGTTACTAATCCAGCAAATGGATCAAAAATTGCTGTAATAACCAGCGTAATTGCTGCAATTGCTATTCCGGAACCGCTCATTGCTGCCGCAGCGTTTTCCGGGAAAATAACAACCGCACCCAAAATAAACAAAAATCCAGCAATTGAGGTACTTGGCACATAACGTCCAATTTTTGGAAGCCAGCCGGCAAACAGAATAACTGCCATGATCAGCATCATCATGATCCCTGCAAGGACAGGTTCCGGCGCGCTTGCAGTCGCAGAAATGATAGTTTCAACTGGAGCTCCACCTAATAAACTTGTTCCCATGTCTGCAAGCGCCTGTGTTGTGGTCAGTAAGTTTAAATTAACTGGATTAGGTTTAATTCCGGTCATCTGCCCAGTTATCAATCCATAGGAAATATTTGCACCGATATTCAAACAAGCTAATCCAAGAGCGCCGCGTAATACCCGCAGGTTGAATTGCGGACGCATAAAATTAAACTTGCGTGCTGTCACATATGAAGGAAGTTCAGCTCGGTAATGTTCGATTTTCACTGCATACAGGCTGGAAAAAATAACAGAGATTGTAATCGTCCAAACAAGGTCCTTTGTAAAAAGATATGTCACGGCAGCCAATGCTATTGAAATCCAACCTATTTTTTGCTGCTTCTTAGTCATTTCGACTGCTATCTTAGCAAGCATCAAACCTACCCCGGCCATCATTCCAGCCATAATGTTATTTCCTAAATAAGAAACAATTTTAGTTAATGTTCCCGTTAATCCAATAAAAACCATGATTAAAGAACCGCCGAAAATAATTGAAGTCCGTTCTCGAATGGTCTTCCCAAGGTTACCGGTTAACGCTAAGGATTCAGCCTGAAAAGAAAGAGGTGCAACAGAACCGTAAAAACCATTGATTGCTGAAGCAAAAACAAATGAAAAGGTAGTGGGAAAAACAGCAAATCCAAGACCCATCGCCATGATTCCTTGAGGTATCCCGTTCAAAACAACACCGAGTGCCGCCATGAGGTCAGCTATAAAGTGCATAATACTTTCTCCTTATAATAAACATTTCACGTATACAGTGTGATATAGTTCGTATTTAAGAATAATTCTATTATATATTACCTTTTATAGCAATACTTATTTAAAATATTAAGAACAATAAAAAATACCAGCACCATTAGTTTATTAAAAACTGCAAATACTTTTTGCTGTCTTTTAAATATCAGTAAAAAGCTCAGTGCTGCAACAACATCACTGATTGACTTTTTGTAAGTCTAGATGGTAGACTTTCTTAGTAATAATTCTGATAGCGAATAATTAATTCGTCATGATACTAGAAGATAACCATCTAGGCAAGAATGCTTGTTTAGGTGGTTTTTTGGATACGACCTATGGGCTTACATATTAAAAATAAGGAGAAAATACAAAAATATGGGTAGAAAGAGCTTTAACCTCAGTTGGGAAGTTTTTTTGATTGCAGGGAATTTAAGACTGGCAATCATTGTAATTCCGCCTTTAAGTATGTACATTATTCCAGCTTTTCATCTCACTGCTGCACAAATGGGGATTTTAACAACGATTCCGTTAATTTGTTTTGGAATGCTTTCTATCGCAGCTCCGCTTATAATACATAAATTTGGTGTACATAAAGTCTTAATGGCGGCATTAGTTTTACTTCTAAGTGCAAATTTTTTACGCATTTATTCTTTGTCATTGCTTTTTTTAGGGACAATACTTTGTGGAATAGCAATTACCCTGCTGAATGTTTTGGTTCCTGCTATTATCATGGAATATGCTCCTAAACGAGCTGGTACATTAAATGGCCTTTACACTGCTTCATTAGGGTTATGGGCAGCATTAGTCGGCTATTTTGCAGCTTTTCTAGCAGAACATATTGGTTGGCAGCTGGTTATTCAGCTTATTTCACTTCCAGCACTTATCGCCATTTGCGGCTGGTACTTTCTCCCTAAAAAGAAGCCACATGCACAGCAGATTCCTTCGCCCGTTAAAGTTTCTTTTTCGCAAATAACAAGCAGGCGTTCTCAAATACTTACCTTAGCCTTTTATATGGGCCTGCAATCGTTTATCTTTTACGGATTAGTTGCTTGGCTTCCTAGTATTTTAGCGGATCTAAAGCTTTCAGTTTTAACAATCGGGGCCTTACTGGCACTGTTTCAATTTATCGGTATCCCAATTTCATACCTTGTCCCTCGAATAAGCTCCTCTTTACGCGCACTTAAAGCAGTGCTTTTTATCTCATTTTGCGGATATTTATGTGGTTTGGGCTTATTGAATACCGGGATTTCCTCTATTGTACTTTTGGTAATTGCCATAACTTGTCTTGGACTTACATGTTCTGCTACCTTCTCACTTTCCTTAAGCCTGATTACGACCTTGGCTCATAATGCAAAAGAAGCAAGCAGCATCGGAGGAGTAGTTCAATCTATCGGCTACCTGCTGGCTTGTTTTAGTCCCACATTGTTAGGATTGATAAAAACGAATGTCGGTACTTGGCACGCATCGCTTTACTTAATGCTGGCACTCTCTATTTTGTCATTTTTGGTGGGCTGTTTGTTTGTTAAGACAGGAAGTACCTCTCATAAAAGACAACTTTGATCATAAAATTAGAAAAACAAAAAAGATAGTGCACTGATCTGTTTTTGCAGACATACTCACTACCCTTTCTATTATCTGGCAAAGCTGCTAGTCTATGTTTTAAAATGCAAATTGCTTAACTGAAATGTCAAGCCAGTCATACTTAATAAATCTTCTTAGTTTGCGGTTAACTGGAATCCATAATTCATTTTGTAATATATCAAACATAATTTGCGTAAATATTTTATCGCTTTTTAATTTCAATGGCCGTTTAATCACCAAAATTTCCTTGGACTCTGTTTCACAAATGAACTTTTGCTTCTTAATACCGATGACTTTTGCTGAAACAATGTCTGAACCCTTTTCCATAATCATTATCTCCTTTAGTGAACCTTTCTTAGCTCGTTTCACTGTAACTAATATAGGCGATAAATGTGAATATCTGATGAACACAACTTTATTTCTTTGATAAGGATTTAATAAAAATTTTTAAGATATCAGTTTTTTACTCTCTTGCTGTTCCCATATTAACGTGTTTCAATAGTCAGTTTTTTCCGCTTAACACGGATTACTCATAGTCAAATTTTGACTATGTTCGCAATTCGCAGTTAATGCTCAAAGCCTAACGACTATCGGCACACTCTCTTATTTTTAGATTGGCTTGACATACTTGCGTTCAACTCGTCATATTTAAAAAGTTAAAAGTCTTTTACCAAGAAATAGCCGAGAAATAGCAGTACTGCACCGCAAAAATAGCTTAGAACCAAATAACTCATACCAATATGCAGATGTTTATTATTAAAAAGCCCGAGTATTTCCGTGTTCAACGTTGAAAAGGTTGTAAAACCACCAAGTATTCCCGTTCCTAAAAACAAGAACGTCTTTGTCCGCAGTTGAAAGCCAAATAATATTCCTAGTAATAATGCGCCGCTTAAATTGATTAAAAAAGTTGCTAATGGCCAGTTCTGCTGATAACGTTTCTTTACATCTTTGGTCACTTCAAAACGCAGAAGCGAGCCGATTGCTGATCCTAGACCCACTAAAAAGATCATGAATGCTTCGCTCCTTTCATTAACTTTTTGCCAATAAATGTGCCGGTATAAGCACCAGTATAGGCAAAAAAAACGCCCCCTAGAATACTGACCAGCAGGTAAAAAATCAAGGTGCCTGTTGCATGCAGTAATATAAACTTTAAAAGGTCAAGGTTATAGCTCGAAAATGTTGTGAAAGACCCGATTAAACCAGTTCCTAATCCGATAGACAGCCAGTCTGAAAAGTTTTTGAATGTTAAAAAGAAATATGTTAAAAATGCCAATAAAAAACAACCGCTTAAATTAACTAGAATAGTTCCATCAGGGCCCAACCATGACGTAAAAAAATAGCGCAGACAACCGCCGAGGAAACCAAAAAAGAGAACACTTGCATCATTTTTCAAATTTTCTTGCATTTTTCTTTAACCTTTCTGAATAATATATTTCAAATAATACAAAAAGAATAGCCTAACTTTCAGCTCTAAATTATAAGAATAATTATCCTTATATACGATAACTGCTCATTTAAGTTACTTGCACAAAACAGCAGGTTTTTTACCTCTCAATTACGTATATCCTATCTGGTATATTATGTTTATTAAAGGCAAGAATTGTCAACTTGCTGTATGCTGCTATAATCACTGCAATGTTCAAAGGCTAGGCCTTTAAGTTTAAATTTGTTAGTTTTAAACTAAAATAGTTATTTGGAACCGGTACTTGCATGTTTTTGTCAATTACAGAACGCCCAGTTGCATAATCAAACTTAATATTTGGCTGAACATTGTAAATAAAGACGTTAAAGTTAAGGCTGCCATCATCAGAAAGTGCTTGCAGGTGTATCCCTCGTGCCATTAATTCGTCACTGCGAAAAATAGCATGTGCATAGTAAATTACCTTATGTCCTTCCTTAAGCGCCGTTCGAACCTTGCTTTCGTAAACCGTCTGAATTCTTTGATTTGCAAATGCTGTTTGGGTAAACAAGTTTTTAGGGTTGTTTTGGTCACCGCTTTGAAGGTCAGGTCTGTACTGACCATCCTCAGCAATTCCTTTTGACAATGAATAAGCAATCAAATGTCCGCGATTAATAATCGAATTTTTATTCACAAGCTTTTGGTGCCAGCCAGTAGGCTGTATGTACTGACGTTCGCGTAAACTATCGTCTGCAATATTGCGCGGCTCGAGATAGGCAGTATTTGCTGTTGCAGTTCTATTAAGAGCATCTAAATTACTGTAAATTACTTGGTTCTTTTTCCAGCTGGCAAAATTTAAAGTGCTTTTACCGTTGTTTATATTTAAGACTGCACCTTCCCCTGAGATGTAGTTTAATTCTGCCAGCTGTGTTTCAGTTGTCTTATCGCCGGCTGACTTTTTATCGTCTTTATCACTTTCAAAGGTACTTGTCACTGTATTCAACGTTTCGTTCAGATTAGCCTCTATGGTACGCCAATTGCCCTTTAGCGCAAAAAAAACAAGTAAAAATAATACAGTAATCAGATTAATTCTCTTTTTTCTTTTGCTTCTTGCAGTCATGCTATAAAACTCTCTTTCTTTTAACTTTTCTAAATAATATTGCGAACTTTAAAAAATTTTTAAAGCGGAGCGATTATAAAATCATTTAAAAATAGCGGATGTAAACTCTATATCCGCTACCTAACTAATATACCATATTCACTTTTTATTAGGAAAACCAATTATTAGTATTTTTAGTTGGCAAGTAAGTTTTTTAGGATAAACTGCTTGTTTATAATCTGAATTACTTGTAAAAAGGTTTAGCCTTGTAATCCGCTATGAAAAGACAGTTCTTCGGACATCAGTATCTTTTTTATTCCATAGCCAACTCCGTCTTCATCATTAGAGAGCGTCACAAAATCAGCATAATTTTTAACCATTTCAGCAGCATTTTTCATCGCTACAGCAGTCCCTACAACCTTAAACATTTCAATGTCATTTTCCCCATCTCCAAAAGCTGCAAGCTCACTTTTAGCTAATCGGTTGTTTTTTTGAATATGCGCAATTCCATTTCTTTTAGAAATGCAATCGTTTGTCAGCTCCAAGTAATTACTATTTGAACGGGTGATTGACACTCCTTGTATGTGAAGACCAGAAAGGTAGTTTAAGATGACATCCGTTTCAGTATTTGTAGGACTGATCAGCATTATCTTATAAAGCATATCTTCTTTCAGCTGCTCTAGCTGCTCTAGCGGCATTAACCGCGGATTTAAGTGTGTAATTGCTGCTTCTCTTTCGATTTCACTGCTTCTTCTTCCTATATACCAATCCTTTATAGTAAACCAGTTAGCTGAAGTTTTAGGAAATTTTTTTTGAACAGTTTTTAAAATGTAAGCAGCCTTTTCAAAGGCAATCCCTTTACTGAAAATTTTTTGGTAACGAGCTCCTCTTGCCTTAAAGATTAATCCCCCATTAAAAGCAACTTGTTCGTCAGTTAGTTCCAATTGTTCAATAACAGTCCGCATAGCCATTGGCGGACGAGCAGTTACCAGTGTGACTGGAACACCGCAATTTCGGATTGTGCTTATATTACCTGTTGAAAGATTTCCGGCAGAGTTTAAGAGTGTATTATCCATATCTAAAAAAATGTGCTTGATCATTTTCGTCCTCCTTGGTAATTATATGTCTCGTTTTTTGCTGCAGGTCAATCTTGTTTCGGCACAGTAATTGCATAATTTCCGGTACATCTTAGAATTTGCACTTTAAAATTATTAAAGCGCATACAATAAAGTGCAACAGTCAACTTCATTATTTATGAACTGCTGAACATCCTGCGAAAGCTGCCGCGTAAATGTTGAAACGCCAAATACTGCTGTCGAGTCCGCTTTATCCGTTTATATCTGGCAGGATTTTTGCGATAAAATTGCTGATGAAAATTTTCTGCAGGCCAAAAAATGCTTGCAGGTTCGATCGCAGTCACAATCGGCTTCTTATAACGTTTTGACTCCGCTAATCTTTTTTTAGAAGCTTGCGCAATTTTTCTTTGCGTTTCATCTTTAACAAAGATAACAGGACGGTAATTACTGCCACGATCATCAAACTGGCCAAGTTCATCGGTAGGATCTGTCAGTTGCCAGTAAAGTTCAACTAATTCCTCATATTTAACCACTCGGGTATCAAAAATCACCTCAACTGCCTCAACATGTCCGGTAGCTTTACTTATTACTTGCTCATACGTCGGGCGCGGTTGTTTTCCTCCTGTATAGCCGGATAGAACCGAAACAATCCCCGGTTTTTCTTCAAAGGGTTCAACTAAACACCAGAAACATCCTCCTGCAAAAATGGCACGCTCTTGATAAGGTAAATTCTGGCCTGTATGTTTTGCTATGTCAAAATGCTGAGTTCCTGTTGCCTCTCCAGTAATCTTCAGGTAAAAGTCTGTTACATCAGGAGTTAAATTATTCCTAATTGCAAGAGGCCTCAGTTCAAATTCTAGCTTAGCAATTTGCGACGTAAAATCCTTTCCGTCAGTAAGTGCATTCTTTGTTCTTATCAGTAATGAGCGTTCCCAGTCACGAGTGGCCGGATTCAAAATCAAGTTATAGAGATCTTCAAGAAGTGTTTCATTTTTGTTGTCCATTTCCAGAAGCCCCCTTAGATTTGATCTGCTTATACCAGATATTTTCCTGTAATTAAAGCCCTTTCTTTTATTCAGTATAACCTAAGCTAAGAGTTCAATCTAGCACTCCTGCTCAAAAAATTAAACAACTGCACTAGTGTCAGAATGTCCAAACAAAAAAATACAGTATATTATCCTAACTGGTAACATCTTTAATAATCAGTTTAACAATCTCATCTTGACTAAGCTCTGCACCTAGGTTCTTTTCATTGGGTAATTTTAAAAAATCTTTTTTCAGCCACCATTTCTTCATTTCTGCGGCTCCAAATCCTTGTGCCTTTTTTCGGCTGCTATGCCGCCTCAAAGTTTCAGCGAAAGGTATATCAAAGTAGTAGATAAAAGCTTCATTATTAAAAAATCGAAGCAATTCTAAAATCATCTGTTTATATTTTTGAGCACCTAAAATTCCTTCCAAGATAACATAATCGACTTTGTCCCTGCCAAATTCACAAATCAGTTTTATCAATTCTACAGCCGAATTATTTGGATGATCTTTGACGTTTAAAATTCCTAACCGAATAACGTCTTGAGATACAAGCATTGCTTGTCCTAAAAAAAAACTGTAATTTTTTTGCAGTTGTTGTTTTTCCACTGCCGGAATTACCACGAATAATAATTAATTTAGTCAACTTGTTTGACCCCTTTGTGTAAAATAAAATACTCTGTTTAAAAAGTTCTCAAATCAATTTATTTAACTCTGACAAAAGCTTGCTTTTCATCTCTTTTAGTTCCTGTTCTTTCACCAAACTATCTTCAGCAAACATTTTTTCTTTCGGGTACCACCACACAGGACCTTTACCATTTATTCCGTAATTTTCAAGGTCCCTATCTTGCCTTGGAAAAAGATGCCAGTGAAGATGGGAATTGCCATTGCCTAATAGTTCAATATTCATTTTCTTTGCTTTAAATGCATGGCTGACTGCTTCAGAAACAAGTGCCATTTCAACTAAAAAGTTTTGCTTAAAGTCCGGTTCAAGGCAGTACAGTTCAGTTACATGTTTTTTGCAAAGGAATAGTGTATATCCTTTAAAATGCTGATTATCTCCAATTACCACATATCCTGTAGCAAGTTCTTTTACAAAAAATCTATTATCACCCTTTTTAATCTGTTGTATTCTTTCACATATTAAGCACATTTTTAAACTTCCCCGTAACTAAAAATTGTCACCAGATATAATAACTATTATATGACGTTTTTTTGAATTTTAACGTGTCTATCTGCTTTAAAAACGTAATTTCGCATTCACAGTTAACTATGGTACACTTAAAAAAGATGAAATACATAAATGATTGGTGGCAGGAAGATGGCACATCGCGGTTTTGCTTTATCACTAGCACCTCCCTCAACCCTTTGAAATTAGCAACTTTGATACTTAACCAAGAAAAGGGAGATTAAAACATGGTAGAAGCAATAAACTTAAAAGCAGGAATGATTTTTGAAAAAGACGGGAAACTTATTAAAGTGCTGAAAACCAACCATCATAAGCCTGGCAAGGGCAATACAGTTATGCAGATGAAGTTGAGAGATGTGCGTTCAAGTGCAATTGTACAGACAACAATGCGGCCAACAGAAAAAGTTGACCTGGCAGTTGTTGATAAGAAGCAAGCACAGTTTCTTTATAGACAAGACCAGAGTCTTGTTTTCATGGACCTCGACACGTATGAACAATATGAACTTCCGCTGGAACAGGTTACAGAAGAAATCAAGTATCTGATTCCTAACATGGAGCTTCAACTAAGCTTTTGCGGCGAAGAATTAATTGGTGTGGACCTGCCTGCGACTATTAACTTGAAAGTTGCAGAAACAGAGCCGAATATTAAGGGAGCTACAGCTGCAAATGGCGGCAAACCGGCTACGATGGAAACAGGTCTGGTTGTTACAGTACCTAACTTCATTCAAGTTGGTGATATATTGACAATCAACACTACAGATGGTACTTATAAACAACGAATTTAAAATATCTCTTGTAAAATAATAAAAAGCTGGAACCTTGAAGATAATTCTCAAGATTCTAGCTTTTTGTTATTTTCTTACAGACTAAAATATTACCATCCAATTTTTCCATTATCAGCTGGCAACGCGACTGTCCCCTGTTCAACTGCAGTAAATGCATCATCTAGTACAGAAAGTGCTTTGTCAAGCTGCTCGCGTGGAATAACCAGTGGCGGCTGAAACCTCAAAATATTACCGGAAAGGGTAATAAGAACTACACCATGCGCAAATGCATAATAAATAACTTTGGTGGCAGCCTCATTATCCGGTTCCTTAGTTTTTTGATCTTTAACTAATTCTATACCGCCATTTAATCCCCATATCCTGACGTCGCCAATGACCGGATGACTTTTTTGCATATCAAGAAATCGTTGTTTAACATATTCGCCCATAGAAGCCGATCTTTCAACGAGCTGATCATCTTCAATAATCTTCAAAGTTGCCAGTGCAGCAGCACAGCATACTGGATTCCCTGCTGTAGTAAAACAATGTGCTGGAGCGTCAAGAGATTCCATGACTGCCTTTTTCCCGACAACAGCGCTTAATGGCAATCCTGAAGCTAGCGATTTGCCCACTGACATCAAGTCTGGTTCGATTCCCTTAAAGTGTTGGATACTCCACCATTTCCCTGATCTGCCAAGTCCTTGATTAACTTCATCAACTGCAAACAAGATTCCGTGTTCATGACAAAATTCATAAACCAGCTGCAGATATTCCTCCGGTGCTTTAACAATTCCACCGTCACCTTGAATTGCTTCCAACAAAACACAAGCTGTTTCATCTGCCGGCAAAAAAGATGAAAATGGGCGTTTAAAGTCTTCAAAGTAGCGTACTGCAACTTCATGCTCACTTTCACCGGGGTATTTGCGGTAAAGGTCAGGATACGGGACATGAACAACTCCCGGCAGCAAGGGGCCAATTTTTCTAACCATATTCAAACTGACACCGGAAAGTGTTTCTGACCCATAGGTAGATCCATGATAAGAACCCATGTAAGAAACAATATTCTGCCGACCTGTGTAAGCACGTGCAAACTTGATGATTGCATCATTAGCATCAGAACCGGAGTTGCCAAAAGTAACCATTTTAGTGGATGGACCTGGAGCAAGTTTTGCAAGCTTGCGTGCTAGCTCAATACCTGGTGTATGGTGAAAATATGCCGGTGTATAATGAATTAGCTTTTGTGCTTGCTGTGTAATTGCTTTGACAACTCTTTCATCACTATGACCGACATTAGTTGCAGAAGCACTCGCCAATAGGTCAATATAACGATTGCCATCTACATCTACCAGTGTCGCTGCTTGAGCGTGATCAACAACTAAATCAAAATACTTGATACGGGCAGAACGAGCGTAGTACTGATCTTCTTGCGCGATTAGTCCTGTTGCTTTTTCTAAATTACGCAATTGCGTCACCTCGTTTATATTTTAAAGCACACAACTTCTCCTAAGTTGATAAAGACATCAGCTTAAAGAGCACAACTCAATGGATTAACTATTTTAACCTAGATATTACGTGTAGGTTAACGCTTATAACACCGGTTTGTCAATAATCAAATGACATACAAAATCTGTTGACGCTGTCTGGTAAATTTCCAAGTGTTTCTTGTAATCATTAATCTACTGATCCGCAAGAGATATTAATTAAGATAAGTTTTTACTTTGGTATTTTTTCATAAAAAATAAAAAGTTTCCGTTTCTACACGTAATTATTAAGCGCAGAAATGGAAATTTTTTATTGACAATTTTCTCAAAAAATTAGTTTTGACGTATACCAATGAAACTTATTTTTATTTTTCATATTTAAATTTATTAACTAATCCGGTTAATTCGCTTGCGATTTTTGACAGACTCTCTGCTACCGAAACGAATTCCTGCATCATTATATTTTGTTGCTTGCCGGATCGGCTTATCTTATCTGTATTAGCAGCGATATTTTCAGCAAAGTCTGTGATATGAGCAACTTCTTCTACCATACTTGTCATTTTATTTTGAATCTGCAAAATTTCTTGCAGTAATTCCCCAAGATCTTGCGAGGTCTCACTGGATTTAGTTGAAATCATTGTAAAGGAATCACTCGTTTTTTCAATTAGTAAGAGACCATCTTTGACAATTTTCTCACCTTGAATAATTTTTTTGACCGATTGATTAGATTCTTTTTGAATTTCAACGATGACATCCGCAACTTCACGTGTAGCTACATCAGTCTGATCAGCGAGTTGTCGGATTTCTTCAGAAACAACAGCAAAGCCGCGCCCGTGTCCTTGCGCTCGTGCTGCCTCAATTGAAGCATTTAAAGCCAAAAGATTAGTCTGCTTTGATATTCCATTAATGAGAGTCATGACTTTATCAATTTCTTGGGACTTCCCATTAAGACTCACAGCAATCTGTTTTATTTCGATACTGTTCTGCCTAATTCTATTCATTTGCTCGATTGTACTTTTAACAACTGCATTTCCATTTTGGGAAAGAGAATTTGTTTTATCAGCTTTAAGTGCTGCGGCATTAATATGACTACTGATTTCTTCAACCTGACCTGACATCGTTCCAAGCTCATTGTTAGCTTGTTTAGTCAAAAAAGACTGTTGTTCGACACTCTTATTTGCTTCATCAATCTGAGCAGCAACTTGTTCAGTTGATAATTTTGCTTTTTTTGACCCGGTTAACAAGCCTTGAGAATTTGATGTAATTTGTTTACTGGTTTGCGCAACATTACGAATTAACACTTGCAGTTGAGAAACCATTTTATTGAAATCATGTGCCAGTTGGCCTAGCTCATCTTTTGACTTTACTTTTAATGATTTCAGTGAAAGGTCTCCTTTTGAAACCTTTTCAACATGATCACCGATTTTCTTAATAGGACGTGTTAGCCACTGCACAAAAACAATAGTAATAATAGCAGCAATAATCGGTAGTAAAATACTTAACAGAATGATAAATTTATTCATTTCCCAAGTTCTGGAACTGACGATTCCGCCATCAAAATCAATTGCATTAGTTGCAATTACTTTTCCCTTTCCAGACATACCGTGCATGCCAGACATTAAAGAACCCTGCTGTTTTTCATAAACGGGCGCGTATCCTGTAATTACTTTTCTACCTCTAAGGCTATAAATTTTCGTATAATATGTCTTACCGCTTTTTATCTGTTTAAGTGCAGCTGTGGAAAGGTTAAAATTATCACCTCTTTTAAAACCCAGCTGACGAGCATGCTTATCAGCCACTAAAAGCTTCCCCTGCGGATCCAAAACATACGCTTCAGAAAAAATTTTTTTGTGCTGTACAATCCAGTCTACTTGATTTTCAAGTTTTTTTAAGTTGTTCAGATTGCCCTGCTCAACTTGCAGCAAGTAAGAAGGTGTTTCAATCCCAGTCGTAATACTAGCACATCCGGTTAGCTCGATCCCCGCAGATTTTAACGTTTCTTTATAGCTGAAAAAATAATTTGTGATTCCAAGAACAGCTGCACTGAAGAAAACTATGGCCGTTACTACCAAAGTAATCTTTTTTGTAATGCTCATATTTTTTTCCTCCATCTAAAACTAAAATGCTATTTATATAATTAATCGGCTTAAAGACTAATTATTTAAGAATTGAATCACTATTTGTTTCAAGGTGGAGGATCTTTAACCTTCATAAGGCAAACTGATTACTAAATAACGCGAAAAAAACCGCTAACTGCAGTTTTGAGAATCAAATAAACTTAAGGTTAGCGGAAATATTTAAATTAAAAAATTTTTATCGAATATTTTATCTTGTGAAGTAAGTATCTTCGGTCCTTCTTTTGTTATCGCTAAAGTATGCTCAAACTGAGCCGACAAGCTGCGGTCTTCTGAAACATAGTATTCCCAGTCAATATCAGGCATGAATTCAGTGTCAATATGGCTTGAGCCGCCAGCATTTACCATTGGCTCAATTGTAATTACCATTCCTTCTTTTAAACGCAAACCGTGATGAGGTCTGCCGTAATGGAAAATGTCCGGTTCTTCATGCACTGACGGCCCGATTCCATGTCCAATTAGTTCACGGACATCACCCATATGCTCTTCGTTTTCAACATAGTTTTGGATGGCATAACCAATATCACCGACTCGATTGCCGACTTTTGCCTGTTCAATTCCAAGATAAAGTGCCTTATGAGTAACAGCAAGCAAGTGTTCTATTTCAGGAGTGGTTTCGCCTATAACATAGGTCCAAGCAGAATCACTTTGATATCCCTGCCAATTTACACAAAAGTCAACAGTAACGACATCATGGTTTTTAAGTTTCAGTCCTTTACGGGGAATTGCATGTGCAACTTCTTCATTAATACTGATACAAGTGGCATACTTGTATCCGTCTACACCCTTTTCCGAAGCAGTTGCTCCATGTTCTTGAATAAAATTATCTACCATTTTTTCGATCTCCCATGTATCCATCCCTACATAGAGTCTATCTCTTAACATTAAATGAGCCGCTGCAAGAATTGCGCCCGACTTATTCATTCCTTCAATCTCTCGTTTTGATTTTAAGGTTATCACGTCGATACCAAACCCTTCTATATTTTTTAATAAACAATCAGTTTCTATCTTATCACTTTTACAAAATTAATCAGCCTAGCTTTCTTGTTTACGTAGCGTAGTGAGGGATTCTTTTGACCAGATGCATCTTGCAACACTATTTTAAACTTTCGATAAAAGCCAGCGCTTCAGCGCAGTAGCCCATTTCATGATTGCTTTTTGCTAATAATTTTTGGTTATGTGTTTCCACTGCACCTGTCAAAACTGTTTTTTTTGTACAAATTTAAATATGGAAAATTTTGCGCGGCCGCCTTTTTTATTTCACGTTCACCATCATAGGCCACACGCCGAAAGCCAATTTCAGTAATACCCCTTTCAGAAACCGACAATAATAAATAACTTGCACTGCGATTTTTCATTAAACGTTTTCTAGGGAAGAACCTCTCTCCGATCGAACTGGGGTTCAAGATTAGCTGTTCTTTCTTTAGTATACCGCCATAAGGGAGTATGAGTGTACCCATAAAGCGCCACGTCAATTTATGGATCAAGTACTAATTGTTCAAAATTATCTTGCGGTTGAGCTGGCAGTAAATCTGGTCCATAGTTTTTTTCAGGAAGATTGTGTGATAAAGAAAAGAGTCTATCGCAAACCCACTTTTTTGAATTTAGAGGTAAATCAGCAATTATTTTATTCCAAGCTTGATTTAAATGCTCATATTCATATTTAACAAGCATTACAAAATAGACATCACTGGGGTCGTCTGGGTTAAAGCTTTTTTCAGCAAGTACTTCATTATAACTTGTTTCCCAGTTTCCCAACAAATATTGTGTTGTGTTCTGCTCTGCAAGCAGCTCGAAGCATTCTCTGGAATTTGCTCCACTAAAACCGATATCCCTAATGACCAGAATTCACTTGCACCTTTTTTTAAAGCATCTTGAAGTACAGCCTTTAATGCAGTTACATTTCCATGACTATCTGCAACTACTGCAATTTTATTTTCTACTACTTTAACCTCTGATTTAAGAATATTTTAATTGGAAAATAACATAAAAAGCAGCCTTGTATAGGCTGCTTTTTGGGACTTTTATTTCAAAATACTTAGAAAATAATTACTTATCTTTTTTTCTTTTCTCTTTTTTTTCTACAGCTTCTTTAAATTTTTCTTCATTCTCCATTTTATCATCCAAAGGATACGTCAGTCGAATAAGACTCGGAATAATAGTTGGAATTGCAAAGACAAGAATAATTAATCCAATAATCACAACTAATGCTACCTGGATCAAGGTCAAAACTCCCGATGGAATCAACGCCGCAAAAGTACCGCTTAAGATAATGGCTGCTGAAAGAACCACTGTACCGATTACTGCTGCAGCACGCACTATTCTGACAATCGGAGTTCCTGAAATCTTAGCAAATTCACGATATTTCATCATCAAGAAGATACTGTAATCAACCCCTAATGCTATCAGCATGATAAAGCCAAAGAATGGTGTGTTCCACGTTAATAAGCTTTGTCCAAGTACAACGCTGCTGATAAGTTTTGTTATACTTAAGGCCATCACATAAGAAAGCAGCAGTGTACCTAAAATATAGAAAGGCTGCAATACTGAACGCGTAATAACCATCAATGCAATCAAAATTCCAATTAACATGATGCTTGCTGTTCTGAGAAAATCATTTGATGCAGTTTTATGGAGATCATTAACTGTAGATGTTTCTCCGCCAATTGCAACTGTTGCTCCTGCAAGAGCTGTTCCCTTTAAGGATTTTTGAACTTGATTTTGAATAGAGGAAACCTTATCCATAGCATTTGCAGAGCTTGGATTTTCATTTAACACAATTGTCATCTTTGTTGCATGCTTATTACCTGACATGTAGTTATCAATACTTTGCTGATATTCCTTACCGTTTAAAACACTCTTAGGAACATAGTAAACTTTAGCGGCCGCGGAATTTTTTAATTTTGTCAAATAATTGTTAGCTGTACCAACACCTTGGTTGATCTTTTGAGTACCGGTGCTTGCAGCACCTAAACCATTCTTTAAGGTCTGCATTTGTCCTACCAAACCTTGAAGAGAAGTAACCATAGTTGCCTGTCCATTATTAACTGTTGATAACCCAGCCGTCAATTCACTTTGTTTAGCAGCCAGCTGGTTGTTACCTGCAGCCAATTGTGCTGTTCCGTTAGTCAAAGAAGCAGAGTTAGCAGATAACTTATTAGCACCTGCAGTTATAGTTGCCACCCCATTAGTATACTGTGATAACTGGCTGGACATTTCAGCTGTGCCTGAGCTAAGTTGATCCAAACCGCTGGCAACCTGTTGTGAGCCGCTGGTTAAGCCTGTTTGGCCAGCACTTCCATTCAAAGCACCTTTAATCTGCTGCATGCCCTGAACTGCTTGGCTAAGCTTATCCAAAGCCTGCATTGAGGCATTGTTTGCTTGAATAGAATTTGCTGCGAGTTTATTTAAGTCTGATAATTTTGTCAATTGCGAACTAAGAGCACTAAGTTGGCCCAATTCTTTTGTCAAATCAGTGCCATTTGTTGAAAGTGCCGCAAGATCTGTCTGTAATTTTTCTGCAGCTTCTGAGGCTCCTTTAAGTTGCTGATTATTATTCTCCATTATTGAACCCATTACAGTAGAGAGTGCCACTTTTTGTGAATTATTTAAAGCTGTACCACTTTTGGCAACTGCATCAAAGATTTGAGATAGCATTGCCTGCTGAGTAGCAGAATCAGAACCCTTTTTCTGTAAATCTTCTAATACACCCTGCAAATTTTTTGCGTCATTTTCAGTACTTGTACTTGAAGCTGTTAATGCGTCAGCAGTTGTTTTTATTCCGTTCATATCCGGTAATGAAGTAGAACTACCAGTCGACTTTTCTAATTCAGCCATTGCACTGTTTAGTTGTCCCAACTTGCTTTTTAATTCTTGAATTTGTGAAGTATCACCGGTACTAGAAGCTGCATTAACTTTGCTTTGCAGTTCCTGCAGACCTGCAGCAACTTGTTGCGAACCATTTTGCAGCTTTGAAACACCATTATTTAAAGTTCCTACTCCAGAAGAAATTTGAGCTTGTTTGCTATTCAGAGTATTTAATGCACTGCTGAGGGTATTAATACCATTGGTATAGGTGTTGGTTCCTTGTTGCAGCGCAGAAGCCCCGTTTGCCAATGTCGTCGCACCGCTTTCAAGCTGCTGACTGCCATTTTTTAACGTATTAGTGCCGCTTGCTAATTTCTGCGCACCATTCACACCCTGCTGCAGGTTTGCATTTCCCAGCTGCTGGTCAGCACTGCTCAACCCGCTGCCGATTTTACTGAGACCGCTGCTGGCACTATCCATTCCATTCGTAACAGTTTTAAGCTGTTTATTAACGTATAAGCTACTGATTTCAGCTCCGCCCGGTTGGGTGACCGAAGCCACTGTCTTAACTCCTGAAATTTTCTTTAGACGTTTAGTCAAGGCATCAAGTTCTTTTAGGTCCTTTTCATTATTTAAGGGACGATTTGTTTTGATATACAAAGTAGAAGGCTCTGCTGTTCCCTTTGAAAAATGCTTTTGCACGACCCTGAAACCCTGTTTTGCCGGAATAGAATCATTTAATTCTGCAAGAGTATCGTAGTTTAACTGATTATCATACGTTAATAAGAATGGCACACCAACGATTGCTACTATTAAAAGCGCAATGAATGGGTGTCTGACAGAATGCAGCGAAATTCCATGCCACAAACGGCTGCTATTTCCACTGCCGAAGTTTTTAGTAGGCCAAAACATTCGACGTCCCAGAATCCACATGAAAAAAGGATTTAAAGTCAGCAGAACTAGCAATAAGATCGCAACTGCCACCGCAACGCCGACTGCAGAACGATAAACCGAAAAATTTGCCAAACCTAAAGCTGAAAAACCGATTAAAACTGACGATCCGCTGTAAAGAATTGTTCGACCGGCAATTCTTAAAGCATTCTTTGTGGCATTCAGAACATTGTCATCACGACTGAGTTCTTCTTTAAACTGGTCAAAAAGCAGAATATTATAATCCGTTCCAATTCCGAAAAGAACTACAACCATGAAAACTTGGGTAAAGTTTGATAACGGAAAGTTAAACTTTTCAACTAAATTCATTACAATGCTTAATGAAATAATGAATGAAACTCCTACCGAAAGTAATGAAATTATTGGAGTGATAGGTGAACGGAAAACTAATGCCAAGATAATAAAGATAAAGATGATTGTAATTAATTCTGTCTTCTTTAAACCCTGCTCAGTTTCCTGAATGAAGTCATCATTAAGAATATCGCTTCCTGTCACATACGTTTTTACGCCTTGTGTCTTAGCACCTGCAGACAATTTAGCAGTCATCTTTTGAACCGTCTGTTTCTTGTCAACCATCAGCTGTACAAGTTCAGTTGATTTGTCTTTTGAGATCAACTGTTTCTTTGTCGCTGAACTATCATTAGGTGCTGTGATTGCTTTGATTCCATACTTATTTTTATTATTTTTAAAATGGCTAATGGTCTTTGTGATGTCATTTTTTTGTGTCGCTGTTAATGGTGAATCTCCATTATTAAAGACTAAGACTACCTGCCGTGTATTATTTTGCTTGCGGCCCCAATCATCCTGAATAACTTGTGCGACCTGGCTTTTAGCACTGCTTGGCAGCTTTGTCTGACCCTTGTCACGCACTAACTGGCTAACGTTAGGCAACAAGACAATTGCAGTACACATAATAAACAGCCAAACAACCGCTTGAATGATGAATTGCTTTTTACTCCCCTTCATGACTTACTCTCCTTCTAACTTTTTGTTATTACACCGTGACATCATTTAAACAATGTGTTTAAATGATATTAATATGTTAGAATAAAGAAAAGTATTTTTCAACCGACAATTATCTCAAGAATGTTTAAAAATAAACGCTTGCTGAAAAAATGTTTAATTTACCGTATAAAGGAGAAGTGTTATATGCCTGGAACCAAAAATAATCGCCGAGTACAGATGACAAAACTTATAATCCAAAGCAGCTTAATAGAATTGTTGAAAAAAAAATTGCTTAGCGCAATCACTGTTACTGAATTATGTAAACTTGCTGACGTGAATCGTGCCACTTTTTATGCTCATTACCAAGATATCCCTGATTGCATGCGTGCCATGGAACAAGAAACCACTCAAAAATTACTAACCATTATTAATAGAAGAACCAGTCCGGATTCACTAAAGAATGTTTTGACAAGTATTTTAGAAGTTGTGAAAAAAAGATCTGCTGTTGCTCTTTTCGTATTAACTGATGACCCTAAGTTTTTAACAGAATTCTTAACTAATGCCAAAAGTGAAATTTTAAAAAATGACCAAGAAATTCAAGACTATGATTTCAAAAATAAAGCAGAGGAACATTATATGTTTGAATATTGTCTTAATGGAATTATCGGTTCAGTCAGATACTGGTTGAAAACCGGGCTTAAAGAATCACCTGAAGAACTTGCAAGTTATATTTATAAATGGGGATACGGTAGGAATGGTCTGCACTTTAGCAGCAAAAATTGATTTTCTAAAATAAAAAGCCCAGCTTGATGTAAAAGCAGATTCACGTCAATGCCAGGCTCTATTTTTATAGAAAAATAAGTTGCCGAAATTCTGGCAACTTAACTGCAGCTCTTTTGTCTATGATAATTTTAAAATGAAGATGAAAATAATATATGCGGCCTTAGCTGTAGCATTAAACTACTCAATCCTGTTAAAAATCACATATTGATTTTTAAGTGAAATTTTGCTGACCGTATATCCATAACGTAATAATTCCCTTTTATAGCTTAAAAAGGAATGATCCAATTCAATGCCAGCGATCTTTTTTATTTTAGCAAAGCTAAGCTTAATCTGAGGTTCTGTCCTATCATGAAAGTACATCCACAAAGCATCGTATTTGCTCATATTCTCTATCCTTTCATTCAAATAAAAAGGAACTCTGGAAATCGATTTGTTATTTTTGCAGCGTTAATTACGCATTCTATCCCTTATTCGAACAATTACTTTATTTAATTTTCAACGTTTAAGCTGCATTCTCTATTCAATTCATTGAATTTTGGCAACAAATATAAATAATTACATGTTTAACTAAATTATATCATTTAATTTCATGTTTCATTAAAATAAAACATTTTATTAATACAAAAATAAGAAAAGCAGCTCCTATACAAAACAGGGCCGACCCAAAAATTGTGTTTTGGTCGTGGCCCTGTTTTGTATTATCTTATAGTTTTCATATCACTGTACTTCCCAGCCTTTACACTAGTGATTCATGTCACACTTTCTAAAATCAGCAGCATATAATAAATATCTGTAAAAAAGCGACACTGCTTATATGCACTCCATCCCGATTTTAAAGAATTCTATTCTAAATTATTTTCCTGTTTGTCTGCTCGTTTTCTTGTTCGGTTATTAACTTTTTTGGCTTGTTTAAAATATTTAGTAAATAAACGGCTTTCTGTGCCCCAATGATAGAAAAATAAGGAAACGATAATAACTACTAGAAAATCATACGGATAGCCAATAATTCCTAGTCCGTTAAAATCTTTACTGCCGATATAAGAAATCAGCGTTAAAAAAATCAGATAAAAAATCATCCACAAGCTCCCTGCAATCTGCTTTTTTGTTTTAGCCCAGTCAGTTTTCCATTCATAATAAACATAAAATGGTAGTCCAATCAAGATAACAAGAATTACTTGAATAGTTGTCGGCCACATGGCCCAATAGACAGCTAAGGATGATAGCACAAAAGCTAAGGGTGCCATGAATTTTAAGTTGGAATTTCGAACTGGTCTATTAAATTCAGGTGCCATCTTACGAAAGGACACTACAGTAACCGGGCCAGTCAAATAAGCAATCAATGTTGAAGTTGAGATTACACTAGCCAATGTTCCCCATGAACGAAAAACAGAAACTAAAACCATACTTAATAATGAATTAGTCACAATCGCTACCCTAGGAATCCCAAGTTTTTTATCAATGTGGCCCAAAAAATGCGGCAAGTGCTTATTATCAATCATGGCTGCCAATGCACGGCCTGTTGAAGCCACAAATGAGACTCCTGTTCCAAAAGGAGACACAAACGCATCCATATATAAAAGAACCGAGAGCCAGTGAATGCCTAACAAAATAGCTAAATCTGCAAAAGGTGAGCTGAAGTTGATCCCATCCCATCCTGTTTTTGCAATCATCTGTGGTGATAAGGAGGTAATGAAAACTGTTTGCAAAAGAATGTAAATTATTGCACTTATCAATAAGGAAAAAACGATTCCTCTTCTAATATTCATTTTGGGATTTTCTATTTCACTTCCCATATTGATTACTGTCTGAAAAGCATTAAAAGAGAAAATAATTCCTGAAACTGTTGTTGCCTTAAAAATTGCAGCAGAACCATACGGCATGAAAGTTTGCAAATTATTTCCAAAATTACCAGGGTGAAAACCTGAAAGAAAAAGCATCAGAATTGTTAATAACGGCACACCAATTTTAAAAATAGAAATAAAACTAGTAAACTTCGTCAATAAAGAAACAGACCAATAGTTGAATAGTGTAAAAATAATTATGAACAAGAATACAATCAAAAGCCCGGCAGTGGTAATCGTACCATCGCTAACAAAAGAGTGGGTGAATTTTGCCCATGACCAAGGCCACGAACCCATATATTGAACGGCTGCAACTGCTTCAATTGGAATTAAAGTGATCAATGAGATCCAATTTGCCCATGATGCAATAAAACCCAAAAGTGAGCCGTGTGTATATTGTGCATATTTGCTCATTCCCCCAGATTCAGGCAGCATTGTACCTAATTCAATGTAATTGTATGCAATCACACCAATAATCACTGCTCCGATAATCCACGAAATAAGTGCCGCTGGTCCAGCAACTTTGGTTGCTTCCCATGAGCCAAAAAGCCAACCGGAACCGATAAGCGAACCTAGACCCAACATCACCAGGCTAAATAAACTGATCTTTTTATTTTTTTCGTTAATAAAATATTCACTCCTTTAAAATTTGGCAATACTGCTTATTATAACATAAGTTTAAAAACGTTAATTTACGTCCTATTTTAAAACTTATTTACACTCAATTTAAAAAAAGCCATAATTCAGCTTGCTGATAAGATGCAGTAGTTCATACAAAAGTAATTAAAAATAAGAGATCTCTGTAAAAGCAGCGGATGCTTTTTACAAGAGAACTCTTTTTAAAAAGACGAGCTTATAGTAGTTTTTGTGCAAATTCAGCAAGGTCATCCGCATATTCCTGCGGATTTTCCCATGCTGTAAAATGTCCCCCTTTCGATATTTCTGTCCAATGAATCAAGTTAAAATGACTTTTTACCCAGTCTTTTGGAGGCAAAACTAGATCTTCGGGGAAAATACCCATACCAGTGGGAACTGCAATTTTATCAATTGCCGGCAAGAAATGGCTATTTTCATAATAAATTCTGTTTGCTGTAGAAATCGAATTGCTTATCCAGTAAATCATAATGTTCGTTAAGACATCATCCAATTCTAACTGTGTATCGTTACCGCTCCAAGTGTAGAACTTTTCAAGAATCCAAGCAGCCATTCCAGCTGGAGAATCAGCAAGTGCAAAAGAAAGAGTTTGTGGTTTGGTAGCTTGGATATTGATATAACCAGTTTCTTTATCCATCCATTTCAAAGTTTTATCTTGGTAATCGTGTTCTGCTTGTGTCAGCTGTTTATTTTTAGGAGTTAACAACTCCCTAATTAAACCAACGTCGTTAAGATAAATTCCTAACAGATCAGCAGGGAAATTAACGGCTAAATAACGGGAAATTCCCGAACCAAGGTCCCCACCTGCTGCAATATACTTACTAAAACCTAATTCTTTGGTCATTAATTCGTGCCACAAATTTGCAATTGTTTTATTATTAATTGATTGTTCTACCTTAGGATAGTTGGAAAAGCCAAAACCAGGAAGAGATGGTATGATGACATCAAAAGAAAATTCTTGTGAAACATTCAACTTTCTTTTTTTAGTTAAAAGCGAAACTACTTTAGTATATCTTAAAAAACTGTCAGGCCACCCATGTGTGAGAAGCAGAGGAATCGAATTCTTACTTTCACCACGCTCATAAATAAAATGAATCTCAAAATCATTTATTGCTGTCCGAAAATGGTTGAATTGATTAAGCTTGTCCTCTTCTTTCTTCCAATTATAATCTGTACTCCAATAAGAGATCACTTTTGTGAAGTAGTCGGCCTTTATACCCAGATGCCAATCTGTTGCACATAAACTTGAAGGAAGCAACGTTTGTCTGAGACGCTTTTTGAGAAAAACAAGTTCTTCACCTGGAATATCAATACTGAGAGGCTGTATTGTCATACTTCTCCCTCACTTTCATTAAAGCTCACCATGGTGGGTAGTTAAAAAAATTTTTTTGCCAACGTTAAGTCGTTTCAAGTTTCACTACTCTGATTTTTATAAGAACTAACATAATATTCCAATAAGATTTTTCTTATTTATAGCATACAAGACTGTTTACAGCAATGAATGCGCTTATCCTTTTTGTTTGTTGTTATTTAGAAGTATTATGGAAAATAAAAAGCTGCTTTCATTTTTAAAAAGAAAGTTGCTGAAAAAAATTCTTTTTGCTCTTGATAAAAAATTCACATACTTCTATACTAAAAATGTATTTAATTTTAATGAGGTGATCTGATGTTTCAATTTTCAAAACCCAAAGCTCCATTTAGTGCAATTGCATTAAAAAGTATTTGGTACGGTTTTATTGCTGGTATGATTTCAGGGATGGTCAAAATTGGCTGGGAAGCACTTTTGCCGCCACGGACTTTAGCACGCAATGCCACAAATCCGCCTCAGCATCTACTGGAGCAGTTTGGGATGTCACATGCCACAACACATGCATTTGTCTACTATTCTACAGATCAGAAAGTTTTTTATGTTGCTCTTATTATTCATTTTGCTTTCTCGATCGTCTTCGCTGCTTTATTCCTATTTCTAGCACAATATTGGAGTAAAGTTACTCTTTGGCAAGGTGCTGCTTATGGGATTGCTATTTGGATAGCATTTCATATAATCATCATGCCAGCGATGGGAACAGTTCCCGCACCATGGAACCAACCTTTTGATGAACACTTCTCCGAATTCTTTGGACATATCGTCTGGGCATGGTCCATTTACGCTGTAGGATACTTTCTTGCTGGTAAGGATAAAAAGCATACTCTTGAGAATCTTTAAAAATCAATTTTTTTAAAAACAAAAGGGAATATGCCAACATTCGTTATTTCCCGGGCATTAACTGCGAATTACTAACATAGTTAAGTGGGAATATTCGGCTATATGAAACGATGTTAATTCGTATACTATCAAGCTAAAACAAGAGGAGTTGGACCAAAATATAATTTTTGGCACAACTCCTCTTGTTTTTTATTTTCTCAATCTTTTTTCAAAATACAAAAGAGCATAGGAGAGTTCTTTCTTTTGAAAAGCATTGTCTTGTTGCCTAATAAAATGAAAACCGTTATTAAGCAGAATTTTCTTAGAAGCGATATTTCCAGTAGTGCACGCACCAATTATCTTTTTCAATGAATAAGTCTTGGAACCATAATCAATTAGGGTTCTTGCAGTCTCAGTTCCTAATCCTTTTCCCCAGAATTCTTCTGCCAAAGTATATGCCAGCTCAGCTGAAGCTGTTTCTTGTTTAACAATGAGCTAACAATTTCCAATCAACTCATTGGTCCTTTTTAAATAGACACCAAAAAAATCTTTTTCTTGATTATGTTTCATAATGAATTTAAGAGCTTCATCTGCATTTTTGAACGCCCCATGTTTCGTGTACTTAACCACATGTGGATTCTTAAAAATCTGGTACTCCTTACTTGTTAATTCAACTGGAAGAAATGCAAGTTTAACCCGTTCTCCATAAACTTTTTCTGTCACTATGATCAGTCCTTTCTTCTCACGGAACCTCAGAAAATGTGCCAATAGCCGTTAGACTTTGAGCATTAACTGCGAATTACTAGTCAAATTTAGACATGGAAACTGCAAGAAAATACAAAAAACTGAGTTAAACACTAATTTAACCCAGTTCCATCAATTTACCTGATACGTTTTTAAGTTATTCCAAGTTTAGCAGTTCTGGAACTTGTGAAACCAAGTAATCTGGACTCTCGTTTTGTAAAAGACTGCGTTCATGTGCTCCCCAAGTAACACCACAAGTCCGCACTTGTGCAGCTTTTCCCATTTGAAGATCATAAATTGCATCACCAATCATAATGCACTCCTTTTTAATTAGTTTATAGCGTGCTATTAAATTCAGGATACCATCTGGTGCCGGTTTAAAATGTGCAACCTGATCAGAACCACAAACACTTCTAAAGTATTGTGCAATTTCTAAACGTTCAAGATTGCGTTGCAATGCTACTGAATGCTTACTGGAAACAACAAAAAGATTTTTTCCATCAGCATAAAGTTGTTCCAAAACATCCTTCATCTTAGGAAATAAGGAAAGGCTGCTCAATTCAAGATTCTTATAATGTTTACGGAAAGTAATTAGCAATTCTTCAAACTGAGCATTAGAAAATTCTCTATCCGACATTTTTCTAAATGAAATTTCAATCGGAATGCCCATATAATATTGAACCTGCGCTGCAGAAGGCTGCTTTAATTCAAAATCACGAAAAGCAGCCTGAGTTGCAAGGACCCCGGTTTTTCCAGAATCTGCCAGTGTTCCATCAAAATCAAAGATAAAGTTTTTCATTAATTTTCCCCTGCTAATTTATATTTTCATTTTAGTATAGTACAAATTAGCTCTTAATACCTCTGTTCTTGAGAATAAAGTATTTAATAAACTGTTTCTCGCAGGCAACAATTGATTTGCCATGGCTTGAACGTTCAGCATAAAATTACACTCTTTGTAACAATATTCTTTATAAAAGCATCGTCGTGTTCAACGATCAGCATAGTGGGTTTAACCGTTTTAATAAGTTCTTCCAATTGTTCTTGATTAAAAACATCCAAATAGTTTAATGGTTCATCCCAGATAAATAACTCAGCAGATGCCGCAAGCGATTTTGCCAATTCTACTCGTTTTTTCTGTCCCATACTCATTTTTTCAATAGGAGTTTCAAAAGCATCACGTTCGACTCCAAGTTTATGCAGATTGTTCGCTAAATCTGTATAATCCAATTGATATCTTTTTGCAAACTGCTGCAACGTTCCCTTGTTATCTTCATAATCTTGCCGCACATAACTGTATTTCAAGACTTGCGGCTTAATAATATTGCCTTTTGCTGTGCCTTTAAAATCATTTAACAAGTATTTGACAAGAGAAGATTTCCCTGCACCGTTACGCCCCTTAAGCAAAAGACGTTCACCTCGCCGTAACTCAAAGTTAACAGGAGCAAATAAAGGCTTATTTTCAAAAAATAACTGTAAATTCTCAGCTTTCAACAACAGTTCGTGATGGCTTGGTTTAAAATTCATTTTAAGCGATTCATTTTTTTCAATGTTTTTCAACAGTTTTTCTTTAGCTGCCGTTTCCTTCTCCATACGTTTTACAAGTGTTTTAGAACGTTTCATCGTTCTGGCTGCCCGGGCTCCGATAAAACCAGTATCATAAACAGCTCCGCTGCCCAGCTTAGAAGGCGATCCGTATTTATCTTTTTCGCGTCCATGCGCCCACTGGGCCTTTTCAGAGGAAGTTTTTTTCAATCTACCAATTTCTTTTTTTAACTTGACGTTCTCTTCTTCTTCAAAACTATCACGCATGTTCTTTTGTTCTTCATAGATTGCATAATTGCCCTGAGACAAAACTACCTGCTTTTTTTCAAGTGCCAGCACATGATCCACTATACTATTTACAAAGCTGCGGTCATGACTTACAACAATAAAACCCTTCCGCTTTTCTTGCAGGTAATGTGCGACTTGTTTGCGTGCAAGCAAATCCAAGTGATTAGTTGGCTCATCAATCAAGGGAAAATTAAATTCGTCAGCAAACAACACGGCCAATAACACCTTAGTCTGCTCACCACCCGAAAGACTGTCAAAACTGCGCCACAAAATGTCAGGATTCAAATGAAGCAGGTTCAATTCCTTCTTGAGCTTCCAATCCTCAAAAGCCGATAGCTCCTGCAGCAAATAATATGTCAACTGTTGTTTATCATTTATTTTTTGAGGAAAATAGGTAAAGGCAACTTGTCTTTCAATTTTGCCGTCATACGGATATTCACCCTGCAAAAGTTTTAAGAACGTTGTTTTTCCGCGCCCATTGCGTCCAATCAAACCAAGCTTCCAATTTGTGTCCATTGTTAATGAAATATTCTCAAAAAGAGTTTGTTCACGAATATTAAAGCCAAAGGTCAAATTTTTAATTTCAATTTTAGTCATTCAGTTCACCTTTTTCTGAAAAATACAAATATCTTAGCTATTTTCAGAAAAAGAAGTGAAATTAACGAAACCTAAGGAACACAAAAAACCCCTCGGTTGAGAAATTAATCCTAATCCTGAAAATCTGCACACTGCTCCACAAGAATGGAAAACAATCTGAATGCAGCTTCAACAAATTGGATTAATTTCTCAACGTCAGGATCCCTCGTTTCGTTTTTTAATATTATTAACTTACCATGTCTGCTTAAAAAGTACAACTGGGTATTAAGAACTCTCACCGAAACTCAATGTTATTTTACGTCTTTTCAGTTGAATGAATTTAAACAAAGTGCATAAAAATAAATTCTTCAACTGCTGCTTGTCTAATAAGTTGGATATTTTTGCTACGAAAGAAAGCGCAGCAACCCTACCCACGCAAAACCAAGCAAAATTACGCCGTTTCCTCCGCCTATAAGTGCGCTGAGGGAAACATGCAGATAGTTTGCCAAAGGATAAGCAGCAAAAGTCACTATCAGCATCAAACCAGCCAGGAGGAACAAAAGTTCATCTTGAAATACGAACTTAAGTCCGACAAAGTGGAGTGCAACAAGCAGCGAAATAAAAGGGGCAACCTGTTCTTCTTTATGAAGCCACAAAAGAAGCAAAGAACCTGCCAAAATTAAAATTACCTCAGCAGCGAAAATAATCAGGTACCAATTAAAATTAGCTATGGCAGCCAATGCAGTCTTTGAATGCCAATGATAAAAACTTAATATTGCCCCAGCTATTCCTGTGATTAAAGCAACAGCCGCTCCAATTCCTAGCCAGATTCTCCACTCAGACGGTGGTGCTTCTTGTGCCCATCCAAACCAAACGAAGCTGAACCAGCCAAAAATTGCAGCATACATTAAATTATCTCGTGTGAAGTCCATTCTGACCCTCCTTACTTTTCAAGTAAACGTTCAGCGAGCCTATAAAACAGCAAAATTAACTTTGCTGTTTTTCAAGTAATTTTTCAATTTTAGGAATCATTTTCTGCGGCACAGTAGTAGGCGCAAAACGTTCCACTACCTGTCCTTTTTCATCTACTAGAAATTTGGTAAAGTTCCACTTAATAGCGTTAGTAAATTTACCAGGTTTTTGGCTTGTCAAATACTTAAAAAGCGGAAGTGCCTTTTCCCCATTGACATCATGAATTTGATGCATTGGAAATGAAACTCCGTATGTTGTTCGGCAACTTTGTGCAGCTTCCTTACTATCGCTTACTTCTTGGTGAAATTGATTGGAAGGAAAACCAAGAACAATCAGTCCCTTCTTATGATACTCCTGATAGATTTTTTCGAGTTCTTTAAATTGGGGAGCTAAACCGCACTTTGTAGCAGTATTGACAATTACTAAAGGATGATTTTCATACTTTTTTAGAGAATAAGTCTCGCCGTTTTCCAAAGTGGCTTCATAATCATAAATTGACATTTTTAATCTCTCCTTCCTGCAAGTCTTTATATGTTTAAATATATCATTTTCAACTGCTACTAACCAACTAGTCTGCTCCTCTTACAGCAGTATCATAAATATTGATGCAGCCTAAGCATATCACGCAACTGAAGGCCGTTTTCAAACAGCGGCTTTTCGTAATGCTTTACAAAAAAATCGGAATCAATTCCTATTACTCTGAAACCGCACTTTTGATAAAGATAAAGCTGATTAAAACTTGTACTTCCTGTACCAACCTCAACTACTTTAACCTGTTTATTTCGCGCCCATTCTAAGGAATAGTTTATTAAATAAGTTCCGATTCCCTGTTGACGGTACTCTTTTACAACTGCAAGATTGACAATTTCGAGCGTTTCAGGACGCGTTAAAAGAAGGACTACCACACCCCACAAGGACTCCAGACCCAGACTTTTTAGCTTCAATACAAATACCGCGTGCTAAGTATGAATCAACTGCTTTTTTGGAAGGATCTGCATCCAGCAATAGTTGATAATGTTGTGTTGTAGCTTTTTCGAAAACGTTTAAAACTAATTTAAACATGTTAGACTTCCTCATTCATCTTTTTATTCAACTTCCATATATATCATCTTAGGGTCTTGCGCCAAATAGTCAAACAAACGATTCAACTCCTGTCTGCTGTAAATTGCGATATGCAATCTTAATTTAAAATGATCCTCTTCATAGTAAAGAGTATTAAAATTAACATCCGGATATTCTCTCTTTTTTAAACGTTCTTGCAAATCTTCTATCTCCGTCATTTTGCCTCGATAGCTGATAAAAATGTTTATCCCTGTTTTACCACGAATTTTATGAGAATCTATTCGCGAAATGACCACCTGGGTCAACAGAACACACGCAGTAGCCGCGATAGCAATTGTATACATCCCGCTTCCCAGTGCCAGACCAATTCCAGCTGCTACCCATAAACCGGTTGCAGTTGTCAAGCCATCAATAATTTTGTGTTTCGTTAAAATAGCACCTGCACCAATAAAACCAATTCCGCTGACTACCTGGGCAGAAATTCTGGAAGGATCAAGTGACATCCCGTTTTTTTGTGCAATGTCGAAAAAAGCATATTTTGAAACAATCATAATCAAAGCTGAACCCATTGTCACTAAAATATGTGTCCTCACACCGGCTGCTTTCATCTTGCTTCTTCTTTCATAGCCGATTATTCCCCCACAGATAGTTGCTAAAACCAAACGTAAGCACCATTCAATCTGATTGTCTCCAAAAAGCCATTGCATCAAAAGTACCGCCTCCTTGTACAGATCTTTGTTTAGATTATACACATGCTTTAACTGAATTTTAATTATCCTGCTTTCTATGGAATAAAGCTGAGCGGAAAAGGCTGAGCATTAAAACACGTTAATATGGCAACTGCAAGAAGGTACAAAAAAGCTGAGCCAAAACATAGGTTTTGACCCAGCTTATTTCTCAATCTCCGCAGCCTTTTTATATGATTATTTTATAGCAAGTGTGCTTCTTTAAGCAGCTCTTCTAAATAGGTCCCCTTGCATTTTTTAAGCCCCAATTTTAAAAACAGCTTAGGTATCGGCAAGTTAAGTTCTGTCAATTTTTTCTCATCGTTAAGATAATATAGTGCACTCAGCAATTGCCGTATATCATAAACAGAACCAAAAACTTCTGGTACCGCGCGGTCAATATTCAGCAGCGTATAGACAGCTTCCATTGCTGTACGAACAGAATATTCAGTAGTAAAAACAGTATCTCGTTTTGTCTCCGCAAAATTACCGATAAATGCCAAGTTAACACAGCCGTCTGGAACTACCAAAGGGCGATCTCCAAGATGCCGAACCATGAAATAAGAGGTGATAAATGGCATATAAGTTGGGACAACCGTGCAAGAATTTTGAGCATATCGTTTAATTTTAGTTTCAGGGATCCCTAAGTGATACAAAAGTTCTTCCGCAATTTCTTCTCCTGAGCAATCCACAATTTTCTTTTGAATGTAGTTTCCCAAAGTATCCGAATATAAACCATAAATCCAAACAGTAGTTTGGTTAGGCTTTTGTGCTTTAAAATGCGGTTGACGGTGAACAGCAAAACTCATTAGCCAATTAGAATCCTTGATCGTAACTATTCCTCCTGTTACGATTTTACCGCTATGAATTTCTCTATGTGTCAGCCTTTCGATATAAGGTTCAATATCTGCATTCTGCAGAGTCATAGTAGCTGAAATAAACCAGCTCTTTGATGGAAGATCTTCACAAAAAACTTCCGGATGTCCAAATTCAGTTGACTGCTTGGCCAAGTTCTGCCATAATTTCCAGCTGCCGCCCAGTCTATTGTTTATTGGAGCAGGAGAATCATGACTGCCGTGTGTCGTGCTTTCGGTGATAGAACCATTAGTAACAAATATTAAGTCATCTTCTGTTAACGAAAGTTCCTTTTCTAAACCCGCTTTTTTCAGCTGAATACTTTTAGCAACCTTTTTGCCATCTTCAACTTCGACTATAATGTTAGTAACAGTGGTCTTATACTGAAAATCAACCCCCTGATCTTTCAAATAGCTGACTAATGGTAATACTAATGATTCATATTGATTATACCTGGTAAATTTTAATGCAGTAAAATCGGGCAGTCCTTTAATATGATGAATAAAGCGCATAACATAACGCCTCATTTCAACTGCAGAATGCCACTTTTCAAAAGCAAACATCGTGCACCAATAATACCAAAAATTAGAAGTGAAAAACTTACTTGAAAAAACATCTTCAATCTTTTTATCTGTGAGACTTTCTTCTGGAGTTAATACCAGCTTTATCAATTCTCTGGCTGACTCGCCTAAAGTAAAAGCTCCATCATCGGGAACACGTTGACCCCTATCGTAAATCATCCTGCAATTTGAGGAATTAGGATCTTCTTTATTCAACCAGTAAAATTCATCAAGGACGGAGGCATTCTCTTCTTCTAACGATGGAATAGAACGATAAAGATCCCACAAGCATTCAAAATGATTCTCCATTTCTCTACCGCCTCTAATGATAAATCCGTCTTCTGGGTTAAAGATTCCATCCAATGATCCTCCCGGCAAAGATAATTCTTCTAGAACATGAATCTCTTTTCCCTTCATCTGGCCATCACGTATCAAAAAGGCTGCTGCAGCGAGCGAGGCTAACCCGGCACCCACTAAATAAGCGGACTTTTGCTCAATATTGTCAGGTTTTTTGGGACGCGCAAATGCTTCATAATTTCCACTTGAGTAATACATCTTTAAGAAACCCCTTTCAATAAAGATATTAAAAAGGCTGAGATTCCGAATACGAGTCTCATACTTTCCCAACAATCATACTTCGAAAATGTAATAAAGTCTTCTTGAAAGCTTGACCTTTATCGTTACAGGTTCTTACAAAAATTACTCGCTGTTCTTTTTTAATCCTTTAATTAAAAATTCTACTGCTTCTTTGCTGGCCTCGGGTACATCGAGAGGCTGGTCTAACAATATACATGGGACTAAATACCCCATAACAGTGCTAATAATATATTGTGCAATCCTTTGAGGAGCCCAGGCGACCAGTTGACCTTGTTTTTGATAATATTTTAAAGCTAGGCCCATCTTTACTACCAATTCTCCACCGATTTCATGCTTTAAAGTATAGGCCAAGTTTTTATCATGCAGCACTTCCTGCGCAAAAATCTTTAACTGCAATTTATTTTCAATTGCGAATTCCATTCTATTTTGAACTACTTGGGTCAAAAATTCTTCAAGCAAGGGATAGTTTGCCTGCGACAGAGCAGTGATAAATTCTGCAGCAGCGCTTGGAATAACTGATTTTACAAATGGTTTGAGAATTGCTGCCAGTATACCTTCTTTTGTTTTAAACTGTTTATAGACAGTTCCTTCTGACACCTGTGCTTTTTCAGCAATCTCTTTTGTGCTGGTCCTGTCAAAGCCATTCTTTGAAAAAAGGAGCAGACTCGCTTTTAAAACTTTTTTTTGCTTTTCAGAGAGTGAAGTTTTGGTTAAAGCCTGGTCAAAAAGCGTGTTAACACTGTTGATGATCATTTTTCTCTCCTAAGCCCCCTAAACATTTCGATATCTGCGAAGTACAAGTTGATTAAGTATCAGAAAGAAAATTATAAAAATAGCAAGTATCCCTAAATTAAGACTGATTTTGCTTAAACCTGCGCCCTTTTCAATCACTTCTGAAAGAGAGTGTCCACCATAATAAAGAGGCATAAACCGAGCAAAAATCTGTAACGGCTTAGCCATTTGGGAAACCGGAATAATCCCAGAAAAGAAAATCTGTGGAATCACTATTAATGGGATAAACTGTACCATTTGAAATTCTGAAGAAGCAAAGCTTGACACAAATAACCCAATCGTTAAGGCTGTTAGTGCTAAAAGAATATTAATTAACAACACATTCCAAATACTTCCAAGAATCTGAATATTGAAAACGTAAATACTGAATAAAACAATTATGACAGTCTGACATAAGGCAAAGATCCCAAAACCGAGAAGATATCCGCTGATTAATTCACTACGTTTTATCGGTGTTGCCAGCAAACGATTTAAGGTTCCGCTAGTCCTTTCACGCAAAAGCGAGATTCCTGAAATTAAAAAAACAAAGAAAAAAACGACGAAACCGATCATAATTGGTAAAAGTGTGTCAAAGAAAGTTGAATTACTGCTGCCGTAAACATAGTGTGTTTCAGTGGTATACGTAATAGCATTTTTTTGTGCGAATCCGTGATTATCATCCGAACCAAGTTGTCGGCTAAGCTGTCGGATCAGCTTCATCTGTTTTTTGATCTGTGCACTTGCAGTTTTACCGCGTAATTTAATCTGCGCAAGTTGTAGACTCTGTTTGATCCGGGCGCTTTTATTCTGATCACTATTCTGAAGAGTAAGTGTTAATTTTTCATTTTTTTGCGAGAGTATTCCTGCGTAATCGTATTGTTTTATGAGTTCTTTGGCTTGTTTTGACGATTTTACCTTTTGAAGTTTAAGCTGCTTATTTTTAAGATTTTTAACCAGTGCAGCATCAACGTTACGAACACCGAGTACTGCCGTTTCGTTATCATTAGATTGGAACATAAAATAGAACAAAGATAAAATTACTAACGGAGCTAAGAATATCAATGCTAAGGTCCTTTTATCACGCAGCATTTCCGTGATGATGCGTTTAATCATTGCTAGTATGCGCATCTTGAAGCCTCCCTGCCTTTAGAAATACTTCTTCAATGGTCTGTACTTCATACTTTTTTATAAGTGTCCGCGGTGTGCCTTGGGCAATTGCCTCTCCTTTGCGAATCAAAAAAAGATTGTCAGCTTCCCAAGCATCATTCATTACATGTGTCGTTAGCAAAATGGTTTTGCCTTCAGAAGCAAGGTGATGCAGTTCTTTCCAGATCTGCTGCCTCAGTTCTGGATCAATTCCTACCGTGGGTTCATCCAAAATCAGTATCTGTGGATCGGCTACCAAGGCGATTGCAAGTGACAGGCGTCTTTTCATCCCTCCAGAAAAATATTGTACTTGTTTATTCAAACTTGGTTCAAGGTTCACAACTGCAGCTGCGTACGAAATTCTTTTTTTTAATTGTTTCTTGGGAACTCCCTGCATAATTCCAAAAAAGGCTAGATTCTCTCTGGCGGTCATTGTCCAATATAACGCATCTGTTTGTGCCATAAATCCAATATTAGACAATATCTTACGGTTAGGCATTCTAGTGTCCAATAAAGTAACTTCGCCTTTTTGAGGGTTAATCATTCCCATAATTGAGTTGATTAAAGTGGTTTTGCCAGAACCGCTGGGTCCTATTAAAGCAAGAATTTCACCCTTTTTAATTTCTAAGTTGACTTGTTTCAAAACAATAGTTTTACCGTAGCCCTGAACCAAGTTTGAAGCTTTAATAACTGTTGACATTTTTTCACCTCATTTATAAGTAAGTGAGCACTCACTTATTATTATAAGCACCGTCAAATTTTTTGCAAATATTATCTACTTTAACCATTAATATCTGTTTTAAACCTTAAAAACCCTCTGAAAAACATAAAAGAGAGTGTGACATAAGTCGGTAAAATTTGAGTACTAACAAGAAATTACGAACATAGCGAGTAATTTGCTATGAGTAATTCGAGGTTAGACGGAAAATTTTGACTTATGGAACACATTTATCCGGAATAAGTAGAGGAACTAGGCTAAAATTTCACTTTTGACCCAGCCCCGTCATTTATATATCAATAGCCATTTGTTAAGTATATGCAATTACTTTTTTAAAGTATTATTTATCAGCAATAAAACCACGTTGCAAGATATCCATATAAATTTTTGCTTGAGCAATAATCTCCTCAAAGTCACTGATTACGGCCTCAGGGTGCTCTTTAATAAAGTCACGAGCTTCATGTTGGACTGCTTCTTCTATTGCAGCAATTGCTTTTTCTATCATAGGCAATGGGAAATCCTTACGCAGCGGCATTCTTTTTAGGATGGGAGTAATAAGCACCCCTAAAGTTTTTTGATTGCTTTGTACATACATCTTCTGAATCTCTTTTTGCAACTTTAAAGGCAACGAGTTGTTGGGCGCGTATGCACGAATCAGCAACCTGAATTCAACCGGGTATTTTAATTGAAGTTCAATCTTATATTGGGTTCCTCTGACAATCATTTCCACAAGATCCTTTGAATCTGTCCAAACAGAATAATCTGCAGCTTTTTCAATCTGCTTTAATGCGTAACGTAAAGTTTCAAGATACAGGTTCGCTTTGCTCTTATAGTAATGAAAAAGTGTGCCTTTGGAAACCTTTGCCATTTGAGAAACCTGGTCGGTCTTTGTTCCTTGGTACCCGTTTCTCGCAAAGATATAAAGTGAGCTTTTCATAATTCTTTTTATTTTTTGCGGATCTTTAGGGCTTTTTTTTGAACTTGCCATCTTATATCATTCCCCTTAATTTTTTGGTAATAGCTGGATAGTATACGTTCAGCCAAAAATAATTCCTAACTTTCAAGCAAATCTCTCTTTGAATAGATTAAATAACTGATTAAAAACAAACCCAGTGTCAGCCCAATCATCACTACCCCATTATTCCACTGCACTTCTTTAAGAGGAACGCGGTTGACCCAGCCATAAGGTGTCAGTTGCTTTGCCCACTTTGGAAAATTCAAAAGATTTCCAAAGTACATTGAAAAAAGACCGTAAATAGGTAGTATCCAGACTATATTTTGTATTTTGGGAAAAAGTGCAGTAAATAAAGCGGCAATTCCAGAAACAACATATATAGCCGGCAAATATCCTGAAAATGCGCGCAAGAATCGCAACAGTGAAACGGGATCCTTTGCACTCATACCTGCAAACCCCATACCAAGCAAAGCAACTAAAAGACAAAGAGCTTCGCAAAGCAAAGCCACTGCGATATAACTAAAAAAGATGTTCGAACGAGAAATCCCCCTAGCATGAATCTGCTCCAGCCAGCCTTTTTTTTCATCATTATTAATCCTCAAAATTGTGATAACAGCTGGAATTGTTGCAATTACTGCAAAAACTACGGATAAAGTAGCTGCAAAGTTTAGGATAATAGCATGATTACTGCTTTTGATTGCAGAAGATCCGATCAGCTTTGCAACACTAGGATTTGTTTTTAAAAGATTCCCAATATTTCCAAAAATTGAACCATAACTGATTCCCAAAACAAACAGTCCGCAAGTCCAGATAATTAAACTGATTCTTTCAAGGCGTAAAATAAGACTGAATGGATTAGCTAATAAAAAGGAAGCATTCCTTCTTCCAGGTCTTGTCGGAATCAGGCCTGCTGCAACATCTCGATGGGTACTTGCAAAAATAGTTACAAATAATAGCAATAGTGCTGAAAGTACCATATATAACACCGGCAGCCAATTATTTTCAGTATAAATTTCCAATTTCTCGATCAAGCCGAACATTGTTATCCAAGTGTAGTTAGTATTCTTTACATCTGTCAGCATGCGGGCAATATACGTAAATCCTAAAATTAAGTAACTTAAGATTGTCGCTCCTCGCGAGTTATTGGCCAACTGTGATACTAAAAGAGACATCATGCCGAACATAAAGCCGAATGCAGCAAGTCCTAATCCAAAAAGACAATTTCCCAGTATATCTGTTCCAGTCATCCCTGCAAACTCCAAGGAAATTGCAATCAACACACCGTTAATAAGATTAATAACAAAAAGCTCTATAATTACCGCAATTAAAGGGCTTAGTTTACCGACCGAATGCGCTCTGATCAATTCTAAAGTGCCATTGTCCTCTTCTGTACGTGAGTTTTTAACTGCAAAATAGATATTCATCATCGCAAATACCAAACCCATGAAAACCATCATTTCACTAGCATAAATGATAGCGGATGTATAAGGCGGCTTTGCTGTGAACGAACCGAACATAGCTTTCATTGCAGGAGTTTTTAAAGTAGTTACGATTGAAGCAAGAGCAGCTTTAGTACCATAGATACTATCAAATTTAGCAGCTGCTCCTCCCATCAGTCCCACAATAAGAATCAGCCAACCAACGATCAAAAAACGATCACGCCTTAGATAAAACCTTATAATATAACCAGTTTGATTGAATAGATTATATCTCATGACTAACGGCTCCCTTCTTTTTGATTGTAGTAACGCATGAAAAGATCTTCTAGAGTGGGCGGTGTACTTTGAATGCTAATAATTTTATATGCAACTAATTTTTCTAACACTGAATTTATATTTTCAGAATCTACTGTGAAAGTTGCCTTATTTACACCTTCTTTATCCAAAACCGGCTTGAAATTATATACACCTTCCAGCTGAGAAAGACTTTCTAGCGGTTTTTGCGTCTCCAGCACAAAAACTGTCCTTGTTAAATGCCGCATATCATCTAGCGAACCTGTTTCAATAATTTTTCCTTGCCTAATAATGCCGATTCGATCGCACATTTTTTCAACTTCGGAAAGAATGTGGCTGGAAAGCAGAATACTTTTCCCTTCATTTTTTAAATGCATTACGTTTTTTTGGAAAATTTCTTCCATGAGCGGATCAAGACCGCTTGTAGGTTCATCAAAAATATAAAAATCCGCAGCTGTTGAAAACGCAGCTATCAAAGCAACTTTTTGTCTGTTACCTTTTGAATAGGTTCGTACCTTTTTTGTCGGATCAAGGTCAAACTGCTTAATTAATTCATCGGTTCTTGCGGAATGTCTTTGCTGGTTCAATTTCAAGAAAAGATCGATGATTTCCCCGCCAGTCAAATTCGGCCACAGATAAACATCACCGGGTACATATGCAAGCCTTTTATGAATACTAACAGCACTCTGCCAAACGTCTTTTCCAAAGATTTTTGCGCTGCCGCCATTAGCATGCAAAATTCCTAAAAGGATTCGGATTGTGGTAGATTTTCCCGCGCCATTTGGTCCAATAAAACCAAAAACTTCTCCTTTCTTAATATCAAAAGTAATATTTTTTAAAGCTTCAAATTTACCGAATTTTTTCTGTAAATTTTTAATTTCTAGAATTTTTTCTGACATCGTCATTCTCCTCCTTAAATTACATCCAAGGTATTTTTAATTTTCAAACCGAGTATATTCCATGTTGACCTGCAAGTCAATGACTAGGCAGTCAATTTATAGATGCTGATAAAAAAACGCCTTATACCCCATTGGAACAGGTACAAAGCGTTTTTGTTCAATTCAAATTTGGTTTTTAGTTTTTAGAAATAGCCTTCTTAATAATCATGGAAACAAAGTTGCTGATTTCTTCGTTCCAAACAGTGAGGGCGTATGATGTGGGCCATATTTTACCATCATCAAGGTTAGCACTGTCGTTGAATCCAAGAGTGTTATAGCGAGACTTGAACTTTGTCGCTGGTTGAAAGAAAAATACTACTTTGCCATCATCATTAGCATAAGCAGGCATTCCATACCATGTTTTCGGATGTAATTCTGGTGCGGTCTTTTCTACAAGCGAATGTAGTGAAGAAGCAATAAAAGCCTCCTTTTCTGGCATTTCCGCGATTTTTTCAAAGAGATCTGCCTGCGGATTCTTCTTTTTGTTGCTTTCTTCCCTAAGCTCCTTTGCCCTTTCTTTCATCGCTGCTCTTTCAAAATCAGAAAAACCTTGTTGTGCCATTTGCTCACCCTATTCCACAATTTAAGCTTATTCTAGCAGAATTTTACTTCTAAATCAGTTCTGGGAACCAGATTTTGATTTCTTTTTCCGCACTTTGAACTTCATCTGAACTATGGACAACATTGCGCAAATTACCATCAGCATATTCCCTGCCAAAATCAGCGCGGATTGTCCCTGGAAGTGCACTTATAGGGCTTGTAGCACCTGCCATACGATGAAAAGCTGCAATTACATTTACTCCCTTGGCAATAAGTGCAACAATAGGGCCTTCCTTCATATATGAACAGATATCCTTAAAATATTCTTTATCTGCTTTAGATGCATAGTGTACCCGCAAAAGCCGGTCAGTTGCATAAGTTACTTTTAAAGCAGCAATTTCAAAGCCCTTGCGTTCAATTCTCGTAATGATTTCCCCAATGTGCCCATCGGCAACTCCATCAGGCTTTATTAAAATTAAAGTTTCTTCTGTCTTCATTTTCACTCTGCCTTCTTTCATGGTTAGCGAAATCCATTACATTAAAAATTTTTTAATCTAGATAAGACAATACACCTTTGAAAGTCTTCCAATGATTAATTAACCATACACTTTGCCTGGTTTCGACTTTTTGTTAGTGAAACATTGAACGACACAGGCTGCTAAAAATATATATCATTACTTGCTTAATACACTAGCTGTGATTTTAATTAATCTCGTCTAATTTTTTAAGGTGTTTTTCCGTAATCTGTTTAACTTTCTTTACACGGCGAATATATTTTTCCTGTGCCAAAAAATCAGTTGTCATCCAGACTTTAACAATTTCAAGAGCAATTGCAGAACCGATTATCTTACCGCCTAAACACAAGACGTTGCTGTCATTATGCTGGCGGGCGAGCTTAGCACAAAACGGGTCTTGACAAACCACAGCGTCAATGCCATAAATTCGATTAGCGATCATTGCACTGCCATAACCGACACCATCGATAAAAATTCCACGTGCGCCTTCATTTTTAGCAACTTTCAAAGCTGCAGGATAAACATAATCAGAAAGATCAACTGAATCACTGGTAAAGGGTCCCAAGTCATCAACCTCATGTCCCATGGAAGTCAGCAATTCACTGATTTCTTTTTTCAAGGCTACCCCTGCATGGTCACTTGCTAAAACAATCTTCACAAAAATCTCTCCTCTATCTTTCAATTTGTGCTTTATTATTTCTTATTAACCAAAGTACAGCTTAATTATACCTTATCTAGGTAATCTTAAAACGTATTTTTTGTATCCTATTTTTTAAATAATCCTGTGCCGGTGCAATACCATCAAAACCCAGAGAATTAATATAAAAGTAATTCCAACAATAATTATCCATGCCATGTGCGCGTGAATTAACGGCAAACTTACATTCATACCGTAAAAACCCGTGATAATAGTTGGAATTGCCAAAACAACAGACCAGATTGTTAAAAGTTTCATGATCCCATTCAAGTTATTACTTAAAATCGTATCAAAAGTTGCAATCAACTGTGCAACGATCTTTGACTCCATTTCTACTAACTGCTGCACCTGATTAGCTTCAATCTGGGCATCAATCAGAAACTCGCTTTCATTTTCATGAAAAGTTCGGCTGAAATATTTATTTTTCAGGTTTTGCAGCATTATGTAGTTATTCTGTGATGAACTTGCAAAGTAAATAAGACTCTTCCTTAAATTAGCAAGTTCAATCAAGTGTTTGTTTTCTGCCCGTTCGCTTAACAAATCGTTAAGTTCCTTTCTGCGACGTCTAAGTTCATGTGTGGGCAATGAAAAGACATCACTCAGATGTTTGAGCAGTTTTAAAACAGTTAAATTAATATTTGTGTAAGCTTTTTTTAAAATATCTCTACGAAAAATATCTTCTACGTGGTCATCTGAAAAATGTGTCAGTGTAATCAGCAAACTGCCCTTTAACAAGATAGCTACAGGAATCGTCAAATATCCCTGCTGTGTTTTATAGGGTAAATGATAAATGAATAATTGCGATTTGGATTTTTTATCATAGTCATAGTTTGATGGTTCATCAATATCCATTGCATAGTCCATAACATCTTGAGTCAAGCCGTACTCTTCTTGCAGCACAACCGCATCTTCTTGCCGCGCGTTTTTCACATCCAGCCAAGTTTTAAAAGAACCGATGTTAATCGGTGTAATCTCAATCATTCTTACTTCTCCCCTTTAGTATGCCTAAATACTCTTAGACGAGGTTAAATACTTAACACTAAGAAGATGAATCTACTGCTGCAATTTCTCAGTGCATCAAACATCTGCATACTCATTCATTTTAAAAGGATACAGCTGAAAAAGTCAATCACTGCGAGCAGTGTAAGAATGTCAAACAATAATTTGGAGTGCATAAAATTTTGCAATCTTAGTCTTGGTTACTTTCTGGTTTAGATTTTTGCCATCTATTGCATATTGCAATATTGATAATTGCAATATGCAATAGATGGCAAAAATGCACTCATTAATAATTACAAAAATATACTTCTCCACTGTAAAAATTTTTGTTTAGCTAAACTACCAGTTTCCTAAAGGTTACTATAAGTTGCATAAAAATTTTCAACCTTCTTTATGTTTCACGGTTCCCCCTCTGGAAAAAGATACTTGATCTCTATGTCAGCATTCAAAGATGAATGCACTGTACAATATTTAATCACTGATTTAATGAATGCATCTTCCCTCTTTTTTTCCAAAGAAGAGTCAAGGTTAAACTTAATCGTAATCTGATCAATCTTTGACGTTTTATCAGAGAAACGACGTACACGACCATTAATCTCAGTTTCAAACTTTTTTAGTTTAATTTCAGGGTGGTGTTTAGCAATGTCTGCTGCTGTGATTGAAAGGCAACTGCCGAGCGCACTTAAAAAATATTCTACCGGATTAGGGCCAGCATCTGTTCCTTTCAAGCGAACTGGTTCGTCTGCTAAAAAAGTATGTTCTCTTACTTGGACTTTTACTTGTGCTCCGACATCACGCAGTTCAGTTTTTATTTTATAAGCCATTGTATAACCTCCCTTTTTGTTAACCACTACACACTTCATTATAACTAGTCCTAAGCAGTATTTGTACATTAATGCTTCAGGTGTAATTCCATAACGCGATTCTTCATAACTTATAGAGATGCGCAAAATTTAACTTTCAAATAAAAAAGAACGCAGCCATCAAAATTCCACTGCGTTCTTTCTAAAACTACCTCTTTTTTGTCTTTATATCTCTAATTTTTTTGCTTTAAATTAATACCAGCTATTTACTTTCCAATGTGCCATTGCACTAACCCAAGAACCATATCTCTTTGAAACATAGTCATTGGCTACTTTTTCTTGATTAGCTGGTGAAAAATCACCGCTCAGGTAGCTCTGATCCAACTGATACTTACCGATATACTTGCCATTACGTGCGTTATAATCTCCACCTGACTCATGCTGGACAATATAAGCACGTGCCTCTTTTTCTGCTGTTTCTTTGGAATTATCTGCAGCAACTGTAGTATAAGCAGCAGTCGCATCCGAAATACTGCTCACACTTGGAACCGAGTTATTGCTTGTCGTTTGCCCTGACACATTAGCCGGAATGACAAGCTGCTGGCCAATTAAGATTAGATTCGGATCTTGTAACTGATTATTTTGAGCAATGGCACTGACAGATGATCCATATTTTTCAGCCAGTTCTGAAACAGTGTCACCCTTTACAACAGAAATCGTGCGACCGGTTGATTTTAGCTGCGCTGTTTGACCTAATTTTTCAGTTAAAAGCTGTGAAAACAGCTGTTGTTCTTCTTGAGTCTGGGCAGCTGTTTTCTGTGAAGATCCTGAGGTCTGCTGGACTCCATTACTTATATTGATTAAATCAGTCTGGATACCCAATGCTTTTCCTCCTGTAAATGTCTTTGCACTAATTATAACAACAAAATTAATATTTGTGGCGTTATTTTTTTAATTTTATTTTTCAAAAAATGATCTTTCTATTATCGAATTACCTTGGAAATGACTTTTACCCCGAATAAAAGTTATTCTGTTTCAAATAAAGATTCTGTAATTGTCAGCTTTGCATTATTGAAATCAATTCTCGCTGACAAACCATAGGGAATAATCGTACGGGGATAGGCATGTCCAAAGTTTAGATTTGTCATAAGCGGCAGATTTTCACTTCTTGTGAGTTCAACCAGCTCTTGTTTATATTCACTATAGAAACATTCATTTTGAGGCTTGCCAAGTAAAACTGCCTTGACTTGGTCAAATACACCGCGTTTTTTTAATGCGGACAGCATTTTACTGAATAGAGCTGGAGAAGGGCACTCTTCACTTGTTTCAATGAAAAGAATTTTATCCTTCCATTCGTCGCTGCTAGGAAAAATACCGTATTTAGAAACGAGCTGTGCTTCGTCACTATAGCGCTTTCCAGCAATTATATCGTACAAACTGTCAAGACATCCGCCCAGAAATTTGCCTGTAACGATACCTTCTCCTCGCAAAACTTCATAACCTAAGCTTTCCGTATGTATTTTTCTAGGTACCCCAATTGAAGCCTTCGAAAAGTCTATGCGTTCTTCATACCAAACAGAACTGCTCTTTACAATTTGCGGCACAGAATTATCAAAGAAACGTAAGAAAGTTTTGCGTGTATACGGCAGCATTTTTATTTCTAATTCAGCCAGATCGTTAAGCAGGCTAGGCCCATAGTAGCTGACCATTCCAAGTTTATAGAATAATAAATGATTAATTGTGGTATCTGAAAATCCAGTAAAGATTTTAGGGTGTTTTTTAACTGCGTTTACAAATTCCTTGTCCTCTAATAAATAAGGAAGCAGACGATAAGTATCATCGCCGCCTATAGCACAGATAATTCCTGCAAACGAATCATCTAAAAATGCTTGCTTCAAGTCTGCAGCCCTTGCTTGCGGATATTTCTTTAAATAAGCCAATCCCTTCAAAGAATTCGGCATCAAGACGGGCTCCAGCTCAAATTCTCGTAGGCGTTTCAACCCCAATGCCAGTTCGTGTTCAACCGATTTTTCTCCTAAAATTCCGCTTGAAAGGCTGACAACGGCTATTTTATCGCCCTTTTTTAATTTATTTGGCTTATTCATTGTGGCCTGCCTCCTTGAAAATAACAACAAAAGTATTTTAAAGTGATCTTTTACTAAGAGATGAGTCAAACATCGTGTTTTACCCCGCCCTCTTTGTACTAGCTACAGGCTTTTGCTATTGAAATTCTCAAAATGCCAGATCTTCACAATCGCCACAAGTATCATATTTGCTGCGCTCGCAGTTTATCATGTCAGCCTGCTTTCAACCAAATCTGTATTAAATTACCATTCTATTTCTCTGTAATTAAAGGGCGATTGTTTCTGATTTTTGCCAAGCCAGGCAAAAGCAGCATTACGGTAAAACTAAGTAGATACAGAGCGGACAAAAAACCCATCGTCACGAATAAAGAAAAATGATCCATTAAGATTCCGATAATAACTGAAGAAAATCCTCCGATTGCTCTTCCTACATTCATAATGACATTATTTGCGGTTGAACGAATTTCAGTAGGGTAAAGAAAACTGATCACTGCTCCGTATCCACCAAACATTCCATTTGAGAAGAATCCAACGATTGCACCAATGATTACTAATTGCAAAGTTGATTGCGCTAAAACAATTGCAAAAGTGACTAAAGCTGAAGCAGGCAGAAAAATGCTGAATGCTTTTCGTGCGCCAAAACGATCAAAAAGGCTGCCGAAAACTGTCATTCCTAAACACATACCAATAATTGTTGAAATCATCCATAAGGAAGAACCGGAAACACTCAAACCTTGTTTCTGCTGCACTATCATAGGCAGCCAATTCATTAATCCAAAATAACCTGCAATCTGCACGATCGTCATAACCATCAATCCCAGTGTCTGTAAAGCAATTTGGGGTGTTTCAAAAAGCCGTTTGAATGAAACTTTGTTTTTTGAGGAAACTGTTAAGTGAGTTTTCATAAAATCTTCGCTTTCATGCAGATTTTGCCTGACAAAATACGTCAGGGCTACCGGGATCAATCCTACCAAGAAAAGAGTATTCCAACCATAATGCGGAATAATATATGCGGCTGACAAAGCAGCTAAAATTGCACCAAATTGGCCGCCGATTGCAGCAACAGACGTCATCCGGCCTACATGCTGCTGTTCAAAACTTTCAGCAATCAAGGCAATCCCAACCCCGTATTCACCGCCAGCCCCAATACCGGCAATAAAACGCAATACATAAATCAAGGCAAGGTTATTCGCAAAATACATCATTCCGGTTGCAATAGCAAAAATAAAAATAGTGTATGAAAAAGTCCGTACGCGGCCGAAACGATCTCCTAGAATACCAAAAAGCGCGCCACCCGCCAGCATACCAAGATTGGTAACTGAACCAATCATTCCAGCTGCTGCACTCGAAATATGCAGGCTTGCAATAATGGGTGCAAGTGCAAAGGATAAAAACATAATATCCATATTTTCGAGTGAAAAACCTGCTGAGGTAGACGCGATGACCCACTTCTGTTCACTACTAAGCCGGCTTTGTGCCGGTGATTTTAACTGTTGCATTATTCGATTCCTCCAAAATTGACGATCACTGTCGTCTTTTATTTTGATAATTGCTTTAGCAATTATTTCACAGTCCGTGAGGAAAAGCAAATAGAAATCAAAAGTAAACCGTTTATTTTTTTAAATAGTCTTTTTTTGAAAATCCTGTTTCTTCATATTCACCATATTTGCCGTAAAAACGATTGTAACGTTTTTTAAAGTGGCTGAAAAGATCAATGGTAACAGCTTTGACAAGACAGTAAATCGGAATTCCAAAGACGACTCCTACTATCCCAAGCAGATCTCCCATTACTAATAGGACCAACAAAACAGTAATCATGTGCAGCTGCAGATTGTCCCCCATAATCCGCGGTACGATAAATTGGCCATGCAGGAATTGGACAATAAACCATACGAGTGCGAATTTCACGGCCATCCAAAGTGAACTCTGAAACGCAATAATCAATCCTGGTAAAAATGCAGCAAAAGAACCAATATAGGGAATGACGCTCAAGAAACCCGCTGATAAAGCTAAAGCGCCGGCGTAGTTTAAACCAATCAGTAAAAAGCAGGGCCAGTATATTAAACCAAGGAGTGCTGAAACAATTATTTGTCCTTTAAGGTATCCCCCAATCTGCTGGTCAACGATTTTCCCTAATTCATTAAAGTCATACCTGAATACTGGTGGAACAAGTTTTCGAACAGTCTTCAAAAATTTCTCTTTATCCCGCAATAAAAAGAAGGCAATAATAGGACCCACAATAACAGTTAGGAGCATCGTGGAAAGTGCTGAAAAGAACCCCCCAAAACTTTTTACTCCGCTTTGCAAGTACTTTTCTACAAAACTGTTAATTTTAGTTCCAGATAAATCTATACTTGAAAATGACCTTTCAATTTCTTTCGTATAAGGCAAAGCATTGGTTATCTTATCTAGATTTCGCTGAAATCCTTGCAAAATTTGCGGTGATTGATTTAACAAATCAAGCAGCTGTGTCCTTGCAAGAATTACCAGCTCTATCCCTCCAAAAGTTAAAAGCCCTAAGATAAGAAGATATACAAGTGAAATAATCCAAGTTCTGCCTAAATACTTTTCAAATCTGACTATCAATGGATTGATCAGATAATATAAAATCAGCCCAAAAACAGCTGGTGGTAAAATATTTACCAAAATCGTCGCAATAGGTATGAATATAAAACTGACCTTACTGTACAATAGGATTACAGCACCGATCAGCCCAATTATCAATATCGTGAAAATCAAGTTGCGGCCGCCTAAAAAGCGGATCCACCTACTCTCCTTATCCATAAAAAACCCCCCAACAACCAAATTTTCGTACAGAATATACACTTAGTATACAAAACATTTGGTGTTTGGAGTAGTAAATACCTCGCAGTGCCCGCTCAATCAAAATTCGCTAACTAACCTCTACTGCAAAACTTGGTCAGTCTGATGTTTTTGAGCTGCTTGGCCTAAAAGATTAAGATAGTTAAACGGCTTGTCAAAATGAGGCTGAAAAAGCATATCTACCATGGCAAGGTCATCAATTGTATTTTTATTTTGAATACATAGTGACAACAGATTAGCTGCTTGCGAAATATCTTGTCTGCTAAGAAATGCTCCTCCCAAAATTTTCAGCGACTTTGGATCATAAACAAGCGACATAAGCACCTTTTCTGTAGTAGGCATAAATTCCGGACGATAATTATCCTCTAAAATTACCTGTGCAGCTTCAATCCCTTGTTCTTTTGCCGCGGCTGCAGTCAATCCTGTCGAACACAGCGAGATTCCAAAAAGTACCAGCCCCGAGGTTGCCTGTGTTCCAATACTGCGTACTCTAGGTGCAAATAAATTTTTTCCTACCAGAATTCCTTGACGAATCGCATTAGTAGCCAATGGAATATAAGCAGGTTTTTCAGTCGGATTAAAATGGACAGCAACGCTATCACCCGCTGCTAAGATATCCGGATTTGAGCTTTGCATATATTCGTTTGTGATAATTGCGCCGTTAGGAAGCATATCAATCTGACCAGTAAGAAGACTAGTGTTTGGTCGAAAGCCAATACACAGGATAGCTAGGTCAACTGGAATTTCAGTTTGGTCGGTTTTAACCAGTATTTCACCCTTTTCGTCTTTAAATTCCATTACCCTTTGTCCAAGTGCTAAATCAATTCCTTTTTCTGTGAAAGTTTTTTCAATTTTAGTTGTAAAAGCCTCATCAAAATATTTCGGCATAACCCGTTCTTTTTCATCAATCAAGGTAACTGCATGTCCCTTCAGTCTATAGGCTTCCGCAAGTTCCACGCCGATATAGCCTGCACCAATGACTGCAATCCTGTCTGCCTTGGGGGCTCTCTCAAATAATTCTTGAGCGTGGCTCCAATCTTTGCATAACAGAACCTTGTCATTCTTAATACCTTTAATCGGGGGCACAATCGGCCAAGATCCTGTCGTCATTACCAGCTTATCATAATCTTCTTCCCAGACTTCTTCAGTCTGTAAATTTTTAACTCGTAGTGTATGGTCCTTTGAATTGATAGCGATTACATCGTGCTGTGCAAAAATCTCCGCACCCAATGAACGCAATTCTTGAGGATTTGAGTAAAACAACCCTGCCGGATCTGTTACTTGACCGCCTAAATAAAGTGCAATCCCACAGGAAAGAAAAGAGATTTCCTGGTTGCGTTCAAAAACTTTAACCTGCACATCTTTGTGTTCCTTCAGAATTTCCTTAACTACGTAAGTTCCTGCATGAGTACAACCAATCACTGCTATTTTTTTCATAATTAATTCCTCCATTTTGAGTTGGGGGTGTTTGCTCAAAGATAAACATAACTTAGTTAAATATCACATGGTCTAAACAATTAATCAAGTAAAATGATAGCGCTTAATACAAAATTTAAAAAGTAAAAAACCTTCTTTTACGGACCATTGAGTGTTTTTTTAAAATTATTATTAGTCTAATGATACAATAAGAGTGAATGAAGAAAGCGACTGGGAACTCTGACAGAAAGGAGCAAGACAATGGGGATCTTTAATAACAATAAAATCAAGGGTATACTTGCAGATCGCGGGCTTAACGAAGTCAGCAAAGAGACATCCGAGCAAATTGAAGCTATTATGGGGAATCTTCAAAAACATAGGCTGTTGCGTGACAGTGATCACGTAGACTTTGATACTGAAAGCAATGAAATGAAGGTAGAATTCTTACGCGCACTAGTTGAACAAAATTGGATTATAATCGCTCAAAATGAGCAGATGGTGTCCTCCTTGAAAGAAATTAAAAAGTCTTTAAACCCTTCTTCAAACAAGCCTTAATCGTGAAATTTATACAATCTTTGCCAACTTAATCTTGCCTCAAGCTAAGAAAAATATATTTTTTTAACTACCTAAGGGACTGAAACCAGTAATTATAATATTTCAGTCTTTTATTTTTTGGGGCTACCTTTTTACACGGATAACTCTTAAGTTTACTTAAAAAGCTTAACAACCCCAATTATTAATGCTGTTAAGGTTGAAAGACATGCAATTACAAAACAAGTCACTGCACCTACTATAACAGCTTCAAACGATAATCCCCAAGAAAGGCCTAGTATTATAGAAAACATACATAAAATGGCTAGAATAGAAACGGCTAGAAAAACACTTTGTGCTGAAGACATTTTAAAGCACCCTTTCTTCCAAAAATAACATTAGCAGCTGAACAAACTAAGCAAAAAATAAGATGGTAGAAGCTCTACTCTTTAAGTTCTAAAGAATCATGCTAAATTCAAAAGTTTTCACTTACACTAATAAAGGATTAAAAATAAAATAAAAAGGAACTGCAGCAAAACCCAAGTTTTGTTACAGCCCCTTTTTCGGCTAGTGTCGTTTTGTTCTATCGATCTGTGAAACCTTTTGGTGTGAAGAGCTTTATTGGAGTTCAACAGCAACTATCTACAACGCACCAGCCTTCAAGGAGTACTATAACCCCAAATATATTTTAAATCCTTCTTCCACTCATATGGTGGCTAACTTTTTATTATGGAGTTATCTCTCCTTACACTTTAAGTATATGTAAACGCTCTCTAAAGTCAAGTAAAGTACTCTTTCAGTTTGCAATTATTTCAGTTTTTTATTGATTTTCAGCAAATACATATATAATTAAAAAAAATCTCAAAGAAAATCAGCTGCTACTCTTTTTTCTCAATAACAGCCACTCAATTCCCAACCAGAAAGTACCCAGTAAACTTAAAATCAACCCTGCCCGGCTGCCTGGTGTCTGATAATGCAATATTATTTTTGAGTTGCCCTTAGGCAGCGATACAGCTAAAAAGGTGCCTAATGAACGAGTTGTTTTTAGCTTTTTACCGTTACAAAAAACCTGCCAGCCTGTGTCAAAGGGAATGCTGAATGTCAACATTCTTTTTGTATCAATATTTTTAGTTTCACCGATCAGCCACGAACTGCCGTTTTTATGTTTGAGCTGAAATTCATTTTTTTTAAGCTTCTTCATTCCCGCAAGCAAGCGCGCCTGATTCAAAATTTTGAGATTTTTACTTTTAAATTGTTTCCGGGAATAAGAAGATAACTTTATTTGTATAGTCTCAGTGCCCCTAATCTTTTTTATTTTCTTCAGCACTTGTTGCTGCGTCCCATCTTCATCCAAATAATTTTGGGCACAATACAAAATCCCGGCTGCAGGAGCTTTAATTTTAACCAGATACTTGTCCCTTTCTAAACGCTTAACCTTCAAAACCTGCACATTCTGAAATAGTGTTTTTTCACCAGGCAAAAGTATTTTCCAAATTTTTTCCTGATTTTCAAAAATATTTCTCTTATTAAAGCTGCCCTTCTTAATAGCAGCAGACGTCAAGAGTCCATTTCCTATAGCAGTAGGGTTCCTTATAATTTTTATGCTTTTATCTTTCTGACTCAAGTAATACCTCACATTCAATAGTGAATCAGAAAAATCTGATCCGCCAATGCTGCTGATCCTTCGTACATTCTTACTGAAATAACCCATATTAATAAGAAAACGCCTAACGGATTTATCTAGGGTCGAACTGTAAAGGCTAAGCCCTTCATAACCAAGTAACAATCCATCATTATAATCATTGTAAGTTTGTCGATAAGCGTGTGTAAAAAAGTTCCCTCGTCCTAGTAAACGATAACTAATCGTTTTCTTGGGGTCAGCTTGCAAAATCTTTTTTTGTATGTTTATATAGCTGCTTTCGTAACTGTTTTGATTTCCTAGCTTCATGCCTGCCATACTACCATACAAGTTAGCGCTTAATGCTGCTAAGGTCACGATTATCAATACTGCATTTTGTACTCTTCCTTGCAAAAATACTAAGGCACTTGCAACCAAACCAATCCCGGCAAAGGACAATAAGACCCAGAAATAATCTGATGGAACAAAAACAATGTTAATCAGCAGCAAGCTGCCAAAAATTCCAGCAACCAGCAGCATTTTTCTTTTATCAAAATGCTGACTCAATTGCCATCGCTCGGCTGCTAAAGAAATTGTAAAAAAAATCAAAAAAATCGAATTACGATAAGGAAAACCAGCCGGCCGATTCATTAAATGCCAAATAGTATTAAGCGGCCGCAGCCAAAGTGAAAGAAATAGAAATGAAAGCAGCAAAAAAGCTGCCTTTTTTTCTTTTTTATTGCATCTAGAATCAAGAAAATAAAAAACTGCTAAAATCACTACTAAGCTTCCCATGAAGACACTAGGAGCATGATCCAATCGCTGCAAGTAAGAACTGCCGGAAACACCCATTTGTTTAAAAAAACTTATTCCAAATTCTGGCAGCGGCAAAAACCAGTTAGCTTTAATCCCAGTCTTGGCAGTCTTTTGCATCCCCAAAAAAGTAGGTAAAAGCAAACAGCTCACTAAAAGTACAACTTGTACCAGTGTCTTGAAATAGGTCAATAAAATCCTAATAACTTGTTTGCCCGTATGCTCTCTTTGCCCTAATAGATAGCATAAATAACAAGCAGTAAACAAAACAATCATGTACCCTAAATAGTAATTGCAAAAAATTGCGATAGTCAAACTTATTACAAAAAGACAGCGTTTCCCTTGTAGAGTCAGCCTTTCAAGCCCTAATACCACTAAAGGGAGCCATATAAGCGCGTCAAGCCACATTATATTATAAAAATTCATCGCTACAAAACCATTCAAGGCATACACTGTCGCAAAAAGCCAAATCTGTTTTCTTTGAGGGCATTTTTGTAAAAGATAGTGAGCAAAAGTGAGTCCCATCGCACTTATTTTAAGTAAAATAATAAATTCTACAGCTAGAGGCACCTGCTCAGATCTAAAAAAAAGGCATATTAAATTGAAAGGACTCATCAAATAATAAGCAGCTACTGGGAAAAAATTATCGCCTAGACCTAAAGAAAAACTATAAGCGTTAATTTGGCCTGTTAAAATCTGCCGGCGCATTTCTGTCAAAAAGGGAATATACTGGGTACCTAGGTCGCTCACCAAAAAATTATTGGTGCCGAAAGGGACTATTCCCTTAACTATCCAGACAAGTATCATTAAAAACAAAGGAAGAATTCCAGCTAGGAAGTACGTCTTAAAAGTGCTTATTCTTTGCTTTTCCCAGTTTTCCATTAAAACACCTTCGAAATTGAATTATTTTAGAGCTACAGCTTTATATTATAATTAAAGTGTAGCGTAATTTTGGCGAAAGAGCAAAGATTTTGAAAAGAACGCTTTTTGCGATTCAGCTATATGTGTAATTTTCATGATTAGGCAGATTCGACTATTGGGGCACGTTAATTCATATACTCCAGGTCAAAAAACAAGAGATCAGGTCAAAAACTATATTTTGCCCCAATCCCTTTACTGGTTTCATAAATCATAATTGTCCTTTACCCATTTATCGGCAAGTGCGATCATCTCTGCTGTTTGAATATTAAGCAGCTCAGGTAATTCATTAAAGGAGAAATATTTAAGTGCTAATGTTTCGTCGGTTTGTTTTTCTAACAACTCTCCTCCGATAGGTCGAACCAAAAACAGCTGTGTGATCGTCTGGGCAACATCACCATTAGGATACTCCACTGTCCCTCGATCAAAAGTCTTTAACAGCAATTTTGTTTTTACATCTAATCCGCTGTCTTCTTTAACTTCGCGAACACAAGCTTGTGCATAAGTTTCACCATATTCAAGAAAACCACCAGGTAAACTCCAATTATGAGTATCCGCTCTGAGATTCAAGAGAACCTTGTGTTTGTCATTGAGTACAATACCCGCAGCAGTGTTCAAAATAATCGGTGTATGCCCTACTAATCTTCTGATCATTTTAATGTAATCTTCTTTCATTATTTTCACCTTCTTGATAAAAAATGCTACTCTTTTACTTCCTTTGTGTCTTGTGTTATGGGAGCCTCTTTTAAACGGAGCATAAAAAAGCCCCCCAAAAGAAATAATAGTGCTAGGCTGGCAATACCTAGCTGAGAATAACCTGTCAGCTGGGTTGTTATCGAAAATAAAATTGGTCCTAAAACAGTCGAAAATTTACCGAAAATGTTATAAAATCCAAAAAATTCATTAGCCTGTTTCTTAGGAATGATACGTGCAAAATAAGCACGGCTGAGTGCCTGAATACCTCCTTGAGAAGATCCTACTAAGAGTCCTAGAATCCAAAAATCAAGAACTGTTTTCATAAAAAGGGCATAAAAACAGATAAAGAAATAAACAGCGATAGCTGTCAGCAGCATTATTTTCGTTCCATATTTTTGGGCCAGCCAACCATAAACCAATGTACAAGGGAAAACCACAATATTCAAAACCAGCAGCACAAGCAATAATGTATTAGTTTTTACTCCCATGTCAACCCCAAATGCAGTTGCCATAGTAATAATTGTGTCGACACCGTCAATGAAGAAGAAATAGGCAATCATAAAACCAATTACCTGCTTGTATTTACGAATTTTTTTAAATGTCTCCAGTATTCTGTGACAGCTTTCTTTTAGAGGTGAACGGGGTTTAACCAACCCGTAATGCTGCTCGACATTACGCAGCATCGGGATAGAAAAAGCCAGCCACCAGAGCGTGGTCATTATAAATACTAATCTAATTGTCTGGGTGGAAGAAATTAAACCGAAAGCAGAAGTATTAATTAGCAGCATAGCAACTATAAAAAGTAGTGCACTGCCAATATAACCAATTCCAAACCCGTATGATGAAACTAAATTATTTCGTTCATTGTTAGTCACATCCGTGATAAATGCATCGTAGAACAGGTTTGCTGCTTGGTATCCAACATGCGAAAGGGTATATGTAAAAAGTAACAATTGCCATTGATCAGTAGGGACAAAGAATAATGCTCCCGTCATTATGACGCCCATCCATAAAGAATACCGGAAAAAACGTTTTTTATTGCCAAGATAATCACCCAAAGACCCCAGTAAAGGTGCAAGTATTGAGATAATCAGTGTAGAAAATGAACTCACATATCCCCAATAAGCTGTAGTATCATGTGCCGGCACACCAGCATTACCTGCAACAAATTTGAAGTAGACAGGTAAAATTGCAGTTACAATAATCAATGAATAGGCCGAATTAGCACAATCATATAAAATCCAGCTTTTTTCTTCCTTAGTAAAAGTAAATTTCAAAAATTCTCTTCCTTTCCGGTAACTAACTTGATTCTACATAAAAAAATATTGCCAAGTGTTTTATTTTGGTAAAAAGTACGTCAAGCTTACGTAAAAAACTAATAGCATATATTTATCTAATATACTAAAAACAACTTCCCTTTTAATTAAAAGTATTTTATTTGTGTGCTATTATTAACTGATATTAGTTTTAATTTGGAAGGTGTATCCCCTTGAAAAAAACTCCATATTCATTTGTACCAATCCTTGCATTGCTTTTATTTACAGTTAATCAGGTTTTAAGTATTGCAACGCTTCCCCCCGATATGCAGTCTCAACCATGGCGTTATTTTATTTATTGGCTGATCTTAATTGTAAGTGCTACGGGAACAAATTTGATTGCCTTATACCTGGGTTCTCGTGCAATTTTGCAAAAAGATCCTATTAAAAATCTAAGTAAAAGTGGCCTTTTTTATTTTGCCACTGGGTTAAGCGCAGTCATTCTTGCAATTTGTTTTTACAAATCCTTTTCAGCCAGCGACTTTTGGATTTTGCTTTTTCCTTTCAGCCATAATGATTTTCCTTTTGCAGTATCCATGCTGATTTGGTATTTATGCGGTTTTGCAATTGCTAAAAGAACAAATGTTTTACCTGCCGGTGCTAAAAAATCTCTTATTCTTTTGACAGTATGGCTGACAGTGATAGTTCCCATGCTCTTCAGGCATTCTATTTGGGGAATTGATTCTGGCAGCAGCTTAGTCTGGCTGGGAGCATTGTTTTTGCTTGGAAGTTTGCATAATGATAATGCTTCAACGGATTCAAAGCAAAAGAGATGGTACTATTCTAAAACAATTGCTGGTCTTATTTTCTGTATCTTTCTTGTTTTACTTTTATTAAAGTTGGAACCGATCTCACAAACATCTCCGGATTTGCAGAGTCGTTTCTTAAGCAGCACCTCGCCCTTAGCGTTGCTAATAAGCCTGCTGCTTTTTCGGCTTTTCAAGCAGTTCACATTCCCGCGTGCTTGGTTTGATCATCTTTTACCCAGTACATCGTGGATATTTTTAGTTGGTTACTTTTTTGTCAGTGCTCAAACAGTTAAGTACCATTTAAAAACAAACTTCTTTTTCCAAAGCACTCTTTCATTGACAAACTGGACATTTAAGCTTGCATTACTTGTTGGTAGTCTCTTTTTAATTTCTTTGTTACTGACATTTTTATTTGAACTTGCAACACGGCTTAAATCATGCCAAGCATTAATCAAGCATTTTGAGATTCCACATTTAAAATGTTTACTTGAATTTGAAACTTTCGTCATTCGACTGTTGAAAGAAAACTGGCGTCTGCTGCTTATTATCTTCTGGGGTACAATCCTGACCGCTATACAATTTATCTGTGTTAAAAGCGGTAATAACACCTACTCGCTGGAAATGGTGCGGCAAACACTCATATCTTCACAAAATCAGCTTCTTTTAAATGTTTTGGTGTTTGTTTGTTTCTTTTTCGCCATCTACAGTCTGATTAATCGTTTTACCTATTCACTCTTTTTAGTTACTGGTATTTCAATTTTTATCTCTATTTCTGAATACTTAAAAATCGTGCTGCGTAATGAGCCAATCCTTCCTGCAGATCTTTCAGCAATCACCTCACTTAGCGAATTAGCAAATATGATTGGCGCAGCTGCATTTTATACTATTATCGGAATCTTAATATTCTTATTAACTCTAAGTATCTTGATTACACATAGAGTTGAAAAAAAATATATTTTTGTCCATCACAGCTGGCATAAACGAATATTTGTTTTTTGCTGCTCAGCTTTATTTCTCGTCTGCACCCTTTGGTCAAATGAAAAAAATATAGTCCGCCCTGTGATTCAAAATGCTTTTTCAGTACAAAACATTTTTTGGGAAGCTACTGCTAACGCACAGACAAATGGTCCCATTATTCAATTTTTCAATGAAATGAATTCCAAAATAATGGCTAAGCCGGCTGGATATTCAAAAGCAAAAATTACAAGAATCCAACAGGAGTATACAAAAAAAGCAGCAACTTTGAATAGAAGCCGGAAAAAAAGCTTGAAAAATCAAACAGTTATTTTTGTTTTAAGCGAAAGCTACAGTAACCCTAATCGTGTTCCTAACCTGAAAGTAAGCCCCAACCCGATCCCTTATTTACTAAGCTTGAAAGATGACAATCCATCGGGTGTAATGCTTAGTACCGGATATGGCGGCGGAACCGCCAACCTTGAATGGCAGTCTCTTACCGGCTTGTCCTACAGCAATTTGTCACCGGAAATCAGCCTTCCGTATTACCAACTGGTTCCGCAGCAAAAAATTGCTCCTGCATTTACAGACATTTTCGATAATAAAATTGCAATCCATCCCTTTACGGCTACTTTCTATAATCGTATTAATGTCTTTAAAAAGTTTGGCTTCCAAAAATTTTATTACGTTGGCAGCAAAAATAAGCTAAAGTATACGGATAAAATCGACAGAAGCGGTTTCATTTCAGACCAGTCCGCCTATCAAGAAGCACTCAAGCAAGCCAAAGAACATCAAAAGGGATCTACTTTTATTCAACTGACAACTATGCAAAATCATCAGCCTTATAATAATTACTATAATGCTAAAAAGTATAAACTTTCTGGAAGTGCAATTGCTAAGGGAGACAGCAGCAAAGTGCAAACGTTTGTTCAGGGTATTCACTATACTGACTGGGCGTTGCATTCGCTTATCAATCAAATTAATCAGATCAAGCGTCCTGTCACGTTGGTCTGGTATGGTGATCATCTTCCAGGAATTTATGCAGGCGATAGTATGTCAAAATATGGTTTGCAGCTGCATGAAACCGACTACTTTATCTATTCAAATCAAGAAAATACAGCTTTAAAACGAAATGTTGCGAGTCCTTATCAATTTCCTGCACTTGCTTTAGCCGCTGGTAATAACAAAGTTACTCCTTACTATGCTCTCTTAACGGATGTCACACAAAAATTGCCGGCAATGAATACGAACCCGACTTATGATGCAAATTCCAAGGGTTCATATAACGTCTTTGTTTCTCAAGAAAATAAAATTATTAGCAAAAAGAGTCTTACCCCAAAACAGCGCAAACTATTGCATGATTATCTTTTAATTCAATATGATTTGACTGCAGGTAAACAGTATGCCGCTAAATGGGCACAACAAAAAAATAATTAACCAGTGCAGTAGTTTATCCGAACAATAATTATAGAAACGAGATACATTGATTGAATATTGAAAAGTAGCACTAGGAGCTGGGTCAAAACTTATGTTTTGGCTCAGTTTTTTAGACTCTTTTGCAATTTCATATTAACGTGTTTCATTTCATATTAACGTGTTTCAATAGTCAGCTTTTTCCGCTTAACCACAAATTACTCATAGTCAAATTCGGACTATGTTCGTAATTAGCAGTTAATACTCAAAGTCTAACGACTATTGGCACGCCCCCTATTTTTTTACTTATAGTTAAATTCAGTTTGCATTCATAATTTGCAGTTAATGTTCAAAACCTGCCGACTATTGACACACTTTTCTAGTTTTCTATACACAAACCACATTTTTTTAAGATCTAATGGCGCCGATGCTTTACAAATGTTACAAAATGCAGTAAAAAAGCCAGTAAAACAAAAAAGATCACTGTAAACGAAACATAATTAAACCAAAAATTGGTTAATGATAGAAAGGAACTGCACATCCTTTGCAGCAGCATAGTGATCAAAGACATAGCAGCAACCATAAAAAATAGTTCAACATAACGTTTCACTGTTCGATCATCTCTCCTTTTTGCATTATTTATCTTGTGCCCAATTGCTAAAAACTCTCTTTCTTTTTTTGAAGATAAAGCTGTCTTACCCCAAGTATTTGTAACAACAGCTTCAGTAACCTTGATGACACCCGCTGCACTCATTACTTTGTCAATAGTTTTGAATGTCTGATCAGTAACTCCGCTGATCAGATTCTCAAAAGCACCAGTATAGCAACATGTTAAACTAACATAATGTTTATCTTTAAACCTGTCAGGATGGCTGGCACCCGTATGATCGAAACGTACAAGACGCTGACGCAGACAATCAAACAAATTTTTCATTACGCCACTTAAAGTTCCCCAGTATGTCGGAGCAGCAAATACCCAGACATCGGTTTCCAACAATTCTTTTTCAATCTGGTCAAGTTCAGGATTAGGTACTCCCTCAATATCAGGCTTAATTACCAAGTCTTCCAAATAAATTATTTTAACAGTGTTCGGTTGTTCAACTGCCTGCAAAACGGTTTCCAGCATCTTAGCTGTCATCCCACTTCTTTTATGTGCTCCCAAAATTCCCAGTATTTTCATCCTTACACTTCCTAAATTCAAAAAATATGTAATATATTAATTCATTAATTTGCCGGAAATTCAGCCAATTATAGGCAGCTTGTACTTAACTTAATTAAAGAGAATTAATTTTCATAATAGATTCCCCCCAGTTTTAAAAACCCGGATTTAACCTTCATTCTTATAAATTTATCGGTTCAATAAACTGCGGTTTCTTCAGCGCAGAAAGCTTTGAATAAAGAACAGCATCATGAAAACCATCTTGACTTAAAAGATAGTCTTGCAAAATACAGTTAAAGGCAAAACCTGCGCGCACGGCAACTGCCTTGCTTTTTTGATTATTATTATCAGCAATCAGTTCCAAACGGTGCAAACCCAGCTCTTCAAATGCGATAGCCACTGTAGCCTCAAGTGTCTGAGTCATAATGCCTTTACCCTGAAAACGACTGCCTAGCCAATACCCTATTTGTCCATGTGCGTTTTGAACATTAATTTCATGAATATCAATACTTCCTGCCGGCACTCCATCAACACAGATTGTCATTGACCAAAGCTTACCGTCTTGGATCCTCCCCAAAGAATAAAGAATAAAAGCTTCCTCATCAGCTGCTGACAATGTTTTTTTAACCCAAGGCAGCCATTTTTGCATCTCTTGTCTACTATGTTCAATCAATTCATATAATTTTTTAGCATCAGTTAATTCAGGTACTTTCAACTCAAGAAGATTATTTATCTTATATCTTTGCTTCATTTTTATCTACCTCTGTTCCGAGACCTGTTATTTTAATAAGTTTGAAAATTTTTTAAAATTACTTACTGACTTCTTTTAAGATATACTTCCTAATATTTAAAATTTATCATAATCCGCTTTTCAATCCAACTCTTTTCATATACCTAAACAAAAAAGCACCGTCCTTAAACAGTGCCTTTAACAGCTGACAATCTTTACTTTAAAATACAAGCACCAGCTTGCCGACTACATGCTGAGCTTGCTGAAAGTACTTTAAATTTTCCAAGTTGAATGGTGCACTTGCGGCAATTTCAAGATAAAGTTCATTTTTTGCTACTTGCTGTAAAATTTTTTCCAGAATATGACCATTCGATTTAAAGAAAAATTGTTCTGCACGAGGATCATCTGAGGTAGAAACCGTTGAAATGAGTTTTCCGTCAGATTTTAACACACTTAAAGATTTTTGCAGTACTTCTCCTCCCACCGGATCAACGATTCTGTCAAACTGAGGAACGTTCTTTGTAAAGTCTTCTTTTTGATAATCAATAACTTTAATTCGTGAATCAAAATTACGTAAAAAACCGACACCCTGCCCGCTTGCAGTAGCATAAATTTCTTTTATTCCATGATGTTTGGCGAATTGTAAAACAGCAAAACCAATACTTCCAGCAGCTCCATGAATCAAAAGTTTTTGATCTTCTTTCAGATCTAGAACCTGTTCAGTCAGTTGATAAGCCGTCTGTACTCCCATTGCACAAGCAGCGGCGCTTTCATAACCGACAGCTGCCGGAATCTGTGCTAATTTTGATTGTCCTATTGCGACGTAATCTGCATAAGAACGCAGATGCGGACTTGCTGCAACCCGATCACCCACTTTAAAGCGTTCCACTTCACTGCCTACTGCAACGATTTCTCCAGCGGCAGAAGAACCGGTGATTAACGGTGTTTTCTTATCCTTTCCCATAAGCCCCAGACGAAACTTGACATCATAAGGGTCAATTGCTGTGGCGTGCTGCTTAACCAATACCTGTTTAGGTTTTATTTCTGGACGAGGAACCTCAACTTCTTCTAAAACATTAACATCACCATAATCTTTTATTTGTATAGCAAACATTATGTTCATGCCCCTTTCTTTAAAACTTGAGCGCTTAGCTTATTAACCTAATTAGTTTTCATTATAACGGTTATCTAAAATAAATTCATTTCTGAAGATTAATTTCAAAATTCTTATTTTTAAAATGAAAATAATTTACTAAAGCAATCTTAAATTATCGTTAAAAGTACCGATACTTTAGTTAAAGGGAATGATGATATTGGACAGTTATAAATTAGTAAATACAAATAAGATATTAAGTGACTTTTATTTAGCATGTCAGCCAGTCGTTAGAATTCAACATAATCTGACCATGAACGATGTTATCGACTACGAAATACTAATAAGATCAAAAATAAATGATTGCTTTCCTTACAAGGAATTCAAACTATTGACTGCTCGAGAAGAAAGCAATGCTGCATTGCTTAAATGGTTTTCATCAGAATTAACAAATGTAATAAAGAGCCATGCAGCCTCAAAGTTTGATATCAATATCGACCCCCAACAACTGGGTTTTCTTTCCACCTGGAATTTCTTTAAGAAGCTGACCGCTTTTAATAAAAACATCGCAGTTGAATTAACTGAAGCAATCCCGCTTGAATCTAACAGTATTAAAATGCAAAACAGTCTACCAACACTTTACCTGAACCGCCTGAAAAAAATGGGCTTTACAACGGTAATTGACGATATAGACAGCGGACAGAATACTTTAAAATTAATTACAGATAACCTGCATAACATTGATCGTATTAAAATTTCACTTTTAGCTTTTAAAAACTTGGACAGCCAAGTTTTATTATCCTTTTTAAAAGCTTGGCATGTACTTGCAGACCACTACGGCTTGGAACTGGTAATTGAAGGAACCAATAATTTAGAAATCGTAAAATCTTTAGTAGCAAATGATTTTCTTATTCAACAAGGCTTTTATTGGCAAAAACCGCAAATTATTACGTTAAATAATAGTTAAACAAAACTTAGTTGATTATTCACTTCTGCAGTATCCTACATCATTTAATCTTTTTATTTATACTAATTTCTGTTATTTTCATCCAACTGACCTTAATCGTATTTTTTATAACTAATCATAACGTTGACAACTATTATTAATTCTTAAAACTATTTACTCAGTATCAGTCAACTTCATCAGTCTGCAAAATCTATCCGCACACTGACAGTATTCTAACAACTGTATGTAATCTTACTGACCTATAACTGTTCTTTTTCAATCCAAATCAATTTTGAACCAGTACTATTACAGTCTTAAACAAGCACAAAAGAAGTATTCCACTAGTTGTTGGACTTCGAGCAATTAACTGCTAATTACAAACATAGGTTCAAATTAAAATTATGAGTAATTCGTGGTTAAGCGGATAAGACTGACTATTGAAACGCGTTAATATGAAATTGCAAAAGAGCCCAAAAAACAAAGCCAAAACATAAGTTCTGACCCGGCCCTTTTAATATTCTTTTCCATAATCTATTGTATTGTGCAATGGTTCTTCCGCGAAATAATGGCGGAGATTCTCAGAAAAAAGTGGATATAAGGCAGCATTAAAATGGGGTATCAAGCCTGAAATATGCGGAGTACCTACAACTTCTTGTGAATGCCATAATGACGAAGAAACCGGCAATGGTTCTTTTTCAAAGACATCAAGGTATGCACTGCGCAGATAATGATCTGCCAACAACTTTTGCAAGTCAGCAGTTACAACTGAACTTCCTCTGCCGACATTAATGAATGTATAATCAGGGGTAAATTTTTTCAATCTTTCCTTATCAAAAAAATGCCTAGTTGCTGCAGTTCCTGGGAGAATATTAATTACATAATCTGCTTTAACTTCGTTTGACTGCTCCTTAAATTGATTCATAGTAATAACTTCATCAAAAATATCCATTAACTTTTTATCGGCGCCATGACGATTAACACCTATAACTTTCATGCCAAAAAATTTACAATAACGTGCAATTTCAGTGCCAATATGACCCGTGCCAAAGATAAACACAGTTTGTTCTGTAGTCTCCAAGACTTGCGGTTCAATCCATTTTCCGGGATTTTTGATGATAGGCCTCAACCCGCGGTTTTCAATGAGAATATATGCTCCCACAGTTTCAGCGATGTAGCGTGAATGTATTCCAGAAGCTGTAGTCAAAATAATACCGCGATTTTTCAATTCCTTAAGTGGAAAGTAATCTACTCCAGCTGATTTAGCTTGAATCCAGCGTAGTTTTTTATTCTCCAGAATTGTCTGCGACAATTTGCTGTTCCAACCCAAAATTACTTCAGCATCTCGGGCAGCTTGCAGATCTGTTGAAAAAGTAACTCCTTGAAATTCTTTTTGCAGCTGTTGTAATTCTTCATTCTTAGGTTTAACCAGCAATAATACCTTTACCATCCTCATGACCCCCAGCTTTTATTAACAAAATGTGCTATACAGTTAAAATCTTAAACACTATTTGCGAATAACAATCTTCCCGATTGTCCTATTAGTTTCAATCATTTTATGTGCTTGACGTAAATTAGCGGCATTCAACGGTTCGAAGACTTTAGTTACCGTCGACTTCAAAACCCCTTCATCCAAAAGTGCAGAAATTTTCTCTAAAGTTTCATGTTGTGTAATCATATTTGAAAGCTGGTAAAAAGATTTAGTATACATCCATTCCCAAGAAAAAGTTGCACTCTTAGGCTTTAAGAGCCCCAAATCTAACGGTTGTTTGTTCCCTGTGATCGAAACAATTTTACCCTGAGGCTTGATCATTTCTGCCATTTCTTTCCAGTGACCATCAATATCATTAAGGCCTAAAATATAATCTACAGATTGATGACCAGCCTTTCTTAATTCTTCTGTCAGGTTCTTATGGTGGTTGAGAACTTCATCTGCCCCATGTTCCAATGTCCACTTAACTGTTTCCGGTCGAGACGCTGTTGCAATGACCTGCAAGCCTGCCCAATGAGCAAGCTGTGTGGCAATGGAACCCACGCCTCCTGCCCCGTTAATGATCAGGATCGTTTTTCCCTTATTTATCTGTGCATCAGGATTGATACCCAACTTTTCAAAAAGAGACTCCCAAGCCGTTAAAGATGTCAATGGCATTGCTGCACTTTGCACGATTGAAAGCTTCTGAGGCGCATGCCCAACCAGACGCTCATCTACTAGTTGGTAATCTGCGTTGCACCCGGGACGGTTAACGGCTCCAGCATAAAAGACCCGCTCTCCTCTTTTAAAAAGAGTAGCTTCTTCGCCGCAGCCTTCTACAACCCCGAGAGCATCCCAACCGATAATTCGCGGATTTTTCAGCTTTTTTGTTGCACTTTTTCGGATACTGACATCAATCGGGTTAACAGCAATTGCTTCAATCTTTACTAATAAATCATGGCCCGTTGCCTTAGGTTTCTTTGTTTCAAACTCAAAAAGACTTTTTTCGTCCGCTATCGGAAGATTCTGCAAAAAACCGATTGCTTTCATTGTTTCATCCATTCTCCTCAACACTCCTTCATTTACTTTTTTCTATTGTCGCACCGTTTTCTACTTTATTTCAACTTTGAGCTCTCGGAGGGGGTTAATTGGGATTATTACTCAACTTCTCAGCCGCTTCCTTAAACGGAAAACGCTTGTTCAAGTAAAAAGAGCGTAAAAATGGGATTCGCGGTATCAAAAGTATTGCAAAGGTCGTAAAGAATACTCGATAACCGATTGTTGCAATTGTTGCACCAAGTTCACCCCAAACAGGCACTAAAACTTGGTGAATTGCAGGACCGAATCTCACGAGCATCATTTCAAATAAATGCGCACACAAAACTATGAGAGAGAGGCGGCCATAAGCCTCAAACATCCCTATTCCAGCCATACCGAAATGTGTTGTAATCTTTTCAATAAATTTTGAAAAACGCATCAAAACAAAACTGCCCCCAACTCCGCCGAGCATTGCTGCAAAAGGACTGTCAGCGTAAGCTGTGTTCAAGTAAAAGAATCCTGAATGAACTGAAAATAACCATAAAAGAAGCCCGCCTACTACCCATAAACCGTTTTTTTCCATAAAATCATATTTTTTGATTGTAAAACCGGCGATGTAAAAAATTTGGCTGACACAAGCTGCTGGTAATGACCATGGCAAGGGAAGATGCAAAACACCACCTAAATAAAAACCTATGCAGCATTCAATGATTGAAATCAACCACAATAACATCAATTTATGTTTATACTTATGCACTATCTTAAAAGAAAGATTAAACAAAAGATCGCCAAAATACATTGATACTAAAAACCAGATAGCTCCAATTGCAGGAATCGTAAAGGCTTTGTTTGGCAGTTGCATTGGTGTTCCTAAACCGTAGAAAGCTGCTAATACCACTTGGTGTGTCTCCATACCGGTTCTGAAAATCCAATTATTTGGGTTATGAATCGCAAACCACGAAAAGAGAATAATTAAAAAACATGTCGCACTGTATGGTAATAATAAATTATGATTTACCTTGCTGAAAATTATCTTCCATCTTTTTTCTTTGAACAAATAACCCGAAAGCACAAAGAAAATCGGCACATGCACCGCAAAGATCACACGTGCTACTGGCGAATATGTAAAGCTGAATAATGTGTGCCCAGTTACAATCATCAACATTGCTAAAGCACGTGCAATGTCAATCCAACCAATCCTTTTCACCTTGAAAATCTCCCTTAACTAATTTTTGTCTTCTCTTTCCTGTTCAATAAAAAGTTCAGTATGGGCTGGTTGGGTTTGTGCTAGTATACGACCGCGACGGATACTGAAAAGAACCTCTGAATGTTTATTAAGAACACGGTAGAAGTCTGTGCCATTTAATAAGATACAGTTTGCTGGCAGCCCCACTTTAATACCATAACGTTCGCCAAGGTGTAAAGTGCGCGCTGCATTATAAGTTATATAGTTAAAAGAATGCTGCAGTTGTTCATAACCCATTAACTGTCCCGCATAAACACCCATCTGTAAGGGATCAAGCATGTTACCATTTCCCAAAGGATTCCATGGATCTTGGACATCATCCTCACCAAAAGAAACGTTGATGTGTGCTTGTGTCAATTCTTTGATCCGTGTCAATCCACGCCGTTTAGGATAGGTATCGAAACGGCCGCCAAGATGGATATTAACTAACGGATTTGCAACGAAATTCATTTGTGAAAGTTGCAGCAAACGAAAAAGTTTATAAGTATACGCGTCATTATATGAACCCATAGCTGTAGTATGACTGGCAGTTACTCTTTCTTTTAAGCCGCTTTCATAAGCCAAAGTTGCAAGTACTTCTAGGTTACGAGTACCAGGATCATCAATCTCATCACAGTGAACATCAACTAGAACTGCGTATTTTTCCGCTAGTTCAATCAAATATTTTAAAGAGTCAGCCCCATAAAAACGGTTGAATTCATAATGCGGGATCCCCCCGACAACATCTGCACCTTCTTTAAGTGCTTGTTCTAACAGCTCTTTGCCCTGCGGGAAAGAAAGGATTCCTTCTTGTGGAAAAGCAACCAGCTGAAGGTCCACTGCATCTTTTAATTCTTCACGAAGTTCTAATAAAGCCTGCAAAGCAATTAAATGCGGATCTGTAGTATCCACATGGCTCCGAACATACTGTATTCCAAACTTAAGCTGTTGTAAAATTGTTTTTTTGGCACGCTCCTTTACGTCCTGAATAGTCAGATCTTTTTTACGTTCTGACCAGATCCGAATGCCGTCAAACAATGTTCCGGATTGATTCCATTCAGGCTGTCCTGCTGTTAGCGTTGCATCCAAGTGAATGTGCGAGTCTATAAAAGGCGGCAGCAATAAATTTTCATGTCCTTCAAGTACCTTTTCTCCTTCTTGCGGTTTTAATCTAGCAGAAATTTCTGCAAACTTTCCATCTTTAATCCTTACGCTTTGAACTTCTTTATGGTTGTTAATATGCACATTTCTAATTAACATTTTGTCTCTTCTTTCTTTCGCCAATTCCCATTAAAAAATAATAAATAATTCCACTGATTAGCATATCAATAAAAGTTACGCCGATTGTAGTATTAAGAACCTCAAGCTGCCGCAGCAGGAAGAACAACGCTGCTCCCAAAATCCACGAGAAAATTGCAACCCAATTAATTCCATGAGAATACCAGTAGCGGCCATTCTTAACTGTGAGATCAGAAACTCGATAGCTTTTCTTATTGCGCAGATAAAAATCAACAATAATTATGCTGATGATCGGTCCTAATACCATGCCAATATAATCAAGGAAGGCAATAAAAGCCGTCAAAAAGCTGCCTAAAATCATCGGAATAAAAGTTACAAGTGTCGATAAAATCGCCACAATCCATAATGAAGTCTTAAGGCTTAGTTTTGGAAAAACATTTGAGAGTGCCGAACCGGCAGCCAATAAGTTAACAGCGTTAGCTGTCATACTGGTTAAAATAATTACAATCAAAGCAAGCAGGCCCAAACCAAGCTTACTTGCAATAGTGCTCGGATCAGAATTATTTGGATCGTATACGCCCGAAGCAATTGCAATGCTGATTGTAGCAATCAGACCAATGAACGCAAACCACAAAACTCCAAACAAAGCACCTAAAAACGGCATAATCGTTGCAGAAGATTTTTTTGCAGTAAAACGTGTAAAATCGGCTCCTGCAGTTACCCAAGCCAAGTTAAAAGCTGCTACTGTATCGACTGCCACGCCGCTGTTCATTTTTAAGTGAGCAGGTACCTGCCACGCCGTTATTTGATGAAGTGAAACCGTACGGAAAACCACAATCGATTCCCATAGAACAAAAATAAAAACAAGTATGATTCCTATTCGTTCAATTAATTGTATGGAACGCGAACCGCTGGAGATACTGATAATATGTAGGATACTCATTACAATAATTCCAACAACCATTCCTTTAACTCCACCTGCATGACCATAAAGCGGCCAACCTAAAAGATCATGCAGCAGATAACTGACAGAAGTCGCAGCAATAAAAGTGTTGACAGCAGTCCAACCGATAAACTGGGTGAAATTAATCAAGGAAGGCAAGTAGCTGCCTCGTATCCCAAAAGATGCACGGCTGATTCCCATTGTTGAGACACCTGTTTTGTAACCGATAAAACCGACTAATGATAGAAAAACATATGATAAAGTCGATGAAAAAAGCAATACCTTTAAAGCTAGCACAAAACCGCACGCTGCGAGTACTCCTCCAATATACCAAGTACCGTTGTTAGCATTCGCTCCAACCCAAGTTGCAAACATATCCCAAGACGATGTTCTTCGTTGTTTCATTGGAATACTAAGGGTTGTCTCTTTGTCACGTTTCATTGCATTAGCCCTCCTCAAATTTTTATAATTTATATTATATTATATTTTTTACCCTGCTAATATATGATCTATTAATTTCTTGCTTTTTTATTAGGAACACACATAAAAAGTATTTTAAATAATAAAACCTGTCCGAAAAATAACTATACTATTAGGCAGTAATATTTTACTGCTGAAAATGAAGGTACTACTAATGCAGAACTGGATTGAAACCGAAAGTGTTTTTCTATGTCGATTTTAGTATTTTATTTTAAAAAGCAAATATAAACTGATGTTTTTATTTTCTTTCGCTTACTTCAAAACAAAAAACGAGGCCGCACCATAATCTGGCATAACCTCGTTTTATAACATCAATTATTTTAGTCGTTCATCAATGAATGCTTTTTCCCATAAAGGAAATAGACGACCATTCCAATAAGGAACCAAACCAAGAAACGAACCCAAGTCTCCCAGTTCAAACCAGCAATTAATACAATACAGAAGACGATTGAAATAATAGGAGTAACTGGAACACCAGGTGCTTTAAAACCACGATGCAGCTCTGGATGTGATTTTCTCATCCAAAGTATCCCTGCAGACACCAGAATAAAGGCTGTCAATGTACCAATGTTAACCAGTTCAGCTAAAATATTCAGGTTAATAAAACCACCGGCAATAGCTGTCACAACTCCAAAAAACCAAGTTCCCTTAAACGGTGTAAGGTACCGTTCATGTACTTCTCCAAAGAATTTGGGAAAGAGACCATCACGTGACATTGAATAAGTGATCCGTGATTGACCATACAATTGTACAAGGATTACGGTAGTCATTCCTAAAATTGCACCGATGCTGACAATGACTGACAACCATGTCTGTCCTGTTTCATGTAAAACAGCAAGAATAGGTGCATTCAGAAACTTTGCAAAGACTGTATACTTAACAACACCGGTCATAATCAAAGTCATAATAATATACAAAACTGTTGAAATCAGCAGTGAAAGCAGAATCCCGCGTGGTAACGTTTTGCTGGGATTGACCGTTTCTTCAGCACTGGAAGCAACAGAATCAAATCCAATGAAAGAAAAGAAGACAATCGAAGCGGCAGGAATAATACCAGCTGCAGTTCCATGATTAAATGAATAAAGACCAAATGGAGAAAAAGGAACCCAGTTATGTGGCTTAATAAACCATACTGTACAAACAATGAAAAGAACAATAACTGCCAGCTTAATAACTACCATCGTATCATTCACACGCTTTGTTTGATTAATACCTACAGAAATGATCCAAGTAATTACTAAAACAATTAAGAATGCGGGTAAGTTAAAGATAGTGTGAACCCCAGCTGTAGTTCCCGCAGCTGCCGTTAGCACAGTCGGTATATGAATACCCATATTTGTCAACAAGTTAACAAAGTAACCGGACCACCCGACCGATACGGTTGCCGCGCCTAATGCATATTCCAAAATTAAATCCCAGCCAATAATAAACGCAATTATTTCTCCAAATGCAAGATATGAATAAGTATAAGCTGAGCCAGCTACTGGTGCAATTGATGCAAACTCTGCATAACACAGACCTGCAAACCCGCAACAGATAGCTGCAATTAAAAATGATAAGGATAATGCTGGACCGGCAGTTAACGCTCCCTTGCCTGTTAAAACAAAAATCCCAGTACCGATAATTGCGCCGATTCCCAAAAATGTTAAATCCACTGTATGTAAAGTTCGGCGCAACGGTGTTGCATGCGCAGTTAATTCTTCCACGCTTTTCTTTCTAAAAATGTCGCTCATTGTAACATCACCCTCCATCGATGTGCTCATAATTCTATAATCATTTTTTAACCAAGTCAAATAATAAGAAATTTTAAAGTTACCTTTTATCACATAACTTTTCGTTAAAACCAGGTAAAACTTCTTTTTCTAAACAAAAAATAACAATTACACGATGTTTATTTTTTGAAAGCGTCAAGCAATTTTCAAAAATAAGAACTTACTAAATGTCATGAAATGTAAATTCAAGGTTTCATCTTTAAAATTAATTTATTCACCTAAAATGAAAAAGAGTGTGCCAATAGCCGCTAGACTTTAAATAAAAAAGTCTGACTATTGAAACACATTAATTCGCATACTGCAGATTAAAACAAGAGGCTGGGTCAAAATATAACTTCTGACCCATCCTCTTTTCTTTTAGCTTCTTATTGAATTTCTTCTTCACCAGACATTTTCAATGGACGTCCATGCCCAAATCTTCCAACTACTCCGGAAACCAACGCTAAGAATAAGTCATCTGCAAAAGTGTTGACCCGATTATGTTTCGTATCTGTATCCAAATTTTTTGCCCAACCGACTTTCACTTTATCACCATAACCAAAATTAGTATTGCCTAGTGAACCATATAACTGTGAGACTGCGATAGCAAGCGTTTCATCCACTCCAAACTGGCCTAGGTCATTCTCAACAATCTGCTGGTACGGCTCCGGCAGTTTTTTTTCAGTAGCCAGATTATCCAAAACAAAACCAGTGGCAAGCAAATTTAAGACCTCACGTTTTTTCAAGACTTTAGGAAGCTCCTTACCAAAGTCTTCTGGTTTTAAATTAGGAAAGTATTGGTGTTGCAGTTCGTATACTGCTTCACCAACTGTTTTTTTATTAATATTACGTTTTTTCATTTCTTTCAAGACAAAATTATATAACTCTTGATCCGGATATTCCATGTTTCTAGTTGCTACCAATTCTTTCACCTCATCTACTGCTAATTATAACTTTTTTTGACTTTTAATACGAAATGTAGAAATTATTTAAAAAATATCAACCTAAAGAGATAGTATTTCAAGGTTAACACGATTGCACATTAAAATAAACGGATATTATTTTAGATAGTATAAAATTTAATGCTTACCGGTATATTTTTTTGTTAACACTTTCTGCTTTCCCTACGTCTATATATGTGTAAGCAGCTGCAGCACTTACAAAAAATAAAAAGGAGCGATAACAGATGGCTAAAACATGGATCAAATCAAGCATTGGAGCAGTAACTATTGAAGAAGACGGAAACGAACGTAAGAGAACTTTCAACAATGTTAAAGCAGATGTATCCGATGAGAACATTGCGGCTTTTGGAGATATCCTCGCCACTCTGACCGGTTTGCCTACCAGCCAGATCAATCTTACCAGTGTCAATAATGTCGGCTAGCCAGTATATCAATAAAAGGAGGAAAATAAATGAAACAATTGGATCTCGTATTTAACGTAGCAGGCAGCAAAACAAAAAGTCACTTTCGCCTGCAGTATGCCAACACAGCATTGGATAAAGCTGCAGTACAAAAAGCAATGGATGACATTGCAGCCCTTTCAATCTTTGTAAATAAAGAAGGTGCCCCTCTTTACGATACCCCAGTCTCGGCAAAGTATGTTGAATCTGTAGAAACACCGATTATTGAAGAAGCTGAATAAAGTATAAAAAACAAAAAGAATTATTTATTAAAAATAATAACATGGAAACTGTAAGATAGCACAGCGAGGCTGGATCAAAAGTTAACTTTTGATCCAGCCTCGCTGTTTTAACATTAAATTATCAATGTATTTTGATTACCAGACTTTTTTGCCTGATCGCAAAATTACCCATAGCCAAATTCAGAATATGTTCGTAATTTGCAATTAATACTCAAAGTCTACCGACTATTGACACACACTCTTTAATTTTGATATGACTTTACTTGCCATAACTTTCTTTAGGCATAAAATCATTTCGAAGTGCTTTTGAGCTAACTACTAAGCTATGCTGACTTCGCTTAACTACTCGCTTTTTCCCGCTGCTCTTAGCAGCATACAACGCTTCATCAGCAAATTTAACAGCGAGCCTGATACTCGTTGTTTCTCTTGCATCAGTTATTCCGCCTGAAAATGTAATTTCAAAGTGTTGGCCATCTTCAGTTACAAAATCATGCGTACTAAATTCTTTTTTAAAAAGTTCGATGCGACAAAACACGTCATCAATTTCCATATTTTCAATTAAAACTAAAAACTCTTCACCGCCAAAACGAAACAGTTTAACTCGTTTATTCGTTTCTTTTTGAACATATCTGCGCCACGCCTTAAGCTCATCTGCAAAATATTTTAAAACTGCATTACCTTCCGTATGTCCGTACGTATCATTAATAATTTTAAAATCGTCAATATCCAACATCAAAATTATATAAGCAAGATCACTCTTTTCTTCAATTCTATCAAGTTCACGGCGAAATTGACGATAGTTTCTCAAACCTGTGAGCTTATCATGGGACTCTTCATATACAAGCTGTTTGATTTTTTGTCTTTTAATGTCAAATTCATGGAAAAAAAGAAACGTTAAAGCAAATATCAAACAGCTTCCAAAAACAACTGCCCAGGTAACATCGCCATAATAAAAATGTACCAGACTTCCTTGATCAATTTTGTCTAAGGGCTCAATTGAAGTAATGTTGGCAAAAAAAAGAATAAAAAAATACTGAAATAGATCTTGAATAGTAGTTCGCCTGACAATAATCCTCATGCCTGCAATAATAAAGACAACACTGATGACTGCAATGTAAAGCGACCAGATATTGGCTTGGCCAATAAAAAGCAAGTAAAGATTGACTAACATTGGCGTTGTTAATACCATTGCTCCTGCATACTTTCTTGAGAGCATAAATGCAGAAACTCCTAAACTATATTGAAAACAAATGGTTCCTGTCATTCGATCCGAAATAAAAATCAGTAAAAATTCTTGTACGATATAGATGATAAAGATAATCACAACTTTAACTTTTTTACCGGCTTTCAGCAAAAACTCGCTTTCACTATAAACATACATCTCATAAATAAAACCCGCGACTAAAAGCGGAATCAGAGTACTTAAAGAAAAGATCCGGTTCATTTTATTCTCCTTGGTATAGTTAAACAAAAATTCTAATGATGCTGATAAACAATCTAGTAATCATATACAAAAAACTGCTATAAAATATATATTAAAAAATGAATATTTATTAATAGCAGGCACAAAAAAACTTTTCTCCCAAATGTAATGTCTCTTAGTAGCATTATTAGGCGGAAAATTAAGTAACTTTGTCAGTGACAGCCTCTAATGTTGCTAAAAGTATATCATTTATTAATTCTTATATCTACATTTTATTTAATAGTTTTATATTTAGTTATAATCAAAAAAATTATTAATTTATTTTATTTTTTTTCAGAAGAGATTCCCTGCATAATTTTTAAAAAAGTTATGCTATAATTAATATTCCTTACTGATTAAGCGCATAGCTGCTAATTTAGCTGTTTATTTTGCTTATGTTGCAGAAAAATAATGGTGCTAAAAATTTATTTAAGCAAGCCTCAGTCGCTATAATTCGTTTAGAGCAAAGAATAAACTTATAGGAGTATATTTACAATGACTGAACAAAAGAACACTAAACAATGGGTCGCCCTTATTGCTATGGGATTGGGTGTCTTCATGGGATTGTTAGATATTACCGTAGTGAATGTTGCATTGCCCACAATGGCTCGCGGCTTTAATACTACTTTTACAAATTTACAGTGGGTGCTGAACTCATACACTCTGGTTTATGCAGTGACTTTGATGATTATGTCTAAATTAGGTGATATGTACGGACGCAAAAAAATCTTTTTAGGTTCACTGCTCCTTTTTACGGTTGCTTCAGCAATTAATGGGATGGCTCCAACTTTATTAATTCTTGACATCAGCCGCGGAATCCAAGCAATCGGCGGAGCTGGTACAATGTCTTTATCAATGGCTCTTGTTGCTTCTAACTTTGAAGGAAAAAAACGCGGCTTAGCTTTAGGTATTCTTGGTTCAATTATCGGAGTTTCTTCCGCCTCCGGACCATTAATCGGCGGCTATTTGGTTGAACACTTTGGGTGGCCTGCTATTTTCTATGTTAATGTTCCATTTGGAATCTTAGCTGTTGTACTTACTATTAAATATGTTCAAGAAACGCCTAGTTATGGTAAGAATCAGCGCCTTGATCTTGTTGGGATGTTTCTTTCTGCAATTGGTTTGTTTGCAATTATCTATGCTTTGATTGTTAAAGAAAGCCATCCCGCCTTATCATGGCTGAATCCGAATATCAGCGGATTTTTAGGAGCAGGCATCATTATTTTAATTGTCTTTGTTATTGTCGAAAAACATGTTAAAGACCCAATGATGGACGTTAATATGTTTAAAAAACCGCATTTTCTTGGTACCATCGCTGTCGCTTTTACCTTAGGATCCGGTATTTATGCCTATAACACATTTTTAACAGTTTTAATGCAGAACTACATCGGTTATTCAGCTGTTCAAACCGGAATACGGCAACTGACAATCAGCGCTTGGGCACTTATTTTAGGCCCGCTTACCGGAATTTTAAGTGCGCGTTATTCAAAAAAATGGATGATTGCTATCAGTCTTTTGGTTGGCGGCCTCGGCTTCTTCCTCATGGCTAAAAGTATCAGTCCAACTGTCAGTTTTACAGATCTGTGGCCTGGAATGGTATTGATGGGAATTGCTAACGGTATGGTAAATCCGCTGCTTAATACAGCTGGAATGGAAAATGCTTTACCACGTGAAATGGGAATGGTCTCCGGTTTGCTTAATGTCTTTAGACAATTAGGAACAACAGTTGGGATTGTCGGCTTAGGGCTCATTCAGAATATAAGGTACGAAAATTACCTGAACAAGTCTCTGCATCAAGTTCAAATGCCGGATTCAGCTTTGAAAGGAATCAAAAAAGCATTGATAAATGCCGGTGCCTTTTCAGGACATTCAATTGCTTTTTCCACACGCATGGAAAAAGCGCCCTTTGCTAAAGATCTTCAACGAGTTGTTATTGATGCTTATAATAATGGCATGATGGCAGTTGCAATCAGTTCATGTATTATAGTAGTACTTGGTGCTGTCGCAGCAGCATCTTTAATGAGGAATCGTAAGAATCCAAGAAAAGACTGATTATTGAAACACGTTGATATAAAACTGCAAAAGAGCCCAAAAAAGCTGAGCCAAAATATAAGTTTTGGTCCAGCTTTTTTTAATATTTAATTATTAATTAAATGGAATTTACGTAGTTTTTCTTGTAATAAATTATTCGTACCTACTCTTACAGTTCATTTAAGACCAATATCTATTTGCGGATTCATCTTAACCCGCATATCTTTTTACCTAGTAATTACTTCTGCAACTTCGTCTTTTGCATTAACACTTTGATTAGAACTAACTTTTAAGATCAAGCGTTTTACGGCATCCATATTAGTAACAACGACCATTGTCTCTGTCGACTTATTCATCTGCTCGACTGCACTCCAATCTACAACAGCCACTAAGATGCCTGCTGAAACATGCTGACCTTCTCTTACACGGATGTCAAACGGCGTCCCTTTAAGAGAAACTGTATCTATACCGAGGTGAATTAAAATCTCAAACCCATCGTCTGAAGTAATACCCAGTGCATGCTTTGTAGGAAAGATTGAAGAAACTGTCCCGGAAACAGGAGCGTAAATTTTGTTTGATGCCGGAACAATTACATAACCGTCCCCTAATTTCTTGCTAGCAAAAGCTTTATCTGATGCATACTCAACTCCTTGAATTTTTCCATCCGTTAAAGCTGTCAAGGTCTCTTTTACGTTTTCCTTAACTTGCGGTTCAATCGCGGCATCTTTAAATTCATCAGCCAATTGTTTTTGCTGCGCCAGCCTATCTTTTGGAATTCCCCAGAAGTAAGTGATTATAAAACCGCCAAGATAAGCTGCAAGCAAACCAAGGACATATGCCCACCAATAACCATTAGCAATTAATGGAATCAGCGGCAAACCAGATGGACCAATTGCGATGGCACCAACATGGCCAATCCACCCAATCACGGCACCCCCAATTCCGCCACCGAGACATGCAGTAATAAAGGGTCGGCCAAGCGGTAAAGTTACTCCATAAATCAATGGTTCACCGATCCCCAAAATTCCAACCGGCAGTGCTCCTTTAATCATTTCCGTCATTTCTTTATCACGGCGCAGCCGAACCCACAGTGCAAAAGCAGCGCCGACCTGACCGCCGCCCGCCATTGCTAAAATCGGTAATAATGGGGTATAACCTAATTGTTGAATCATTTGCACATGGATTGGCGTTAAAATTTGATGCAGTCCCAGCATAACCATCGGTAAAAAAGCAGCACCAAGAACAAAGCCGGAGAAAGCCCCGCCTACATTTAATACCCACTTTAGACTGCCGACCAATCCGTCTGAAACAAATCCAGCTAGTGGCATAATCAAGAAAATTTCCGCCAAGCCAAGAACAAGCAACGCGATCATCGGAGTAATAATGATGTCAATTGAATCCGGAATAATTTTATGTAATTTTTTTTCAAGCACTGATAACATCCAAACTGCAAAAATTACACCGATAATTCCGCCTTGTCCAGCAACAAGTGCTTGACCAGTAAAGAGGTTTTTAATAGGTGCATCCGGAGTCATTCCGGTCAAAAGAGTTACAGCTCCTGTAACACCACCAAGTGTAGGAGTTGCTCCCCATACACGCGCAGCATTGATTCCGGTATAAATTACCAGATAAGTGAACATCCCGTTTTTAATAACATTCAAAACAAGTACAATTTGTGTCCATTCTGTACCGCTAATTGTTTTTGAAGTCAGCAAATTAGATAAAATTGCAGCAATACCGGCAATTAGTCCTGAACCGACGAATGCTGGAATCATTGGGACGAAAATATTTGAAATATCCTTCAAGATTGTTTTGAACTTCGAGGGCTTCTGTTTTGCCTTAGTCTGTTCTTTGATGCGCGCTGCTTTTTCTGCCACAGCTTTTTTGCCGCTAAAACCTGCATTATCCGGCAGCTGTTCTCCAAGTTTTGTCCCGGACATCTTTGCCATTTCAGCTGCTACTTTATTAACTTTGCCCGGTCCAATTACTACCTGCAGTTCTTCATCGTGAACTACTCCCAGCACACCAGGGATTTTCTTTAATGCTGCAGTATCTACCAGACTGTCATCCTTGATATTCAAACGTACACGTGTCATGCAGTTATTAAAAGTAAGCACGTTTTCCAGCCCACCAGCATTTTTATAAATTTCCTCAGCAATCTTTGCTGCATCGAACTTGTTACTAGCCATTGCAGGTTCCCCCAATCCATTTACTTGAGTGTTTCTTTTACAAAACCCTTTTTTTGTCTTAGTTTCTGCTGTGCCTGTTTTTTTGAACTGCCGGTCAAAAGCATTACAAGTGCAACTTTAACTTCATGCCCTGATTCCTCAAAATAATGTGCTGCCGTTTCATAATCAACGGCAGTGGCTTCCATAATAATTCTTTTAGCCCTTTCAATCAGCTTAGCATTCGTTGCTTTGACATCAACCATCAAATTGTTATACACTTTGCCGATTCCTACCATTGAAAGTGTTGAAATCATATTAAGAGTCATTTTTTGTGCTGTTCCGGCCTTCAAGCGGGTAGAGCCCGTCAAAAACTCCGGTCCGCAATCGATCTCAATCGCAATTTGAGCATGTTGTGAAATTAAGGCTTGCAAGTTGCATGCCAGTGAAACGGCAGTTGCTTCAGTTTTGCGGGCATAGTCTAGGCCGCCGATTACATAGGGAGTTCTGCCGCTTGCAGCTATACCAACAACAACATCAGCAGCTGTTAACTGCAATTTCTCTAAATCTTTTCTACCCAAAGCAACTGAATCTTCAGCACCTTCAACCGCAACCGTCATCGCTTTTTGACCACCTGCAATCAGGCCGACAACCAGTTCAGGAGAAACACCAAAAGTCGGAACACACTCAGCAGCATCCAAGACTCCCAGACGGCCGCTTGTTCCCGCACCCATGTATATTAAACGGCCTCCCTTTTTTAAAGCAGCAACCACCGCAGCAATTGCCCGCTCAATTTGCGGAAGTTGTTTTTCAACACATTGCGCAACCTTTTGATCTTCAGCATTCATAATGCGGCACGCTTCTTCAAGCGATAGTTCATCCAAATTCATTGTTTGGCTGTTTCGTCTTTCTGTCACCAAACTGTCTAAATCAATTTTTGCCATGCTAACTGTTCCTTTCTTTTTGCATCTTCACAAGTTTAAACTTTGCTCCAGGCTCAAGATGCTGCAAAAGATCACAATCCCGCGCATTGATCTGGCCGGCAGTATTTACCTTTTCATCAGCAGGCAGATCTGTGAGACAGAGCTCAATTTCTCCCATATAGCGCAAATATTCCTTATTATCAAGTGTAACTGAACCAATTTTTCTTTTATGCTGCTGTTGCTGTATTTCTTTTGCTATTAAAGGCACAGCATGCATTCGCGAATCAGCACAGCGGATAACGTCACGTGCAGGATCAAAGCGATTTTGATGAATTCCTAAAACGTAATCAAACCAGCGGCTGTTTGGGATTACTTGTTTAACTTGAAATGTTAAACAGCTTTCTTGAATAAATGCAGCAAATTGTTTCTGAGTTGATTCCTTAATTTGAGGGTCACCAACATACACACAGGAAACTCCCAGTTTAAAAAGATCCAAGGCAGCTGCTAAGGGATGAATACTGCGATGTTCTTCCAATGTAGGTAATCCTTTAAAAAGCGGTGCGCGCATCTTTTCATCTCCTGGAACAAATGCTTGTACCTTTAAACCAGCCCTTTGCAACCAATGATTTTTGCGGGTAAACCAGCTCTTCTCCAAACCGGTCTCGGGTCGCGGATAATAATTGTGCCAAGCTTCAAGCTTTGAAAAATCTGTACCCGCTGAATGTAATTCTTCAATTTCAGCTTGCGTCAAGGTACTGGCGTTCAAACCAATTTTCAGCTTGCTGCTCAAGCGATTTATAATTGCAGGAGAGAGATGTTCATCAAGACGCAGGCCGGTAATTCCTAGGTCAGATAATCTTTGCGGATCAGACAAAGATAAACCAATTTTTTCTAGAGAATCGCACGCAATATCAACCATTAACTTTAGGTGATTTTCACGAGCCAGTGCAGCCAGTTGAAAGAGACGTTCACGATAATTAACAACTTTATCTTCCGGCAAATGAATTGAAGTAAAAATTCCGCTAAAGCCCATTTTTGACATTTGCTTGATATAAATCCCGCTATTTGAAGTTAGCGCATGATCCAAATAAACAGAAAAACCATATTCCAAAAACTCACCCCTTTATTTATGAAAACCTTTTCTTTACTGTTCTTTCATGTAGAATAGCATTGTTTTTAAACATGTGCAATAAAGTTTCTTTAAAACATAGATAAATAACTTTATTAAGAAATAATATTTCTTATACCAAAAAGTAAACGGTATATTTTTGCTAAAAATAAGCCTTTCTAAAGAACCAACACCTTGTCCTAAATAACAGAAGGAACCGGGCCAAAAGTCAACTTTTGGTCCGGTTCCTTCTGTTTTAACCTAAAAAATGCAAATTAATGTGTTTCAATAGTCAGCCCTCTCTACTTAACGACTATTATTACATTCTCTTTCACCTGCATGATTAATGTAGTCCAGCAGTTAATATTTGATTAATTTACACTGTTTAACACTCTACAACAGTTTTTTTTGCTCAACTTTTTCAATATTCTGCTGAGATTGGTTTAGATTCCCTTCAACTTCAGAGTAGAATTTTGCAACGTAACGGAACAAAAGCAAATCTGCTACAAAAAGCTGCATCATGACTGAAGTGGTTGCCCCCGGCCGAATAGCAGATTCACCAACGCTTTTGGTTAAAAGAACATGATTGGCTAATTCGGCAGCACCAGAAGCTGCACGGGAGGTTAGTAAAATACTGATGACTTTCTTTTTGCGCGCCAATCGTAAAAGCTGAATGACTTCCACTGATTCTCCGCTATTTGAAACGCACAGCAGCAGGGTCTGGGGTGAAGCTGCCGATAAACTTGTTACAGCCATATGAAGGTCGCTGCTTTGAATGGTCGGAATGCCGATCCTGTTAAACTTTTGATACATATCTTGGACAGTCAATGAAGATGCAACCAAGCCAAAGAGCTGTACTGAAGCAGTTTTGTGCAATAACTCAACTACTTTTTCGATAACAGTTACATCAAGCCCCTTCTTAGTCAACTCTAAAGCACTTGTAATGTGAGTTGAAAGCTTGTCGATAATTTGAGAGGCAGCCTCACCTGGTTCAATCTCATGATAATCCCCTGTGACAATACTTTTTTGAGCAGCTGAAAGAGCTAACTTTAAACTGGCATAACCCGTCAAGCCAATTTTATGGCAAAAACGAACAATTGTTGCAGCGCTGACCTGTGCTTCACTAGCCAATTTTTGAACAGACATCTCAACTATACTTTGAGGATGCGACTGGATAAAAGCTGCTAGCAAAACTTCCTTTTTACTAAATTTTGAAACCATACTTTGAATAACAACTAATATGTTTTCCAAAAAAAGCCCCCCTTCTGACTTTTTTCTTTTTATTATGGCGGAAAGCAGCTAGAATAACAAGATTATCAGCTAAATTATCAAAAAAAGAGATGAGTCAAAAATTAGCTTTTTGACCTATCCCCTCTTATTTTAATCTGAAAGTTGCGCATTAATGTGCTTCAATAGTCAGACTTTTTTATTTAAAGTCCAACGGCTATTGGCACACTCTTCCTTTAAAAAGGATATCAAAGGGAGAATTGGACATTATTGATTGTGCTTTTCGATAATTATTGATTATCGCTTACTGCTTTATCAGCTTTAGCGCGTGTATCTTGTACATCTTTTAATGCTTGCCCTAAATCACTGTCTTTTTGCGCAACTTTACTATTAGCATCATTTAATTTATTTGTAAGATCAGCAACCTGACTGTTTAGATTGCTAATTTTTTGGTTTGCTGCATCAACTTCTTGTTGTTTTGCATCTACCTTATTATTTCCATCTGCGATTGCCTGATTAATTTCTCTAATTTTTTCTTGAATCTGCTGTTGCAAGCCAGCCTCTTCTGTGTCTTTTTGCTGCTGCAATGCAGTTAACTGGTTTTTAAGATCATTCTGCGAGTTCTGTGCCTGTGCTAGAGCCTGTTTAGCATCGCTCAATTGGGAATTAAGACTGTTAAGTTGTGCCTGCTTAGCTTTAATTCTAGCATCCAAAGTGTCAATATCATTGTTAATTGCTGCGATATCGGCATGCCCACTCCAAAAACTATCGGCAGCAGCTTTGACCCCAAAAGCTCCGAACCCTAATACTACCACAATTACTGATCCCATAAAAACCTTTTTTAATTTCATTATTATCTCCCTTTATTTACATATAAAAAAATATGTTTATTAAAATATATCATGATATGAACTTTACAGGAACAGCTTACTATTGTCAACGTTTTTTATAAAATAATGCTTATTTTATTTTTTTTGTGCAGAACTCACTATTAAAAAGGGCTATAAACATATCATAAAGAAAATTATTGACATAAATTGATTTTTGAATAATTTAATAAGCTATAATTATGAAAAATACAAAAAAATTTCATTTATGATTTATAGTTAAAATTTTATGGTACCATTACGTTATCAGACTAATTGAAACTATTGAAAATAATGTCTTAAAGTCCCTCAAATTATGTTCAAATAGTATAATGACTCCATGTGTTACCTTATTTTCGTTATTGCTGCGCATTAAATACGCCATTTTCGCACGTACTACTGGGTCTAAAAACAATAAATAAAAACTAGACCCAAACTCATGTTTTGGCCTAGTTGCTTTACTGACTTATCTATTTAAAAGCATAAATTAACGGTGTTCTAATCTTAGTTAAAAATTGATGGATCAACAAAACCAGTCTCTCCAATAGGAATTTCTTTTACAATTTTTTGTCCCCAATATAAATAACGGTTTTCAACACCAATATTATTCTCTTCAGAAAGAGTAATAATATTGTAGCCAACAGCATCATTTACGTAATGTTGCTGATTATTACGGCAATCAATATGATATGCAGTTGACTCAGCAACACTGTTTAAAATTCCTTCAGTGAGATACGTTGTCGGAAAATGGATATGTCCTGAAAAAATCCCCTTCACATTTCCTTGACCACAAACTTGTAGTAATTCTGAACCATTTTGTAAAACACTAAACCTCATATGCTTTAAAGAGGCTCCTGCAATTGGGTGGTGCATAAAAATTAATGCTGGATTTTTATTATCCTTACTCAAATGCTCGCTAAGCCAATCTAGTTGCTTTTGGTCAAGATAACCTTGTTCAATATTTCCAAATGTAGTGTCCAAGAAATAGTTGTCTATCCCTTTCAAAGTCACTTTTTGATAAAATTTACTTTTTGCTTGCTGACCTAAAAATCCCTCATAAAAGGGTTCTGTTCTGTCATGATTACCTAGTAATACAAAAATTGGAATACCTAGATTTTGTTCTTCTTTATGCAGATTTTTCTTTAATTCAGCGTAATCACTTGTAGTACCCTCATGAATAAGGTCTCCCGTTATAACAACATAATCAGGCTTAACTTCCATTTTTTTTACATCAGCAAAAACCTGGCTGAGTTTATCAAACGGATCTAATTGCTGATTAAAAGAAGGAACCTCTCCGGCTGGTGTTAGATGTGTATCAGAAATCTGAACAATCCTTTTATTTGCCACTATTATGCTTCCTTTCAAAAAACTATTTCTCAATATTATTTTTATTTACATGGTCAAAGAATAAAGTTCTTTCTTTTATAAAAGAAAAATATCCTAAGTCCCCTGCTCTAAAATCATTGTTAGTAATGATAGCCTTAATGGCCTGCTCTTCACCTAAATTCAATGTAAGTTGTTGATAGCGACCGTAATCAACTACTTGTTCAACTTGCGCAGGTAGAGCAAATTGATTTGTTTGTTCATGTGTAACAATTACATGCTCAGGTCTAATACCTAAAAAGAGTTTTTCCTCTGGTACAATGCCTATATCTTTCAGGCGTTTTGAAATAGATAATACTGGATGCTCATTAAACAAAATTTGTTCACTTTGATACGTAACTTCCAAAACATTTATTTGTGGAGTACCCACAAATTGAGCTACGAAAAGATTCGCCGGATGATTATAAATATTGTCAGGTGTATCAATCATTTGAATCTTGCCTTCATTAATAATCGCAATTCGGTCTCCTAGAGCCATTGCTTCCAATTGATCATGTGTCACATAGACAATTGTCTGATGATTCTCTTCATGCAAACTTTGAATCTCATCTCTTGCTTTTTCGCGCAACTGCACATCAATGTTTGAGAGCGGTTCATCTAAGAGAAAGACTTTACTTTTCTTAGCCATCCCTCTTCCTAAGGCCACGCGTTGTTTTTGTCCCCCTGAAAGCTGTCCAGGCAAGCGGTCACGGTACGCCTTCAAATTAAGCGTTTCAAGAATTTTTTCTAGCCTACGTTGACGTTCCTCTTTTTTAACTTTGTGGACCTTTAAGGCATACTCTAGATTTTGATACACAGTCATATTGGGATATAGTGCATAGTCCTGAAAAACCATCGCAATATTACGCTCAACACTTGAAATTGTTTGTGAATCTTTACCATCTATTAAGATTTGACCATCACTCGGTTTTTCGAGTCCCGCAATCATACGTAGAGTCGTTGACTTACCACAACCTGACGGACCTAGTAAAACCAAAAATTCACCATTTTCTATTTTTAAGTCCATGTTGCTGATAACATCAGTTTTTTTAAACTTTTTTGTGACCCCTTTTAATTCTAAAGCTACCTTGTTACTCATCCTTAACCACCTTACTTTAATCCTGAGCTACTAATACTATTTAAAATATATCTTTGGAATATCAAATAAATAAGCAGCGGAACAATAATCATAATAGTCGATAATGCCATTGCCAGAGGGAAATTAGTTCCACCTTCACTTGAAATATAATTTTCGAGTGCTAATGGCAGAGTGAAACTACTCTTATCTTTCAAGATCAATGTTGGCCAAACATACTCATTCCAAGAATTAATAAAGAATATCGCACCAATACTAATAATACTTGGCCGTAAAATCGGAACCACAATGTCTTTTAAGATCTTGTATGAAGGAATTCCATCAATATGCACAGATTCAATTAAAGATTTAGGAATCTTATCCATTGCTTTTAAAAAGAGCATAATACCCGTTGCATCACATAATTGGGGTAATGCAACTCCAAGTGCTGTATTTAACAAATTAATCTTTGAGATAACCAGATAATTAGGAATCATTATTACTGTAAATGGCACGAAGATTGTTGAAACAAAAATGAAGTAAAGCCATCTTTTCCCTGTAAAAGAAAAATATTTAAAAGCATACGCAGCCAATAAACCTGTGACGAGCTTGCCAAGAGTGACAATCGTTGCCATAAAGAATGTATTCCAAATCAAGCGTAAAAGGTTTACTTGCCTTCCCAAGGTACTGTAATTACTAAGTGTGGGATGGAGTGGAATTATCTGCAACATTGAATGATATGATTCCCGCAAAGTTTTAAAAGAATTTGAAATCATAAAAATAACTGGTAATAGTAAGACAAGACAGATGAGCAACAATAAAATATGCCATCCATTCTCTTTGATTTTATTCATATCTGTCCGTCCGCCCTTCCACAAATCTTATTTCTAAATAAAGCAATACTAGAAAAATTAAGAAAGTTATCACAGCCAGTGCTGAAGCATTCCCCGTTTTGTAAAGCACAAAAGCATTTAAGTATGTGTGATACAAAATATTAGATGAGCCATAATATGGTCCCCCCTGTGTGATAACACTGATTGGAGTAAAGACGTACTGCAATCCTTGAACAATCGTTAAAATCAGCACGTAAAAAGCAATACTTTTATTAAGTGGAAGTACAATATCCCAAACCATCCGCCATTTAGGGATGTTATCCATCTTTGTAGCATCAATAATATTTTGAGGAACACTTCCTAAACCCGTCAAAAGCAGTACAAAATTATATCCAAAGACTTTCCAATTAGTTATCAAACATAGCATCACAATTGCCATTGCACCGGAATTAGTCCAATTCGGCAAGGCAACTCCTAGATATCTCACAAAGAAAGCTACAGGGCCTGAAACAGGATTCATGATCCATGAAAAAAGCATTGCTCCAACTACAAGTGAAAACAAACTTGGGATAAAAAAGATAATTTTATATGAAGTTTGCATCTTACTGATGAAAAATTTAACTATTATTGATATAAAATATGGAATTAAGAAATTTAAAACTAGTAATAACAAAATATAAAAGACCGTATTTAATAATACTTTACGATTAACTGGATCAGTAAAAATACTAGTATAATTTTTTAAGCCTACAAAATCTTTCGTTGGCGCAATCAAGTTCCAGTCAAAAAAGCTCAAATAAAGGGTATAAATTATTGGAATTATCATAAAAACCAACAGTATGATCGCTGTTGGCGAAAGATAAGCAATTGTTAAAAACCTATTTTTTTTACTATTGCTGCTCATTGATCTTCTCCTGTGCAGATTTCAATGTATCCTGCACACTACTTCCAGATAAAATCTTGTCACGAGCATCAATCATTGTTTGTTCTGCCTGCAAACCATTCTTAGGAAATGAAGTCCATGGAACCGCTGTTTTAATTTGGCTAGTAGCCGGTTTCAACATTGGATTTTCATTTAAATAACTCTTAAATGCTTGTGAGGAAAGTGCACCTTGTGTTGGCGGTAAATAACCTGTTCCTTTAGTCCATGTCACTAAAGAACTGTTTTTGTACATATACTTTTCAAAAGTCCATGCAGCCTTTTGTTTTTCAGTTTTTTGTGCTGTTATTGCGAGCATTGAACCACCAACTGGCACTGTAGCTGTGCTTCCCTTGAAATGAGGTGAAGTGATTGCTTCAACATTGAAATTGGCACTCTTTTTAATATGTGAAGCTTGCGCAACTGTTGTATAAGCAATTGCAACCTTCCCGTTCACGAAGTCATCGATTCCTTGTGCCCAAGGAGTATGCAGCGCAGTTTTATCTTTGACAACCATATCCTGATAGAACTGGTATGCTTTGACACCAGCAGCACTTGCGAAAGTAGCTTTGCCATTCTTTTTAATCTGTGCGCCGTTACTTAATAACATTGCCTGTTGTGCCCACGTATCTCCAGGTTCTTGAATGTAAAGGCCATATTCGCCGCTTGCTTCTTTAATCTTTTTAGCAGCTGTGCTTACACCTTCCCAAGTAGAAAGGCTGCTGGCACTGATTCCATATTTATCAAGCATAGTTTTGTTATAGTACAAGATAGGTGTACTTAACGAATAGGGTAAACCTACCAAGTTACCTTTACTATCCTTGGCAAAAGATAAAGTCCTTTTGCTGAAATTCTTGCTGATAAAAGTTTTACTGCTATCAAATTTATTTTGTGCATCTGTAGGTGTTAAATATTTGAAATTACTTGCAAAATAATTCGTATATGCCCAACCAACTTGAGCTATGTCAGGAACTTTGCCTGAAGCCTGCGCTGACTGTAAATTTTGCATCAATCCTTGGTACATGTTGGGGTTATACTTAGCCGTAACTTTAATGTACTTATGTGTTTTATTGAAGTTCTTCACAAGTTCATCTACAGAGGCTCCCCCCTGTGTTTGCGCATTAACATGCCAATAAGAAATATGTACTACTTTTTTGGCTGCCCCCTTGGCACTTGAACATCCTGCGAAAAGCACTGCCACCATTAACAGTGTGATTGCTCCAACTACTCTCTTTATCCAACTACTACTGTTTTTCACTTAAATCTCTCCTCTCGTGCCTTATTGTAATCCTGAATTGTATTCGTTCTATGTTGTTAAAGTAAGGATTAAGTAAGAGTTAAGTAAGCATAACATAAACGCGTTGTTATTAAATATATTATGAATTTTTTATTTAAATTTTACTTTTTAATTAGCTAAGAACACATTTATAAAAAATAAGGTACTAAAGAAAAACTGGGTTTTAATCCAGAACTTTCCTTAGCACCTTATGTCTTAGATATTAATATGCTCAAATAATCAATCACTTGCCAATAACCATGAATTACTAATAAACATTACTCAAAAATATCTCCTTTTCATCACGTCTTCCTTTTTCCTTGTAAACAAACTTACTACATTTTTATTTTTTTTTCTTAACTTCATCACCATATTTTGCTAGGTAGCCGTAAAATATGACCTGAGCCATAAAGAACTGCATTTCAATGACAGTGGTAAATTGCGGATAGAAACTGGATTTTTTGATATTTTTAGTCAATAAAACAGTTTCTGCCAGTTGAAGTTTTGCCGTATTTTGATTAGTTGTAAGCATTACAGAGTGAATTTCTTTCTTGCGTGCAATCGTAAACAATTGCTTGACCTCTTGTGTTTTGATCAATTCACAAATATAAACAAAAACTGACTTTTGCGGCGCTTGTTCAAGGTAACCCATAGCATTTTTATAACTTGCAGTTTTAATTACTGGAATTTTAAGTAGCTCAAGCTTTTGCTGGATATAACTCGTAATCAGCTCAGAATTGTGTGCGCTGTACAAGTAAACAGCTGATGATTCATGAAGCTGGTCGATCAAAGATTCAACCACGTGCGGGTCAAGTGCTTTTATAGTAAGGTTAAGCGCATTTGAACTCTGCTGCTCAAGTTTTTTAATAACCTGCTGAACACTTTCACCCTTTTTAATCTCACCATAACTGTCTATATTTTCTTTCAACTGCATAAGCAGGAGCTTTAATTGAAAATAACCTTTTAAACCAATCGTATGGCAAAACCGTACAACAGTCGCGGCGCTGACTCCTGCTTCCTTTGCAAGTTTTTGGACCGACATTTCAGGAACATTTCGGTAATGAACCGTTACATAGGCCGCTAATATACCTTCTTTTTTAGTAAACTTGGTCTTCTTATCTTTAATGACAAATAAAATATCCTCCAATTAAATCGCTCCTCATTTTATCATTGCGCCAAAAACAACTACATAGTATGTCAAAAGATATTCAAAAGAAGTTTTAATTAAAAATATCTCTGCTCTTTTAAAGAATTTGCAGTCTTCAAACCAAATAATGATCCACTATGCGCAAAGCTTTTAAGCTTCTTTGACCCAAGTTGTATATCGACCAAAAAAGCTTTTAACTTAAACTTTCACATAATATGTATTTCTAGCTTTTGAAACGTTTCGAAGCCTATTACACTAATCGATTTGTGTTTTCAAAGCAGCAATGAGGAACAAAATTATATTCTACCATCATAATAACATAGCTATTTGGAAAAGCTTAAGCAAAAAAGATTATAATTTTACTAAAAAATTGACTACTGTAATGCATCCACATTGTTCTCTTAGTTACCCTTATCATTCAAAACAGAAGTTTGCAAATATTGAGTATTTTTTTAGAAGTAATCATCAAAGCAAGCACGAGTATCCCCCCGTTGCCCAAGTGATAAATTAATTCTGTATGCCTGTATCAAAAAGAGCGCTACGAACGACTGGTAAATTGCAGTTAATGCCCGAAATATAATAACTATTAGCATGCTTTTCCAGGTTACTTAGTTATTTTATTTGTGTAAAAATACTATTCAAAAAATTTATCCAGCTTCAGACCTAAGTTGGTGAAGAAACCTACCTTATCTTCTTTAAAAATCGGCTGCATACTTAAAAGATGGAAAGATAATTTATTTGTAAAACTTGTCAGCCTTCCCAGCATCACGATAAAGAACACACCGCACGCAATTACAAAGCCGAAGCCGTAGTACAGCAATGTAAACTTAAACATTAAAAAGGTACACAATGGCGAACAAATTGCAAAAACAAGAGTTCCAATAAATGCACCTTTGTTATCAGCAAAATACAGCAACAGCAGCATGATTGTATTAGCTATTGCATACAAACCATAACCCACACAAAGTGTCCTGAAGTAACCATACATAATATCATTGAATCCAAGGGGAAGCAAAGCAATGACTGTCTGTCCAAGTGAAATAGCAATTGCCGTAGTAAACAGCTGCTTAAGCCCAGTGTATTTTAATTCTGTTTTTAAAACACTCAGCATTTCCTCTTCTGCTTGCTGAATATCTTTTATCGACCCATGATTATTGAACAGCGAATAATACTTTTTATACTTAGGATAAAAATTGACTTCTACAGAAACAATAAAATTCATAGTGGTAATTAATGTAGTTAAAAAGGCTAATAAAGCCGGAATATCGTAATACGGGGCTGCTCTGAAAAAGCCGCTGATTTTTTCTCCAAGAGGACTGTTCCAGATAACAACAATATGACCAAACAGTCCAATATTAGTGAACAGTCCTACAAATGCTAAACTTAAAAAACTGTCAAACCACTGCAAAAACAGGAATGGCTGATGCATGCTGCGCGGGAAAAAGTGACACAGCAATACGACATCCCATACTGTCATTACTCCATATCCGCCAAAAACAGCAAGCAGCATTCCCAAAACTGAAACACCAGCAACATTTATAATCAAAACAGCCAATAAGAAAGCAGCTACAACAGCAGAAATAAAAGAGAATAAGATGCCGCTGTATTCCTTAATCGCTGTCAGATAACACATAGCATTCCAAACAACTACAATTTCTGAAAATAACGCTAAACATACTATTGCCAAAGGAAAACCTGAATTCGAAAAGAACAAGAAGATACTATATAAACTTCCTCCCACAATGAGCATCAATATATTTGATCCCCAGAAAGAAGGCAAGATGTTTTTTTCTCTTTTTTCATAAATCATATCGGCAATAAATCTTGTTACGACCATCGAAAAGAAGCCAGAAATTGTCAAAGAAAACAATAAGGTATAGGTGATCGTACTTACAAAAATCTCTTGGTCATTAAAAGACATATTGTATGCTTTGCCTAAAAAAAGCAAATTTAATAACAAAACGATTCCCAAAATCATTGGTCCAGTACAGACTATACCAGCATAGCCATAGGCACGTACACTCGCAAACAAACCTCTTTTTTTAAACAGTTTTTTTAATTCGAATCCGATCCCAGCCATATTTTTCTTCAACCTCTTCATATAGTTTACGGTACTTGTTCATCATTCTCTCTTGCCGATAAGTTAAGGAAACCCTTTTTGCCCCAATATTTCCCATCTTTAACCTGAGAGTACGCGACTGGCACATTTTATTCATTGCTTTAGCTAATCCTTCTCTATACATCGGCGGGGTGCAGTAGCCGGCAGCTCCTAAATTGTCTGCTTTCTTGCCTTCCAGCAGCTCTTTACAGCAGCCCACATCAGTCGCAACACATGGCCTTCTTGCGGCCAATGATTCTAGAATAGATAACGGCTGGCCCTCTGAGATACTTGTAAGAATTGTAAAGTCTATCTTTTTCATATACTGTGCAATATCAACACGTCCTGTAAAGATTACCTGCTTGGAAATTCCTAAATCTTCAACAAGTTCGTGACATTCTTTCCCATACTGCTTGTCATCAGTTCCTCCCATAATGTGCAATCTGACATCTTTTCTCAAGGAAAGCAGCTCAAAAAATGAATAAATCATTGTCTTTATATCCTTGATAGGTGCTAGGCGGACAACTGCACCGATATCTATCCGTTCATCAGGCACCTTATCAGGGATCAGATGCATCTTCTCATAGTCAATTCCATTTTCAATTACAAGACATTTTTCAGCAGCACAGCCGATTTCTATCTGCGTTTTTCTGGCATTCTCAAAGAGACTGGTAACTCTGAAAGCTCGTGCATAAATAACATCGGAAAGCATATAAAAGAGTTGAATCCATTGCCTTTTAAACGTTGGTGCTACCCATTTGGCACGAATGATCTCCTCTTCTCTTTCTCTTGTATAAATTCCATGTTCTGTCAGCAATAACGGCTTATCATAACGCCAGCTCCCAAGAGACGCAAGCAGTCCGCCATATCCAGTTGAGATAGAGTGGTAAACATCAGCAACTGGAACATTTTGGCTCAACAGATATAAAAGCGGCAGCAGCATAGAGCGCATCGTGTGAAATGATTCAGCAAATGCTGAGTAAGGATACTTTTCAGTACACAGCTGAGTAAGAAGCTCTAGGAAAACGTCGCTTTTTAAAAGAGACATTGGTGAAATCTTCTTAATCTGAAACAATTCAAACAACAGGTTCCAATCAGGACGTGCACACTCCATCAATTGTTTAAACGCAGTTTCTTCTTCTGCAGTAAACCGATACTTTAAGGTCCCTTTACTCTTCATTTTTACTGCATCGTCAAGAAAGACTTCATGCACTTCTACTACATTTTTAGGCAAGTCATAAACAAATTTTCCCTTATCTTTAGAATGTGCACCGATTACCCACAAAATAAATTCGTGTTCCTGCATATCCTGCAGATAATGATGCATCCATGTTGAGACTCCCCCATGAACATAGGGATATGCTCCTTCTATAACTAAACAAATCCGCATCTTTTCACCTCCGTAAAGTAATGGTTATATCACTACTTGTTGCTCTTAATAGATAAAGGTCTCCTGTTATATGCTGTAAAGAACCGCCAACGACCTTACCAGGCTTTTTATTTTCATTAAAACGCATCATTAGGTAACTCTCATCATAAAGATTCCCAAGGTGCATTTTTATTGCTGAAGAAGTGACCTGCTGATTAGTGACAACAACGGCACTGTATCTTTCAATAGCTCCTGATAATTCTGAGCCTGTCAAGTTCCTGATCCCCGGTGCAGAAGAAAAAAGCCAGTTCATATAATGGGCCAAATTGCTTTTTAGTCTGCGCCAGCCTAACTTTGCACCCCGGTCAACATCCAGCAGATCATCGGGATGCATAAAGTGTGTATTGACATAGTGCATATTCAGCTCTGAAAAAGCTCCCAAGTTAGTGAAATTATCAAATAATGCGCCTGAAATAACGCGCGGCTCATTTACGAGACCGTTTTTGGCAATTCCAAATTCCTGTGCATAGCCTGCATCCCCAGGAAAGTAGACACTGGCAATAGTTTTGATATCCTTGCTTTGTCTAATAACTTTTATTCCTTTTGGAGAAATAATGTTAGAAGGCGGCACATACACAGATTTTCTGGTTGCCGGGAAAACCTTATTAGAAAAAGTTTCTAATTGGGCAACTGCTTTCTTCATTGCTGCTGAACTTGTCCAGAGTTTATACGGCAAATGTTGTCCTTTATAGCTAACTTCACCAGTATTAAGAGGCTGATGGTTGTATCCATGAAAACCGAGTTCACCATCTGCATGCAGTAACATGTTACCTAAGTATCTGAAACGGCTGGTGTCAATTGTTGGTGTAATTTTTCCATCAGTCTGATTCCCATAATTTTCAATAATAACGCCGGTAAATCTAACACCATGCTCAGAAGAAAGTTTTAACAGGTCCGGCCACCAGACATTTGAGTAGAAGTCCGCAATGCTCATATGGTAGTCTCTTTTCACATACTTTCCATCACCGTTTGGAACAGGGGAAGGAAAGTCATCCAGGTAAAAAGCCGAACCGTTTATCACAGGATAAACTCCTACAGGCCCCAAAAGACTATAGGAAGCGGCATAAATTCCTCTGTTAACTTTTTCGACAACTCCGAGATTGTCAACTACTACTTGTCCCTTACCATAATTATTCTTCCATACTAATGGAAAGGTTTTGCTTTTATCCGTCCATGCATACGTTTTTACTCCCGGCGACAGCTCCATTCGTCGTGCCGACTTAAATGGATCGCTTAATTTATACTGCTTTCCGCTGCCAATCATAAAGCCCTTATCAGAATAAAAGCCCGGTACGACCTCATTATCTGCAGAAGCACTTTTAACTCCTAATTCACTGAAGAAACTGTCGACACCGATTTCTTTTTGAAGGGGCAGAACAAATAAAGCCTGCCCACCATCTTTTATCCAGTTTGCAAATTGAACTTCTTGTGATTTAAAAATACTAATATTTTCTATCAACACAACAACCGTTTGGTACTGATCAAGATTTGGCAGTGATTCCTTAGCCAAATCAGTTGTTTTGTAACCGACCTTCATATCTAACAGCACTTTTTTTATCTGTTGTCGAGCCGGCTTAGTGTTAGGATCGGAAGTATCTGTAAGGATCAAACAGTTAGTCGGTACTTTTTTGATTGCATCTTCTGCTCGCATCACCTTAGCAGTGGGTAAATAATTAATCTGTTTGGCTGGCTGAGTATAGTGAATGCCGCTTCTTTCAAAAAAGAGGATGACAGCTATTATGAAAAAAGTAAGCATGGTCAGAAATAGTGCTTTATACCTAAAATTTTTCCATCTATTCATCTTTATTTTCCTCATTTTTCTTTGACATCCAATACTTTACCAATTCCTTATTGGCTCCAGAGAGATAAATATTTTTCTTCTTTATCTCTGCGACAGTTTCCAAGATCTGCTGATAATTGTGTTGAAAGAAATAATACTTGAGTTTCTCCATCCAGAATTCTTGAGTCGTTCCCCACTTTTCTTCAATGCTATTCAGATAATGCAATGCCTGATTATAATCTTTCAGTTCCAAAAAAGTATCTATTAAATCCAAGTAAAGCTTAAAGTCATCTTTTTTAACTTCTACTAAACTCTGCAGCAAGTTGATATACTGCTGCTGTTGGATCTCATAGATGTTTTTTTCAATAAAATCTGATTTAAGATATTTTTTTAAGAAATTGCTATAGGCCTGAAGCATTTTCACATTTTGAGGATTTTTTTTATATTCTCTTTCAAAGTTCTGAAGCTGCAGGTCATACTCACTTGAAATTGCTGCTAAAGCAGTAGTTGCATAATGTACAACCTCAACGTCGTTATTCATTCTGGCTTTTGAAAGCATTGCAGCATATTGCTTAGGTTCATCATTTAAGACAGCCATCATCAGACTGCGCTTAGTACTAGAATTGTTGATCAATAGCGCTTCTTCCACTGGAACAATACCTTGTGTATCACGCCTTTGCTCTATAAAGAATTCATCTTCCGGGTTATTCCTTTCAATCGACATTTCCAGTAAATTTCCCTTTTGCTGATTATTTTCTGTGGAAAAGAACACTCCGATGATGAATGCACAAATACTTCCAAAAATTGGAACCAACAAAACAAACAACAGCATGATTTTAGAAATATGCAATATATTCAGCTTATATCCCAAGTAAACTGCTGCACAACCGAGTAGATGAATAAGCAGTAATAAAATTATGATGCGCAAATTTCTTCCTCCTCATCCGCCAAAACAACCTGGCTTTTTACACCAGCCTTAGAAAAGCGTTCCAAAACAAGAGGAAGATTCTCAGATGAAATTTGCGTCAGCAACAGATAGAAATCTCCTTTTTCGGTAGCTCCCAGAATATCACTGGCCCTGATCAGGTCTTTAACCTTCAAATAAACAGCTTTAATTTCATCTGTATTTTTAACCTTAATTTTTAATAATTCATATAAAGAATTTTGTCCTTCTTTTGACTGTCTAGCAATCTTCAATTCATTAACAAAGGCTTCTTCCTTCAAAACAGTAGTCTCATTATAGTGAAGCTTGCCGTATACAGTTTCTTTGTAAAACAATGCTTTAAGTACAGCATTTTGAACTAAGCCGCAAAGAACTTTGAACAGATTCTCATAATATAAAGACATCTGAGTATAATCCGTATGCGCAATGGTAATCATCAGCAAGGGCTGAGAATTCTGTGAGATATCGGTCACATACATTGGAAAACGGGCATCCAGATTATGATTAACCCATACCTCGCCGCTTTTTATAACAGTTAATATTTCTTTATAATCTTTAAGATCAAGTGAAAACGGCTGTTCATTCAAGACATCGCTGGAAGCAACTTGGAGTCTTGCAAAAGAACTGTTCTTTTCAATCCTGTAAATAGAAATTGACTTGTTCTCCAATAACTCTTCCAGTACTCGAATAGATTCATTAAAAATCTTCGCGGGTTCTACAGAGTCAAGTCTTTGTGTAACTTCAAAAATCTTGCCGAAACTATTTTTGTTGCCTAAAATCTGTTTCTGCAGTTTTTTTCCTTCCTTTACTTCACCTTCATACAATTCTCGGATAAACTGGCATTTATCCTCGCTAACTGTACTTTCTTTCTCCCAGAAATTAATACTGTCTTTGCTCTTGATCTGTAAATAACCGCAAACCGCGGCCACAATGTAATATCCAATAAAAGGAAGCCAATTTGTAGGATCGTAGAAAAGTGTCAGCCAATCTGTTCCGCTTGCTACAAAAGTATATATTAATAAGCCCGAAGCTAAACTGGCAGCTACCAAGCCCAGATCAATTCCGTAGATTGTCCCTGCCATAACCACATAAAGCAGTTTAATGTCTATTAATTTGAACTGTGCATTGCTGACTGCAAAATTATTCAAGAAAATGCAAAGAAAAAAAGCTGCGATCACTTCTAATAAGGCAATCAATTTTCTATGCTTTTTTAAAAAAGCATTATTAAACTTTTCAAAAAAACCAGTTTTGACCCAGTTGCTGCTGAAGCCGGCATAAAGATCAGCAATAACGGCATTCAGAGAATCATTTTGCTGCCAACTGTATTTTGAAACCACTGTTGCAGTTTCTGAAATCTCATTAGAAGTGCTCACAGGTGCTTGTGACAAAAAATTAATTTCTAAGTCTGGAATCTTAGCAGACAGTGAACCCAGCAAAAGCGGATCTTGCAGTGGAATCTCAACAACCTCATATCCTTTTTTCCAACTATCAAATATTTTATGTATGAGTTTGCTCAAATCTGCAAGAGAAATGAAAAAAACACCTTCTTGTGCAGCAGCTCGCAGTTCAAATTCCTTTTTTTCTGCAGCACTTTTAAATAATTGATACAAAAAGTCTCTTGAATAACTAATTGAATACAGGTATGGACTTTCAATAACCTTGATGTCCAACCCCTTTACGGAAGCATAATAGTAGCAGACTTCTTTACCTTGCTTTAGGATTACTTCATCTTTACTTCTATCCTGCTGAAGTCTGCTTTGTCTTGTAACATATAAAAATTTTGTGCTGTTGTTTTTTTCGCAATACTCTAACAATGCATTTAACTCTTCCATTTCATGTTGTGCTTTACCATTAAAAGTTAAGTACGCAGAAAAATAGATAATTTTGTCAAAGTGCTGAATATTCAGTATATCCTGCACCTGCTGATAATTTTTTTGAATAACGGTTATTTTTTTAGAAACGCTTGACTTTATAAGCGGATCACCAGTAATGACCACCTCATATTGCGGAAAAGTTTTTAAAATAAACTCTCTTGTTAAATAACCGGTATTGCCAGCTACTAAAACCTTCAACTAATTGTTCCTCCTGTATTTTTTTGAATAAAATTCTTCCAGCAGCCAGTACCCCTGCTTCTTCAGATACTTCTATGAAAAAAGATGCTCTTTTATTTTTTGTACTGTTGCGTTATTCAATAACAGACAAGTACTTTTTTAAACCGGCTGCTAAGTCATTTTTCGCAGAAAAGCCGAGACTATGCAGCTTGGCAACATCTGCTTGCGAACGACGAATATCTCCCTTACGTTCGGGAGCTTTTTTGATTTTCAATGGTTTGCCGACAATCTTTTCCATTTCATTAATGACATCAAGAAGAGTTGCTGTTCGACCGGTTGCGACATTATAAACATCATGCTGAGCGTCAGACCGCAGTAATAAATTCAGTGCAGAAACAACATCTTCCACATAGATAAAGTCTCTAGCCTGTCCGCCATCTCCGAATAGCGTAAATTCACTGTTATTCTTGAAACACTCAGTGATAATTGAAAGTACACCTGAATAAGGAGACTGGGGATTTTGTTTAGGACCATATACATTGAAAAAACGGGTAGCGACCGTTGGAATTGCGTAAAGCTTACCGTAAACTGCTGCTGAAGATGAAAAAATAACTTTCTTCACCGGCAACTCGTATTTTCTGATAATCTCGAGAATATTAATATCTGCCTCTTGATTAACCTGATGTGTTTCGTATGGACGTGCAATTGAATCAGCAACACTTGCAACAGCTGCTAACAAAACAATGTAATCAAATTTCTTATCTAACAATAATTCTTTCATGAATTTTTTATCGGTGATCGTATGTTCATAGAACTGCAAAGCATTACGGTCAATCTGTGCCAGATTCTCAAGCTTACCCATAGAAAGATCATCAACGACACAAACCTGATTTCCTTGTTTTATCAGCTCTTTTGTCAAGTTGGAACCGATAAAACCTGCTCCGCCAGTTACCAAATAACTTGCCAAAAATATTCCCCCATTTCTACATACTACCTATTAAATTTTACATAGTACAAAATGATTATATACTATATGTTATATTTTTTAAACAACTTATTTTATATTAATTAATAAGAAATTACTTTTTTCGAATTCAAATATTATTACAATTTTTTATACTTAAAAAAAGGCGCCTCTCCATCGAATTTTGCTAAACAAATTCGAGAAGCAGATGCCTCTAGATAAACTTTACTCTGAAATAATTTAATTGCCATTAATAAGATTAACGTTCACACTAATTATCTTTGACTGTCAAACTCCCCCCAGCAGCTAGTTCTGCGGCCATTTTGCTCGGTGCCGCTTGCCAAATAACCGAATGTTCCGCCAGAGCGTGGCTGGCGCAGCCACACAAAACCATCATGGAGAGAATACGCATCATACGCAACAACAGAATTGACAGGCAGTACAGAAATCTGTGCGCTGGTTGTCTTTGCACCCCAGCGTAGGTTAAGCGGAGTTCGTGTGGTAAACTTGCCTTTTTGCAGGATCCATTGGTCACCCAAAATATCTTTAAAAGTACTACCTTGAGTATTTGGAACAGTATTTGGAACAGTATTTGGAACAGTATTTGGAACAGTTTTAGGTTCAGGCCGCTGCGTAGTATAAAGACCGCAAAAATCATAGGACATATCAACCTTATAACCTGCAACTTCAAAAGCATTTGTATACTGCCATAATCCTGTATGAGCAACCCCGGGTTCAGAAACTCCGTAGTTAGCCACCCATAGGTTTTGAGTCAGCAACTTCTTAGTATTAATGCGTCCTTGCCAAAACCAGCTTGCCATCGAATAAAAGGCTAATTGCTGATAGCCGGCAACTTTGACTTGCTGTAAAAAAGTATTTACATCTTCTGTTGCCATTGCTGCATTGCAATTATCTTCCAGATCAAGTGCCATAACCGAAGCAGGGCTTATCCCTAACTTACGGGCGTTCTTTATAAACCAGGCTGCTTCGTTTTTTGCATCTTGCTTTCCATTAAACTTGGCATAGTGATAAACATGCACTGAAAGTCCAGCTGCACGTGCATTTCTAAGTTGAACAGCAGCCTTAGGGTTAAAATATGCACTGCCGTCTTCACTGCCTTCTGTCAGTTTAACAATTACCGCACGTACTTTTTTAGCGGCCAGAGCTTTGAAAAAATCTGCTGAATCCGGCTGATAACTTGCAACATCCGCTACTAATTCACAGTACTTGCTCATTAAAATTCCCCTCCTTTATTTTTTAAACACAGAAAAGACTGACTATTGGAACACGTTAACTCATACCTTTCAGGTTAAGACAGAGGGACTGAATCAAAAGTTATTTGACCCAGCCCCTCCTGCTTTTATTAACGTTAAAAATATGAAAAGTGTCACTTAAAAATATTAGTTTGGAAGATTAATGCAATTACTGCTCAAAAATACACTTATTCACCAAGCGCGTACCTTTCAATTGCAAGTGCGACTCCATCATGGTTGTTATCCGCAGTGATTTCCTGAGCACAGTCCTTCACCGCCTGAATTCCATTGCCCATAGCAACTCCCATTTCGGCGAACTTGATCATGCTTAAGTCATTACCTTCATCTCCGATTGCCATTACATTTTCGGAAGTTAACGTCAGTAATTTGCACAGTCTTTTTAAAGCGCTGGCCTTATTGATTCCCACAGCGTTGGCTTCATAAAAATAAGGAGTGCTTCTGGTGAAATTAATCCGATCTTCTAGACTGGCAAAGTCCTGGTAGTCTTTCAATGCCTGATTCAAGACCTCAGGCTGATCGATAAACATTGCCTTGATAATTTTTATTCCGCGCATCTCCTCAGGAGTCCGGTATGAAACGTTCAATGAGACTAAATTTGACTCGTGAATCGTAAATTCGCCGATATCTCTATTGGCAGTGTAAATTCTGTCATTACTGATTGCATGAAAATGAAGCCCCTTTTTGCGGGACAAATATTCCAGGTCCACATAATCAATATAAGTAAGCGGATCAGAAGAAATAATCTTTCCGTTAGTCGTTTGAACTAAAGAACCGCCAAAGCTGACAACATACTGATCGTCTTGATGATCCAAGCCCAACTCGCTTAATAACGACATTACTCCTGACAACGGACGGCCAGTACAAAGAACAACCTTAATGCCTGATGCTTTGGCTTTATTAATGGCAAGTTTCACTGGTTCAGTCAGCTTTTTTTGTGAATTTAACAATGTATCATCGATATCAATAGCAACTATCTTTATTTTAATAACAGCCACACCCTTTCATGATTAAATGAATAATCTGTTTCAAAATAACTATAGCATAACTTGTATTTTATTATTGCTTTGAACAAACGAAACATACAGTACATCTAACAGCTTTTAAAAACAAAACTTTGCGTTCAAATCTCTCTTTAGTTTTACATTTTTCCTTTTACTAAAATGATACACGATAGTTTTTTGTTTTCTTTTTGTTGGAAAATAAAACATTCCTCGTTATAATTAAATTTCAAAGCTGCTAAACAATCCATTGTAATTTTTACTGCGTTACTGATATAGTTACAAGCAGTACATTAATTGCCAAAACTGTCAGGAGTTGGATATATGAAAAATAAGCATTTGGGCCTCAGTAGTGCACTGGCAGCCTATATATTATGGGGAATGCTGGGTGTTTTTTGGGAGCTGCTCAGTGCAGTTCCGGCAATGGACACCCTTGCATACAGGATCGTCTGGTCGCTGGCAACAATCAGCATTGTATTAACTGTTCAAAAAGACTGGCATAATGTATGGGAAACCATAGTCAGTTTGACAAAAAACCGTAAAATAGGCTGGATCATCCTAAGTTCTTTTTTAATTTCAATCAACTGGTTTATTTATATTTACATGGTTACTCATCATCAAGCAACAGAGGCAAGCTTAGGCTATTACATAATGCCATTGATGAACGTGGCTGTAGCGCTGATTTTCTTGCATGAAAGTTTATCGCGGGCAAAAATAATTGCACTCATACTGGTTGTGATCGGTGTCGTAATTTTAACCATTCAAACCGGCTCGTTGCCTTTGAACACCTTATTAATGGCCGGTTCGTTTTGCTTTTACGGATTGATAAAAAAACAGGTCCAACTGCCTGCAACTATTTCATTAACCCTAGAAACCTTATGCGTTGCGCCGATTGCAGTTATTTATTTACTGGCAACTCCTCACGTGATGACACAAAATGGACTTCAGGTTACTATCTTGCTGATACTAAGTGGAATCATCACTATTATTCCTTTACTGCTGTTTGCGGTAGCAACCAAAAATACCGATTTTATCACGCTCGGTTTTATTCAGTACCTAAACCCGACTATCCAGTTATTAATGGCAATCTTTGTTCTGCATGAAGCATTCAACTGGAATAAGGCAATTGTCTTCTTGTTTATCTGGAGCGGTATTTTAGTATTCATTGTCAGCAGTTTGTATAATTACCGCAGATTACGGCAGATAAAAAACACGGTAAAAAAATAATTTAACGTGCTCAAATCAACCATCAAGCGGGACTGGATTCCAAAAGCTTGTGCACTAAAGGTACAGAAATATCAATATGGATCCTATAAAGCAACACAAAAGGGGCTAGGTCAAAACTTATGTTTTGGCTTGGTTTTTTTGGACTCTTTTGCAATTTCATATCAACGTGTTTCAATAGTCAGTCTTTTCCGTTTAGCCACAAATTACTCATAGTCAAATTCGGTCTATGTTTGTAATTAGCAGTTAATGCTCAAAGCCTAGCGACTATTGGCACACTCCCTTTACTTTAATCTGCAATATGTGAATTAACATATTGCACACTGCCCTTTTAGTTTATCTTGCAATACTTGCGGCAAGCTGCTTAGAAAATTACAGTAAGATTTTTTGCATCAAGTAAGTACTAAAATATATATAAGAATCTTAACGTAGAATAAGGCTAACAAGTGGCTTATTAAACCACTATCGTAAAATACATAAAGGCCAATTAATACATAGCAGATCTTCATGAGTATTTCGCCGTATCTTGCCATTAACTTTGAAACTATTGAAATACCAGCTGCTGCTTTGATTAAGAAAACTGCTAGGACACTGAGTACCCCAATAAACAATAATGTACTGAGAAAGCTTGCCAATGTTTTGCCGATTAAAACCGGTAAAAAAATAGCCAGATTACATCCTGCACAAACTGATAAATATGTAATCAAAACACTTAAGATCTGCGATTTACTCGAAATATTTTTTTCTTCATCTCCATCAGCATGAAAAGCCATGTAAAGCGGCAGTACACCCAGTCCTCCCAGTATCCATTCAGGTAAAAAAGCAGTCAATGCTGCACCAATAATATAACTTGCAGTAAAAAGCATTAATATACCTAATAGATACCCTGTCAGTACTTTACTTACAGAATATTTTTTCAGCAAGAAAAGCAGCACGAAGAAAAAATCCAAGTTGACGCTCAAAAATGTCAACGTCAGAATCCAATAATTCATGGCACCCCCCTCTCAATTTAACCTTTAGCTACAAGCTATGCCTTATGGGTCTTAACCCGAATTACGTGATCTTCATGTTCAATTTTGCCTATGCCAAGAGCAGATAAGACGCCTAATTAATAATAAACTTTATAAATTATGGCTATTATATTAGAATTGACCCGGTTATAAAATAACTAGGAAGGATCTGTTTTGTTTGAACAAATTAATTGCTCTGTTTTTCTTCTTTTTTTATCTGATCTTAGTGTGGGCAGTTTACAGTATGCATAATATGCTTGCAATGCAAATGATGGCTGTCGGTATGTTTTTAGAATCGGCCATTTGCCTTGTCAAAGCATTTAAGCATTAAATATAAGTTACCCACAATTTATAATTCTTCTCTTGCATCAATGCTGTAACTTGAACTTTCCAAAAACTAATTCCGTACAAAGGATAATGTTTTTTCCAAAATTGAGGCTGAGGTAAAAGTCATATTTTACCCCAGTCCCAATGTATTTATTGCATACATCCCAGTGTACCCCAAAATTCAAACTTTTCCACCCGCTTACGGATTACTCATAAAGATGGACAAGTGCACTATTATTTCAGCAAAGGGAAGTGATGTGCAGCAGTCGCAGGTTTAAAATAATGAGACTTGGTCAAAACTTATAAACTTATGTTTTGGCTCAGTTTTTTTGAACTCTTTTGCAATTTCATATCAACGTGTTTCAATAGTCAGTCTTTTCCGCTTAACCACAAATTACCCATAGTCAAATTCGGACTATGTTCGTAATTAGCAGTTAATGCTCAAAGCCTAACAACTATTGGCACACTCCGACTGCAGCCCGTACTATTATTTTTATGAACAGCTTTTTTCAAAAGGAGCTGTTCACATCTTCATACCCATTTTTTTATAAGATGACATTCCGCCTAGTTGCAGCTCTTCCACCTTTACACCCCGTTCTTTCGCAAACGCGTTCATCAGTGTTTCCATATCCATCAGTTTATAAGTCTGCGGGTGCTTGGGATCATACGCCTCAATCTGTGCCATCATTCCGCCATCTTCATGTTCAATAATGTGACAGTGATACATAAAGACTCCTGGTTTGTCATACCAAACCTTCAACCGAACTGTTTCTCGCGGATTAACACCAACTGTATCTTTGAAGCCATGTTCGTTTGGATATGGTGCATGTCCGTTACGCGAAACCACTAAAAATTGGATTCCATGCATATGATACGGGTGTACCATGCCACCTTCTTTTTGATTTGTATTGACAATATCCCAGAGTTCCACACTGCCGATCTTCTGCTTGGCATCTATCCGCTGCATATCAAATTTTTTGCCGTCCAGCATAACTTCTTCATCCATCCCTGACATTACAACTCTATGAATTGGCGTATCTGGAGTAACTTCAGGATTGGGAATTTCAGCTAAATGTTCCGGCAGCTTTACTTCAGCAGGTTCAAATTCATGAATTTTAAAAGTGACGAGGGGAACATCATCCGTATATAAAGTTACTTCATCGCCTGGATGATATTTACCAAAATCAACGATAATTTCCGCGCGTTCTGCACAAGTAAGCATCAAATGAGTAAAAGCAACCGGCTCGGGCAGGATACCGCCATCTGATCCAATCTGCGTAAACTGTAAATCATCAGAGAAATGCAGCCGCCATTCTCTGCGGTTTGCGCCATTCAAAATGCGGAAACGTACTCTTTGAGTAGTAACATCAAAGTAGGGATTCACGGTTCCATTTATCACTGCCGTAGGTCCTTGAACTCCATCGGGGTCATAATCAGCATTATAATCCAACTGATTATGAGCATGAAACTTGCGGTCCTGTAAAATTAACGGGATATCATCAACCCCATATTTTCTTGGAAACGGTAATTTACTTTCCGCTTTATCCTTAACAATCACCATTGCCGCTAAACCTTTCCAAACCTGTTCAGCAGTTGATGGACACGGATGAGCATGCAGCCAGAGTGTTGCTGCAGGCTGGTCTACTTTAAAAGCAATTTTATTTGTTTCGGCAGGATATACCGGTGCATGGCAGCCGCCATCAACAATCGGCCCGGAAACATTCAGACCATGCCAGTGAAAAGTTGTTAATTCAGAAAGCTTATTTTGCAGATTAATATGAACGCTTTTACCCTTTTCAAAAATGATCGTCTTCCCGAGAAAAGGCAGCCCAAATCCCCATGTCTTCGTTTTTTCACCTGGTAAAAACTGTGTTTCGCCTGCTTGTGCCGTAACAGTATAATAAGTATCACTTCTGGTTTCCTTATCAGGTTTCAGGAGCGGTGGAATTCTAAGCTGAGAAGGAGCAGCAGCTGCTTTTTTGAGCGGAACATAACCGCCATCGTGTACATTGTATGCCGGTTCATCAAAAAAATAATCCGTATAAACTTTTCGAGCCATTATATCATCTTCCCTTTTTACTCTAAGCTTATTAATTACAATTCAACTATAGCATTTTCAGCTCTGCAGTGGCATTATATTTCATGTTTTATATCTTTTCTAAACTAAAAATATCCATCTGGTCTTTAATCATCAAAAACGAATACAAATTTTCATAGCTTCTGTATGAACTTACTATTCTAACATAGCTAAAAACTAGCCCAAAGAATTAAATCTAATTAATTCTTTGGGCTAGTTTTAGCTTAGCTTGTTTTTAAAACCGTAAACACCATTCTTTTTTTCAGGAAACCTCGATTATTTAGTTTCTTTAGAGGCAGAAACACTCGAAATTCTTAGCCAATCTGTAAGCTGATTTAAGCCTCAGCCTCAGCAAATTTTTAACTTTCGATTGAAAATTCGAGCCCTCAGTCTATTTTTTTGCCCTTTTTGTAAACTTCCTTATTTCCCTTTATGGCCTTGATATCTTCTAATGGGTTATCCTCTAAAATTAAAAAGTCAGCATATTTTCCTTTTTCCAAGGTTCCATACAAATCATCTATTTTAAGCAATTCCGCAGCAAACTTAGTGGCTCCAAATAAAGCCTGGACAGGCGTAGCTCCTAACGTCACTATCAACTCTAATTCATTCCAAGTACCATCGCTAAAATAGTTGAACGGCGTGCCCGCATCTGTCCCAACGACCACTTTAACACCTTTTTTAATAGCCATAGCTACGTTTTTAAAAAAATCCGCTTTGACCAGATCATTTTTACGAAGCATATAATCCGGCAGTTTTCCACGCCCATATTGAGAAATGGATGCTGGAGCGTTTAAGGTCGGCACAAGGAAAATATTGTTTTCCCGCATAAAATCCGCCTGTTTTTCATCAACATAAATCCCATGTTCAATAGAATCCACACCTGCATCCAAGGAATTTTGTATTCCTTTGTTTCCTTGAGCATGCGATGCAACCGTCATGTGCTTGGAATGTGCTTCTTGCACAGCAACATTTAATTCCGGAAGGCTTAATTCAATATCGTCGACTTCATCAGTTGCTGACATTACGCCTCCGGTAGCCATTACCTTTATATTTTTAGCTCCTCTTTTGAATTCTTGACGCACGGCTTTACGCATTGCATCTTCAGAATCTGTTAAATGTCCCCAGACTGCCTCACCATATATTCCTTCAACAAAATCACCATGTCCGCCTGTCATAGTCATCGGGCGTCCTGAAGGAACAATCTCTGTTCCCCCTAAGGCCCCTTCTTTTTGCAACTTGGCTAACTTAACATCCACGTCAAAAGCACACCCACAGTCCCTGATATAGGTAACACCCGCTTTCAGCAAACTCTTCAAATTATTTAAAGCAGTTACTGTAGCTTCAGTTTCTGAAAGATACTCTAATTTATTTGTAACAGGATTCATCATAATGTGTGTATGGGCATTAATTAACCCTGGAGTAATATATTTCCCCTTTAAATCAATACTGTGGTTTGCACTTGGTGGTTTACCAGTCCCAAGGCTTTCCACTTTACCAGAAACATCATCAATATTAAGCCACACATTCTTTTGAAGTTCAGCATTTTTACCATCGAATAAATTTACGTTTTTAAAAATAGTGTTCATTTATTTCTCCCTTCTAAAATGCTATCTGTATTTCTCTGTAAAGCCATACATAACATTAGAATCAGAATTTCTTTACACCCTTTTTATAAACACCCTTGTCATCTTGCTGAACTGCTTTGATATCTGCTAAAGGATTTGTGTCCAAAACAATAAAATCAGCATATTTTCCTGTCTCTAAAGTTCCATATTCACTATCAATATGTAACAACTCAGAAGCATTTTTAGTTGCTGCAAATAGTGCTTGTTCGTTAGATGCACCCACACCGGTTAAAAGTTCAAGTTCAAAAGAAGTGTCTTTAAAGCCGTTAAAAGGTGTACCCGCATCTGTTCCAAATGAGATTTTTACCCCAGCTTTGATTGCTGCACCAATTCTTTCAAAATATTTGTCCATAAAGGAACTTGCCTTATCCAGCATATACTGCGGAAGCTTTCCTTTACCATATTTTGGGATCGTATAAGCTGCAATTAAAGTCGGTGTTAAAAAGGTTCCTTGTTTGAGCATCAACTCGATATCTTCATCTGAAACATAGGACCCATGTTCAATCGAATCAACACCAGCTAAAACAGCATTATGGATTCCCCTTTCTCCTTCAGCATGAGCTGCTACCGTCATATGTTTGGAATGTGCTTCTTCAACGGCAGTTTTCAATTCTTCCAAGCTAAGCTCTGTGTCGTCAATCTGATCAGTCGCAGACATAACTCCACCGGTGGCCATCACTTTTATATTTTTAGCACCAATTTTAAAAGCCTGGCGTACTGCTTTACGCATCTCATCGGGTGAATCGGTTAAATGCCCCCAAGTTGTTTCGCCATCCCAACCTTCAATAAAGTCTCCATGTCCACCAGTCATTGACATTGGACGGCCCGAAGGCATAATTTCAGTACCAGCAAAAACTCCTTCTTTTTGCAATTTTGCCAATTTAACATCCACGTCAAAGGCACAGCCGCAGTCTCTTATATATGTAACTCCTGATTTTAATAACTCTTTTAAGTTTTTCAGAGCTTGATAAGTCACTTCTGCTTCAGAAAGATATTCTAACTTATTAGTAATAGGGTTCATCATGATATGTGTATGTACATTTATTAAGCCCGGCATGACATATTTGCCCTTTAGATCCACGTTTTCAACGTCTGCTTGTTTTTCTCCGCTTCCAATATGCAGTATTTTCCCGCTTTTTTCGTCTACTTCCATCCAAGAACCAGGTGTAATTTTAGCCTTAGAACCATCAAACAAATTGAAATTAGTGAATAATTTTGTCATAAAATGCATCTCCTTGATCGATTAATTTTTGATGATAAAAACAAACAAAAAATACACTAAAATATAATTGTATTTCTCACATTGCCATAAACCTAACACAAATCCACGTAAAAGTCACTATTGAAAGAAAGATTTTTTGTGTTAACATGATAATTAAATTAGTTTTTATCATCTTATTTTAATTAAAATAAAGGGGTGTTTCTATGAGTTTCATTATCTTTTTTACAATTGTCATGCTTTTTATGCTGATTGGCGAGTGGGTCTCTGCCGCAACTAAGGCATATATTCCTTCTATATTTGTAACTGCTATTCTTTTTGTTATTGGCTTCTGGACTATATTACCTAAGGACATAGTTTCACAAGCCTCATTCGGAACAAACTTTGTTACTATCTGTATCTCCTTACTGTTGGTGCACCTTGGAACACTTATGAATTTACGCGAGCTGATCGCGCAATGGAAAGCAGTCTGCATCGCATTATTGGGAGTTATCGGAACTCTTATACTGACCTTGGCTGTCGGAACTTTAATCTTTAATTGGCATACAGTGGTGGCAGCAGTGCCGCCTTTAACCGGTGGACTTGTAGCTGCACTTTTAATGACAAATGGACTTAAAGCAGAGGGAATCACTGCTCTTGTAGCACTTCCGGTTTCAATGTTTGTTTTGCATTCAGTTATCGGGTATCCTTTGACTTCATATATGCTTAAAAAAGAAGGTAGAAGATTAGTTGCAAAATTTAGAAAAGAGGACATTCAAATTGACGAAAATTCTCCATTAACAACTCTTTCTAACAGCACCACTCAGGTTTTTAATCTTCCTAAAGAATTTCAGACTCCTGCTTTTATCCTTGTACGTGTTGCAATAGTAGCACTTATAAGCAATGGTTTTGCTGCACTCATACATAACGCCATTAACCCTAATGTAATCTGCCTGATTTTTGGTGTCATAGCACATCAGCTTGGTTTTCTGGAAAGCAATGCTTTGAAACAGGCCGGTGTTTTTAACTGGTTAATGTATGGTCTTTTAGCTTATGTATTCGAGCAGTTGAACTTAACAACACCTGCAGTTATGGGTAATATCATCTTGCAAATCGTTGTTTTAATAATTTTAGGGCTCCTTGGTATGTTCATCGCATCTTGGATCCTTGCTAAACCGTTTGGAATGAGCGGCCCAATGGCATTCTCTTGTTCGCTAACTGCTTTATTCGGCTTTCCGGCCGATTACATTTTAACTACTGAAATATGCCACAGTGTAGCTGAAAATAAAAAAGAGGAAGCTTATCTTTTGGAAAATATTCTTCCTAAGATGCTTGTCGGTGGATTTGCGACCGTTTCGGTTGCTTCGGTTATTATCGCTTCGGTATTCCTTAAACTCTTGTAGCAGATACTTTTGCCTCTAGCTATTAATCTGTTTGAAGAGATAACTATACAACAAATTAGTGAAAGGGTCGGGTCAAAACATATGTTTTGACCCGACCCTTTTTCGTTTTCTAAAATCAGTTAAAAACCGCATATTTTATGACTGATACAAAATAATTCTCCAAAAATATTTTTAGTTAAAAGTACAACATATACTATACTCTTTTATAATTTCACTAAAAAGCTGCATAAATTTGTCCTTAAAATTGTATTCAAAAATTAGTGATAAAAACTAGATGACAATTTCTAAAGCAGTGGGAGCTTTTTTAAAGTTAAGCTACTGATACCATTTGTTAGCAATCGGAAACAAATATAGTGAAAGAATATTTTTTTACACTAAATTTTCCTCAACCCCATAAGTAAAACTTGTGGCTATTGCGTAGGTACTAAAAAAAGCTGCGACAAAATAAATTTTTATCACAGTTTCTGCCTCTTATCCAAAACTCGGGTCTAAATTTTCTGGTACTGCTAGAAATTATCAGCGCTAGATTTTTTTTAAACAGGACATCACTGTCCCATATACTAAGATTTAAGCGCTCAAACAAAAAATCAAAACGAGGTAATTATGATGTCCCAAAATAATTCTAACTTAATTTAACTATGGGGTAATAATCCTTACGCGACTTTTTCCTTGCCCTTGAGTCTGCACCTGAATCTGATAAGGAATCCGCTCCTGTAGAATTGTGACGTGGCTGATAATACCGATCATCCGGTTGTGACTTTCAATATTCTCCAGCGCGGCCATCGCCATTGAAAGCGACTCTTGATCAAGTGAGCCAAAACCTTCATCGACAAATAGAGTGTCAATATTAATTCCACCGGACCCATTTTGAATCACTTCACCTAGTGCAAGTGCCAAGCTCAATGCGGCAATAAAACTTTCACCGCCTGAAAGTGTATGAACACTTCGCATCTGACCGACATTATCGTCATAAACATCAATTTCAAGACCGGTGTTTTTCTGATAAGCCCCAGCTTCTTTGTGTAAATGCATGGCATAACGTCCTGAGCTTAACTGCTTTAAATGTTGATTAGCAACTTGAAGAATTTCTTTTAGTTGAGCCTGCAGGACATATCGCTCCAAGCCCAACTTTGCATCCCCGCTGCCATTGACCGTTTCAACCAACAGTTGAAGCTGGTTAATTGTTTCCTGCTGGTCATGAATCGCGCGCTTATTTTTCTCAACCCGTTTTAATAATTCATCATTAAGCAAGGTCTGCCGGTACTTTTTATCATATTGAGCCTCTAATTGATCTCGGGTTTTAATAAGCTGGTCAAGACCGGCTTCTTCTTCTTTTAAATCAACCAGTTTGTGATCAACCACAATTTGTTCATACGTTGAAATTACAGCCGCAACATCTTTTAGTTGATCCTGATAATCATCAATTTGTTGCTGAAGATCAGCCAATTGCACTACTTTTTGCACTGTATTCTCAAGTATTTCCCAGCTCTGCGTCCCAAACTGCTTTGAGACAGCCGTTGTTATGTCATCCTGAAGAACTTCCATTTTTTCTTTGGAACGTTCAAGCTGATTCTTCAAACTGGTTTCAGTTGCCTGAGAAGCTGCCAATGTGCGCTTAGTATCTTCCAATTGATTACGATTGGTCTCAACTTCTTGATCATAGGCATCAATTGACTGTTGCAGCTTACTCAAATGCTGATCCAAAGAGGCCAAATCACTAAACTCGCTTGGCAACCGATGACCCACGTCATCCAATTGAACTTCATATTTTTGCTGGATAGACTGTGCTTTTTGATAAGCGGCCTTTAACTGTTCGACTTCCGGATTCAATTGCTCCAAGTCCCGTTTAATGTGAACTTGCTTTTCCTGTTCAGCTTTTAAGTCATTTTGCTGTTCCTGAAGGACGTCTCGTTCACGTGAATTCTTAGCAGTGTCATCGGCAACTTGTTGACTAACGGCTTCCAGACTATCCGGAGTCGCTTGCAAAATGTGCTCTGATATTAATTCAGCAACAAGCTCCCTGAAAGCACTTTTTGCTTGTTGTTCCTGCTTAACAGACTGCTTGACCTGTTCGTCAATTTTGGTTCTATCGGCTGCTTGCTGATTTTGCAACTGCTGCAGCTGAGCTTCAGCGGTTTTAATATCATTGTCACTGACACTGGGCAAGTCGGCAACATGGGCGGGCTTTGGATGATTTAAGCTTCCACAAACCGGGCAGGGTGTCCCCGGTTCCAATTGTTTAACCAAATTCACAATCTGGTTACTTAACCAGTTATTGCGTAAAGCCGTGTATTTGCTCTGGGTCTGATCTACCCGAGTCATTAACTCGAGCAACTCACTTTTATTTCTTTTAATCCTTACTTTCAACTCATAATTAACCTGTTGGTCCTGGTCTAGTTTAGTCAGCTGCTTTGAAGCTGTTTTCAAGGTTTTGAGCGTTTGAATTAACCCGTTTAACCGTTCAGTTATTCCAACAACTTGGGTCAGCTTTTGCGTAATTTGATCATCTTGTACTGTTAGATCGATTGCACTTTTTTGTTTGGTTTTAAGCTGCCGGTCAAGCTCAGCAACAGTTGTTTTCGCTTGTTTTAGTTGATCTCGTAAATCACTTGCCTGTTTAAATATTGATCTTTGATTTTCAAACACCGTTCTTTGGCTGAGTCGTTGCTCTTGCTGAGGCTTTTGCGTCTGTAATTGTGTCTGCTGCTTGGCCTGTTTCTCACGTGCTTTCATTTGGCTTTGAATTTTGTCGTTAACTTCTTTTAATTTGAGCTGATCCTTTGAGGATTCACTTTTTAATTCCTGAAATTGATCATATTTGGGCTTCCAATCTTTTGCCCATTTTAATTGCGCCACTTGCTCGCGTAATTTATCATATTGAGGCTGTTGAGCCCTTAAACTAAGCTGTTGCTGCCGTTGCTCCGCTAAATGATTAATCTGCTGGTTCATCTCACCATCTGCATGAAACTGCTGCTGGGCTTCTTCATAATGTTTCTGAGCAGACTGCTGCCGTTTTTTTAAGTCTTTTAAAGCTGCCTTGGCTTGGCTCTGCTGCTGAGATAAAATCGCTATTTGATCGCTGACATTATGTTCTTTAACGTCAGCAGGTGCATCATCCAACCAGACCACTTTTGCCAAATCAGCATCAATTGCGTGTTTAGCATCTTTGGTTCTGGTACTTTGCTTCTTGAGCATATCCCTTAGCGTGTCACTCCACCTTTGATAAAGCTGGGTACGAAAAATTTTTCGCAAAACATCTTCCTTGTCAGAACTGGAGGCGATCAAAAAACGTCGAAACTCTCCTTGCGGCAATAAAACAATTTGCACAAACTGTTCACGGCTAATTTGCAGAACATCCAGTAACTTAAGGTTAATGTCCCGCATCTTGGTGATTTCATTGACTTTTTTTCTTTCTTTAAAAATCTCGAGTTTCCCGCTACTTTCAAATATCTTGGTACCGGTCCCCCGTTTTTTATCCAATTCTTGTTTTGGAAACCGGTTAATCTGATAAGTTTGTCCCTGATGCTCGAATAGCAAGGTCACTTCTGTCGGTGTTTTAGTGTCCGCAAAATCTGAGCGCATGCTTTGCGGCGTCCGGTCACCACTGGCACTATCGCCGTACAAAGCAAAAGTCATCGCGTCAAAAATAGTTGTTTTCCCACTACCAGTTTTCCCCGAGATCAAGAAAATTGAGGCTTCATCAAATTTAGTGAAGTCGATCGTTTCATTTTCATATGGTCCAAAATTCTTAAGTGTTAATTTTAACGGCTTCACTATTTGAGACCCCCATTGTCAGCAATTTTCAGCGCTTCTTGCGCCCATTTGATTTGTTGCGGCGACAAGTCGTCTTTTGCAATCTGCTTGTAAAAGTCGCCTAATAAGTCCATCGGGTCTTTTTGGCGAATCTGTGCGCCACTTTCACCAGAATCTTCAATGCCGGTCTCATAACCATCCGCTCGATCAAGCGAGATAATGTTTGGGTAAATCTCACGAAGCCTAGCCATGACATTTGGAATCGGTTTGCGGTCCTTTAACGTTATCCCAAAATAATTGTCCAGCTTTAAATTCTCATAGAAGCTTTTATCTGCCAACGTCTCAAAATGTTCAATTAACTGCTGAACATCTTTGAGCGGCGTCAATGGTTTAAAAGTCAGCTTAAAGGGTTCAGTATCGACAATAAATACTCCTTTTTTCTGATTAGCTTCAGACAGCGAAAACTTCACAGGCGAGCCACTATAGCGCGCATTTTTTGCATGCAAAGCATCTTTACCGTGCAAATGTCCCAGAGCAACATAATCAAAATCCTTTAATAATCCAGCAGAAACAGCTGCCAGTCCGCCCACTTTCAACTGCGTTTCCGACTCAGTAGTGGCACTGCCGTCCACAAAGAAATGTGAGACTAACAGATGCTTCTTAGCGGGATCAAACAAGGATTTCATTTTATTGATAATTGGAACAAACGCCTGGTCCAAATGCTGTAAGCTATCGTCATTAAAATATTGCTGCGCCGCAAACGGTTCAAAATACGGCAGTAAGAATAGCTGCGTGTCTGGCAACTCTACGGGGGTAAATGCTTGTTCCAACTGAGTATGCATATAAAACTGGGTGCTTTTAAACCAAGGTGTCCCGGTTGAAAGCCGAATAGCACTGTCATGGTTGCCGGAAATAGCATAGATCGGTAATTTAGCGACCAGATTAAGCTGCTGCAACATGTGATTTAACTGAGCCACCGATGCTTCTGCCGGCATACTGCGATCGTATAAATCACCGGCAATAATTACTCCATCTACGTGTTCATCCAAAGCAAGCTGCTTAATTTGTTCAAATGCATGGTCTTGTTCAGCGGTTAAATCAAAACCATGCAACCGACGCCCAATATGCCAGTCAGCGGTATGTAAAAAACGCATAGCTACTACTCCCCCTTCAATTTTTATTGATTCAATTATATAAACATATGGTACTTTAGCGGTATGTTAATTATATAGCAAACCTATGTTCATTTTAACCATTTTTATTGATCTATACTCATAACATCCCGTCATTAGCTAAAAAAGCTGTGACAAAATAAATATTTATCACAGCTCCTGCTTTTTATTCAAAATGCTTTAATTGTAAAAATCTCTACTCACTATCATATAACCAGTTGCTTCAAAGCCGTAGGCTGTTTCAGCGACCGCCACAGTCTTCATGCTGCGATACCAAGTAAAAAGGTACCTGCTGACTTCCAGCCGAGTTCTGTTTCGATCTTAGTTGGATCATCACATAATGACGGTCACGTTCTAAGCGATCCTTAACATATTCAAGCCGTCGTCACTTCGCTAAAAGAAAAAGAACCTCTTCTTCTTTTTCTCGTCTATTCGTGAATAATCTTTAGCCATTACCGGCAAGCCATTCAGCAAATCTTCAGCAGTCTTTTCAAATTGATCGACTTTCTCTTGTCCCATCTTTTCGCGCAATGCTAGAAAGGCTTCACGTAAAGCAAACTTGCGTCCCTTAAGGGCATGAGCATCAGAAGCAAACAATTGTACCAGGCCATGCTCAACTAATTTTTCAGAAATCTCCTGTACTTTAGGCCCGAAACCGCCAATATAGCTTGTCGCGGTTAACTGTGCTAAAGCACCATCTGCAATGAAATCATAGAGCAGATTTAAGTTGCCCTGTATTTCATGGTTACGTTCAGGATGCACAATTACCGGCGTTGTTCCCTTTTTACGCAATTCAAAGAAAAGCCGCTTAGCATACGCAGGTACACTGCCATGCGGAAATTCAATCAACATATAGTTCTTGCCTTCATCAATTCCCAACAGATCGTCATAGCGCTCAATCAAATCACCATTAATATGAACTTCTTGTCCCGGAAAGATTATCAGTGGAATCTGCCGGGTATCCAATTCTCTTTGAAAATCAGCCACATGATGAAGTACATCTGGGCGGTGATTAACGTAATCGCCGTCCAGATGATGCGGGGTTGCTAAGATGTGTGTGATCCCTTCTGCCACAGCAGCATGTGCCAATTCTAATGAATGTTCCAGATCCGGTGACCCATCATCAATGCCTGGTAATAAGTGACAGTGCAGGTCAACTATTTTTTGGCTTTTTGTCAGAACTTCCGTACTCATAATATTCATAGTAACCTCCTCAAAACAACTACTCGTAATTATAATATTAGGTTATTTAAAGCTCCTCTATTTTTCAAATTAAACTTTAAATCCACCATCTAAGCTTGTGTTATCCATGATGTTTTCTAAAAGATGAATCCTAGATAAATACACCGGTTAAACTAAAAGAAAAGATACTGCTATAAAGCTAAACAGTTATAATACCTTAAATAGTTTAACACACATTTTCAGAACCTTTATATGGAAAATTATGCGCTCCAAATAAGTTCAAAGATCTTGCTTGATCCCGCCTAAAGCATTTAAAAATTGCTGAAATTCAGACAAACAAAAAGAGCAGTATTTCAAAAACTCAACTTCACTATACTACTCTTTTTAAGTTTATTTAATTATGCGGTAAAATCCGTTATTTATCTTCAATTGAATCCATGAACTGGTGCAAAGCGTCTTGCCACTTTGGAAATACAAAGCCGGTCTTCTTAGACAGCTGCATCACAGAATAATGCGGACGAAAGGCTGCTGTCGGATACTGTTCTGAAGTGACCGGCAAAACCATAACATCCTCATCACGCAAGATCTCCTTGGCAAATTCATACCAGGAACACTGGCCATCATTGCTACACTGATACACTCCATAAGGCTTTTTTCCGTCAACCAAATAAGTAACAAATTCGGCAAGTGTACGTGTCCAGGTCGGACGTCCAACCTGATCTGAAACTACGGTCAGCTTATCATGTGTCTTGGCCAGGTTCAGCATTGTGTAAACAAAGTTATGCCCCCACTTACCATAGACCCAAGCTGTCCTTACCAGATAATACTTACTGCAGTATTTTTGAACTGTTTCTTCCCCTAATAACTTAGCACGCCCATATTCATTACGAGGACCCTTAGGATCATCAGGCAGATATTCACCTGCTTTACGTGTGCCGTCAAAGACATAATCTGTACTGATATAAACCAATGCTGCACCGTATTTTTCACAAGCTTTGGCAATGATTTCTGTACCCAGGGCATTAACTTTTAAATTAGCTTCTTTGCCCTCATCTTCGGCCTTATCCACTGCTGTGTATGCAGCACAGTGATAGACAACTTGCGGCTTGTTGTGCGCAAAATACTTTTCAACTTGTACTGCATCAGTAATGTCCAACTCTTTTGAACCAGTCGCAGTATATTCTACCTGACGTTCAGTCAACAAATGCTGCAACTCTTGTCCTAGTTGTCCGTTAGCTCCGGTAATTAAAATTTTCACGTGTATTCCTCCAAAAAGTGAACAGTTAATTTAAAGCAGCTCTCTTTTTCAAAGGACGCCACCAATCTTCATTACTCAAGTACCACTCAACGGTTTCTTTAATGCCAACATCAAAAGTATACTGCGGCTTCCAGCCTAATTTGGTTTCAATCTTAGTCGGATCAATTGCATAGCGACGATCATGACCTAAACGATCTTTAACATACTCTATCGCATCCTCAGTCAAGCCGAGTTTTTTAACAATCAAGTGTACAATTTCGTTGTTCGAGCGTTCGTTATGCCCGCCAACATTATATACTTCACCCTTTTGTCCTTTATGCAGCACCAAATCAATTGCTCTACAATGATCCGAAACATGCAGCCAGTCACGAATATTCTTGCCGTCACCATAAATCGGTAACTTTTTACCATCCATTCCATTAGATGTCATTAATGGAATCAGCTTTTCTGGAAATTGATATGGACCGTAATTATTCGAACAGCGCGTGATATTCACATTCAGACCGTATGTCTCATAATATGCTCTAACTAACAAGTCTGCCGAAGCCTTGCTGGCTGAGTATGGCGAGTTTGGTGCTAAAGGTGTGGTTTCTTTAAAATACCCTTCTGCGCCAAGAGTACCATATACTTCATCCGTTGAAACTTGTAAATATTTCTTCAAGTTAAGCTTTTTAGCAACGTCTAAAAGAGCCAATGTTCCCTGCACGTTTGTCTCCACAAAAATCTCAGGATGCAAAATCGAACGATCAACATGGCTTTCGGCTGCAAAGTTGACGATTGTATCTAATTGGTATTCCTTTACCAAGTGTTCCACCAGTTCACGATTAGTAATATTCCCGTGAACAAAAGTATAATTTGAATTATCTTTGATGTCATCCAAGTTATGAATGTTCCCCGCATAAGTCAGCAGATCCAAATTTACAATTTTGTAATCTGGATATTTTTTAAGTATGTAATGAATGAAATTACTGCCGATAAAGCCGGCTCCGCCTGTCACTAATAAGTTCATTCTACTTATCCTCCTCATAAACAAAATTCAAATTCGCATCTTTAAGCTGCGGATGCTTCTTATCCTTATCAGACAAGATCAGATGATCAAGCGGCATCGGCCATTCAATTCCAATATCCGGGTCATCAAAAGCAATCCCGCCATCAGCTTCAGGTGCGTAATAACCATCAACTTTATAAGCAACGTTAACATTTGGTGTCAAAGTCACAAATCCGTGGGCAAACCCCTTCGGCACTAGCAACTGACGGTGATTATATTCGCTTAAAATGTACCCTTCCCATTTTCCATAAGTAGGAGAACCTTTTCTAATATCGACCAAGACATCATAGATTACACCGGTTACCGCTCGCAGTAATTTTGTTTGAGCATACGGAGCTAGCTGGTAATGCATGCCGCGTAAAACTCCCGGTTCCACAGATAACGACTGATTGTCTTGCACGAAGTCAATATCAATACCGGCTTTTTGAAACTTGCTTTGCGTATAAGTCTCTGTAAAGAAACCGCGATGATCCCCAAAGACATCTGTTTCAACAATTTTAACATCCTGCAGCTTTGTAGTAATAACTTTCAAGACTTCCACCTCTAACTTAATTTTGTTCCACTAACCGAATCAGGTACTGCCCGTAATCATTTTTCTTCATTGGCTGTGCCAGTTCAAGCAATCTTTCTTTACCAATATACCCCATTCGGTAAGCAATTTCTTCCAAACAAGCAACTTTTAAGTTTTGCCGTTTTTGAATTGTTGCAATAAAACTTGAAGCTTCTAACATTGAATCATGGGTTCCTGTGTCGAGCCATGCATAGCCACGGCCCATCAACTTAACATTAAGCTCATTGTTTGCCAAATAGATCTTGTTGATGTCGGTAATCTCCAATTCACCACGTGCTGATGGTTTGAGATCAGCAGCATAATCAACAACCCGATTATCGTAGAAGTATAAGCCGGTAACCGCATAATTACTTTTGGGCTTAGCTGGTTTTTCTTCAAGAGAAACAGCATGCATGTTTTTATCAAATTCCACCACACCAAAACGTTCTGGATCATTAACATGGTACCCGAAAACCGTCGCCCCTTTAATCTGCTGTACAGAATCTTGCAGGAGCTGAGACATGCCACTGCCGTAATAAATATTATCACCTAAAATTAGGCACACTGAATCATTTCCAATAAACTCTCGTCCAACGATAAAGGCTTCTGCTAAACCATTAGGCTGTGTTTGCACAGCATAACTTAGGTTTATTCCGAAATCTGAACCGTTACCTAGAATATTTTGAAAACACGATAGATCACGCGGCGTTGCAATCAGCAAAATATCACGGATTCCAGCCAACATCAAAGTGGATAATGGATAATAAATCATCGGTTTATCATAAACCGGAATCAGTTGTTTTGAGATACCGCGTGTAATTGGATATAGACGGGTACCACTACCGCCAGCCAGAATAATTCCTTTCATTATGAATCTATCCTCCTAAAATTTAAAGACATTATTTAAATACATTAATATTTTAACACCATTTTCTTAAATTACATCTATAGTAAAAAAATAGCTAAATATAATCATATAATTGTATTAAAGTTCTTTAACCAAGTATCCCAATTTAATTCATTTTCATACTTTTGACGTGCATTCATTGAAAAACTTTGTAATAAGTTCTTTTGTAAAAGAAATTGTATTTTGTCTGCAAAATCTTTAGCACTTGAATCTTTTTTTAATAAATAACCGGTCACATTATTTTGAACATAGCTTGATACTCCACCAGTGTTATATGCTATTGTAGGTAGACCATACATACTTGCTTCACAAAAAACAATTCCCGCACACTCAGCTTGGGTAGGAAGAATAAACAAATCACTATTTTGATAATAATTTATTAACTCTTTCTCTTCACTTTTTACATCTTTTCTTAGTTTTCCTATAAATTTAATATTTTTATCATATTTTTTTAAAGGCTTATCAATTCCGACTATAGTAAGTTCAAATTTCCAGGGCAGATTTTTACTATTTAGTAATTCTGTACATTTTATAGCTATATCTACTCCCTTTCGTTTCCAATCAACGCCCACCAACAATAATCTAACTTTATGCCTTATCAAGGCTTTGCTTTTCTTCGCAAATTTATCTGATAAATTTGCGCCAAAAGGTAAAACCATAATTTTTTTCTCTGAAATACCGTAATCTTCAATAGCACTTTTCTTCGCCCAAGTGCTAGCATGTATGATTGTAGAGGCTTTTTTTAAAGACTTTTCTTCATATATGTCTTCAATTTTCTTCTCAATCTTTGGAACATTAAATAAGTAGTAATTTGTCAGTAACTTATATGTCGCATCACTTAAATATACCACCTTTTTTTTCGTATTAAACTGTGTTGAGCCTAGTAGCTCACTTGCAGCAGGGAAAAAAAACAAATCATAATCTTTTTTTTGTAAATACTTCTTTATTTCTAAATTATTAAAAAAAACATCAACGTAACTTTTTTTAATTCTGTTCCAAGTTAATATCCTAATTATAGAAGCCATAACTTTGTGAGTTACAGTCTTTTTTATTATAATTTGTTCTACATCATACTTTTCCTTTAACACTTTGTATAAAAAATTAGTAGTACCGCTCCAGGCATTTTCACGTGTTATGTCTTTTCTAGTTATAAAACCTATTTTCATACTCCACTCCCAAATTAGTGACGTTACTAGCATTAATTAAACAGTGCAATTAAAAACGCATAATTCTTTTTAAAACTGTACAACAAACTTCATCTTTTAGTAATACCAACACTACAATATAAATTATAGGTCCCGTAAGCATCGCTAGACATATAAAATAAAATCTAGAAATAACAATTATTGATAATAACAAAATATAAAATGTCATAATACTACTAGCAATTAGATAACTAATAAATTTATTTTTTATCCTTTTGAAGCTAAGAAAGTCCTTAAAGTTATAAATTTGAATAACCGTTGCAAATATTTCCGAAATGACAGATGCCACAGCGACTCCTCGAGCCCCTAAATGTAAATATAAAGCTATTCCATTTAAAATAAGATTAACGACAGCAGCTATAGAAACAGCAACCGTATAAGGCCTTTGACGATCTATTGCAATTAGAAAAGCGCCTAGCATTTGTCCCATCCCCAAAATAACAAATAAAAAACTAAGTATATAAAGAATATTAACTACCGGTTTAAATCCTGTACCAAAAAAAAATGGAACTCCAGATTTAGCAAGTAGAATTAAACCACAAATCATTGGGAAACTAAGAAAAAATAAATTTGCTAGTGCTTTGTCTACCAATAATTTCATAGAATTAAATAGTTTTTTACTATAAAGCGCAGCTATTCTAGGAGCAAGTACTCCTGAATACGCACTAATAACTGTTACTAATAAACTAACTATCTGATTTGCTTGAGAAAAATATCCTACTTGTTCACTAGTACTAAAAGTACCTAACATTATTTTATTTAATACTGTATACAACTGGATGGCTATAACTGGAATAAATAAAGCCATAATAGGTCTAAAGCTCAAAAAAATATCTTTTAAATCTAGTTTTACAAATATAACTTCTTTATATAAATATGGTAAAGCACTTAAGTTACCAAACAAATTTGATAACGCATATATTAAGACATACAACCAAAGATCACTCGGCTTCTTTACAAGTATAAAAATTAAAATTGTAGCTGAAATTTTAATTAAACTATTTCTCAAAGATGTAACCTTAAAATTTTCCATTCCTTGAAAATACCAGCTCATGTCAACTACCCAAGATAGCAAAGTAAATAAATTAACTAAAAATAAAATTTTGTATTGTGGTAACACCATAACGATAAAAACAAGGTAAAAAAAACTAACAATCAAGGTGCAAATTATTCTAAAAAGAAAAACTCTCCAGAATACCACACTTCTAGCTTCTATAGATCCTTGTCTTTTTGCAATCTCTCTTTGTCCAAATGCACTAGTTCCAGTAATAGCAAAAATTCCAAAGTATGATACTATACCTAAAACATAGTTATAATATCCCACTCCTGAAGGACCGAGAACTCTTGAGATATAAGGAGTAGTTATCACCGGTACTGCTACAGCTAAAAATTGATACATTACATTATATACATAGTTAATTCTAATTGAATTTTTCATTTAATAAATCTACCTATCTACTTTATCATTATTCTGAGCTCCTGTAATAACATAGACCCTTTTTATGGTATATATTCAGACATAATAGTGTTAAAAGATTCTTTTATACCAAAAACATGCTTAAATAAATTTATATAATTAATTACCGAGACATTGGAGCAAAATCACACAATGAAGTCTACAAATAAAACATACGACGTCTTAACCAACACCAACAACAATGAATAGAATTATTGCTGTAGTTGGTAAGAGCATTTCGTACGAAAAACACATTTATTAATTACTATTTTGAAAGCATCTAAAATATCAAAAAGTGTCTATTACTACTGATGGAGATAATACAAAGCCAATCTTTTCAAACAGGAATATAAATAACGATATACAAGTAATCAATTAATAACTAATTGAAAGATAACACTTATGATAATATTTAGATTAATAACATTATTTCAACTTTACAACGTAAACTATCTTTAAAATAAAATTTGGACGCATAGAACAAGCAACCGTAAATATTAATTAGTATGCCTACTACTACAATAATTGGCAAATTAGTTTATCTAAAACTGCATAGAAAAAGTTTAATTTATTGACATAGTAATAATAGATCATTAAATATTTCATAAACTAGGATCGCCTCTTTAGAAATTACCTTAGCAGTGAGATATATTATTATACTCGACTATCCAATCAATATTATTTTTACAATAAACTCCCTTTAGTACTAAAATTTACTTCACAATTTCTCAAGTTATCACTATTATTACTTGCAAAATAATTAACCAGTACAAAAATGAAAGGTAGATATACTATTCTCTGAACGTTAAACATAAAAAGCGATATAGAGGTAAGGCAAACAAATAACAACAGAATAACAGTTACGTCCTTGTTATATCCTTTATATACGACCGTGATAAACTTAGCAATGAACAATATAATTATTAATATTCCGGAGATACCAAAAACTGTATAAAAACCAATTATCCCTACGTCATCAAGATAATATTCATATCCCAAAAAGTTTAATAAATTTCCGTGTAACACGTCTGTAGACCACTGAGTGTTAGGAAAACCAATTCCAAAAATACTACCCTTGGGAACCTCACCCAGATAGTAACGTATCGCATCCATTCTAACTGAATAACTGACTTGCCTACTACCCTCTGTAAACCATATTATTAATGCAAATGTACCTACTATAAAAATTATAATCATAAATGTTAATAGTATAATGAATTCTACCTTACTATACTTATAAAGTAGAATCAGTAGTGTAACAGCAAATAAAATTGTATCAACTATAATGTAAACTCTTGTTTGGGACACAAAAATTAAATAAAAAAATTCAACGCAAATTGGTAAAAAATTATTAAATACTAACTTGTTTTGCGCAATTACATCAATCAAAATAATTAGTAGAGTAAATGAGATAAAATCTGCAGGTTCCTTGATACGTACCATGTTGAAAATAATAGCTGCGCTATCAACATTTAATCCGCCATGAATAGTATTAGAAGCCATAATATTATTAGTACCAGCATCTTGTAATACCATGAATTTAATTCCTTTAGTATAAAGTAAAGATTGAGCAATCAAAAGTACTGAATATATGAATCCCATAGAGCGACTAAAAACAATAATTTTATTTATTATTCTTGAATCACTTGCTTTATCTATAAAGAAATAAAATAGTAAAATAAAATAATAGTAACTAGCTGTGAAAGACGAAAACAATGATTGTTCATATGTATAAGAACTCCATATCATCATGACTGTAGTAACTATTACCGTAAGTACTATTGGAGCTTTAAAGTTCAGACTAGCATTATTTTTTATCCCTACCTCATTTCTCTCTTTTCCTAAGAAAAAAGAGAACACAAACATCACAATAGAAATTGAAAAAATAAAATATTTAGAAGAATATGAATTCATTAACAATGCAAAGTCTGACAATCTAACGAGTGAAAAAAAATTAGTTTGCAAAAGCAAAATAAAAAAAATTAATGCAGTAGTGAATTTTTTCCTTATCATAATAACTCCTAATTAAGATACTACTTTAAATAAAAAATTGAAAATTTTCACCGGAATAAAAATCTCCAATAAAAGTGCTAACTTTAGTTTGTTACCATAAACTTTATTTTTTAAAAAAATCAATGTGTTTTGTTTCAATTTTTTTTGTACATTTTTCTTAAAGTAAATTTTTTTTATTGATGGATAAGATCTTATAAAAATACGCGTAATCGCACAAATTATAGGGAACTCAAGCGCTTGGTTTCTTTCAAAATCCAACATGATTTCATAGGCCGCAGCATCGCTCAAACTTGGCTTTTTTTTAATACTTGAATTTTTATGATTTACATAATGATACAAAGACGTTCCGTCATAAGTTGCAAAACTTATGTTCTTCATATATTGATAGCAAAATAGATGATCTTCATACACTGATATATTCTTATTAAAAAAAACATCATTTCTTTTAATTATATCTAAGCGAAACATTTTTGCTATAACAAAGCCTTGAAATAAATTTATCTTAAAAGAGTCTCTAATTATATCCTGAGAGTCATCATAAATAATTCTTTCGTTATTACTTTCTAATATTACATCTCCCCTTTCATCTTCATATGTTAATCCACAAATAGATAAATCACAGTGCTCCTGCGCATTGAACTGTTTTACCAGAAATTTAATGTAATTTGATTCAATATAATCATCCCCATCAATAAACGTAACAAATGTGCCTGTTGCAGCTTGTAATCCAGTATTTCTAGCAATAGAAACCCCAGAATTAAATTGCTTTATTATAGATATATTTCTATTACTTTCACTCTTCCATTTTCTACAAATCTGCATTGAATTATCTGTTGATCCATCATCAATGATAATAATTTGCAAATTCTTATAAGTTTGTTTTTCAACAGAATCAAGACACCTTTTCAAATATTTTTCACAATTATACACTGGAATAATAATAGTAACTAAATTGTTAGTCTCCATATTTAAAACCTCATTTTTTTAAAAAATCAAATTTATTACGCCCAGTTATTCCATCACAATAAGCTTTAACAGCTTCAAAATTTGAGTGACGAAAAGTTTGTATAACTGCTAACGGTAACAGTTTACTGTAGAATATAATTTTTTGAATTAGTGAAGCATTTCTTGACTCAAAAATGACTCTGTTTCTTCTTAAAAAATACAATTGCATTCCACTAATTTTTTTTATACTTTTTGAACCCTTATGGTACAAAACACTGTCTGTATTACATGCCACTAAATAATCATTTCTAATAAAATTAAAACACCATTCAGTTTCTTCAAAATTCAAAAAATACATCTCTGGTATGAATCCAACCTTTTTAATATCTTTTCCTCTAAACACCAAACACGCTCCCAAAAGATAATCACAGTAAAGCAGCTCCTTCTTAATTTTATCAACAGCCTTACCTTTATTTATTGGTTGACCAAAAGATGTACTGTAAAAGTTAAAATTATTACCTGAAGTCGTTATTATTCCATCCGTATCAGATATACAGGGTCCAATCAAACCAACTTTGGTATTATTCATCAAAATATCAATTAGGCAAGACAAAAAGTCATTTTTAATCACAACATCATTATTTAATATACAAATATAGTCACTTCCACTCTTCATTGCTGCTCTTATTCCAACATTGTTTCCACCAGCATAACCAGAGTTAAATTTATTAATGATTAAGTGAATTCTTTCCACATCAGCATATTTTTTTGTGAATAATTCTTTTGATCCATCAGTAGAATTATTATCAACTAAAAATATGTCTGCAAAGGGCACAAACTTTTCTAATTGATGAATGCAGGTAACAGTATCACCTGAATTATTATAATTTAATAATATTATCGCGATTTTCATTAAGATCTCCATCAAATTAATAGTTAATCTACATAAGTTATTTAAAATTTTGACACTATCTCTTTTTTATAAGCCTTGCAGGTGATCCAACTATAACAGAATTACTGCTAAAGGATTTTGTTACAACAGCTCCCGCTCCAACAACTGTGCCGTTTCCTAATTTCACACCATCCAATATTATAACGCCACTACCAATCCAACAGTTGTCTTCAATTATAATACCTTCATTTTTAACACCTTGAGCCTTTATTGCTTTTTTTTTTGAATCAAAAATATGATTTTCCGCAAAAAAACCTACTCGAGGACCAATCATTACATTCTCTCCAATTATTATTTTACCAGCACATCCAACATAACTCATAGGACCTATTGAAGAGTTATCATGTATTTCAAGCCCCTTGCCTATGTTACCAACACCATAATAACTTGAAGGTCTAATCATTGTTCCACGTCCGATTGTCACTGAATTACCAAATTTAATTCCATTCTGGCTTAATCCTTGAATTTCCGAATTTTCTTCAAATTTCACATTCTTACCTACCTCGATAAAATCACTATTTTCCACATTTACACTTTTTCCAACAAATAGTAATCCAGAGGAAGTTTTCAAAAAAATCTTCAGCCAAAACCCTCTAATAATTTTTATTAAAGTTTTAATTGTTATTTGAATCTTAGTTCGAAAAAATAATGAATTATTCATTTAACTTTCCACCTGCCATTATTATTTCTAAATAAAGCTTTGAAAAATTATTTATCAATTTAGCTAGAGAAAATCTATCTGCCTCTCTTTTAAGCGAATTATTACCCATTTTTATTCTTAATGAATCGTTAGTGGCTAATATAGCTATAGATTTTTCTAATTGTTTTGTATCACATGGTTCGCACAATACTCCATTGTATCCATTGACAACCATTTCAACAATGCCCCCATGATTATATCCAACTATTGGCTTGCCACTAGCCATAGCTTCCAAAACAACTGTTGGAAGTGGGTCTGGATTAGTACTAGGAAGAACCAAAATGTCAAAAAAATTATGGACAGCAGCATTATCAGTTCTAAAAGGAAAGTAAATTATCTGAGCATTTCTTTTTTGTTTTAAAATTCTTTTTTTTAACTTCTCTACTCTCCATTCTTCGCCTGAAAATGCACTACCTATAATAAAAGCATACAAATTATCTCGTTTTTCTAGTAACGGCTCAATTGCATCAAGAAAATCATTTTGCCCCTTCCAAGAATTAACACGACCTATCATCCCTACTCTTATGGATTCACGAGGAATTTTAAATTCTTTAAACAAGTAATCATAATTAATACTGGGATTGAATTTTCTTGAATCAATGCCATTATAAATGACCTCTACTTGATTTTGAGTTAAAAACCCTGAATCCATAAGGTGTTTTTTTACAGCTTGAGATACAGCGACACACTTGTCTGAGTAATGTCCAATTAAATAAGAAATAAACTTAAAAATTATTTTAGGCTTTAAAATTATCTCATGAATGTGCCAAATCAATTTAGTATGCAATTTTTTCTTAAGGTAAATTCCTTCAAGAACTGCTGCTGTGTTTACATGGATAAGGTCAATTTTAATATTTTTTTTACTAAGAAGACGTGATATTTTTTTTGAATATTTAAAGTAATATATTAAATATCTTATAATACCAAATAAATTAAAGTATTTTCTACGTAAAATAGGATATCCTACTACATATGTTTCAATTCCAACCCTCCTCAATTTATCTATCAACACTCCATCATTTGGAAGAATCACTATTGGTCTAAATTCTTTTTTATCTAAACCGGAAACTATATCTAGTAAGATTTTATCTGCTCCGTACATCTCTGCCCCAGCGTGCAAATAAAGTATGTTTTTCATATATTTTCACCTGTTATAATCATTTCATAATCACCAACAATTTTCTCCCATGAATAATACTTCATAACTTGATTTTCAGATAATTGGTCATATCTTTTTTTATCATTTTTAGCTAGTGATGTAGTTCTAGTAATAGTCTTTGATAGTGAACCCTTGGCCTTATCCCAATAAAAAGATGAATTTTGAGCCACTTCACGATTAAAGCCAATATTATATAGTAAATTTATCTTTGTACTAGCCAGAGCTTCTAATAGCGATGGATTTGTCCCACCAACAGAATGTCCATGAATATATGCTAAAGCATGTTCTCGTATAAACTTAAGTAATTGTTGATCATAGACAGTTCCAACAAATTTTATTCTTGGATCCGTGTCAAAGCGAGTTTTTTGTCTTAACTCCTCATAAAATTTATTTTTTTCTATGTTTGTCACGATTACAAGGTCGTTTCTAACATTACTGCTCATAAACTCTCGTATCATAGTTTCGAAGTTGTTTTCGGGTACAAAACGACCAACAATCAAAAAATACTCATCTAGTGTAATATTAAAATTTTCATACCAATTTCTAACTTTGTCATCATTCTTCAATAAACCTGAAGCAGTAATATCCGCCCCGTATGCAATAAAAGTTGTTTCAGGCTTGTATTTTCTGTACTCTTTTGCTATGTATTTTTCAATTGTTTTACTATCACATATTAAAAAGTCCGCATTTTTAACCATTAGTCTTTCCGAAAATTTCCAATATTTTCTTACCGGCTTTGACCATTTTGCTCTTTTCCACTCATGACCATCTGGATTAACCCACACTTTGAAACCGTACCTATGAAACCTAGTTATATATTGATGTAAAAAGGGGCCTACGCGACAAGCTAAAATATAAATAATACCGTTACTCAATTTATTTTTCTTAATAGTTTTCAAAGCCCATTTTAGAGACTTTAAATCGTAAAGGATTGCCTTAGCTCCACCAATATTAGGAATAGAAATTTCTTGACAATTAGCACCATTATAGTCATAGTGTTTAACCTCTTTATCAAATGTCATACAAGCAATATGGTATTTAATGTTTTTATTAATTCGACGTGTCACTAAATTATCAACAAAGGTTTCAAAGCCACCATAATTTGCTGGTATTCCTTTTGAACCAATTATAAATACATTTTTCACAATAAAACTCCCCATTCATTTCACCCAATTATTCAAAAAGAAGTGCCAAATAGCCATTAGGCCATTAGTAGGTAACTTGGTTATACTTCAGTAACCTTTGTAATAGATTATCAACTTTTCTTTGTGCCTTCTTGTAATTAACCATCAAATAATGTACCCCCTATGGCTAGCCAAACTAACTCCTTTACAAGGATAATATTCTCATTGTAACCCTTCTTCACTTCCGTAATTGCTGTTAGCAAATGAACCTCATTCAGTAGAAGCTTCAGATCATACTCAACAATATATGATCTGTATCCACTAGTTATTTAAAACTTTTCTGGAGTAGTAACACTAACTGTTGTAACTCTAATAACATAATACTAAAATCACAATAACCAGCTTTAACAAACGTAAGTTCAAGGATTTTCAACTTCTTTTAACATTCTTAATTAAAAATATATACACTAATTTCTTAAACCTTATAAACATCTGCTAACCCTTATTACTTTTGCCTGTTTTTCCATAGTATCCATACCCATAGTAACCATAATAACCACCATCGGTTGCTTCTATGTCATTTAATAACGTTCCTATAATATTAGCCTTAACGTGTTTAAGTAACTCAACAGAATGCCGCACAGCCTCTTTTTCAGCCACGTTTTGCCGTACTACCAAAATCGTGCCATCAACCTTAGTGGACAGGATCTGAGCATCCGTTACTGAAAGAACGGGTGGAGCATCATAAATTACCAGATCTAACTGTTTCTCTAATGAATCAACCAGTGCATTCATCCTTTTAGAATTCAGTAATTCTGCTGGGTTTGGAGGAATCGGACCGCTTGGCATCACATATAAGTTATCCATAGAAGTCTCATAAATCGCTTTATTTACATCAAAATCACGATCTGTCAAATAGTTAGTCAACCCTTTAGGATTAACGATATCAAAGGTTGCATTGATGGTTGGTCGGCGCATATCAGCATCGACCAAGAGTGTTTTTAATCCTTGTTTAGCAAAGGTCACCGCCAAATTTGCAGCCACGGTTGATTTTCCCTCCGAAACCAATGCAGAAGTCAGCATCAAAGATTTGTAAACTGTGTCGGCATTAGAAAATTGAATATTCGTACGAATTGTTTTAAATTGCTCCGAGATAACGGAATTAGGTGCAGCTGCAGTAATCATATGAACTCCATTCTCCATGGAGTCATTCGACAACATATTCTTCTTTTTTTTGTTAAAAAATATCATCAGACATTCTCCTTCTAGACACGTCGCCGCAAGGCAACACTCTGATTATTCGTCAAAACACTGACAGCGTGTCTATTTGTTTTCTTACTCATGTGGCTAACAGCGCCTAAACTAATCAATTCCAACTCATCAGTTAAGAATTTTTCATCCTTAACTGTTGTATCGAGTAAACTGTGTATAACAACGATAGTACCACCAATAAGCAAACCTAATACTAACCCAATTAAAAGATTGAGCTTCTTATTAGGAAATACGGGATTCGTATTAGCGCTAGCTTTAGTCACAACCGTAACATTATTCACCTTCATCATTTTTTTTATTTTTTTACTAAAAACCTCACTTATCGTATTGGCAATATCTGCAGCAGTATAAGCATTTTTGTCAGTAACTGTGACACTTAATACCTGTGAGTTGGTCTGATTTTCAATTGAAATTGCATCCTGTAACCTATCTAAATTGCCCTTGTAATTATCTTGTTGCCTAATCTGTTTTAATACAGGCGATAAGATCACATCTTTTTTTAAAACATCTTTATATGTATTAATTGCCTGCAAATCAGCTTGTTGAATATTGTACTGTATCTGCGCATTATCAACTTTTTGATTGACCAAGATATCTGTTGTTGCACTATATTTAGGTGTCAAAAAAATAAAAGATATTAGAAAAGCCAAAACTCCTCCACATAACATCCACAATACTAAGCTAACAATATTTTTGCGTAGTAAACCCCATAGTTGTCGAATGTCAATATTCTTTTCGTCATTTGCTTTCTCAATCATCAGTTTACTCCTTCAATTATTTAAAATATTAAAATCATATTTTCTTAATGTTATTTACTGGCTAAGACTCTTCGTACAACAGAAAATATTAAGAATATATATAATGAACAGCGACATTAATAATCTAACAAATCTCCATTTATTACACTATACCCACGGATCCTTTATGGTAAGCTATCACAAGACTTAAGTAACTAACTTTCAACCTAATATGCACCATTTGGTCGAACCATAATCTTAATGGTTCTTAAAATGATTGCTAAATCAAACAAGATAGAACTTTTCTGAATATACTTAAGATCCAACATAACCATCTCGCTGAATCCTACTTCACTGCGTCCGTTGACCTGCCACAGACCCGTACAACCCGGAATAACATAAAGACGTTGCTTGTCGTACTCACTATATTGTGCCACTTCATTCGGTAATGGTGGACGAGGGCCTACTAGACTCATATGTCCCAGTAAGACATTAAAAAGTTGAGGTAATTCATCAATACTGGTTTTTCTAATAAAATGCCCTACCTTCGTGACTCTAGGATCATGTTTCATCTTGAACATTGCCCCTTCAATCTCATTATATTTTTTCAGCTCAGCTTGTTTTTCTTCGGCATCCATACACATTGAACGGAATTTGTACATATAAAAAATTTTACCACCACGTCCTAATCTTTTTTGCTTATAAAAAATGGTGCCACCATCTTCAAGTGTAATCAGCAATGCTACTACCAAAAAAAAGGGTAAAAGTAGAACCAAACCGCTAAAACTGAAAAAAAAATCCCCTATACGTTTTAGCAACCTATACACATATCTGTGATTAATTCGATTGCGGTCTAAATAAATAGTCTGAACCTCACTAACTTGACCTCTCTGCATAAGCGTTGTCCCCCAAAGTTTAATTATTATACATTAAACAACAATACAATATTAATTATACACGCTCAATCTTTCTATTTAAATAGCTCTCTTAATAAAAATTTATACGCTTATTACCAAAAAGTTAATTTTTATATTGAGCAACTTTTTTATTTTAAGAAAATTAATATATTAGACCATATAATTTACCCCAGTAAATAATAGCCATTCATAAATGTTATTAATACTTATATATAAAAAATGTTACTATTAAAGCAACACTTTTTTCAAAAAATTTATTCTGCTTTAGTCAAAATTAACTACTGCTCTTAATTCGTTAAGTCTAATGCCGATCGCAATTGCTGCGAAACTTTATCGAGGTTAGCTTGCGGCACGACTTCATAAGAGACACCGTCAATCATCTGACCATCACCTTGCAATTGAAGTTGCTTAACTTTATCAGCTTGACGATATTTCTCCGCAATTGTTTTCATTTGATCAAATGTAATATCAGTCTTCATATTACTTGAAAGTGCTGAAAGTATATCCTGATACTTCATAACTCCATTAACGGTAGTAATTTTCTTCACAAGACCAGCAAGGACCTCACGTTGTCTTTTCTGTCGTCCATAATCTCCACGGGGATCTTCATAGCGCATTCGAGTAAAGGCGAGAATATTATCTTTGTCGATTGTAACTTCTCCCTTAGGAAAATGTACACCTAAATTGGTGAAGTCCAAATCATTATTAACTTTAATATCTCCCAATGCAGATGAAAGCTGCACCAAACCGCCCATGTTCATTTCAATATAATGATCAATTGGGACATTCAAATAACTCTGAATTGTATTCATTGCACCGCTAACACCATCATACGCATAAGCAGCATTTAACTTGTTATTAAAGCCATGGCCTGGAATTGCGACTTTAGTATCTCGCGGAATACTTGCAAGTGTTGTTGTTTCAGTCCTAGGGTTAACAACTGCTACCATAATAGTATCCGAACGGCCCTTATATGTACGACCATATTCCCCAGTATCAGTTCCTAAAAGCAAAATTGAAAACGGCTTGCCTTCTTTAATATTTTTAGCATTGTCACGTCCACTATCATGCTTTACACTTTTATAAGTAGTATTAACTGCTTGTTTTGCATCATCGTACATCTTAAATAGAACCACTGCGTCAATCGCAAAGAAGATAAGTAGAAAAGCTATGATGTATTTCCAAACCTTACGTTTTTTCTTTCCATGATGCTGATGATGTCTTCTAATTTCATCTTTTGCCAAAAATGTCACTCCAAATCTAGTTAAATTATAAAATATTCATATCTATAGACTTGACTATTCTTAATTAAAATAAATTTATTTCAAGCTGAATTAAAATACAGTTACTAATCTGAAATGACAAACCAGAAAGCAAATTATGCTGCGCCACTTTGACAAGAAAATAAAGCACTTCTCTGTTTTTAATTTGTCAACTATCCCTCACAAAAAATTTTATTATATCCCCCTATAATTTAAAAAACTTTTACCGTATTTGCCTAAGCTTACTTAAAAAAATTTTAAAATCCAGTCACATCTATTATACACAGCATTACGTTTAAATAAATAAAAAATTACAAATTTAAACTTGTAATTTTAGATGTCTTTTTACTTAGCTTTTATAAAAATGGATAGTTTAATAATTTTTTCAAAGTTAAAATTGTTAAAATGATATTTTGCGTTTATTCATATCTATAAATATTTTAAAACATACAAAATGCTTCAAGATTATGGGCAACTGCAGCCAGTCATCTCGAAGCATTTAAGATTTATTCAAACAGCATCTATTCTTTTATTTGGTTAATAAACTGTCTGAAGCAAACTATTTTTAACAGACAGCTTATTTTTTCATAACCTTTTTAAATCATTTGATTACAAACTTTTTCAATTTCATAATATAGTGTTATTTCTCAAACTACTTCTATATATTTTCAATACTTGTGCAATCGTGTTCTAGCTGCCAAGCCTTCTTTAAACCCATGAATCACAACTTCTCCCACTTCTTATGCAGCACTTTAAGGTGTTCTTTAAGCAGCTCAGGTGAAGGTTCCTCGTCATAGACCTCTTTAAGTGTTGCGGCCACAACTTCCTGCTTCAAAGCTACAGAATATTTCTTCAATGGTATGTATTCTACCTGCGCAGCCTTCTTCTTGACTAAGTGGTGCAGCTGTCCTTCTACTTCAGATGAATTAAGCTCTCGGGTCAATTCTTCCAAAAAGTGCATCTCCACAATGTGCGCATACAAAGCATGTTCAATATGCTGTCTTACGACTGCCCTTTTAACTTTTAACTCGATTTTCACATGCTGATCACCCATCATCTTAAACCAAAGATGCAGCGAGCGGCTTTGTTCATCAAAAGAACTGTTCAGCACCCGGTTAAACATTACCCAGTGTGTGGAATGCTGGGTTGTCCCGCCCAATGGAACCAAGATCGTATTTCCGAACACGTAAGGTAGAGCTCCCTTGCGGCGGTCCTTGCAAATATTAAAAATCCGCATTCCCCAAAAAGATAATGGGTGTTCAGCAACAAAAATATTAATTAACTTTCTCGTTTCTTTGTTTGTCTTGATAATACCTCGATACTGATCCAGCAAAAGCGTCTTGCAGCCCAGTTCGGGAAAATTTTGGCAGTGCAGCAGCATTAAAGTTGTTTGCGGATTAATTCTGGCTTCTTCGTCAAAGACTGCATCCTGCATTAATTTTTTATATTCCTTCCCATGTATTTTAAAAAAGTTTTTAAAAACCGTTTCCATTTACACTCCTCCTCTACCCCAGAGGGCAGCCCTCTGCAACACTATCTGTGTCACAATTTGATTGTATCATTTTACTTTTATTAATTATACTATTTTTTTAGTTCTATATTAATTAAAGTTCCGCTCTAGCTTTTACAAATAAATTAGCTAACTTATGCTATGAGTGTTCAAGGCCTTGAATCAATTCAACCAACTGGAGTGATTCAATGAACCTCAATAGAATAAACGAAGATGCCTTTGCCCTAATGCTTGCTGATGACAATATGCGCTTAATACACGGTGTCCTCAAGTCGCTGCATATTTCGCCTGCACGTAATGATTATGAAGATCTGCTGCAAGAAGGCTGTCTTATTTTTGCAGACGCTTACCGTCGCTTTTACCAGCTGCAGCCTAATTCTTCTAGCGCTGAGTTCGGCAAATTTGCCTTTCGCAGGATCCGGTGGCGGCTGCTGGACTTATTGCGGCAGCAAAAACTCCATGAACTGCCCTGCCTGCAGCTTGAAAACAGCAGCTCAGACTTTAACACCTTAGACCCGGCTGATCCCAGTACACTTTTCCTTGCCGAGGATATCGCTGCTGTTTCTTTTTTCCAGGAACTTTGGAAACAGTGTACGCCAAAAGAACGCTGCTATCTTCAAAGCCGCCTGCATGGTCAAAACTTAGCGGCTTTTTCCCGCGAATACGGTGTCTCACGTCAGACGGTCTACAAGTGGCGTAAGAGTGTGATGGATAAGGCAAATAAGATTTTGGAATAATCATTGAAACACGTTAATGCACATATTACAGCTTAAAACAGGGGGGACTGGGTCAAAAGTTATATTTTGACTCAGTCCCCCTGTACATGCTTCTATAGTTAATTTTCTATAACCTAATCACGATTTTTTCCTTTAGGCTTAGAAGTAAGAACAGATCGGTTCTTGCCCATTTTTAAACCGCAATATCTCTTCAGCACATCTTTTGGATGAACTTATTAAATTTTCACTGGTATTTGCTCCGATATGGGGAGTCGCAACAAAGTTGGTCAGCTTAGTAAGCTTCTCAACAGTAAAACTATCAGAATCATCTAAAGTATCTACTGCTGCACCGGCAATTTGTTTACTTGCCAGTGCATTATACAAGGCAGTCGTATTTACTAATGAACCTCGGGCGGTGTTTATTAGATATGCATTCTTTTTCATCTTTCTAATTGCTTTATCGTCAATAATGTTTTTTGTTTCGGCAGTCGCTGGAATATGCAGGCTGATGATATCAGACTTCTTCAGCAACGTATCAAGAGAAACCAGCTCTCCATACAATAACTTTTTTGGCCTATGATTATAGACCAACAGCTTCACCTGAAAGGGTTGTAAAAGAGCAGCAACTCTTCGAGCTATTTCTCCATAACCGATCAAACCAACCGTTTTTTGTTTTATCAGTGTTCCATCTTCTTCTATTTTCGGTGTGCCGAGTAGCTGCAGATGCCGGGATAGCAGCAGCATAAAACCCAGTGTTAACTCCGCAACTGATGAAGAATTTATTCCGGGTGTATAAGTTAAGCCGATCCCGGCTGCTTTCAACGCCTGCAGCGGCAGGTTATCCACACCGACACCGTGCCGGACAATTAACTTTAAATTCGGAAACAGCTTTAAATCGCTCTTCGTTAACCTGTTGGCCCTAATGATTATCGCAAATACATCTTCTAGATTTGTCTCCTGCCGGCTTTCGCTGAACGAAAGTGACGGGTTCTTTTCGTATACCCGAAAGCCGTTCTTTTCGAGGATATCCAGCCCAGCACGATTAACATTGTCAACTACATAAATGGTTTTCAAAAGCAGCCCTTCTTTCTCATCAGAATTACAGTAACACCTAAATAAATTACTCAAATGATACAAGTAAAGGTGCTGGAAAGCAAATGTTTGTTACGGCTCAGCCAAGGAAGTGTGCCAATAGTCGCTAGGCCTTGAGCATTAACTGCGAATTACGAACATAGTCTGGACTTGACTATGAGTAATTTGTGGTTAAGCGGAAAGAGCTGACTATTGAAACACGTTAATGCGCATACTATTAGGTTAAAAAGAAAAAGTGTGCCAATAGTCGCTAGACCTTGAGCATTAACTGCAAATTACGAACACAGTCCGAACTTGACTATGAGTAATTCGAGGTTAAGCGGAAAGAGCTGACTATTGAAACACGTTAATGCGGAATAAGTAGAGGAGCTAGGTTAAAATTTCACTTTTGACCCAGCTCCCGCTTGTTCTTCTTGATTTCATTTACACTACTGAACCTTAAAAAATCTTTTTATTATATTCTTGTATATATCAACAAAATAATTAAACTGGCTTAACTCAACATATTCATTTTCCTGATGAGAGGTATCAGAACCCGGTCCGAAGACAACCACTTTCATTTGCGGATTGGCCTTTACCAGTTCTGAAGCATCTGTTCCACCCGAGAAGCTGTGCAGCGGAAAGTCAAAATTCAGTTTACGTTCTGCCGTCTCTTTTATTAAGGAGACAAATTCATCATCCGGATCTGTAATAACGGGAATTTTGTTCCCCAGCAGTTTGAATTCCAGTTGAGAATCGAAGTGATTATTGATATCTGCAACTAATTTTTTGACTTCTGAAATAATCTGGTCATTTGGTATTTCAGGAATAGTTCTCATTTTAACAAACAGACTAGCAGCGGAAGGAACTGAATTCAGCTGATCCCCGCCTTTTATCTTAGTAACAACCGGAACTACTTTGCCTAAATATTTATTTTCACTTCTCAGCGTCGAAAAATACTCTTCTTGTTTTTCATAGAATCGTATTAGCGGAGTGATTGCATTATAACCCTGCTCAGGAGTCGAGCTGTGTGCTGCCTTGCCCTTTGATGCAATTTCATAGGTTATGGAGCCTTTGTGAGCAAACACAACCCGATACCCCGTTGGTTCTGCAACCAGCAAATGGTTCACATCATCAAGGTAACCATCTATCACAAATCTTTTAGCACCCTGCATATGGTTGACCATGCTGGTTTCTTCGCCTACAGTACATAAAAGCTTTAGTTTTCCATTAATATTGATTCCTTCGTCCGCTAATTCCATCATCGCTAAAGCCATAACCGCAAGTCCAGACTTCATGTCTGATGCTCCGCGCCCATACATCTTCCCTTTGCTGACCCGAGCGCTCAAAGGCGGAAACTTCCATGCCGCAAGATTTCCCAGTTTTACCACATCCTCGTGTCCTGAAAGAGCAAGTACAGGTCCAGCGCTATTTCCCATTTCAGCATAAAAATCACAGCGGTCATCTTCTACAGAAACTAATTTACAATTAATATGGTGTTCTTCAAATTTATTTTCTAAGATTTTGGCCAAAGATTTTTCATGGCCGCCAACGGTGTTTGCATGTATTAAAGTTGCTAGGAAAGAGTCTCTTTTTTGTTCGTCCATTCTGACCATCCTCAATAATTTAATGACTTCCGCTTCACCGACTCATAGTTCATTACTTCTTGGCGAAATAATCTTCATCAGTAAAGCAAGCGACTATTTCACTCAAGCGTTTGATCCGGTTGCTTGGTTTTCCCGATCTTGATAATTCATGGCTTTCTCCAAAAAAGCGGATAAATTTAGTCTCAACACCTAGAGTCTTCAAAGCAACAAACCATTGCTCGCCTTGTTCCAGCGGGCACCTGAGATCTTGATCGCTATGCAGAATCAGAGTGGGCGTCTTCACATTATTAATATAGGCAAGCGGCGATTCTTCCCATAATTTTTGCGGCTTTAAAATATTAACACCGCCGGCTTCGGAAGTATTGAACCAGTAACCGATATCACTCGTTCCTGACATACTTACAAAGTTTGAGATCGAGCGCTGTGTCGCTGCACGTTTAAACCTATCCGTATGTGCAACCACCCAGTTCGTCATAAAACCGCCATAACTGCCGCCAGTAACAAACAAGCTATCCTGATCAATCTCTGGAAACTTCTTGATGATCTGATCCACAGCAATCATCAAGTCTTCATAATCACCCTTGCCATAGTTTCCAACAACGCCGTCAGCATGCTTTTGACCATAGCCGAAGCTTCCGCGCGGATTGACTAATAAGACAGCCATCCCTTTTGCGGCAAGAACTTGTACTTCATGATGAAAAGTATACCCGTGCATAGCATGCGGTCCCCCGTGAATATCCAGTACTAAAGGAATTTTTTCTTTGCCGGAGAATAAAGGCGGCAAGGCAAAGAAACATGGGATTTTTCCCCCATCACTGTGCGTAAATTCAAAGGTTTGATACTCAGCAAAAGTATAATCGCGCTGCTGTTCCAAAACCTTTGTCTTCAACTCTTCAGCTTCTGCTTTTCCGAACTCTTCAACAAATAATCCCGCTGGCAGTTCCGGGCGGCTGACCACTAATGCTATGTTCCCTGAAACTGGATCAACGGCAAAATCTTGAATATGTTCTTTGCGATCAGTCAGTTTAGCAACCATTCCTTTTGCCGGATCAGCTGTATAAAGACAAACTTTACCTTTTTGACTGACAATAAAAACAAAACAGTGCTTGGCTTCATTCCACTGCAGCAGTGGATTAGTATTATTCTGGTGAAAATCAGTTACGCATGAATCAGCCGCATGCAGTTCTTCTGCAGTTGAAAAAGTTAACAGCTGTTCTTCTTTCGTGTCGTAAACAAAAAATTTATTTTCCTTTGCATTGTTGTATGTACCCTCATTTCCCAAAAAGCCTAAGTAACGGCCGTTTTGTGAAAAACACGGGTTGCTGAATGATGACTGCTGTGCAAAATTTTTCAAAATATTCTCATTCTTAACTACTTCAGTCAATTCTTCATTTAAAGTAAGCTGCCACAAGCCTTCATCAAAATTAAAATCATCATCTTCAGCTAACTTTTTTTCAAAGACAATCTTGAGCCCATCAGGTGAGATCGTAAACGCCTTGCGCGAGCTGAACCCAAAGTTCACCGCCGCTAAATAAACTTTTTTACTGCTATCAATTCCTTGAAGCCACAACTTTCTTAAATGATCATCGTCTTCAAGCAAACCATGACCGTTGAACTTATAACAGGCTCTGGTAGTCGTAAAGGCCGGACCAGGCTCAACTTTTTTTGCTTGCGTCAGATACAGTATGTGAGCACCGTCTGGGTGGAGCATAAAATCTTTTATACCTGCGGCTTCGCTTGTCAGTTGTTTGACTGTCTTCGCATCGAAATCATAGTAATAAATCTGACGAGCTCCGTCCTTATTCGAAATAAAATAAAAACCAGTGTCTGCAGTCGCCCAGAGCGGTTCAATATTTAAAGAATCGGCTTTTAAAATACCATGATCTTCATTAGTAATAAGATCGTAAAGACGAATTTCAGAAAGATAGTTATCGCTGGCCTTAGTTACTTTGGTTTGAACATATAACACTTTGTTTCCCTTAGAATTATATTGCGGACTTGCAAGTGAATCAAAATGATACAGGTCTTTAATTTGAACAGTTTTATTCATAAACTTGCCCCTTTTAAAAAATTATTTTTAAGCACAAACAACAAACGAAATTCTTTCTGAAACATCGCAGGCTGCTTTAATAAAACGAGGGGAGTGTGACGTAAGTCGGTAAAATTTGAATACTAACAAGAAATTACGAACATAGCGCGTAATTTGCTATGAGTAATTCGTGGTTAATGTTCAAAGTCTACCGCCTATTAGCACACTTTCCCATAAGTATTATTTATTACCAAGAGTTTGGAGAACCTTATAAAGATAGAAACTGCCTTCTTTATAATCTTCAAGCCGAATATTTTCATTAGGTGAGTGTGGTCCACTGCCGGCATAGTGAATACCCACCATAACGATCGGTACCTTTAATTCACTGTTGAATTGCTGTGCCGGGCCGCTGCCGGGCATATTAGGAAGAATCAAGCAGTTATCTGCGCCGTATACCTCATCGCCGATTTTTTTGCATAACTCAACAAAATCATCATCAAGCGGTGTCCGGAAAGCATATTCCCCATGGCCTAAATCCACTTTGACATCACTGAATCCATTTGCGACCAGTTGTTTTTGGATCAGCTGAGCAATTTTTTGAGGATCCTGATTTGGAACTAAGCGACAGTCAAGCTTTGCTGCTGCTCTGCTTGGAATGATGGTTTTACTGCCGTCACCCTCATATCCTGAAGTCAACCCATTGATTGTGATTGTATTTCCGTTGACTAATGAATCAGCTGAACCCCTGTCTGAAATTGGCCGCAGCAAACCATAGTTCTTTTCTAATTTATCCTTATCAAAATCAAGCTCAGAAATCGCTTGCTTAGTGTTCTCATCAAGCGGAACGATATCATCATAAAAACCGTCAACTAAGACTTGGCCGTTCTTATCTCTTAAAGAGTTAAGAGCTTCAACCAAACGCCAGGCAGCATTATCCGCAAAGGTTGCTAGAGATGAATGAAGGTCTTTTTTAGCCGTGACAACTTTCATTTCAAAGGAAACTATACCCTTTAAACCGCAAGTAATCTGGAAATTACAGTGTTCGTCTTTGCCGCCGCCTTCCCAAATACAATAATCTGCACTTAATTGTTCTGCATGGCCGCGAACATATTTTTCTACCCGCGGACTGCCGATTTCTTCTTCACCTTCAATCAAGAACTTGACGTTGACCGGTAATCCACCATTTTGGTTGAAATAGTCGATCAATGACAGCCGTGACAGCAGTTCGCCCTTATCGTCACAAACACCGCGTGCAAATACTTTTCCATCTTTAATAGTCGGTTCAAAGGGTTCTGTCAGCCATTCGTCTAATGGATCTGGAGGCTGAACATCATAGTGGTTATAAAAAAGGACTGTTTGATCAGACTTGCCGTTGAACTCAGCAAAAATAACCGGGTTGCCGCCATGCTCATTCCATTTCTCTACTTTTGCTGCTCCGAGAGTTTTAAACTTGTCTACTATCCAAGCGACAGTTTTATCAATTCCCTTGTTTTGAGCTGAAATACTGGGAATTCTCAAATAATCAAACAAACTTGGCAGCTTTTCCTCAACAAAAGCTTCAACTATCTTCTTTTCATCATCTTTCATCAAATCACTTTCCTTACGTCATAATTATTTTTTCATCTGAAAAACTAACTCCTAAAAACACTTGGCGGTTGTTAAGTCCTTTCTTACTTAATATTCAACAAAGCAAGAGCTGTATCGACATGCAGTTTAACTGCATAGATCAAAGCTTTGGGATTAACGACTAAATCAGAATGATGCAGATTTGAAGAACCCTGGCTCCCGATAAAAGCGTAACAGCCCGGTACCCGTTCTTCATAAGTGGCAAAATCGTCGTCAGCACACGAAGGCTGCGCCGTCACCACTTTCATGAATTTTTCAGCCACGCGGTTTACCGTCGCTGTTATCTCTAGGTCATTATTAACCGGAGAAGGTCCCTTATCCCAGTCAATTGCTGTCTGCTGTCCATAAGCTGTCCCAACGTTGGTAACTATCTGAGTAAATCTTTCTTTGATATAATTACGTTCTTCTTCAGAGAAGGTTCTAATCGTGCCTTTAAAAATCACTTCATCAGGAATAACATTATTTACTTTTCCGCCGCTGATACTGCCGATCGTCACAATCGCTGAATCAAAAGGAGAAGTATTTCGGCTGATAATCGACTGCAATGTTGTAATTATTGTTGCGGCAGTTACAATAGGGTCCTTTCCTGTATGCGGCATAGCAGCATGAGCACTAATTCCATGGACAGCTACTTGGAAATTATCATTAGAGGCCATCAGCGCCCCGCTTTTTAAGGCCACCATCCCACACGGAATAGTTGGCATATTATGCATGCCGAAGATAGCTGAGACCCCTGTAAGTGCTCCGGCAGCGATCATCAATTTCGCACCAGTGTGATTTTCTTCTCCTGGTTCAAAAATCAGCCTAATGCTGCCTTCTAATTGATCTTTCTTTTTATTAAGAATTTCAGCCGCCACCAATAAAGCAGCTGTGTGAAAATCATGTCCGCACGCATGTGAGATTCCATCATTGAGCGAACAATATTTTAAGCCGGTCTTTTCAAGAACTGGAAGTGCATCAATATCGGCTCTTAAGGCAATTGTTCGTTTGCTTTGCACCTCACCGGTTATTTCAGCAATCACACCCGTTTTTATTCCAGTATTCAAAACTTTGATACCGGCAGCACTTAATTTATCCTTAACAAAAGCAGTTGTCCATTCCTCTTTATTTGATACCTCGGGATGGCGGTGAAGTTCCGTAAAGATATTAATTATTTTTTTTGATAATTCAGTATCAGTGTGCGTGACATCCACTGTATCATTCATTACAAACGCCTCCTACTTTTAAAGTCAACAACCTACAGCTTAATCATTAGCATGGCGTTCAAGAAACTTCACTGCTATTTCGGTATAAATCTTAATGAATTGCTTATAAGCTTTTACGTTAACAAATTCATTTTCTTTATGCGATTCTGAAATGTTGCCCGGACCGAAGACAATCATTTCCATGTCTGGATTATTCTTGGTAAGGAAAGAGGCGTCTGTACCACCTGACATGCCGGCAAAAGTGAGCTGCTGTTCAAGCAAGGACGCTGCAATTTCCTTTGCCAGGTTAGCTAAAGTAAGCTCTTCTTTTGAGTATACAGGATCAACTTTTTCTAACACTTTGAACTCTAGGTCAGCGCCTTGTTCATTCAGTTCTTTAATCAATCCCTTGATATCTTTTTCAAGGCTGTCACCGTCTTTTTCAGGCAAGGTTCTGATGTTTACCGCTATCTCAGCTTTATCAGGAACAGTATTGACTTGTTCACCGCCACCTAATAAGGTCATTACCGGGGTCACTGCTCCCAACAAATCATTTTCAGCTGTCAGCGTCGAAAAATACTCAGTTTGAGCTTGAACAAACTTAAAGAGATCCTCTATCGCATTATGTCCCAACTCCGGCATTGAACTATGGGCAGATTTACCGTGTGCAACAACTTTGTACTGCAGTACCCCTTTATGCCCTATAACAACGAAATACTGTTCCCCAAGCTGATTTGCACTGATCATATCAGCTATCTGCTGTTGGCTCAGGTTACGGCTCATATAAAAATTACTTTTTTTGAGCAACTCTGTCTGAGTTCCAGTAGGTTCACCCACAACCAATGCATCAACGTCGGCAGCCAGCTGCTGCTGCATGATCTGCTCAGCACCTAATTCACCAACTTCTTCACCGACGGTAGCAAACAGTCTAACAGTCCCTTTAAGTTCACTTTCTTTTTTCTTGAGTGCTAATAAAGCCAGTACTTCTGCAGCCAAACCAGATTTCATATCAGATGCACCGCGCCCATAAATTACATCACCATCGCGTTTTGCTTCCAGCGGAGATTGTTCCCAAGCTTTAAGATTCCCAAAAGCAACCGTATCTTCGTGTCCATCAAAAGCTAGTACCGGTTTTTCACCCGTGCCCACTTCAGCTACTAAAGTCTCGCGCTTGTCAGCGTATTTCAATCTTTTAGTTTTAATATTGTTATCTTGAAATATTTTCTCTAAATAATCAGCAATTTCTTTTTCATTTCCGTTGACCGTATTAATATTAATCAAATCTGATAACAATTTTTCACTATCAATTTCTACCATGTCAGCTTTCCTACCTTCTAATGAATAATGCTAGTATCTGCTTTCAACAACATTATCTGGATTTACTCAGTCTGCTATAAATAATTACAGCCAATTGACTGTAAAAGTTAGTCTAATTGGCTGATTGTGTAATCCACTTTTACTTCTTATTCTAAATGCAGCTGCTATATTGAGAATCAACTAAGAATCCCAAATCCTGAACCACAAAATAAAATTAAAGCTATCTAGGATTTTGTTAATTCATTATTCAATTGCTGTTTATAACCCTCGACCTCTTGTTTGCTGCAGTAAACATAATGTTTATCGCCTATTTCAAACAAACCGCATTCGTCACTATCTTTATATTGGTGCTGGTCAGGATTATAAATAATTCTTTTGCGATTTTTTTCAGTAATCGGATTTGCTACCGGCACTGCTGAAAGCAGAGATTTAGTATAAGGATGCAGCGGATGACGATACAAAGTCTCGGAGTCTCCTAATTCCAAAATCTTTCCCCGGTTCATAACAGCTATCCGATCACTAATATATTTAACCATTGAGAGATCATGTGCGATAAAGATGTACGTTAAGCCAACTTCTCTTTTCAACTTTCTCATCAAATTAACAATTTGCGCTTGAATTGAAACATCCAAAGCTGAAATTGCTTCATCAGCAATAATAATTTTGGGCTTAAGAGCAATTGCTCTAGCAATATCAATTCGCTGACATTGCCCCCCAGAAAATTCTGTTGGATAACGTTCTGCAAAGTTGGCACTTAATCCTACTTCTTCCAGCAATTCTCCGACTCTTTTATCACGTTCTTTTTTTGAGGAAACCATGTGGTGAAGCTCAAGCGGTCCACCAATAATCTCCTTAATAGTCAAGCGCGGATTTAAAGAAGCGAAAGGATCTTGAAAAATCATCTGAATGTTTTTTCTAAATTGCAGTGTCTCTTTGCGGCCCTTAATTTCATGGATATTCTTACCTAAAAATTCAATCGATCCTCCAGTAATATCCTCCAATTTCATAATCAGCTTCCCAGTGGTTGTTTTACCGCTGCCTGATTCACCAGCAATTCCAAAAGTCTCACCTTGAAAAACATCAAATGACACATCATCAACAGCTCTAACTTCTGAGGGTTTGCCGGCATTATAGAATTTTTGTAAATTCTTAACTTGAATAATCGGGGTTCCCACACTCATGCCTCCTTCAACTAATGAGCAAATTCTAAATTTTTAACCTTCTTTTTGCTTATTCTCGATATGATCTTCAAAGTACTTCCAACGGTCAAGAATTTCTTTTGGAGGTTCTACTTTGGGAGCTTTTTCATCGAGTAACCAAGTAGCAGCATAGTGTGTATCCGAGACTTTAAACATTGGCGGCTCTTCTTCAAGATCAATATTTAAAGCATATTTATTTCTGAAGGCAAACGGATCGCCCTTTGGAACATGAAGCAGGTTCGGCGGCATTCCAGGAATTGTGTAAAGGTCCTGGTCCTTGATATTTACATCAGGAACCGCCATTAACAACCCCCACGTATACGGATGCTTAGGATTGAAAAAGATTTCATTTGCAGTTCCAAACTCGACAATCTTTCCAGCATACATAACTGCTATCCTATCAGCAATATTTGCAACCACGCCCATATCATGAGTAATAAAAATCGTTGACATGTTGAATTCCTTGTTGAGTTCTTTAAGCAATTCTATAATCTGGGCTTGAATCGTTACATCCAGAGCTGTTGTCGGTTCATCTGCAATCATAATATGCGGATGGCAGGCAACAGCCAAAGCGATCATAACCCGCTGTCTCATCCCCCCGGAAAACTGGTGCGGATATTGGCTGTAACGCTCTTCAGCCTTAACAATTCCCACTCTTTCCATAAGTTTAATTGCTTTTTCTTTTGCTTTTTCTTTGCTTAAATGCTGATGTTCAATTATCGGTTCTGCAATTTGAAACCCAACTGGTAATATTGGATTCAAAGATGTCATAGGGTCTTGAAAAATCATCGCAATTTCACTACCCCGGATTTTGTTCATTTTTGAATCGCTTTTTTTAAGCAGATTCTCCCCCTTATACGTAATACTATCTCCGCTAATTGCGGCATTGGGGGGCAGTACTTTAGTTATCGCTTTAGTAGAAACACTCTTGCCAGAACCGGATTCACCCACCAGCGCCAATGTTTCGCCTTCATAAAGATCATAACTGATTCCTCTAACAGCATTGACAGTGCCAGATAAAGTCTTAAATTTTACATGAAGATTGTTAAGCGACAGAACTACTTTAGAAACCATAATAAACACTCTCCATTATTTTCTACATTGAAGATTTTAATAAACACTGTTTTTATTTCTTGGTCCAGTCTTGCATGTCATACAAACTGCCTACCCAGAAAGAATTGTTCCCGCCTTGCAAGTTCTTGTTTTGAATGACAAATGGGTAATCAGAATATAATCCAACGGTAAATGCTTGATCCCTCATATACTTCTGAATATCGTCATACGTCTGTTTTCTCTTAGCTGTACTTGTTTCTGACAAACCATCACTGAACATTTGTGTAAGTTTTGCATCGTTGACCTTACCAAAGTTCATTGATCCAGCCTTGGTATACAAATATGTTTGATCAGGATCGGAGTTCAAGGAAAGTCCTAACAAACCTAATTCGTAGTCGCCGCTCTTCATCTTAGCCAAAGCCGTTGGGAAGTCGTATGAAACTTGTTTAACCTTAAAGCCAGCTTTTTCCAAGTTTTGCTGAATCAAACTAGCAGATTGCTGACGGGCAATATTTCCTGTTGGAACAATCAATTGAATTGTGTGACCATCGTAACCTGATTTTTTCAATAATGCTTTAGCTTTTGCCACATTGTAAGGCAAAGCTTTTAAATTGCTGTCGTAGTATTTTGTTGCTTTTGTATATGATGTCGGCAAAACATCAGCTTCACCTCTGAAAAGCTTCTTAACAATTGCCTGGCGGTCAATCGCATAGGTCATTGCCAAACGCATATTTTTATTAGTAAACTTATCGTTATTAATATACATATACTGGGTTTGTAAGTATGGAGCACCCTTTACTGTCAGACTTTTATCTGTCTTAAGTGATCTTTCAACATCTGCAACTGGAATTGTACTAATACCGCCACCGGCTGTCATATCAATGCTGCCTGACTTTAATTGAGTAACTAAGGTGTTAGATGTTAAGATTTTAATATAAACATTGTTAATTTTAGCTTTACCTTTATAGTAAGTTGGATTTGCTTTTAACCTTACATAAGAGTTCTGGTTATATTTAACAAACTTGTAAGCACTGCCTGAAACTGTTGGATGTGAGGTAAATTTAGAATTTGCCAGATCCTTTGGACTATATTGTTCAGCTACATGCTTTGGTACAATGACAAGGTCAAAACCAATCATTTCCTTAACATAGTTCGGATCTATCGGTGCTTTAGTAGTTAAAGTCAAGGTTTTACTATTAACGACTTTAACCCCGCTGATCGGTGTTGAACTGCTGCTTGTCTTACCACTGTCATCGACCCCTTCAAGCCGTGCAATATTAGCACCATAAGAAGTTTCAACGTCCGGGTTTCCGATCAGGTTCAATGTGTAAGCAACATCATCAGCAGTGATTGCCTTACCATCTGACCACTTGGCATTTCGTAACGTAATCGTATAATGCTGGTTATCAGTAGTAGTAAATGATTTTGCTAAATTCCCCTGAAAATGAAGAGACTTGGGCTGATCAAGCAAAGAAGGATACAGCATACGTAAAATCCACTGACCAGCTACATCAGTTTCATTAATGGGGTTAAAACCAGCAGGTGCATTTGTAGTACCAACATATAAAGTGTTTTTACTTGTCTTAGAACTGCTTGCTCCACTGCTGCTGCCGCCACAGGAAGTTAGTACTAATGCCAAACACATTATAAGTAGTGAAAAGCTCGCTTTTACAATTCTGTTTTTTTTCATAGTTCTCACCTTTTCTCCCTTATTTTCCTTCAACTGCTCTACGTAATCCGTCCCCAACAAAGTTAATTGATAAAACAGCCAGCAAAATCATAATGCCAGGCGGAAGCCACTGCCAGTACTCATTTGCAAGTACATTTATAGATTGGGCATCCGACATTAAATTCCCCCAGCTCGGTGTGGGTGGTTGAACGCCAGCTCCTAAAAAACTTAAAGATGCTTCAGTTATTATTGATGTAGCAATTCCGAATGTCATATTTACTAAAATAATTCCCAATGTGTTCGGAAAAATATGTTTAAAAACAATTTGAAAAGTATTGTATCCTGAAGCAACTGCGGCTTGAACATAATCAACTTTGCGTAATTTCATAACTTCGCCACGAACCAAACGGCAAAGAACCGGCCAATTTAAAAACCCAATTGCAAATGTGACTGTCCAAAGACCGGGTCCGATCAAACTGACCACTACTAAAATAACGATAAAGTATGGAAAAGACATGAAAACATCTGTAATTCTCATGATGACGCTGTCCCAAAAGCCGCCTAAGAATCCGCTCAGCAGGCCTAACGTTGTTCCAATAGCTGCATAAATCAAAACTGATAAAATACCAACTGTTAAAGAGGCCTGCGAGCCATAAATCAACCGGCTTAAAACATCACGTCCAACATCATCAGTTCCTAATAAGAACTTTCCTGATGGTGCTGCTTCAAAGTAACCAACTGATTTTGAAGGACTATACGGGGCTATGATCGGTGCTAAAACTGCAGCTAAAACAATTAGAAGAAAAATTATTAAGCTCACTGTTGCGACCTTATCTTTGAAGAAACGTTTCAAAACAGTTTTTACATAACTGTCATTGTTTTGATCTGTCCCTTGTACTTGACTAAGCTGTTCTAATTCTTCCAGCTTATTTTTAGAAACAAAGTTGAACTTTTTACTAATAAGTTCCATTAAAAACAGCTCCTTTACGTCAATAACGAATTCTTGGATCAACTGCGGCATATAAAACATCAGCTATTAAGTTGCAAATTAAAACTCCAACTGCTGCAATCAAGTTTATTGCCATTAACATAGGATAATCCCGTGATCCAATTGAAGAAATCGTCAACTGACCAAGCCCTGGCCAAGAAAAAATCTGTTCTGTTACTACTGCACCGCCTAACATTTTTGGAATATCTGAACTGATAACTGTAATAATCGGAATTAAAGCATTTCTAAAACCGTGTCGCCATAAAACAACTTTTCTAGACAACCCCTTTGAAACAGCAGTCCTCATATAGTTTTCTGAAAAAATATCAATCATGCTTGAACGCACATAACGCAGCATATTTGAGCAATAGAATAATGACAAAACGATAGTCGGCATTATAATATGGCTGACACGATCCAAAAGGCCTGATGATTGTCCCAGTGAGCTCATCCCACCAGTCGGCAACCAGTGCAGCTCAACTGCAAAAATATAAACCATTCCTAAGCCAAAGAAGAAGCCTGGAATTGAAACTCCGAGAAAAGATACGCCCGTAATAGTATTATCTAACCAGCCACCCTGATGACGAGCGCAAATTATTCCCAACGGAATGGCTACTGCATAGGAAAGAATCAACGTACATATAAGCAATTCCACCGTCGCAGCTAGTTTTTCAGGTATAACTTCAGCAACTGGCGTCCGAGAAGCAAATGAGAAACCCAAGTCACCTTGAGCAGTTTTTCCTAACCATTTTACATACTGGACATAAACTGGTTTATCCAGCCCTAAATTCTTTTTCATTTCCTGTTTTTGAACCTGAGTAGCGTTTTGTGATAAGTATAGGTCTGAAGGATCACCGGGCGCCAAGTTCACCATTCCAAAACAAAATACTGTAACCATCAAAAGCACAGGAATTGCAATTAAAATTCGCTTTATTAAATACTTTCCCATTAGCTTTTTTCCTTTCGTCTACAACTAAATACATAAAATAGATATACATCAAGCTGATTATTAATTCATTTGACCTTTGAAGCTGCCTTTATCTGCCCCTTTCTTTATGCCACTATTTTTTAATAATTATTATTAAAATTTAATAATTACTAATTTCTGGTAATTATAGAATTGTCGATTTTTAAAGTCAATACAATCATGCAACTTAATTAACGAATTTATTTAAATTACAAAAAAGCCATCTTTTTTTAATTTAATTAAATAAAAATGGCATTAAATCGATTTAAATAAACTTAAAATTATAATATTCATTTTGATATTTATTTATTTTTACTGAATATTTTGTTTTCCCAGTACAATTTAACCGAGAAAATTAAGGTTTTTACGCTTCTTTAAAGCGCTTAATTTCATAAGCTTTTCAAAACCGTAATATGCTTCTTAATTGTATGCAATATTTATCCACGCATAATAGTGTCTTTTTCTATAATATAATCGTTAATGATGAGATAATTGATGGCGTGGTTGAATAGAAAGAAAGATGCTGCTTTAAACGATAATTCAGCCTATTCTATATGGATATTTGAGGTGGTGACAGTCTATTAATCTGCAGCTCTGCTCAAATTCTAGTCAGACATAAAGAATTTTAGTGAGCTATATTTACTAACTGTGATGCAGATAACAGAAATTTGTATAGGCATTTGTTAAAAGATACAAAACGTGTTCTTAACAAAAATACATCTGAAAAAGCGAGGCTATTGCGATGAAAAAGGTAAAAATTGCGATAATCGGTACAGGCAGAATTGGAAAAATGCATATTGAGAATATTGCTAACTTAAGAGAATATTTTGAGCTGGTCGCCATTGCAGACTCACATAACAGCGAGCTGGAAAAACTCGCAGAAAAATATCAAATTCCAGTATTCACAAAAAATTATCAGGATATTCTTAATAATAAAGATATAGAAGCGGTTTTGATCGCCTCTTCAACTGATACACATGCAAAAATTATAATAGACGCCGCCAAAAGCGGTAAAGATATTCTGTGTGAAAAGCCAATCGATACTAAGATAGAGCGTATTAAAGAAGTACTTGCTGCAGTAAAAGAAAATGACGTCATTCTCCAAATCGGGTTCAACAGACGTTTTGACCATAATTTCCACAAAATTCACGAATATGTTGCTGCCGGATCTTTAGGAGACCCTCAGATCATAAAGATATCTTCCCGAGACCCTGAACCGCCGTCACTTGATTACGTTAAAGTTTCCGGCGGCCTTTTCAGCGACATGATGATCCATGATTTTGATATGGCGAGGTATCTCAGCCACAGCGAAGTTACAGAGGTTTTTGCCAATGGAGCAGTTTTAGTCGATCCTAACATTGGGAATGTTGGCGACATTGATACTGCAATTGTAACCTTAAAGTTTGCTAACGGAGCTCTCGGTGTTATCGATAACAGCCGCCAAGCTGTCTATGGTTACGATCAAAGAGCTGGTGTCTTTGGTTCTAAAGGACAGGCTTTTTCTCAAAATGACCACTTAAGCAGCGTTGAGCTTGATGATGCTGCCGGCGGACATCTAGATAAAATTCCAACTTTTTTTATTGAACGTTATACTCAAGCCTATGTTGATGAACTCAAATCTTTTCACACAGCGATTACTGAACACACCGAGCCTGCAGTGACAGGTTTTGATGGACTGCAAGCTGTTAAAATTGCTCAAGCTTGCCTGAAATCATTGAAAACACATCAGCCCGTAGTAATTAAATAAAAACATATTTGAAGAAGTCTAGCAGAAATAGCAGTATACGTATACGGTGCTGCTGGCTTTTTTAGCTATACAAAAAAGCTGGATCAAAACATAACTTTTGAACCAGCTTTTTTCGTACTTTTCTGCAGTTTCTATACTAACGTGTTTCAATAGTCAGTCTTTTCCAAAAAGTGCCGCTTATTTGAATAAAAGTTTAATTTTTGGGTTGCTCACGCAAGCCTTCTGTGTTTTTAAAGACTGCCAAAAAATTAATCAAAACAAGAACAGCGGTCGATAAAAAAACTTCATGATAACCGCCGATTCGCGCTACGCTTGAACCAATCTGCGGTCCGACAACATTTCCAACAGCTTGGAAACTTTGATTCCAACTGAAAACCTCACCCATCATTCTATGCGGTGAATTTTTAGAAAGAAGTGTCTGCACACTTGGGATCAAGGCAGCATCGGAAATGCCGACTAAAAAGCGCAATATCCCCAATTCCCAAACATTTTGTACAAAAGCCATGGGTATAAAAACCAGCATTGAAAAAACTAATCCGCTTAGTAAAATCCAGTGAGTTCCCCAATGGTCTCCTAAACGGCCAAAAAACGGCGCCGCAAATAAGGTAGCAATTCCGCTGATTGCTTCGATTATTCCGGCTACTAATGCTACATGACCGCTTCCGCCTAATAATTGGCGCACATAGAGGCTTAAAATTGGTTCAATTGAATTATTAGATGCTTGAATAATCATTGTTGTTAAAAACATCCCTAAAACAATTCTTCGCCGCGGCAGGGCTTTAAAAAAATTTGTAGTTGGTCTACCTTCCTCTTGATTTATTGGGGTAAAACGTTCATGTACAAAAAAAACTACCAACAAAAAAGCAACAAATAAACACAGACCAGTCATTAAAAATGTATACCGATAACCGATTAAATCGGCAATTGTTCCACCAATCAAAGGGCCGATCAAGGTGCCCGAAACACTTCCAGTCGCTAATGTTCCTAAAGATTGTCCGCTTTTATTTCTTGGAACTTGAATTGCAACCAAAGTATTAGCCGTACTGATAAAACCATTAAATACTCCTAAAAGCAGCCGTAACCCGATCAATTCATAAACGTTGCCTGCTAATGCTGTTGCCATCATTACAAGAGACATCCCTAAGGAAGCGCGAATCAGCATCGGTTTACGTCCATATTTATCAGAAAGGCGGCCCCAAAAGGGGGAAATAAGTGCTTTCGTTATAAAAGGTGCAGAAAAAGCCCAACCACTCCAAAAAGCGTTCTCTGCACTAGAAAAATGGCCTAATTGACCAATGAATAACGCGATAAACGGTGCGACACAACTGGACCCAATCCCTGCCATAAAGGTACCAAACCAAAGTACACGCAGGTTTTGCTGCCATTCTGAATGCGGGGTTTTATCTTTCAAAAAACTAAATACGCTCATTTAGGATCACCTTTTCAAAAATTTTTTTCACCAACAATAATGAAAAACAGAGCAGTTTCAGCTCTCTAAGTTTCTTTTTTAGAAATAATTTTATTTTACGCCTATTAAGCTGAAAAGTTATTTAAACAGCCTGTAATATGTTTCTAACTGCTACTCTTTTTAAGAGTCCAAAAGAAGTGCGAATTAATTAATTTGCAGTTTTCTTTAAAATGTGACAAAGCTATGTACGATAAAACAGCTTATAGATTCCTTCCAATTTGTTTTTAATTTATAATATCATCCACTATTATCTGGAAATATAGCTTGGGGTTAAGACCTAATGATAAAAATATCGGGATGACTCTTTATTACATCATGTGTTATAATTTGTAAATTGTCCTTTAAAGTAGACCCTATCCTTTCTAGTTTGGTATTCAAGTATTACAAGTCGGGTACCAATTATGTATTTTTGAGGATAAATTAACAATAGTTTTAGGAGGAAACATGAAGAATATCTTTAAAAAAGAATCAGTTAGTACTTATTTGAAAGCTGATGCCCGCTTAACTAAAAGCTTGCGTGCACGCGATCTTTTGGCATTGGGAATTGGAGCGGTGATCGGAACTGGGATTTTTATTCTGCCAGGCCACGAAGCCGCACTCCATGCCGGCCCAGCAGTCACAATAGCTTTCTTATTAGCTGCAATAGTTTCAGGAATTGTCGGAATGGCATACGCAGAATTCTCTTCAGCTATGCCGGTAGCCGGTTCTGCCTATTCTTTCGGTTCAGTAGTATATGGAGAAATTATCGGCTGGATTCTAGGCTGGGCTTTAATTCTGGAATACTTCCTAGCTGTGTCTGCTGAAGCAACAGGATTTGCCGCCTATTTCAATAATAATATTCTAGAATCTTTCGGCTTGGTACTTCCCAAGACTCTCCAAGCTGGGCCTTTAGAAGGCGGCATTATTAATTTTTCAGCCGTAGTCATTGTTTTGATAATTGCATTTATCATTTCTAATGGTGCCAGCCTTTCAAAAAAAGTAGAGAACGTTGCAGTTATTATCAAAGTAGCTATTATTATTGCTTTTATTTTAGTAGGAGCTTTTTACATCAAAACCAGCAACTATGTGCCTTTCTATCCGAAACAATTTCAGACACACCCTCTCGGCCTAGGTGGAATCTCAACAGCTGCGGCTACAGTCTTTTTTGCTTTTATCGGTTTTGATGCTCTGGCGGCAAATTCTGCTGAAACCATTAAACCTGAGAAAAACGTTGTTAAAGGAATTCTGGGTACAGTCATCGTCTCTGTCATTTTATATGTTTCATTTTCATTTGTCCTAACTGGAATCGTTCATTATTCTGAACTGAACGTCGACGATCCTGCAGCTTATGCACTGCAAGTTATCCATTTAAATACTTGGAACAAATTGATTACGATCGGAGCATTGATTGGAATTTTTACCTCAATGATCACAATGTTCTTCGGTGGCTCACGCCTAGTCTACGCTTTGGGACGTGACGGCCTATTGCCTGCTAAAATGGGCGCTGTCAGTATTAAACATGTTGTGCCTAAAAATGCTATCATTGTCGCAACAATCGTACAGGCATTCTTTGCAGGTTTAGTACCCTTAACAGAACTTGCTTCGTTGATTAATGCCGGTACTTTGCTTGCTTTTGCGTTCATTTCCTTTGGGATCATTCCATTGCGCAAACGTCAGGATATTCAAAATAAGGGGTTCAAAATGCCGCTTTATCCCTTCTTACCTTGCTTGGCCGGCATCGCAAGCATTTATTTTATAATTATGCTGCCCAATATCACTAAAATATCAGTTGGACTTTGGTTAGTATTAGGTCTTATTGTTTATTTCGGATATGGTCTGCAGCACTCGAAACTCCAAAATCAAAATAACTAGTGCAGCTATCATATTTCAAATAATATTAAAAAAGCTGGATCAAAACTTATGTTTTGTCCCAGCTTTTTTGTACTCTCTTGCAGTTTCCATATTAACGTGTTTCAATAGTCAGTCTTTTCTGCTTAATAAATTTTATTGATCTATTTATATACAACCTGAAAAACTTCGCAAAGACAAAGAGTATCCTCTTTAAAAGACTTTTTGGCTTTCTCAAACTCCTGTCCAAAGAAATCTTCATGTGCCTTACGCCAGAATTGATAGCTTCGATCTCCCTCGCCTTCATGATAAGCATGTTCTTGCGAAATCAAGTTAAACGGAATAGCTTCAACAATTTTTGTTTGTGTAATACATACTGGATTTTCTTTACCATCTAAGATTATATTATATTCTCCTACAAAAGGTTTTTCTTCATCAGGTTCATACAATGCCAAAGCAGATGTAGTTGCTGTCTTAATTTCTTTCACTACCAAAGCAGCAAGCTCATCTTGCATTTTAGCGGGCCACCCAAACGCATAAGCAGAATAATGTGTTGCTGAAATTCCATTTGAATCTTTGAAGTGTTTCCAATAATTTTCTATCTTCTTCATTGCAATTCCTCACTAAGTAAATTTTTTATAGTTGATATTTTGTTTTAAAATGATAAACTCATTTTCAACGGGGCTTACATAATCTTAACAAATAGGAGTGATCCAACATTGAAAAAAGTAGTCAAGTTCGGTGGCAGTTCGCTTGCTGATGCACAGCAGTTTAAAAAAGTGATTAATATCATAAAAAGCGATCCCAGCCGTCAATTCATCGTTACATCTGCGCCAGGGAAAAGGTATCCGGGGGATATAAAAGTTACTGATCTTCTTATCACCTATGCGAACGCTGTGATTACTCACAAACCAACCGAAAATATTATTGACCAAATTTTCAAGCGTTATTCCCAAATCGGAAATGAATTTAACGTTGACGAAGCCATCTTACTAGACATCAAACAAAAACTGCTTAAACTTCAAGAAACTAATTTCCCAGACAATAAATATTTAATGGCAGCTTTTAAAGCCCACGGCGAAAGATTGAACGCTGAGTTATTTGCTGCTTGTCTAAACAAAATGAAAATTGCGGCAAGGTTCGTTGATCCGAGCGAAGCCGGGATTCTTTTAACCGATGACCCTGATAGCGCAACTGTTTTAGAGAAAACCTATGAAAACCTTAAAAAACTTCAGTTCGGCAATGAAAAGTTGGTATTTCCCGGATTCTTTGGTTTCACAGAAGAAGGCCTCCTTGTTACTTTTTCTCGTGGCGGTTCTGATATTACCGGTTCGATTCTGGCACGCGGTTTAAAAGCTGATCTGTATGAAAATTTCACCGACGTGGACGTAATCTATGCAGCTAATCCTCAGGTAGTAGATCGCCCTGCCCCTATCGAAAAACTAACTTATCGGGAAATGAGGGAACTCTCATACGCTGGTTTTACCGTTTTTAACGATGAAGCTATTATTCCAGCGATTCAAGGAAAAATTCCAATTAACGTTAAGAATACTAACCATCCGGAAGCAAAGGGAACTTTAATTGTTTCAGAAAAAGGATTCACTCCCAAACATAAAGTGACAGGAATCGCGAGTTCTAAAAGATTTGCTGCTTTATATCTTCACCGTTATCTGCTCAACAAAGAAGTTGGCTTTACCCTGAAGATTCTGCAGATCCTTTACAAATACGGAATCTCTTATGAACATATGCCTTCTGGAATCGATGACCTGACGATCATCTTTGACAAAAAACAGCTGACTGACGAGTTAACTAAAAAGGTTTGCGCTGATATCAAAGCTGCAGTTCATCCAGATGCCCTTGAGTGGATCGACGACTACGCAATTATTATGGTCGTGGGTGAAGGGATGCGTACTAAGGTCGGTGTAATTGAAAACATAATTGAGCCCCTGGCAAAGAATAAAATTGCTATCCATATGATAAACCAAGGAGCTTCCAGAATTTCAATCATGATCGGCACTAGAGCTGCTGATGCCGATAATGCAGTGGTCAACATCTACAACAACTTCTTCAAAAGTGAAGCACATAGCAAAATTTAATCAAAAAGCAGGGACTGAGTCAAAGGTTATAATTTGACTCAGCCCTTTTGTGTTATGCAAACTAATGTGTTGTTTCAATAATCAGGTCTTGCCTAAAAGCTACAAAACTCTAAAAAATAGCAGTTAACGATTGTCAAAGCCCTATAATACTATAATACCCTCTATTAAACAAACTTCTATAGTATCAAGTGTTCAGTCAAGAGTGTGTCTAAATCGCCCTCTAAATCGTCATCCAGTCCAGCCGAAGGAGAAAACGTTAATTCACCAAAAACCGGTTTGTTATTGACAATATAAAAGTCGCTTCTAACAAATTTAAAATTCTCTGATAATATTTGTGCGGCTCTCAGCAGCTCTGCTAAACATGCCGGCTTCGGTAAACTGAAATCTTCAGCTGCTTTCTTTCCATCAATGTTTAATCTTAAGAAATTCCAGTCCGTGTCATAGTAGTAAAATCTAGCATGCCCGCTCTGTCTTTCCAAACAAACCATTATAAAGGAAGGAACTCCATTAAAACAATAAACTTTATAGTCATACAGATCTGTTTGGCTGTCATCATTTAAATACTTTTCTGCAATTATTTTAGGCTTGATTTTACTATAATGCAGTTCTGCAGTGTTTAGAAAAAATTTTCTGTTCCCCAATTTATTCAATTTTCTTTTTTCTTTTTCGATTTCGGCTTCTGTCTTTTTCTTGCACAGAATCGTGCTACCATAATCATTATTCCATTTAATTGCATATTCATCCGGTAATTTTTCAAAATCAATTTCTTCTGGACTGTCACAGACTTGATAAACTTCATTTAGAATATTATCTAGCCCTTTTTTCCTTACGTAGTCTCTAACTTTTACTTTGTCAGTACAATCAATCACCAGCTGATTATTAGGATAGTCGTATAACTTTAACCAGCATATTTTTTCATTAAACGTTTTTGGATTTTTTAAGTCTATTCTGTTTTTTAAAATATGTTTGAACGAAAATTTAACGTTCCAGCTTGGATTAAGAATTGTCAAAAATCTTAAACCGTTTTGATAGAGATCCTGTTTTAACATAGGCTTTACATCTCCTTTAAAACTTATTTTTCAAAAATTTTTTTTAAAATACTAATTAAAGGGTTTACATTTAGAAACGATGTCAATGTACCGTAGACCAATATCCCAACAAATACTTGTATAAACGTAGTTACTATTGTCGGCTGCAGGTTGTAAGTCAAAACATAGATTACTATACTCATGATTACTCCTGAGAAGCAGTAACCCACTATTTGTTTCTTATAAAACGTGAAAGATGTTTCTCTAAACAAATATCGCAAGCGTAAACAAGTGACTGCAATTTCAGACAAAAGCGATGCAACAACAGCTCCCCAGATTTTAAAAAAAGGTATCAGCAATAAATTAGCTGTCACACCGATCCCTGCTCCAACATAAACAGAAAAATTAAATTTTGCTATTTCATTTTTAGGCATTAAGTATTGCCGCATAACCGAAGTTCCAAGCGGTATTATGATCACGAGCGGGGCTAGTACGGGTACTGTGTACGCTAAATATGAAAAGGACTTTCCAAAAAACCAAGGAATCAGCTTGTTGTTTATCGCTATTAACCCAAACATTGCTGGAATAGATAAAAATAATTGCACGTGAAATGTGCGTTCAATTACGTTGATCATTCTAGCAACATTCTTTGATTCAAATAAATAAGTTAACCGCGGCATCAAAACTGTATCTAAAGTCGTAATAATTATTACCAGCATAGTTAAGAGCTGCATACTGTTACTGTATAATCCAACTACACTAACGCTGACTATTAATCCAAGAAAAGTTTTGCTTAAAGTCGTGTACAAAGAAATTGCGAGGTTACCGTAAAAGTAGTTAACAGCTGGTTTGAAATGCGAAAAAATTTGTTCTAAGGTAACTTTAACCAGCGTAGTCTTTCCCTTCAAAAAGAAACACATTACAATGTTGGAGATAACCAAACTAACCGATTGAATTAAGAGATATTTTACCAAATCATCAGCAGAATTTACAAAAAAAACTATCAAAAAAAATGAAATACACTTAATAACAAGATTACTTAAAGTAACTACTTTAAAATCTTCAATTCCGGCAAAAAACCAGGAAATATCAAACATGCAAGCCACAATCGCTAACCCGGAAATTAAAAAGTAGCTTTGATATCTATTAACCATTAGTACAAATAAAATAAATATTACTATTACAGAGAATGAAACTGCAATATTAAAATGCAGCAGCTCAGAAAATCTTTGGGCAAGTAAGCTTTTGTCTTCTCGTACAGAAGCAATCTCTCTAATACCATAGTTAGCCAAGCCTAATCCAGCTACTAAGGTAAAGTAAACTATTATTGAATTTACGTAATTATAGATTCCAATTCCTTTCACTCCTAAAGAATTGGAAACTATAGGAATAGTTATAAGAGGCAATATTACCAGCAATAACTGATAAGTCGCCTGGTACAAAAAGTTTTTAAAAACTTTTTTCAAAAGAACACCACCCTGAAGAGACCAGCCCTTTTCCTTCTTTAGTTTTCATAATTCAAAGATCAATGATTTACCCATACTTACACGATAAGGATCTGCATATTTGAATTAAACTACGTGCGTAATCTTCTTGTTATAAGTCCCGCTCTAGCCTCCATAGATAACCTTAATTTAATGTATAAAACCAAATAACTGTATTTTTTTTTGTACAATAACGACCAGCTGACACTTTTTTTAAATCTTTCATCCTCTAAAAGCAAAAATAATTCAGTATTGCGCAATTTATTTAATTCTCTTCTCTTATCTTTCAGTGGAAAATTGCTGATTGCTATTTGCCTTGCTGCATCCAAGAAGACATTATGATAGAGTAAAGAAATAAACTGAAAATCATTTTGTTTAAAAAGTGTAAGAAGCCCCCGCAACAAAGTGATCTCCTCGCATTTTAATTGAAAGCGGCTTTTCATGTACTTATTTGTCGAGGATCCTTGACGATCTTGAATATAATAGTACAGACATTTGTCAGAGAGAAAAAGCCTCTCAACATTTTCATAAACAGCAAGATTAAACCTAACATCCTGTCCCATTGGAGCATCTCCAAAAAACAGGTTATTTTTAGTTAAAAATTTTCTGCTGTACACTTTATTCCATACGGTATATAGCATTTCCGTTTTGAAGAGCGCAACAAAGCTGTCGCGAAAAGCCGTTTTATTTAAAAAACCTGTAGTGTCAAAAAACTTCTTTTGTTTTTTTCCTGTAAGGCTATCAATATCCCAATAACTAAAAATAACTAAGTTAACTTTTTTTTCTACCAAGTTCAAGATTTCTGCAACTGCATCTGCAGCAAGGTAGTCATCTGGATCCGCAAAGTAAATGTAGTCCCCCCTTGCATTTTTAATTCCAGTATTTCTAGCTGCACCTGTACCGGAATTTTTTTGATGGATTGTTTTTACATTTTGATATTTTTTGCTATAATCATCACACATCTGACAGCTGTTGTCCTTAGAACCATCATCTACTAAAATTAACTCCAGATCGTGTCTGCCATCGATCTGTTCCATAATTGAGGCAACACACCTGTCGAGATACTTCTGTACATTATAAACAGGTAAAACGATTGATAATTTCACTTTTATCATTATCCCCCTTTTACTAATTGCACATGAAAATGAGTTTCTGCCAGTTAGTTCAACACACACTACCGTTACGTCATTAAGATCCAACTTTTAAAGGCGTTTTTGTTTATAATGATAAACATTTAAGCTTGACTATGCTTTTATTCTACCAATATTTCTATAAAAATCCACTAATGTACCCATTTTTGTTTAGATAACTAATAAATACGCTCAAAAAAAGATCCAGCCCAGAGAATTTAAATTTAACCAATTCTTTGAACCAGATCCAATTATTATTTGACTTGATAAAAACTTTATTTAGATGTGTCTAGATATCATTTTTGTATTTTTATAAACTATAAATTGACACTGTACCATAAACCATGTAGTTCAACAACATTTCTTACAGCATGATAGATCAAGAAACTTCTAGGATTTTCAATCATATTCGGTACTAAAGCAGTTGCTGCTGATTATAGTTATTGCTATCTGCAATAATTTTTTTATACAATGATCATATCAACGTTGACATAAAGCTATGCACGGATTCGGTTCAAAAACTGATTAGTTTCAGCTGCTTGAGCCGGTCCTTTTGTTTAACATCGAAAACGAAACTGAAAACATATAAACAGCATATTTAACAGGTCTGAAGTTCAAACAGCAACCTCCTTGAATTTTAGGCTCTTAAGAGTTTAACAGCTAAAGCAAAGTTACCCAAAGTAGCAGAACCATTATTTTTGATAGCTGGCAGCGTAATATAGTTTTCTAACTTCGGCAGGGGCAAATAATCATTTATCATAGTTTTCAGTTCCAGCCGCACTTTGCGCAGTAAACTTTTGTTTGCAACTCCACCGCCAAAGACAATTTTATCAGGCCTTAATATCAAAGAAACCTGCATCGCAGCTTGAGCAATGTAATAAGCCATTATATCCCAGACAGGATCATCCAAAGAGACATCCTTTCCATTTTTATGTAAACGTGCTTCAAAAGTCGGTCCAGAAACTAAGCCTTCTAAACAGTCTTTATGAAAAGGACAGATACCTTCAAAGTCAAGATCATCGGGATGGCGTTTCAGCAAGACATGTCCCATTTCGGGATGCCCTGCACTGCCGACAAACTCGCCATTTATTATAGCTCCTCCGCCTACGCCGGTTCCGATAGTATAATAAACAAGAGAGTTGATTTTTTCATTAGTTAATGTAGACATCACATATTCGCCATAGGCCGAACCATTGACATCAGTTGTCCAAAAAATCGGAATTTTTAATTTTCTTTGGATATATCCGACAAAATCAGTATCACTCCAATGAGGTTTAGGAGTATTAGTAATGTACCCATACTTAGGTGAATTTTTCTTAATTTCAAGTGGACCAAAAGAAGCAATACTTAAAGCATCAATATTAAACTTCTCAAAATACTTGACAACCTTATCAAGAGTTTCCTCTGGAGTAGTTGTAGGAAACTTAGTACTATCTTTGACACGATAGTCTTCATCCCCTATCGCGCACACAAATTTGGTGCCACCTGCCTCAACACTGCCTACTAACATAAATAATTTCCTCCTTGGATTAAAAATGGATGACCGTTTCTATAAAATAGATAATTGCGGCACAAAATCATTATAACGAAAAAAGGATTCAAAGAAAAATAAGCAGCCATTTCTCATTGAACCTTCTTATTTTTAAAAATCCTTTATAATTTTTTGTACACCTCAACAAATTCCGCTGCCAGGTCACAAAAGGTTATAGCTGTCATTAAATGATCTTGTGCGTGTACCATCAGTAAGTTTACTTGAGCATGTTCGCCTTGAGCCTCTCTTGTTAACATAGATGTTTGCACATTATGAGCTTCAACCAATGCAGCTTGAGCATCCTTTAGATTTTTGTTTGCGCTTTCAAAATCCTTTATCCTAGCAGACTTAATTGCTTCCATTGCAAATGCCTTTGCATTTCCTGCATTCATTATAAGCCCCATTGTAACTTGAAGTTCTTTTTCAGCCGTCTGATCTTTTTCCTCATTAGCCATTTCGTTTATCTCCTTAACTACCCATATTAACCCATTAATGTGTATGCTTGTTCAAGCACTTTTTTCCCATTCATCATCCCATAAGCCTGCATGTCAATAACACCAAGTGAAACGCTCTTTCCTTCTAACTTCTTTTTAAAATCATCTTCCACGTATCTAACCTGCGGCCCAAGCATAACACAATCAATTTTTCGATTAGAAAGTTCTTGATCGGCACCAGCAGCTGAAGTCGCAAAAATCTCTACATCCTTTTTATCCTTTTTGGGCAGCTTCTTGCATCTTTTTTACCAACAGACTTGTACTCATTCCAGCAGCACAGCATAGCATAATAGTTTTTCCAGTCATAATAAATCTCCTCCTTATTTACTTTGTTCACGTTGAGCTTGACTTACCAAAACACGTTCACTGATTTTCATAAATGGTATATAAAATAGGATTCCAATAATAAAACTAATCAACTGTACTACTATAGCCCTCCAATCTCCCCCTGTCGCCAAAAAGCCGTTAACAAAAGGCGGCGTTGTCCAAGGTACCATTACTACAGTTCTATTCATTAATCCAAGAACAGTTGCAGAATAAGCAATTAATAATGAAATTACTGGCGTCAAAACAAAGGGTATCAATAGAGGAATATTAAAGACAATTGGATAACCATAAATAACAGGTTCATTTATATTGAAAATACCTGGTACGATCGAAAGACCAGCTACTTGACGGCTTGCCTTAATACGAGAAAATACAAACGTTGCAATCAGTAAGCAGATAGTACTTCCTGTTCCTCCCATCATTCCAAAAGTATCCCTAAATACACTAGTAATAATATACGGTACATGATGCCCCGCTGCAAAAGCCTGCATATTTTTATTCATATTAATCAATAAAACCGGATCTAGCAAGGTTCCATTTATAACTGCCTGATGAATACCAAAACCGAACAATAAGTTACCGACACTATATATCAAAAGGAAACCCGGTAAACTAGTATTCACACGGCGTAATGGTTCTTGGATAATTGTCGTAATCAATCTAATTAAATCAGTATTAAATCCTACACTTAAAACAGCCCCGATAATAGCTAAGACACTTAATACAACAATTGTCGGAATTAAGGTTAAAAAGGAATTACTAACAGCAGGAGGGACATTTTCACCTAAATTAATTTTTATTTTTTCAATTTTTGATAATCGCATAAATAATTCTGCTGCTACTAAACCAATAATTATTCCAGCAAACATACCAGTAACGCCAATATTGGCATAAGATAAAAACCCTGAAATCTCAACTGCTTTTTTCCCGCTAACAGGAACTGCTTGCAATGTTGTAGGCATAACGACAATTAATCCTGCTAATGAAACTATCGCGGCTCCTAACGCATTTTTATAATTACGGTTTCTTGCTAAACAATATCCAACTACGGGTGCAATTATTAATCCTGCAATGTTTAACGTTCCGTTAACAATCAGGTTTCCAAATGTTTGAAAATTTTCTAGGTTACTACCATTAAGAAAAAGTGGAAAAATTACATTATTAGTTAAAACTCCAAGTCCAGCAAGTATAAAGAGCGGCATAATCATAGCAAATGCATCCCTAAGGGATCTTAGGTAAATCTGGTTTCCTATTTTTATAGAAATTTTGGTAAAGTTATCTATGAATTTTTGCCATATATTTTTTTCTTCCATAATCATTCACTCCTCATTTAACTCTTTAGTTTTTTCTAAAACATAATTTTTGAACCAAAAATAACTTTTTTTAGGAATTCGTTTCAAATCTTTAATATCATGATTAGTACGGTTAACGTAAACTAGTCCATACCTTTTTTCAACATTTCCCTTTGAACTTGGTATATCTATTAGGCCCCATCCCAAGTAGCCTAAAACTTTAGCTCCATCACAAGTAATTGATTTTATCATTTCATCAATATGGTCTTTATGATACTCAATTCTATAATCATCTTGAATTTGATCTTTTCCATTCCAATGTTCAGTAACACCAATACCATTTTCAGCTGGGAAAATAGGTAATGAATATCGATTATACATCTTAGTAATCGTGTTTCTAAAACCAATCGGATCAATTTGCCATCCAAATTCTGAAGTTTGCAAATGCTTATTTTCAACTTTTCCTTGTTGCATAAAATAATTTGGTACAGCTTTTTCAGAAATTCTCGTACTATCAATTACTAGGCTGTAATAATAACTGAACGCTAAGAAGTCGCTTTTCAACTTAGGATGTTTTTTTACCTCCTTATCTAATACATCAATTAATTCAGCCATATTATGTGTTTTCATATAGCCTACAACTTCTGGGGAACGTCTCCCCGTCGCAAAAAACTGCAGAAAATCTTCATTAACAAATTCCATTGCCTTACGTGTATACATGACATCTTTGGGATTGGAAGAGGCAGGATACATTTCTTGGTATGCAACCATTCCTCCTACTTTTAAATCTAAAAAATTATGAACATAATCAGCAATTTGCGTATAAGCTATCAAGCTGTTAACAGCTATTTTATATAATTCAGATACAGTCTTATTTCCAGTTAAATATCCAGAATTCTTAAACCCCTCCTCAAAGGTCATACAATTTTGTTCGTTAAACGGAATCCAATATTTAACTTTTGGTGCAAACCTTTTAATAACTATTTGTGCAAATCTCACAAAAGCATCGCGTACATGGCTGTGGAGGAGACCATTATACTTTTTAGCTAAGGTCAAAGGCATATCAAAGTGGTACAAACAAGCCACTGGTGTGATACCTTTTTTTAGTAAACTATCAATAAAATTTTCGTAGTATTGCATTCCCAGTTCATTTACTTGCCCATCACCGTCAGGAATTATTCGTGACCACGATAATTGAAAGCGGTAACAATTCATACCAGCGTTCTTCATTAAATCAAAATCTTCATCGTACCTATGATACTCATCAATTGCTACCTTCCAATCACTAGTATCTTTAGACGCGGGTTTAATATCATAGACTGAAAGTCCCTTACCATCTGTGTCCCAAGCACCTTCAGTTTGCATACTAGAAACTGAATTTCCCCATAAAAAATTATTTTTTTCCATAATTTCACTTCCTTTATAAAAACATTATAACTCTATTTTTAAATTTGTAAACTCAAATTATAAAATAGAATATCCATTTAAATAAAATAAAAATATGCTATTATATGGAAGTTGGATTATCATTTTCTGTGGAGGTGTTTAATATTAGCCTATATCGTGAAATAGCAAAAAAAATTCGTACAAAAATAAAAAATGGACTTTATAAACCAGGAGAACCACTTCCGAGACAAAAGGAATTGGCACTGGAATATAAAACCTCACGCGTAACTATCCAGAAAGCATTAGACATACTTTTTAATGAAAATTTAATTGTTCGAAAGCAAGGTAGCGGTACTTTTGTTTCACCAAATTCTTTGTCTGCGCTCGATATTCTCTCTTCTCAATATGGAGGGACTACAAAACTTTTTTCGGACAAAGCGAATGTTTCAACGCTTGTTTTAAATTTTGCAATTCGGCTTCCTTCACTTAAGGAGTGTGAAAAGCTAAATATCTTAGAAACAATGCCAGTATATGACATTTATCGACTTAGAAATTTAGATGAAGAACCCTATGAGCTCGACAGGTCTATTATGCCTCTTTCTGTAATTTCGGGTTTAAATGAAAACATAGTAAAAAACTCAATTTTTTCATTCATTCAAAATAAATTGAACTTGGAAATAGGCAGTTCTTTACGTAAAATAGGTGCTGATAAAGCAAAGCAAGATGATATTAAATATCTAAAATGTAAACCCAACGATCCGGTTTTACAAATCTCACAAACAGTTAGTCTGAAAGATGGCAGGATATTTGAATATTCACATACTCGTCATAGATATGATAAGGGCAATATCGTTGTTTTCAACAAAGTTCCAATATTATAATACGTCATTTATTTTTATTAAGTTCCTATAGATATCCTATAATTAGCTAGTAATTTCTAGTAATAATGGGATATTTTTAGGTTGTATTAAACATTTTAAGATAGAAATAAAGCTCAATTACTGAGATTATAACTATTTCACGAATAACTGCCACCATTTTAAAGTGATATTTTTTTGCCTCGCTGTATACTTTTTCCAGCTGTACTTGTGTTACGTCCGCACTCAGGTTAGTATGATCAATCTAATGCGTTAAATCATCGATTGTATAATCTATAAATACTCATCCTTGCTTTTCGCTTCGCTATAATTTTATTTTAATATGTACTTACCCGTAAGCTATGAGGCCGCTGATTTTTTCAATATCCGCCAGCTCATTGCCTTTTAGAAGCCGTAAATTATTCAGCAGCAAGTTTTTTTCTAGTATCCTTATGAATAAAATATATGAGAACAATAAAAGAAATGACACAGGCCCACAGAATAACAGCCCGTTTATTGAAACCGTTAAACAAAGAGTTTCCGCTTAATGCATATAGGATGGATGAAGGCATGACTCCCAGAAACATTACTAAACACAGATGACTTATCTTTATTCTTAATTTATTAGCCGTAAAATTGACTAAAAATGAAGGAATAATCGGGATCATATACGCGACCATCAATCCTAAACGCGGGTGGCGCATTCTAGAGATTGCTTTGACCCAATGATTTTCTCTGGTTTTTTCATCCAAAAATTCCAGCTTATTCAATAATGTCAGTGCTAATAAGTTTCCAGCTGTATTTCCGATAATATTAAGTACGCTTCCAACAAAAGAACCATAGCAAAGACCGATGAAAACACAGATGACCGAGGTCGGCAATCCCGGAAAGGCGCTCATGAGTGCTGTCAAGATCACGAGTAAGACGGCAGCTTGAAGATTATGTTCTCTAACGCTATGCAATAAAGCCTGTTTTGAGATCTGATGGTGTGCCAGCTGTACCAGTTCCGGCTTGTATTGATTGAACAATTGATAACCGATAAATGTTAATACCATCACCCCACAAGCAAATAAACATATCTTGACTGTTTTTTTAGACAAAATCGTCCTCCTTTATCTTTTGCACCAATCAGTAGCAAAGAGCACAGTTATTAAGAAAATATCTGAGTTCACTTTATTGCCTTGACATTCTTTATAGGCTCCTCGTATTATTTTTGCAAATATCAATCTAAAATGTCCTCTAGTAGTTTAATAGCAAACAAGAGATTTTGCCAGTAAAAAATTCATAAACCATTACGACAAGATAATTCTTATAAACAGAAAAATTCTACACTCTTTTTTTAAAGCCGCTCTTTGCTGCTTGCAGTGCCTTCACAGCGTGCCGTTTTTCTTTGCTTTTAATATGGCTTATCACTCCAAGTGAAACAAGCCCCAATTCTTCTTTCAAGAAACTCTCATCTTTTATAGTTGTATCCATTAATGTCCGTATAACAGCAATTACACATCCAAGAAAAAGTCCTAAAAGAACTCCAAGCAGCAAGTTGAGTTTTTTATTCGGTACTACCGGCACAGTACTCGGTGCAGCTTTGGCCAAAATCGAAACATTATTAATTTTCATCATCCTAACGATCTTTTTGCTAAAAACAGTCGCGATAGTGTTCGCTAAATCAGTTGCTGTGTATGGATTTCTATCCGTAGCCTCAATGCTAAGGACCTGTGAATCAGTCTGATTAGAAATTGCAAGACTTTTTTCTAGGTCCTGTATTCCCCCAACGTAATTATCACGGGTTTGCAGCTGTTTTAACACTGGTTTTAAGATAACTTCTCTCGTCAAAATATCCTTATCCTTATAAGTATTAATAGCTTGCAGGTCTGCCTGCTGAGCTGCATATTGCATCTGTGAATCATCTGTTTTTTGATTGACCAGTAATACGCTTGTTGCACTGTATCTCGGGGTTATAAAGAAGAAGGAAAAAAGCAGGGCAATGAATCCTCCTAAAAATCCCCAAAGTACAATTGCATGCAAATTCTGCCGCAGTAAACCCGTTATTTTTTTTACATCCTGCCTAAAGTCATTACTTCTTTCCTGCTTCATTAAGTTATCTCCTCCTTAAAAAGCTCATTGTCAGCAATTTTCAGCTAAAAAAACGAGCACAGTAACTTTTAATCAGTTTCACAAAAAAAAGATATTCGCTATTTTTTCGCAAATACAGGAACAATAACAATATCGTACAAGTCGCAGCACCTGCAAAAAGCAGCACCAAACCTATGACCCCTGGAAGAAAAAACTTAGTTGTAATTGTGGAGGTTATGACAAGTGTCAAAACTAAAAAAACAATGTCCATAAAATAGGCCCTGTAAAAATCAGTGTATTCCGGTATTTTGATTCCGTGACGCAAAACTACCAGCGGCTCATACCATAAGTTAACAAAAAGATTAGTACAAAGAGTCCCGATAAAGACACCAATAATTCCTAGTTTAAAAACCAGCACGAAGATCAACGAAAGCCCCACATTCACAAGTGCTTCAATCACTGACTTTACACCAATTCTGTCAAAAAGCCCATATGAAGTAATGAAAGTAATCGGAGTCTGGCGTAAAGCATTGATGCCGAAATTAAGCACTATGAGGGTCACCAGAGTAGGCCTTAAAGTGTAGCGCTCACCTATCCACAATGTGATAAAGGGATTAAGCAGACTTTCTAGCAAAACTGCCATCATAAAAGTAACTACATAGTTAACCAGCAAGTGTTTTTTAAAAAGCGTGTACTGTGCCTTTGCCTTACTACTTGTATCTAAAGCATAATTGCCGATGCTTGCAGAAACAGAGCTGGTAAACTGAATCAAAAGCAAACTGATACTATTAATAATCAGCAGGTAATTGGAATAAATACCGACCCAATAGATGCCGATAAAAGTCGAAATCACGATATTATCGGTCGCATTCAGCGATATTTCACCGACCTTTGCTCCAACCATACCCACGGTATTTTTCTTAATTTTTTGATAGATTTGCGGTGGTAACCGATACTTCTTTTTAAACGTTAGAAACGGATACTTACGGCTGACTAGAACAGCTAAAGTTACGTTCAAAAAAAAAGTGCAGGTTAACTGGATAATCAGATATAAAACAAAACTTTTAAAAAAAAGCAAGGCACTGATCTGCAAAAATGTCTGAATAACAAGAAAAAATAATTGACCGAGGTTCACGTTATAACCGATCTGGTCTGCAATTAACAAGGTCTGCTTATAGGAAAGCAGGTAACTTACCACTGTATTTGCCAGAAACAACAAAAACAGCAGATACAGCTGTGAAATCCCGTCTTCCTTTATAAGCAGCGGTAAAAACGGCATCACACAAAGACCTAGAATTCCGACCAGAAGCCCGATAATATGGTACGCTTTACGATACAACGACATAATAGAATTAATAAGTTCGTGATTATTCTCCAGCAGAGGCTTGTATAAAGCAAAAGTGATTGCTGATCCGACGCCCAGATCCGCAAAGGATAAAATTCCCAGAATATTGTTAAATAACCCATTCACACCCAGATATGTTGCTCCCAAGACGTTAATAAAAACAGTTTGGGTGCAAAACCGCAAAATAATTGTTATTCCTTGCGACAAGACAGCTGCCAGAGAATTAAACATCGAAAGCTGCAAACGATTTTTCTTCATGAGCGTTTACCATTAAGTTCAGTAAGAAGCTTCTTCCACTGGTTTACAACTTCCGTCATCCTGAAATCCTGAGCCCGCTTCAAAGAGGCTTCCTGATAATGCGCAAAAAGTTCTTCATTCCTCAGAATTTCAACAAGTTCATGAACAAACTGTTCAATATTAAAGTTTGCGATCAACTTACCGGATATGCCATCTTGCAGTAATTCATTGGCACCTGAGGTTTTAAACGAAATCACAGGCAGCCCGGCACCCATTGCTTCTAAAATAACTAGTGAAAATGCTTCGGTGCGTGAAGTCGAGATAAAAGCCGAAGAACTGGTGTAGTGATTGAGCAGATCTTCCCCACTTTTAGAGCCTTGCCAACTGATCTTTTCTGCAACACCTTTTTTGTGAATCAACTTGCTGAAACGCCGTTGATTTTTTTGATCACCATTACCAGCAATCTCGATAGTATATTTTGCAGGCAGGAGTTTAGCAATTTCTGCTAAAAAGTCTAAGCCCTTTTGGCCCTGATCAAAAGTTATGCGGCTCACAAAAGCAATCTTTGAAGTCCCAAAATGAGCTTTTCGTCCATGAAAATCAAGTAAAAGCGGATTAACAATCAAAACACTGAACTTGTTTAGTCTACTGAAAAATCTATGTGCTTCTTTTGTCAAAGTGACAATACAATCTGCTATTTTCAAACCTTCTTTAAAAAAATATTCAAATTTTTTAGACAATTTAAAAATAGCATGGCAACTTTGGTGTAACCACGCTACTATCTTTATTTGCGGACAAGCTTTTTTTATTAAAGGAATGGCTGCAATCTGCTGGGCTGAAGTAACTACTAAAATAGATAACTTTTTTGAATTAATCAACTTTATGATTTCACTAATAAAGTCTCTTTGATATTTATTGATATTAAAATTACCTTTCGAAAGCATTTCAATTAGCTTACCGCTTCTTGTCAGCAAAAGATCTGCTTTAGTTGGCTGCCTGCTCTTTTTAAAGAAATGATCTTTTTCTTTAAGATGCCAAAAAACAGGCTGTGAAGAAAAAGAATAGTAATAAATTTCTGCAAAACCTTCAACTTGCAGCTTTTCTCCGAGTGCAGCCACTACTCTTTCTAATCCCCCTATTCCGAAACTGTTTGCCACAAAGCAGATTCTCATAAACCTTCCTCCAATCTTGATATTTGAAAAAGGTGTTTCAATTATGTCTACTTGGCCTTTCTTTTGACTAGCCTTAAAGTTGCTTTTAAACAAAATTTTGCGTAGTTCGTAATTTTATGCTACGTAAAGAAGGAAAATGGTGGTATTCGCAGCTTCTTTTAAAATCCATTCACAAACGCCTGTTGCATCTGTCGCGCCAACTGACCGCTGTCATAACCGTTACTTTTGATCAGATTTGCAAACGACATTCTTTCATCCGTAATCCCCGCTTTATAGTCAGCTAGTATTTGTTCCGCCCATTGCTTTGGACCTGCATTGAGCGATATTATCTTGGTTAAGGGCGTCTGTAAAGCTTCAGGATGAAAGACTTCCGAGACATAACAAGGCAACCCGGCACATTGCGCCTCTAACACCGAAATTCCAAAACCTTCAAAAACAGATGGCGCAACCATCACATCCAAGGCCTGTAATATTCCAGGAACATCTTTTCTTACTCCCGGAAAAAGAACATTGTCTTTCAGGCCGAGATTGGTAACATGTTCCTTAGCCTCAGCAAGCTGCCTGCCGTCACCTACCAGAATAAGCATGCTTTCTTTTTTCTTTTCATGAATGTGTTTAAAAATATCTATCAAAAACAAATGATTTTTTTGCGGATCAAAACGGGCGACATTTCCAAGCACCAGCTTATTTTCAAGATTGAACTGTTTGCGATAAAGTTTCCGCTTTTGAGGTGAATATTTAAATGTAAGTGTATCAATCGCATCAGGTACAACTTGAAATCTTCTCTGTGCAAACATCCACAGACCAGCTTTTTTGCTGCAGGCTAAGCGCACACCTTTTTCATTATTGATGCGCGTCTTATGAAGAGTATCAAGCATCTTAGTAAGCCATAGCCTGTTTTCAATATTATCATTATGAGCATGAATAATCGGTATCACTGCAGGATTTTTATACGTTGCAGTAATGCCTGAAATATAGCTCAGTGAATTAAGATTGTTGTAAACATAACGGTATTTTTCTGAGTTAATGATCTTTTTCAACTTACGCTTATTCAGCATGAAATCTTCACGCCTGCTGGGAATCTTGATTATTTGTCCTCCCAGCTGCAAAATCTCTTCGCTAAATGCGATTCGTTCTTCCCCATACCAATCAATGAAATCAAACTGCACCTGTGTCCGGTCAATTTTTCTATATAGATTCATAACAAATGCTTCCAGCCCGCCAGGATTAGGATTCATCCCAATCTGGAGAATATATGTTTTGGGAGAACTCATTGAAATCACCTCACTTTAGAGAAGCAAGAATTCCTAACGTGCACCATCTCCAGTAAAAATAATTTTGAAAGTTTCTACAAAAATCTTCAAATCAAACTTGAAATTAAGAGTATTAATATATTTCATATCCAACGTAGCCTTTTTTTGCGGATTTAATTCGTATCCGCCATTAATTTGAGCAAATCCTGTCAACCCTGGCTTAACCCGCAGTCTTTGTTCAAAGCCGGGATATTCGAGGCTGAACTTTTCTGTAAATTCAGGTCTTTCCGGCCGCGGACCAATTAAACTCATATCTCCTCTAATAACATTCAGCAGCTGCGGCAGCTCGTCTATCCTTGTTTTTCGGATAAATCTGCCTACACGAGTAATGCGTACATCATTTTTAACTGCCCAAACTGCTTTACCATCTTTTTCAGCATTACTAACCATCGAGCGTAACTTGTAAATTTTAAAAATGTGTCCCATGTAGCCCACTCTGTTTTGTGAATAGATTACTTTACCAGAACTTTCAAGTCTTATAAAAAGCATAGTGAGACCTATCAATGGAAGAACTGTGAACAACAAGAAACTACAGAGAACAACATCAAATGTTCTTTTCAATAACAGATAATTATTCTTTATCGGTTTTTTCAACTTGCTTTTAAAAGTATATTCACTATCTTGAGTTAAATGAACGCTTTCTTGAACCATTTAACTTCCCCTCCTTATAAAGGATCAGCAGGTGTGTCAGTACAAATTGGCAAAAAGTCACATGCAGCAAACGGATTACAGATAAAGTTAAATAACTACAAAATTTTCAGCTAGCTTTGACATTTTCACTGTTAATTCCAACAAGAAACGGAAGCGTTTTTTAAACGCTTTCATAAAAATAGTAAATTATACTTTCTCACTCACTCCTTTGCTTTCCTTTGATCCTCTTTCTGTTAAAAAAATCTGTCTAAGAGGCTTGATTATGCTATCTTGCGGTCATTATACAATATTTTTTTCTAATAAAGTATTCATAAGCCTTTCAAAAATAAAAAACCATATTTTATTAAGCTATGTAGTGTTTTATATTGTTATTACTTTATAAAAATAACTATTAAAATTTGATTAAATAGCTAAATAACCATTTTTAAACTCCTTTTAATTTATAATTATCTCACTTACTTATTATTAGTTATGTTAACTAAAAAATTCCCCCAGATCAGCTTACTAAAGCCTATCATGGAGAAATTAAATTTAATTAATTAGTTATTTGTTAGGCTTTTTTCAAAGCTGCTTTGGCTGCATCTACGATTGCCTGTTTTCGTTCGAGCCACCCTCGTGCTTTTTTAATTGTCTCTTGGGCCTGTTTAATGATCGCTTCTTGTTTAGTCTTTTCTTTTGCCAATTCTGCTTTCTTTTGTTCCAACCAGCCTTGTGCTTCAGTAAGTGAAGCTGCAGCAGTATCAACCTCATCTTGTTTTTGTGTAACTAATGTATTCGCCTCGTTATTTGAAGCAGTTGTTTCTTTTCCTACTTTGGTGTAGTTATCTTTCGCAGCATTATATTCGTTGATTTTTTGCTGGAAAAGTGTGTTTGCACTTTGCAATTTCTGGTTTGCAGCAGTGAATATTTCTTGGCTTTGAGCAATTTGTGAATTTGCATCCGTAATTTGCTTCTGGGCTGCAGTGATAATCGGTTCCTGCTTATTCTTTTCTTTCTCTAATTCTGATGTCTTTTGTTCCAGCCAATTTTGCGCTGCTTCAATTTGAACTTGATCACCAGTTGCTTTTGCTGCTGTTAATTTTTGTGCAGCAGCATTTACAATTTGGGTTTTACGAGTCAACCAGCCCTGTGCAGCCGTAATAGTTGCGTCAGCCTGATCGAGCATGTTTTGCCGACTGGCCGTTACCTGTGTCAAGTCTGCCTTTGCATTGTTATATGCCTTTTGAGCAGAAGCTTGTGCCATGTTAGCCTCTATACATTCCCTTTCTTTTTCTAAGTATAAGTCTTGGGCTACTTTCCCCTTCTCGGCATTGCTGTCCCTGAGATTTTGCTGATTTTCCTTAGCTGCGTCAAGTTCTGCTTCTTTTTGGTTATAAACATCCTGTGCAGTTTGAACCTTTTTGGCAGCTGCATCAACAATTACTTGTTTACGATTAATCCATCCCTGTGCTGTAACAATGTTCTGCTGAGCTTTTTTAATAATCGGTTCCTGTTTTGCTTTTTCTTTTGCCAGCTCAGCTTCTTTTTGCTGCAGCCACTGTTTTGCCTGTGCTCTTGCATAATTTTTTGTAACAGCAGCGATTCGAGAATGATTTTTATGCTGGTCAGCTTGTATTTCCCCATTGCCAATGCTAAAAGTTACTGTAATTGCTCCTGTTGCAACTACTGCAAGAAATAATTTTTTTACTTTTTTATATCTTTTCCATTCAGTAAAAACATTTTGTTTCATAAAATTTTTCCCCCTTGATAAAATCAGCTATAACCAACATTTAAAATTCAGGTACAAATTGAGTTTATCAGTTTAAAAAAAATTAACAATTAGATGTGTAATTTTTTACACAAATGATACCAAACAATATCTTTTGTTTACATATGATTTACAATTCAGTACCGTTTTTGACAATGGCTAATAGAAATTTATTCTTTTGTTTTAATCATAAAACGAGTAATTTTTTATGTGTACTGAGCTATTTTATATAATTATTCACACAAAAAAAGCACCTCCGTATTTGGATTTTCGAACCCAATTTCGTGAGATGCTTCTTTGTAAATACTTTTGTCATTCAATATATAAAAATTATTTCTTCTTGATTTCAGAAACCGTTTCTTTAATTAAGTTAGCTTGAAACTCTGCTGTAAACTGTTTTATTAACTGATTTTGTTTAGCCTTATCAGTCGCAATAGCAGGATCTTCAGCAATTGCTTCTTTGAGCTTAGTCTCAACGTAAACAGCAGCCTTCTTCTGCGCCTGAGCCTTAAATGCCTTTGAAGATAATGTAGCTTTCAACTCTTTAACTTGCACTGTTGACAGTTTAAACCATGTTTTTGGCAAGAAAAATTTGTTTTGACGGCTGATCAGCTCGCTGTTATTACCTGCAATTCCAAACCAAAAACTACCCCAGCTTGACTTGTACTTCCAGCGCTTTTCAGTTGTTCTCATAATTGCAGTCTTTCGATTGCTTCTGACCACATTATTTTTAGTATACTCATTACCTTGAGTATGGGAAACTTTCTTAGCATCTGGCTGAGCATTATAAATAAAGACATTTCGTTTTCCGCTCGTCCCAATATCTTGATACAATATCATCTTCATTTTTCCTGAAGTATCGGCAGAATAGATCTGCTTTGAACTGGTTTGAGAAACCTGGTGCATCCCCCAGTGACTATAGAAGTTTCCTACAATAGCCCCTAAAGATACAAAAACTAGCAGACCAGAAATAATAGTACAGATGAGCCGTGGTGAAATCTTTTCAATATAAATGAAGCTGATAAAAAATGCAATTGCACTTAAAGCTAAAAGAACAAGAATCATTATTCGGCCTCCTTTTCATCACGGAGTGAAACAGAAACTTCTTTTGTACGCACACTTTTGTCCTTCATGAAGAAGGCTGTGATAAAACCAACCAGGCAAAATGCTACGGCTAACCAGAAGGCACCATGATACCCTGACATTGTGGCATTCAAAGCTTCTACTTTGTAGCTTAGCGGATCCGACTTTAATAAATCCTTGCCGGGCATTCCGCCTTTGGTAACATTTGACAATACCGAAACCATGATTGCAGTCCCAATTGAACTCGCTATCTGACGTACGGTATTGTTAACAGCAGTTCCATGCGAAATCAGTTGTACTGGTAAAGCATTCATTCCTGCAGTTGTAGCCGGCATCATTACCATGGAAATTCCAAACATTCTGACTGCATATAAGAAGGTAATGTATAGAATCGGTGTTTGTTTAGTAATCATCACAAAAGGCAAGGTCCCTGACATCAAGAGGAACAAGCCTGCAATCGAAAGCCTTTTAGCTCCAATTCTGTCAAACGCACGCCCTGTAATAGGACTCATAACCGCCATCATCAAAGCACCCGGTAAAAGCAGCAGTCCAGAATGGAAAGCACTCATTCCATGAACCAATTGAAGATAAAGTGGAATAATCATTTCAACAGCGACCATTGCTACCATTACAATCGAACTCAGTGCGGTTGCAACTGTAAATTCAACTGACTTGAAAACGCGCAATTCCAAAAAGGGTTTTCCCATCTTTAACTGGCGCCAAACAAATATGGCAATTAAAACAATGCCGATCCCCAATGAGCTCAAAACTATTTTAGAAGTCCAGCCGTTATCACCTACAGATGAAAAGCCGTATAACAACGACCCAAAGCCGATTGTTGAAAGTATCAAAGATCGCCAATCCAACTTAGACTTAGTGGTAACCAAAACAGGCTTCATAAAGAATAAAGATAATACGATCACAACAGCCACAATTGGAATAATCATCCCAAAAAGATCGCGCCAATGCCAAGTATCAATCACATATCCGGACAAAGTCGGTCCGATAGCAGGTGCAACTCCGATTACAACTCCTGCCATCCCCATCGCTACACCACGCTTATTAGCTGGAAAAATCGAGAGCATGATATTTTGCAGTAACGGCATAGAAATTCCTACACCTACTGCCTGAGTCAAACGTCCTGCCAATAATACAGAATAAGTGGGAGCAGACCAAGCTAGAATCGTTCCAACCTCAAAAATACACATTGCGACCAAGTATAGCCACTTTGTGTTAAAACGAGTTGAAAGCCACGCCGACACTGGAATCATGACTCCATTCACCATCAAAAAACCAGTAGTCAGCCATTGAACTGTAGAAGTGGAGATATCAAAAGCTTTCATCAAAGTCGGTAACGCTGTTGCCAAAATAGTCTGGTTAAGAACTGTACAAAAGGTTCCAATCAGCAGCACAAGAACCAACATGGTACGATTATATGTTTTATTTTTATTATTTGCTGTGTTCGTCATTTCTTTCCCTCTTTCAAATATAAAAAGTGCATTTCATATTATATATTCTTTATACATTTTTGTAAACAAGCTTTACAAGACTATTATAATTTTTTATAATTACAATATAATTTATAATAAAGGTGGGTGATTATGATAGAAGATCAAGTTATTCAATTTTCAGATTTTAAAGAGTTTTCTCACGACATAATCCGTGATGACAATGTTTATTTAGGAATCTCTGAATTATCACTGGCTACCGGTGTACCACAAAACCAGCTGCGATATTGGAATGAACGCGGCTATATCCACAGTGTGGCAGATATGAAGTTGAAGTTTTGCTTCAATACTATTTTGCTCGTACGCGGAATCAAATTGTTTCAAAAAAGAGGTTTTACTTTGAGCGCTGCTGTAAAAAAAGCTTCAGTGTATACAGATATGACTGCTAAAATCAAAAAAATGCTCAGCACACGAATTACCACTATTACAAATAATGATGATACTACAGAAATTGATTTGGGTGTCTTTGACCCGCAGCCGGATAAACGTTTAGTAGTAAAAATCAAAGATGATTCCACCCTCTTTGAACTAAAATAGACAATAATTTAAAACAAATTTTCTGCTTAATACTAAGATTGATGAAACATTTGTGACCAAGTCGGATTTAAAAGGTCAGGTGTTGAAAAAATGAAACAAGGTTCTCTTTTTGAAGATAAATACCAAAATACACCGCTAGCGAGTCGAGTGCGGCCGCAAACACTTGCCGAATTTACTGGACAGCAGCAGCTTTTAGGCAAGGGCAAAATTTTACGAGAACTGATTGAAAACGACCAGGTCCCCTCACTAATTTTTTGGGGACCGCCGGGTGTCGGAAAGACTACTCTGGCAAGAATCATTGCGCGCCAAACTAAAGCAAAGTTTCTAAGTTTCAGTGCAGTTGACAGCAGTATCAGTAAAATAAAAAAGATTATGCACCAAGCTGAAATAGACCGGGAAATAGGAATAAAGACTATGGTATTTATTGACGAAATTCATCGGTTTAACAAGGCGCAACAAGATGCTTTTCTTCCCTATGTTGAACGCGGCAGCATTACTTTGATTGGAGCAACCACCGAAAATCCCTCTTTTGAAGTCAATTCTGCATTGCTTTCCCGCTGCAAGGTCTTCATTTTAAAACCCCTGCAGACGAGCGACATCATCGCACTATTGAAGCATGCACTGCATTCTCCCAACGGTTTTGGTGCGGCAAACATCGTAATCGGTAGTCGAGAACTCAAAGCAATTGCTGAATTTGCAAATGGCGATGCGCGAACTGCCCTTAATATACTTGAGATGGCTGTTTTAAACGGTGTGCAGACCGAAAGTAAAATTGAAGTCAACCTTGAGAATCTCTCGCAGCTGATTACACGAAAAGCTGTTTTGTATGATAAAAACGGCGAGGAGCACTACAACATTATTTCAGCCTTGCACAAGTCAATGCGAAACAGCGATGTTAACGCTGCTATTTACTGGCTGTCAAGAATGCTTGCAGGCGGTGAAGACCCCTTATATATTGCCCGCAGATTAGTTCGTTTTGCTAGTGAAGATATCGGATTGGCGGATACTAATGCACTCAATGTTGCAGTCAACGTTTTTCAAGCCTGTCAATTCTTAGGGATGCCGGAATGCGACGTTCACTTAGTTGAAGCTGTAACCTACCTATCCTTAGCGCCTAAGTCAAACGCGGTTTACAAGGCACGGTTAGCTGCTGAAAGAGACGTCAAATCTACCATCAACGATCCTGTTCCCCTGCAGATACGAAATGCTCCTACCAAGTTAATGAAGAACTTAGGATATGGTAAGAATTATGAATTAGCACACAACACCAAAGACAAGCTGACCAGCATGAAAACAATGCCCCCTTCACTTGAAGGACACGAATATTATCTGCCTACAACCCAAGGACATGAACATCGCTTTAAAGAACGTCTGGACCAAATAAAAAAGTGGCACGCCGAACACGACAGTTAGAGTTTAAAAAGCAAAATACATTTTGTCATTTCAAATAAAAAAAGAGCTATAACCCAGCAGCTAAAAATCATGTTCTTTAACTAGCAGGGTATAGTTCCTTTTTGTTATTATTTAGTTTACTTACATTTTAGAATTGAACAGCCGCTCGCTCAAAGCTATTTTTTCTGGTCCAGGCTGACTGTTTGCAAATGCAACAGAACCTTGATGCTTTTGCGGTTCTAACAAGTTTTTTCCGCGTAACTGGCGCTGCAGTTCACGTGCGGCGCCCGGTCCACCATCGATTATAAAGGGAACTTCAGGCATTACTTTTTGGATTGCATGCTTTACAAATGGAAAATGAGTACATCCCAGAACAATTGCATCTGTATTATTTCGATACTGTTGCAAAAGGCCTTCTAGGTATCCCACTACAGCAGGCGAATCCAGTTCACCTTTTTCAATAAATTCGACCAGATTAGGGGCTGGGATCGGAATTAACTCTGCCAGCTTTTCGTATTGCTGCATCAGCGCTTGAAATTTTTGTTCTCTTAAAGTCAATGGTGTCGCCATTACAAGAATACGCGAGTTAGGCTTGCGCATTACTGCCGGTTTGACAGCCGGCTCAAGACCAACAATTGTTAAGCTGGGATAGCGTTTTCTGATCTCATTAATTGCAGCACTTGTAGCTGTGTTGCAAGCCACAACAATTGCTTTGACGTTTTTTTCCACAAACTTTTTTACGATTGCCAGACTCAGTTCTGTGACTTGAGCAACCGTCTTGATTCCATAAGGAGCATTTGCAGAATCACCGTAAAAAAAGTAGTCTTCTTGCGGCATCAGACGATGCAAATCACGAAGTACACTGATACCGCCGACACCAGAATCAAAAACCCCAATTGGCTGCGTTTTCTTCACATTCATCATTCGCTTATCCTTTCTCATTGAATAGTCCTGTTTTTGACAAACTATTCTTTGATCCTGAGAAACCAACTTTACTTTTCTTTTTCCGTTTCAGCAACTCCACGGGCCTTAACATACTGTTGAATCCGCTTTGCTGCTTCCTCAAGATCAGCATAGCTTGCAGCATAGCTTAACCGTACATATCCTTCTCCACCAGGGCCAAACGAAATCCCCGGAATCAAGGCGACTTTTGCACGCTGCGCAAGATCACGAACAAAGTTCCATGAATCTTGGCTGCAATTTGCCGGAATCTTAGCAAAAAGATAAAAAGCACCATCAGGGCTGGCAATTTTAAAACCTACCTGGGTAAGTTCTTTAATCATGAAATCACGTCGGCGCGCATACTCCTGACGCATTGGAAGACTATCTTTTTTGCCATTTGACATCGCCTCAAGTGCAGCATATTGAGAAATGCTTGTTGCACAAGTTACCATATTTTGATGAGCCTTCACAACCTGATCAACAAAGTCTTGCGGTCCCAACAAAAAACCGATCCGCCAACCAGTCATCGCATGCGACTTTGATAATCCAGTTACTAAAATAGTTTTCTCTGGCAGAATCTGTGCCATTGACACATGCTTCTTTTTATAGGTTAATTCCGCATAGATCTCATCACTGATGACCCATAGATGTTCTTCACGAATTACCTCTGCAAGTTCTTCCAACTGTTTACGCGAATAAGTAACTCCTGTTGGATTGCTTGGGTAGTTAAGCACCACTGCCTTGAATTTTGCCAGCGGATACTCTTCAATTACCTGACGCAGTCTTTCAGCTGTTAAAACAAAACCGTCTTTACTGGTATCAACTAAAACAACTCTGCCGTCGTTGATCTTCGTAATTGGAATATATAAAGGAAAAATCGGTGTAGGAACAATGATGGTTTCATCCGGATTAAGAATTGCCTGAATACTTGCCGCAATTCCTTCCGTGGCTCCAACTGTAGTAACCACCTGTTCAGGTTTGAAATTTAAAGCAAATTTTTCATTATAATATTCAGCAGCTGCCTTTCGTAAAACCGGCAAACCAGCATTGGGCAGATAATGCGTTTGATTGTCCGAAATTGCCTTAACAGCCGCCTTTTTAATATGTTCAGGCGTATTAAAATCCGGCTCTCCCAGTGTCAATTTTATAATCCCCGGAATCGCACTTGCTTCTTCATCGAACTGACGAATATCAGAAATCGCAATCTGTTCGATCTTTTCATTAAATTTATTTTTTGCCATCTTCCCAAACTCCTCATCATTAAAGAATTAAGAAACTTAATCTTTATTATAGCACGACACTTTAATCGTGGTACATTTATGATGCGAAGAAAAAAGCAGCTGTGAATTTCTTAATAAAACTAGCCTTCGGCTGTTAAGCCAATTTAGTTTTGAGGTGCGTTGCTGAACGTATTTTGCAAACGTCCTGCAAGCAAAACAACCACCAGCAGCTTAATAACACCTGGAATCAAGAAGGGAACAAACCCGATCGCCAGTGCTGCTTTAATACTAAGATGCAGTACTGGAATCATCCACAAGGAACCAACTAATAGATTAAGCAAGACCCCAATCACATTAGCAACTACGAGGTCAATAAAGCTATGCCCTCTATACTTGAGATACAAACTGGTTACCAATGCATAAAGCACAAATGAAACCAAGTAACCGCCAGTTGGTCCGACAAACACTGCAAATCCTCCTGAAAAACCAGCAAAGACAGGCAATCCTATTGCACCTAATACTAAATAAGCAAACACCACTTCGACTGCATAGCTGACAGGCAACAAAGAAGCAATTAATCCAATTGCAAAAGTCTGCAGCGTTAGCGGAACAAGCGGCAGCGGAATTGTTATTTGTGAGCAAACCACAAGTACTGCCAGAAGAATTCCTGCTAGTGTTAAACTATGTATCTTTTCTTTTGTCATTAAAATCAACCTTTCATAATTCGAATAGCATTAGCATAGCCTACTCAAAATTTATAGTCAACCTTTTTTTTATTTTGGTTAACAATAAAAACATTAGCAGATTTTATTACGACGATAAATTTTTTTATTTGGTTCTGTGAAGTTAACTTCACACATGTTCATTTAGCCCATCAATTGTGCTTAAAAAATACGCGTGACAAAATCGGACAATTCTGAATATTAACAGTAAACTTGAAACTGTAAAAGAGGAGTGTGCTAATAGTTGCTAGACTTTGAGCATTAACTGCTAATTACGAACATAGTCCAAACTTGACTATGAGTAATTTGTGGTTAAGCGGAAAAGACTGACTATTGAAACACGTTGATACGAAATTGCAAAAGAGTATAAAAGGAGCTGAGCCAAAACATAAGTTTTGACTCAGCTCCTTTTATACACCTTGTCTATCCGACTTGAAGAGCACTCTATTTTTTATTCAAAGTTTGGTTTTAAAAGCTTAATCTTGATTGCTAGGAGGCCGTTTTTCTTAATGTCTTCTTCACTGTACATCTGCGCAAGTTCGGCCTGCTCCATCCCAACTGCTGCTGGAGAATATTTTTGGTAGAGTTCTGACAAGGTACGGCACTTCTTAATGCTCCATGCACTCACTAATACCGTATCCTCATTATCACTGCGGCGATGAATCGCGATCGTATCACCTACACCAAAGTGCTTCATCTGTCCATCATTGAGAAAGATCTCGACCGTTTTCGATCCCTTCGAAATCTTTTCATACAATACATCATCTAATATGATATCCATATTAATCGACCTCCTGCAAACGCGGTTATTTAAGATACATGACTACTCTATCCCCCTGAAAAGTTCACAAAAACAACGCCAAGACCAGCATAAACGCTAATCATATAATTAAAATGTTATTATACTTTAACTCTGATTGCAAGGTTTTCCCTAAAAACTTGAATAAATGAATAATTTTACTAACAGAATTCAGCTTTTTATTTTCTAAACCAAATCTTCCGCCAACTGAATTTTAGTAGTCTCAGGAAAGATTGCCCTTTCACTTTCCGAAAGCATTTTATCAGTAATAAAAAGTGAAATTTTTTCCGGTTTACAGATACTATAATAGGAATTATTCACAAATTTATGATGCTCTGCCACCAAAATAACCCGGCGGGCACGCTCAACTGCCTTACCGACAATCTCTGCATCTTCTTGATTCAACAAATAAACGCCATGTTCATCAATTCCAGAGGCCGCGATAAAAGCAGTGTCAAGTGCAATATTATCAAGATCCTCAATAGCAGCGGTTGAATAGAAGAAACGATTTTGATGATCAAGTGTTCCGCTAAGTACCTTAACTTTGACCTTGCTCTGCTCTGCCAGTGCCGTACAGTTATCCAGCGAATGTGTGATAACTGTGATTGGTAAATTAATGTTTTGGCATGTTTTTAAAAGAATTGTGGAAGCATCAACGAAATATACATGGTGCGGTTGAAAATAATTAACCGCCTCTAACGCAATCTTGGTTTTCTGCTGAGTAAAGCGAGATAATCTGCTTTGAAAGTTTGGTACTTTATTTCCAAAATCAAGCGGCAAAATTCCTCCGTGGGTCCGTTTCACCTCTCCACGATTCGTTAAAAGTACAATGTCACGGCGAGCAGTATCTTGCGAAACCCCAAACTCGCTCATAATATCCTTAGTTGTTAATTCTTGCTTTTCTTCAAGTAGTTGTTTAATCAGTTCGACTCTTTTTTCCTGACTCATACGTATTCCTCAAATCCTGGTTTTTAAAAATCCATAACTGATTATACCCTTGTTAAGTATTTTAAGCAAAATACTTATGCAAAGCACTTACTATCTTCTAACCGTAATGTTTTTTTCTCATTATAGTCAAGTCAGTAAACGTGTGTATCAGCACAGACAAGCTGCGTCTAAATAAAAAACACCCTGTTCCCAAAAACGGAACCTGGTGTTTATTTTCCCTATTCTTAGTCTGCTTTTCCCAGCAGGCCCCCATAAACGGAAATGAGTCAAAATTTATGTTTTGGTTTAGCTCTTTTATACTCTCTTGCAGTTTCCATATTAACGTGTTTCAATAGTCATTTCCGCTTAACGACTATTAGCACACTCCCTCTTGTTTCTTAAAATGCTTTTTCGAGTGGCGGCACAACCTGCTTTTTGCGTGAAACAACGCCTGGAAGCTCAGCCTTGTTATCTGCTAGCTTAACATCAAACGCTTTTTCAACAACTTCTTGCGGTTCACCAACCACCAGCAAACGGGTATCGCTGTTGAGGATGTTGGTTACCATCAGTAAGAACAGATCATAACCCTCTGCTTTATTTTCAGCCGCAATAACCTCACGCAAGGCATCCTCACGTTCAAAGACTTCATCAATATCAACAGTATTGATCTGATCAATTCTAACTGTCTTACCGCCCATTTCAAATGACTTAGCATCAGCATCAACCAGTTCTTTTTCTGACTTACTGCCTAAATTAGTACCAGCCTTCAGCATTTCAAGACCATATTTTTCATAATCAACTTTGGCAATCTTTGCAAGCTCTTTAACAGTAGCCTTATCATCATCAGTTGTTGTAGGTGACTTGAAAAGTAAAGTATCGGAAATGATTGCTGAAAGCATCAAGCCAGCCAGCTTAGCAGGAACCTCAATACTATTCTGCTTGAAGAGCTTCAGAATAATAGTACTCGTGCAGCCAACAGGTTCAGCATGGTAATAAAGCGGCAAACTTGTCTCAAAGTTAGCAATTCTGTGATGATCAACCACATGTGTAACCGTGACATCTTTAAGGTCAGCAACACTTTGCTGTGCCTCATTGTGATCCACAAGCATAACTGCTTCAACTTCAGATGCAGCCTTTTCTATTACACGTGGAGCTGGCTCTTTGAAATGGTCCAAGACAAACTTAGTTTCTTCATTCGGCTCTCCTAAAGCGACGGCTTGTGTATCAGCTCCTAGCTGATTTTCTAAATATGAAAAAGCTTTTGCTGCTACAATTGCGTCCGTATCAGGGTTTTTATGGCCAAAAACTAGTTCTTTCATCAAAAAAATCTCCAATCTTATATTAATTTCCTAATTTGATTTAACTCTGCTTACTGAGTTCTGTCAAGCGCGAATCATAATCCTTCTTTTCCAAATAATCATCGAACTCACGTAAGAAATTAGCAACTCGTGGAATCTGATCTTTGCCTTTACGGAAAATAAACGAAAGTTCAAATCTGATCGGCGGATCAAAGTGCGCTGTATGCATCTTTGCCTTGCCATTTGGAGTGTAATTATGTGCACGGACAAAGGATGCCGGCAAAGCAGTATATACATCAGTTGAATTTGCAAATTCAAACAACTGTTCCGGTTTTGCAAAGTATGCAACCGCACTTGGAGGATCGATCATCGAGTTCTTATAAGCTTCCAGCAAAGCTCCATGCAGGTAATAGTCTGGCGGATAAGTCACCCAAGAATTTTCTGTTGTATCACGCAAGCGGATATTCTTCTTCTTAAAATACTCCGGTCTATTATGCAAAAAGAGCAGATCTTCCGTTAAAATCGTTTTTGATTGGTATGGTTTCCAATTTTTAATACTTTCATCAGGAAGATACATAATAGCCAAGTCGATTTCATTATTTTCCAACCGTTCCCAGATTTCCTTTCGCGTAAGCATATGAAAAGTAATCTTGATTCCTGGATGCAGTAAATAATATTCAATGGCAAAACGGCTGAAAATACGATCCTCGATCGAAGCTAAAATTCCTAAATGGATTTCGCCTTGCAGTGCATCAGTTGATTGCTGGATTTCATCAGCTGCTTCATTCAGTGTTTCATAAATTTGATGGGTAGCGTCCAGCATTGTGTAGCCCGCATCGGATAAATGCAGCTTTTTGCCGACAGAATAAAATAACGGTGCCCCGACTGTCCGTTCCAACTTTTTGATCTGCTGTGTCAAGGCCGGCTGTGTAATTCCCAATATTTGTGCCGCCTGAGTATAGCTCATTGTTTCAGCAAGTTGAAGGAAGTAGGTGAGCGTTTTGGAAGAAAAGATACTATCCTGCTTCGTTTTCATATATTCAGTTCCTCTCTATTAATTATTATTAATGATAAGTGGCAACAAAAACTTATCTGAGTTAAGTTAATAATAAAACAAAAGAGATGGTGCATACAAGCCAAACGCCATGAAAGTCTTAAGTTTATTTTAAAGTTTTCGCTTTATTTACTTTATTTGTAAACAGGAAGTTAAAAACCAAATTCACGATATTCCTTCATTTTTTTGGCAAAAAGGCTGCCTGTAGTCGGTGGATTATACGTAATTGCATTAGCACCAGCAGCAATTGTCTCCTTGATTGAAAGATCACTGTGCCCTCCTGTTGCAATAATCGGTACATGCGGATACCGGCTGCGGATCTCATGAACTATCTGTGCAGTCTGATATCCGCCGCTAACATTAATAACATCAATGCCTGCAGCAAACTTTTCGGCAAAATCAATATTAGTATTGACAACTGTCAGAATAATAGGGATATCAACAACTTCGTTGATTAATTTAATAGTTTCCGCAGAAGTCGGCGCGTTCACAATCACACCCAAGCTGCCCCAGCTTTCAGCAAAAAGACCCATATCGGCTGAACGTTTTCCGTTCGTCAATCCCCCGCCGACACCAGAAAATACTGGTTTATCAGAAGCAACATGAATTGCCTGCATGATAGCTGGATCAGGCGTAAAAGGATAGACTGCCAAAATAGCATCAGCATTCGTATTCCTGACAATGGCAATATCGGTAGTAAAAATAAGCGACTTTACATTGCGGCCCATAAATGAGATACCGCTAGCCTCATCAATAACTGTCGGCACAGTTACAAGCTGTTTTCTTAAATTTGTAGAAACATTATATTTGTATTTGAATGAATTAATCAAGCGAACTCACCCCTTATATTATTGGTTGCAAACATCCATGTAAATAAATGCCAGCACTAAATAAAATACCATAGAAAAGCACCTTGGCAAGCAAAAAATATCAAAAATACAAACTTGTAATCTTCGGCTTAGCCGACTGCCATTTATTCCTCCAAAAGCTAAAATAAATTTTAACGGCAAAAAATAATCCGCAGCTTAATATCTTCTTGGATAATCAAGCGTTTTTGCTTCTTCATGATTTTACAAGCAACATTCTTTTTAATTTATTTATCTCTCCCAAGAAAATATGGCCCTGGAACAAACACTTTTTTATTGTGTTATGGTTGTTAATGGAATCATAATTAAATATTTAAGGGGGAAGTATCAATGAAGGAAAGACTTGCTAATTTTGACCTACTTACTTTTATTGTAGGTGTTTTAAGCATAGCTACTGCTTTGATCTGTTTGCGTAATCCACTGCCGACTTTTGGAGCAGTCGTTGTGATTATTGGTATTCTTGCAATTCTAAGAGGGCTGTTAAAGCTGTTCATTTTTCGTCCGCTACTCGAAAATTCAGGGTGGTTTACTTTCAGCGCTGTATTAGATGTCGTAATCGGTTTGCTGATGCTTTTCAACACGCAATTTGGAACATTATTCGTAACCTTTTCTTTTGCGTTCATGTTCTTGATTGATTCTCTGGCAAATATCTGGTTTGCCACTGTTATCCGACGAGTCGAGCCGCGTTATTTCATTACGGACATCATAGTAGCTGTGTTGGGAATATTTATCGGTGTCTTATTATTGATTTCGCCTGCACTGTCGATTTTTTCGATTTCTTTTCTGATTGCCGTTTTCTTTATGCTATATGGTATCGAAGCACTGATTCATGCGATTTAGATATATTCAACCTTAATATAATTTTCAGATAAGGGTGAATAAAGAAGAGTGTAGCAATAAGTCGTTAGATTTTGAACATTAGTCTATTCTCGCGTATAAATAGTTTAACAGTACAATTTTAAATAAGTATTACAAAATAACTTTACTTACTAAAAATAAGTTGCTATAATTACGTCATCAAATAAATAGAGGTGTTCAACAATATGGAAACTGCATTATTACCGCTCCTAAACAAACGCCATTCAGTATATGCATTAGGTAAAAACGTTAAACTGAGTGAAAGTGAAATCGTAGAACTGGCTGAAAATACCATTCAGGCAATGCCCCACGCTTTTAACGCTGTTACAACCCGTGCTGTCTTTTTGTTTAACGAAAAGCACGATCAATTATGGGATATTGTAATTAAACGCTTGAAAAGTGAAGTACCTACAAAAGAAGCTTATGAAAAAACAGTTGCTAAGCTTTCTGGTTTCAAGGCTGCTTATGGTACTGTTTTATTCTTTATTGACACAGATCAAGTTAAACAGTTGGAAAACAATTTTCCGCTGTACTCAGCTAATTTCAAAGGCTGGGCAGAACAAGCTCTAGGTTCCGCGCAGGCTAATACTTGGGTAGCTTTAGCTGAAAATGGAATTGGTGCAAACCTGCAGCATTATAATCCTCTTATTGACGATTTAGTAAAAAAAGCTTTCCAAATTCCGGATAACTGGAAATTACGTGCACAAATGGACTTTGGTTCGATTGAAGAAGCAGGAATTTCTAAGGAAAGACTGCCTAAGACAGAGCAATTCAAGGTACTAAAATAATTCATTAAACTAAAAAAGGCTGGGTCAAAAATTATGTCTTGACCTAACCTTTTTTGTATTTTTCGTATTAAATACCCATATTGACATATTCCAATAGTCTTTTAAACCTAACATAAAATCACTCATAACCGCAACCAAACTACATTCGCAATTCAACATTAATACCCAGTCAAAATTCTCCGATGTCCGTCCCATTTAACTTCCTTTACGATTATATATGAAACTCTTTCGCTGATTACATAACTTTAAACTTCTAAATAACCGCGATAATCTTCAACATGCAAAAGTTTTTCTGCATTTTTCACTCTTTCAGGAGCTGGCGGTTCGATCCCTTCAAGGTCATATTTGATGCCCATCTCGTGATACTTATGAACACCCATCGTGTGATATGGCAATACTTCAACTTTCTGAACATTCGTAAGAGTCTTGATATAATCCCCCAGCTGCTTCAGATAGTTATCGAAATCAGTCCTCTGAGGAATCAGGACATGCCTTATCCAAACAGGCTTATTGATAGCCGATAAATATTCACACATTTCGAGAATATTTTCATTGCGGTAACCTGTCAGCTTACGGTGTTCATCTGAGTTGATGTGCTTGATATCCACCAACAATATATCCGTAACTTCCATTAATTTTTCGAATTTTGAGAACCACGGCTGTCTGTGAGTAAAAGGCTGACCGCACGTATCTAAGCAAGTATTTATCCCAATTTTTTTACATTTGGTAAAAAGTTCAATTGCAAATTCTATCTGTAAAAGAATTTCACCGCCACTTAGTGTAATTCCTCCGTCTTCTCCCCAGAATTGTCGGTATGGTAAAGCCTGCTCTAGTATTTCATCTGTGGTCATTTCGGATCCGACATTTTTCTTCCAAGTGTCTGGGTTATGGCAGAACTGACAGCGCATGTTACATCCCTGCATAAAAGCAACAAAGCGAATCCCTGGCCCGTCTACGGCACCAAAACTTTCCGTAGAATGAACATAGCCTAAAATCTGGCCATCACGCATCGGTACTTTTCTTTCATGAATTCGTCTTTCATAAACCATCGCTCTTCCTCCCAACCGCTCCGTACAAAACAAAGAGGCCGCAGTAAAACCGGAGACAGATTCCAGTTTTACCGCACCTCCTTCTAAAATACCGCACTACCCTGTATATACCGCACTACCCTGTATAGCTTCTTGCAACCATTAAAACCAGAAAATTACATACTATGATGGAATGTACGTGAGATCACATCATCTTGCTGCTCTTTAGTCAGGTCAGCAAAGTACACGCAATACCCGGATACACGAATTGTCAATGTCGGATATTTTTCTGGATGTTTTTGAGCATCAAGCAAAGTTTCCCGGTTGAAAACATTGATATTAAGGTGGTGCCCGTTATTCTTCATATAACCGTTAATCATATTAACCAATGTTTTATCTTGCAATTGTTCATCATGACCCAGCGTTGATGGTGTGACAGCAAATGTATTTGAAATTCCATCGGTTGCATACTTGTAAGGAAGTTTTGCAACTGAAAGCAACGAAGCCAACGCCCCACTTTGTTCTGCTCCGTATGCTGGATTTGCACCTGGTGAAAATGGCATTCCTTTCTTCCTGCCATTTGGCGTTGTTCCTGTATTTTTTCCATACACAACATTAGAAGTAATTGTCAGTACAGATGTTGACAATTTAGCATTACGATATAAACGATGTCTATTCATCTTAGTATAGAGTGATTTAACCAGCCATACCGCAATTTCATCTGCACGATCATCATTATTTCCATAACGCGGAAAATCATGTTCTGCTTTGAAGTCGACTGCTATTCCGTCCTCATCGCGGATTACTTTTACATGCCCATATTTAATTGCTGAGATTGAATCAGCTGCAACGGATAAACCTGAAATACCAGTTGCAAATGTACGGTTTAATCGAGTATCTTTCAATGCAAGCTGTGCTGATTCATAGTAATATTTATCGTGCATATAATGAATTGTATTCAGCGCGTTAACGTAAACATCACCTAACCAATCAAGCATTAAATCAAATTTTTGCATGAATTCTTCATAATCAATATACTCGCTGGTAATCGGCGCATATGCAGGCCCGACTTGTGCTTTGCCAATCTCGTCCTTACCTCCGTTAATAGCATATAGTACGGTCTTGGCAAGGTTAGCACGTGCACCAAAGTACTGAATTCCATCGGCAACCGGCTGAGCTGAAACACAACAAGCGATTGCATAATAATCTGTACCCCATTGTTTGAGCATCAAATCATCATTTTCATATTGGATGGTTGAACTTTCCACAGAAACCTTTGCAGCATACTCTTTAAAGTTTTCAGGCAGTTTTTCTGACCACAACAAGGTAATATTAGGTTCAGGTGCAGCTCCCATATTTTTCAAGGTATTCAAGAAGCGAAAAGCTGTCTTGGTAACGTGATGTTCACCGTCAATCCCCATTCCAGCAAGAGAAAGAGTTGCCCAGATCGGGTTACCGGAAAAAAGAGAATTATATTCTGGTGTCCTGATAAAAGAGACCATGCGCAGTTTCATTGTGAACTGGTCGATCAATTCTTGAGCTTCTTTTTCATCCAAAATATTACGTTTTATATCACGTTCAATATAGGCATCAACAAAGGTATCAATACGACCAATTGACATTGCAGCACCATTTTGCTGTTTAATAGCTGCGAGATAGCCGAAGTACAGCCACTGAAGCGCTTCTTTAGCATTAGCAGCCGGTTCTGAAATATCGAACCCGTATGCTGCTGCCATCTCTTTGATCTGATGCAATGCACGGATCTGTTCAGTAATTTCTTCTCTTCCTCTGATTACTTCAGAAGTTAATTCTGAATCACCATAGTTATCAAGATCATCAAGTTTGGCTTCTACTAACTGATCAATCCCGTAAAGAGCAATACGCGGAAAATCACCGACAAGCCTTCCACGGCCATAAGCATCCGGCAATCCAGTAATAATCTTGTAGTGACGGGCACGCCTAATCTCAGGAGTGTATGCATCAAAAACTCCCTGGTTATGTGTTTTTGTGAGATCATTAAAGACATATTCGGTTTCCGGATCGAGTTTAAGTCCATATGATTCTAAAGCATCTTTTGCCATGCGGATTCCTCCATAAGGCATCAATGCTTTTTTTAAAGGCTTGTCTGTTTGCAGACCAACAATCTTCTCCAGATCCTTATCTAAATATCCCGGACCGTGAGAAGTGATAGTCGATACCACTTTAGTATCGGCATCCAAAACTCCACCCGCTTTGCGTTCCCTTAACTTCAAGTCAACCAACTTATCGTTTAAGCTCGTGGTAGCCTCCGTCGGTCCCTCTAAAAAGGTCTCGTCGCCTTCATACTGGCGAAAGTTTTGTTGAATAAAATCACGGACATCAATTTCTTTTTGCCAATTACCGCTGTTAAATCCGTCCCAAGCTGAATGATTAACTTTTCTTTCGAGCTGTTTCATTTGCAATGCCCCCTGTTAGGTTGATTTGAGCTTAAAGAAAACGCTTTCCACAATTTAGATAATAGCACCCTGGGTATCCGCAAGCAAGCTTTTTCACAACGTAGGGATAAATAATTTTTATTTTTTATAAATTATCTTAATTATGTTTTGCAAAATACATTTCTTTAAAATTAAAATAAAGTTCATAAAATCACAAAAGCAGAACTAAAAAACAGGACTAAAGAAATTATTTTCCTAGCCCTGCTGCCAGTGATGCCGTTTATCATTTAGTATTCAGAATCTGCCGACGCCGTACTTTACTTTAGCCAATGTTCAGGATTCTGGCGCCACTTTTTCAATAATCCTTTTTCCTCAGCTGTAATCAAAGAACGTTCTTCGGCCACATCAATCAATTCTCCATAATTAGTAAGTGTCTCAAAGGGAATTTTTGCAGCAGCAAAATTATCCTCGGCAGCATTCAGCTGATAACTAAAAATTCCGCAAACGCCAATCACATCGGCGCCTTCTTTTTGAGAAGCTGCCACAGCTTTAAGGACACTGCCTCCAGTAGAAATTAAGTCATCAATTAAAATGGTTTTCTGTCCGGCTTTCAAGACACCTTCAATTTGTCTGCCTTGTCCGTGATCCTTAGGCTTAGAACGCACATATACTAATGGAAGGTTCAATTCCGCAGCAACCCAAGCAGCGTGCGGAATTCCTGCAGTTGCTGTACCAGCAATTACTTCTGTGCCTGGAAACGACTTTTTGATCAACGCTGCCAGTCCTTGAGCAATTCTCCTTCTAATTTTAGGATAACTGATAGTCAACCGATTATCACAATAGATTGGGCTCTTGATTCCGCTAGCCCACACAAATGGTTTTTGCGGTGATAGAGCTACCGCGTTGATCTGCAAGAGATCCTGTGCAATCTGCTTCATTAAATTGATTCCTCCCATAACTTTTTGATTAAGTGATACGCTGCTACACAATCAGTTGCTTCTGTGATTGCTCTGCCGACGACAAGTGCGCTGCTATGATTTTTTGCAGCAGCTTGGGGTGTCATCACTCTTCTTTGATCTTGCGCAGCTCCTCCAGCAAGCCGAATACCCGGCGTCACACGTAAAAATTGTGGAGATGTCTCCCGTGCGATTTCAGCAGCCTCTTGCGCTGAGCAGACGACTCCGTCCAAACCTGACTTCTGTGCTAGCTTTGCATAATGCAAAACACTTTCTTGCATTGGTACATTAACTAACTGCTCTTCAGTTATCTGCTGCTGAGTAGTCGAGGTCAGCTGAGTAATTGCCAAAAGCTTGGTAGACTCGTCTCCCGCACTGCCATCCAGCAACCCTTCCTTGGCAGCACGCATCATTTCAGTGCCGCCGCTGGCATGCAAAGTACTCAGACTAACTTTCAGTCTGCCGAGAACACGCATCGTCATCTCCACAGTATGCGGAATATCATAACACTTTAGGTCAAGGAAGACATCGTGCCCTAAGCCCATGATTTCTTTAACCATGTCCTGCCCCTCACTGTAAAAAAGTTCCATTCCAATTTTAACAAAAAGGTGTTCATCCTGATCAAAGCGCTGTAAAAAGCTTATAGCAGCGCTGCGATCGGGAAAATCTAACGCAACAATTGGCCGTTTGATAACCATTAATGTTCACTCCTGACTTGAGAGATCAGCTCACTCAGACTGCTGATTCCCAGTTTATCCATTTCCTGCGGCAATGCATCAACCACATCAGCACATGCAGTAGGATTATTAAAATGCGCTGTTCCAATTGCCACAGCACTTGCGCCTGCTAGATACATCTCAATGACATCCACAGCTGTCTCAACTCCTCCAAGACCAATAATCGGCAATGAAACTGCATGACTGACCTGATGAATCATTCTGATGGCTATTGGTTTGATTCCGGGTCCGGAAAGGCCGCCAGTTAAGCTGCCCAAAACCGACTGTCGGGTCTGTACATCAATCTTCATTCCCAGAAGCGTGTTGATCATACTTAAGCCATCTGCTCCAGCGTTTTCTACTGCTTCAGCAACTGACACTATATCCGTAACATTAGGGGTTAATTTTACATATACAGGAATCCGTGACACATCCTTAACAGCCCTTGTCAAAACTGCCACAATTTTAGGATCAGTACCGAACAGCATCCCGCCTTCATGAACATTCGGACATGAAATATTTAATTCAAGAGCGTCTACTAAACCAGAAGTTGACAAAAGCCGTGCTACTTCTGTATATTCTGAAACTGTTGCTCCTGCTACACTGCCAATTAATGGTAATTTAGGATACTTTGTCCGCAAAGCCGGCAGTTTTTCTTCTAAGATGACTTTAACTCCAGGATTTTTTAGACCCACGGAATTTAATACATTCTGTCCTGCCCAAGCAATTTGCGGGGCCGGATTTCCTACACGTTCTTTAAGGGTTGTAGATTTTATAACCAATGCACCTAATTTGTTAAGATCATAAAGCTTTGCATACCGGTTATCTCCAAAACCAAAACAGCCGCTTGCCGGCATTATCGGGTTCTTCAACTGCAAGCCAGGCAGTTCTACTGCTAAGCGTTCACTTACTTTCATCTTAAAACCTCCGTTTTTTTAATTTCCTGACAAAAACAATTTCTTGTTCTCTGGTCAGTGTAAAACTTCCGTTGTAAAAGTCTGATTTTCAAGTGCACGCACAAGTGCTTCAGCTGTATTCAGCGAAGTCAGCAAAGGTACATTGTGCCCAATTGCAGTCTGTCTGATGACAAAACCATCAGAGGTCACTTCATGATCATGTCCCATTGTGTTAATTACCAGCTGAATCTTTCCATTTTTTAGTTCTTCTAAAAGATTGCTGCTTGTTCCGTCATTTTCACCGATCTTATTAACCTTCTGTACCCGCAGTCCATGTTCACACAGAAAAGCCGCTGTGCCTTTAGTAGCCAACAACCGATAGCCAATTGCACTGAAGCGTTTTGCAAGTGGTAAAATCAGATCCTTATCTGACTGATCAATTGTCAACAAAACACTGCCGCTAAGCGGAAGCTTCATCTTAGCCCCAGCAAAAGCTTTCAGCAGGGCCTTCTCGAATGTTCGATCGCTGCCCATAACTTCACCGGTTGATTTCATCTCAGGACCCAAGTAACTATCGACGTCTGCTAACTTGCTGAATGAAAAGACAGGTGCTTTAACATGAATTGACTTGCTCTCAGGGTATAGTCCGGTCTGATAACCTAATTCATGCAGTGACTTGCCTAAAATAACCTGAGTAGCAACTTGTGCCATCTCTACACCAGTAATCTTACTCAAAAAAGGAACGGTTCGGCTGGCACGCGGGTTAACTTCCAATACATAGGCTTCATTATCATGGATGATAAATTGAATATTCATAATACCGATACAATGCAGTGCAACCGCAAGTTTTTGTGTGGCCGCAACTATCTGTTCTTTAATGTCTTTTGAAAAAGACTGCGGCGGATAAACAGCCATTGAATCTCCAGAGTGAACACCGGCATGCTCAATATGTTCCATTATACCCGGCAGCAAAACGTCTTTTCCATCACAGATTGCATCTACTTCGCATTCTTTGCCTTCGAGATACTTATCAACCAAAATAGGATGATTGCTGGTGCCCTGCACATTTTGCTTCAGATACGTTACTAATTCTTCTTCATTGTTAACGATCTCCATTGCCCGTCCCCCAAGAACATAGCTGGGACGTACAAGTACTGGATAACCCAGTGAATTTGCTGCAGCAAGAACTTGTGATTGTGTCAGCGCTGTTTTCCCTTGCGGCTGTTTCAGTCCTAAACGATTAATGATCTGATCAAAAAGTTCACGATCTTCAGCCCGATCAAGATCTTTAACACTTGTACCAAGAATTTTTACTCCATGGGCAGTCAAACCAGCAGCCAAATTGATTGCGGTCTGTCCACCAAACTGCACAATCACACCTTCAGGTTCCTCAAGATCGATTACATTTAAAACGTCTTCTAATGTCAAAGGCTCAAAATACAGTTTATCTGAAACCGAAAAATCAGTAGAAACAGTTTCAGGGTTGCTGTTGATCACAATTGCTTCATATCCGCGTTTTTGAATTGCTTTGACACTGTGAACTGTTGCATAGTCGAATTCAACTCCTTGACCGATTCTAATTGGACCAGAACCTAATACTAAAATAGATTTTTTCTTTGAAGGTTTACTCTCATTTTCAAAATCGTAGGTACTATAAAAATAAGGCGTCTGAGATTCAAATTCTGCCGCACAAGTATCAACCATCTTGTAGACTGGCAGCAAATGATTCTTTTTACGCAGATTGCGGACAGCTTCTTGCGAACTATTCCATAGGTTAGCAATAGTATAATCACTAAAACCATAGCGTTTTGCCTTTTTAAGCGTTTCAAGTTCCCCGGGATGGTTACGTAACTCCAATTCCAACTCAGTTAAATGTTTAACAATATCAAGAAAATAATGGTTAATCTTAGTTAATTCATGCACTTCATCGAGACTGTATCCTCGTCTGAATGCTTCAGCAAGATAAAAAAGGCGATCATCTTGCGGATGAACAAGCTTTTCTTCGAGTTTATTGTCACTCGCTTGCTGTGCATCAGATGAAAACAAGTCATGTTCATTAATCTCAAGCGACCGAACTGCTTTTTGAAGTGCTTCTTCGGCTGTCCTTCCGATTGCCATTACTTCACCTGTTGCTTTCATCTGAGTCCCCAGTTCACGGTTTGCTTTTGGAAACTTGTCAAAAGGCCAACGCGGAATTTTAGCGACAACGTAGTCAAGTGCCGGTTCAAACTCAGCGTAAGTTGTTCCTGTAACTGGGTTTTTGATTTCATCTAAGGTTAACCCGACTGCAATTTTAGCAGCCATCTTGGCAATGGGATAGCCTGTTGCCTTAGAAGCCAGCGCTGATGAACGGCTGACACGTGGATTAACTTCGATAACATCATAATTGAAACTATCAGAGTCCAGAGCCAACTGGACGTTGCAGCCGCCCTCAATTTTCAAGGCACTGATCAGACGCAAGGAAACATCGCGTAGCATTTGATACTCGCGGTCTGTCAAAGTTTGTGTTGGAGCAATTACAATCGAGTCTCCGGTATGAATCCCGACTGGGTCAAAATTTTCCATACAGCAGACAACCATCGTATTATCAGCATGATCCCGCATTACTTCAAACTCAATTTCCTTATATCCCATAATGCTTTTTTCAATCAGACATTGTGTAACCGGTGAAAGATCAAGTCCATTGGCTGCAACCGCCGCCAGCTGTTTGCGATTATCACAAAGTCCGCCGCCGGTTCCTCCCATTGTAAAAGCAGGACGCACTATTACTGGATATCCAATTTTTTCTGCAAAAGTTAATGCCTCTTCTTTTGTATTGACAGTTTGCGACTCAGGAATCGGTTCATGAAGCTGCGCCATCAGTTCCTTAAAAAGTTCCCGATCTTCTGCTTGATTGATTGCTGTGAGCTTGGTTCCAAGGAGTTCAATCCCAAGTTCATCTAAGATTCCGGTCTTTGATAAAGACATTGCCATATTCAATCCAACTTGTCCGCCCAGTGTTGGTAAAAGAGCATCAGGGTACTCTTGGCGAATAATCCGCGAAACTGATTCAGTCGTCAGAGGTTCAATATAGACACGATCAGCAATTTCATTATCTGTCATGATTGTTGCCGGATTAGAGTTAACTAAGACCACTTCATAACCTTCTTCACGAAGTGCCAGGCAAGCTTGTGTCCCTGAATAGTCAAATTCTGCAGCCTGTCCAATAATGATCGGGCCGGATCCGAGTACCATTATTTTATGGATATCTGTTCTCTTAGGCATTATCTTCATCCTTTCTTAAGTCGATCATATGCATGAAATCATCAAAGATAGCAACAGCATCATGCGGGCCTGGCGCTGCATCCGGATGAAACTGAACACTGAAAGCGGGATAATTTTTATGACGCAAACCTTCGATCGTCCCATCGTTAAGCTCACTATACGTTATATTCAACAAGTCGTTATTTACTGATTTTCTTGCAACCGCATAGCCATGATTTTGAGAAGTAAAACAGATTTTACCAGTCGCTACTTCCTTGACCGGGTGGTTAAAACCGCGATGGCCAAATTTCATCTTAAAAGTGTCAGCACCGTTTGCTAATGCAAAAAGCTGATGGCCTAAACAGATTCCGAAAAGCGGCAATTTCTTTTCTACTTCTTGGATCATTTTAACGGCCTCAGGGAGCTGCTTGGGGTCACCGGGCCCATTTGAAAGCAGCACTCCATCCGGCTTAAGTTTAAAAATTTCTTCAGCTGTAACCGTATATGGTAAAACAATCGTATTGCAATCACGTTTTGCCAATTCCCGTAAAATACTATGCTTAAGACCAAAGTCGATTACGACTACATTGCGTTTACTGCCAGGATTAGGATATGGCTTAACTGTTGAGACCTTGGCAACAAGATCCTCGTTCACTACAGTGGCATTTAATTGTGAAAAAGCATGTTCGGTGTCTACTAATGTGTCGATGATTCTGCCCTTCATTGTCCCTGCCAAGCGCAGCCTTTTTGTTAATGCACGAGTATCGATTCCTGCAATCCCAGGAATTTTCATCTGCTCTAGGAATTGTGCAAGGCTGCCTTGACTCCTCCAATTACTTGTTACTCGAGCCAGCTCATGGCAGATTACTCCCTTGCAGCCGGGTTCGATCGATTCATAATCATCCAAGTTGACTCCATAATTACCGATCAAAGGGTTGGTAAAAACTAGTATCTGGTTAGCGTATGATTGATCAGTTATAGTCTCTTGGTAACCAGTCATTCCAGTTGTAAAAACAACTTCACCAGTTGTTTCACCCTTTGCACCAAAAGCTTCACCTTCAAAAATACTGCCATCTTCCAATATCAAGTAACGTTTCAAAGTCAGTCCTCCTTTTTGTAAACCAATTCACCGGCAACAAAAGTCATACAGGTTTGTCCATAAACCTTTGTCCCCGTAAACGGAGTATTTTTGCCTAATGAGAAATATCTTTCTTCTTGCAATACATATTCATGTTCCAAATCAAAGACTGCCAAATCAGCAGGCTTACCCGGAAAAAGCGCACCAGCATCGTTCATTCCGAAACACTTTGCCGGCTTAATGCTCATCAAATCCAGCAACTGTTCAAGACTCATCCTTTGTGTTTTGACAAAGCGTGTATACAAAAGAGCAAAAGCGGTCTCGCTTCCTGTAATACCAAAGGAAGCGTGGCACATACCCCCCATTTTTTCGGAAGCAGCATGCGGTGCATGGTCTGTTGCAATCATATCGATAGTTCCATCCAAAAGCCCCTCAAACAGGGCAGCACAATCGGCCGTACTGCGCAATGGCGGATTCATCTTATAAAAACCATCGTCTGCAGGAATATCCTGATCGGCTAACAGTAAATGATGCGGTGTTACCTCGCACGTTACATTAATATGGTGCTCCTTAGCCAAACGTACAAGTGCTACACTTTCACGAGTTGACAGGTGGCATGCGTGATAGTGAACACCAGTTTCCTGTGCTAATAATAAATCACGTGCAAGCTGGCTTGATTCGCTCAGTCCTGGCATTCCAGGCAATCCCAGTTCAACAGCATAGCGTCCAGCATTCATAACACCGTTTTTTTTCAAAGAATCATCTTCAATGTGTTCGACTATGGGCATCTTCAAAGCAGCAGCAGCCTTCATTGCCTGATACATCGTTTCTGCATTTTGAATACCATTACCATCGTTTGAAAATGCAAAGGCCCCAGCCCGCTTTAATCCAGATAGATCATTGACTTTATCAGAAGTTCGATCCTGGGTAGTTGCAGCATACTGTTTAATATGCACACAACCGTCTTCATGATTTTTTTTAATCATCTTTTGCAAACGTTCAGGTGTGTCAGGTACCGGATCAACATTCGGCATTGCACAGACAGTTGTAAATCCTCCATGGGCAGCAGCTTGGGCGCCTGTCTTAACTGTTTCTTTGTAGGTAAATCCCGGGTCGCGATAATGAACATGAACGTCGACAAGCCCAGGAGAAACAAGTTTTCGACTTGCATCATACTTTTTTACACCAGCTGGAGAAAGTTTATCTAAATTTTCCCCTAGCGCTGAAATTCTGCCGTCTTGTACCAAGATATCAAGTCGATGCAGCTGACCTCCTTGATATACAAGTCCATCGGTTAACAAAAAACTGTTGCCTTTTTTCATTTAAAGACCTCCAAGATGTCTGCCTCTGATTACAGCTTCCAACATAGCCATACGCATAAAGACACCATTCTTCATCTGTGCGGTAAAACGCGATTTTGGCGCTTCGACCAGCTCTGTTGCAAATTCCACTCCACGGTTAACTGGTCCCGGATGCATAATAATTGCGTCATCCTTCAACCGTGCATAACGCTTTAAGGTCATCCCGTAGTGTTCATAATAATCAGCAGTTGAAAATCCATTCTCATCTGTATGACGTTCATGCTGAACACGCAAAAGCATCACAACGTCCATCTCCGAAATGATTTCATCCAGCGTCAAATATTGACCATAAGCATCAAACTCTGGAGAGTACCAGCAGCTGGGGCCTGAAAAGTAAAGTGCAGCCCCTAAACTATGCAGCAGTTCCATATTGCTACGTGCAACTCGAGAGTTAATCAGATCACCCACAATCACAATCTTCAAACCGGCAAAACTGCCAAACTGTTCAAAAATTGTCATCATATCCAGTAAAGATTGTGACGGATGCTGTCCGTTGCCATCACCGGCATTTATAATTCCCATCTTCAGCTGCTGGTGTTCAGTAGGATTGATAAGCGGCCGATAATAGCCGACTTTTGAATGACGGATTACAACTAGCTGAATTCCTAGCGAATTAAGTGCTAAAAGCGTATCGTAGAGGCTTTCTCCTTTGCTCACTGAACTGCTCGAAGGATCAAATGGAATAGTTTGTATCCCTAATTTTCTTTGCGCCATTTCAAAACTGCAGTGTGTTCGTGTACTATTTTCAAAAAAAAGATTTGAAGCATACACCGGCTCTGAAAATTGAGGGACAGTTCCGCCATTTTTAAAAAAAGAAGCTCTTGCAATCAAAGAGCGAACCTGTGCAGCTTGAAGATCTTCGACACTTACAAAGTGTTTCATTGCTACTAAACTATCCATTTTCAACATTTTTTACTCCTTACTTTTCACTGCTTGCTTTTTCCGGAAGAACAAGGTTTAACAAAATTCCAAAAAGAGTTGCTAACGCGATACTGGTCAGTTGGAATTTACCCAGCTGCAGGTACGTACCGCCGATTCCAATCACTAAAACAACAGACGTGATAATCAAGTTGCGTTTTCGTTCATAGTTAATGTGGTTATCTACTAGAATCCGCAACCCGTTTGACGCGATCATTCCAAAGAGCAAGAAACTAATTCCACCGATTACAGGTGAGGGAACAGACTGAATCAAAGCACTGATCTTGCCGACAAAACTGAACACAAGGGCAAAGATTGCTGCGCCCCCCAAAACCCAGACACTGTGAACGCGTGTCATTGCTAGAACACCAATATTTTCACCATAAGAAGTTGTTGGAGGTCCACCTACAAAGCCGGCAATAACTGATGATAAACCATCACCGAACAAGGTACGATGCAACCCAGGATCTTTGAAAAAGTTTCGTTTGGTTAACTTGTTAAGAACCATGATGTGTCCCATGTGTTCAGTCATCGTCACAAACGCAATCGGCGCCATTCCGATAATTGCTGCAGGATACCACTTGAAGTCGTAATTAACGAACATGACACTGAAAGCCGGCAGTGAGAACCATTTAGCCGCACTAACACCTTGCAAATCAACAATTCCCACCGAAAGTGCCACCAGATAACCGCAGATAATGCCTAGTAAAACGGGAATCATACTTATGAACCCTTTGAGAAACATATTAAAAATAATTGTAATTACAAGTGTAAAAATAGCTACGCCAAAGTAACGAAGATCATAATGCGAGTTATTCAGCATTGCATCACTGGCAGCGGTAGTTGCTAATGATAATCCGATTACTATGATAATCGGGCCGACAACTATCGGCGGTAAAATTCGATCAACCCAGCTGGAACCAAAACGGCTGATTAAAACTGAAACAACGACGTAGACCAATCCGGCAGAAATAGCTCCTTGAGCAACCGCCGGGTACCCATAGGCTTTCATTAGGGCCTGCATCGTAACAATAAATGCAAAACTGGAACCAAGATAAGCCGGAATCTTTGCCTTTGTGCATAAGATATAAACGAGTGTCCCAACTCCTGAACTGAACAATGCGATACTGGGATTTATACCGACCAGCAGCGGAACCAAAACTGTGGCACCAAACATGGTAAAAAGATGCTGGATGGAAAGAACCAGCCAGTGTGAGAAACTTGGCCGATCTCCTATATCAAGAATCGCCTCTTCATTTCTGAATTTTTTATTATTTTCCATCTTCAAATTAATCTTCCCTTTCTAATAAAAAAACCTGAATCGCTATTGATCCAGGTCAGCATAAGGTAATCATCACTTACAAAATATTATGTAAAATGATACTTTCAACCTTTTTGCTCTCTCTGGAGTCAATTAAACGGCTGCTATTTAATTTTTTGAATCTCAATAGTATCCTTGCCATCCAGTTCTTCAACGGAGACAGATATCTGTTCATCAAGTGCCGTTGGAATGTTCTTTCCAACGAAGTCTGCACGAATCGGCAATTCACGGTGCCCGCGATCAACCAGTACTGCCACATTGATCTTTCTCGGACGCCCTTGATCCATTAATGCATCTAATGCAGCACGAATTGTTCTGCCGGTGAATAAAACATCATCTACCAAAATTACCTGTTTTTCGGTAATGTCAAAATCAAGTGTAGATGAATTAACAACGGGGTCTGTACGATTATCAATCTCATGCCGATCATCACGATAAAGCGAAATATCAAGCTCTCCGACTGGAACTTTTGCCCCTTCCAACTGTTGCAAACGTTGTGCAATTCTCTTTGCCAGATAAACTCCACGTGTCTTGATACCAATGATTACAAGATCTTCGATTCCCTTATTCTTTTCGATGATTTCATAAGTCATTCTTGTCAAAGCGCGTTTCATTGCCATTGAATCAACAACTTCCTTTGCCATATCAACACTCCCTTTAATTTTTGTCCAATAAAAAACCGCCTAGTCAAACGACTAAGCGGCAGATTACAGTCTAATATCCGAGTTCTAAAAGACACTGCCTTCTTAGCCTCACGGGACTAATTTTAAAGGACTATCATTACTATTAAATTACTAGTATTAATCATTTCTGTCAAGAAATTTCAAAGTTTTTTTAAAAATCGCAGGCAAAGGAACCTCAAAGATCAATTCTTTTCCTGTGCGTGGATGTTTAAAACCCAATTTTCCGGCATGAAGAAACTGCCCATTCCCCTTAATCGTCTTCGTAGGTCCATAAAGTGGATCTCCGACTAGCGGATGGCCGATATACTTCATGTGCACCCTGATCTGATGAGTACGTCCGGTCTCAAGGATACATTTTACCAGAGTGTAATTTTTATACCTTTTTAAAACCTCAAAGTGAGTCCGCGCTGCACGCCCATCTTTAACCACAGCCTGTTTCTTACGGTCTTTTAAAGAACGCCCCAGCGGTGCATCAATTGTGCCCTTTTCTTCTTTCAGTACTCCGTGCACCAATGCAATATATTCACGAATATTACTTTTTTCTCTTAACTGTTGTGCCAAGCTGTGATGAGCAAAGTCATTTTTAGCAACCATTAAAAGCCCAGAAGTGTCCTTATCAATTCTATGAACAATTCCAGGACGAAATTTACCATTAATCGTTGAAAGCGGCGAATGTGCCAGTAAAGCATTTACCAAGGTATGATCTGGATGGCCCGGCGAAGGATGAACCACCATTCCTTGCGGTTTATTAACAACTAAAACATCTTGATCCTCATAAACAATGTCTAGTGGAATCTCTTCTGGCTGCAAATTGATACTTTTAATAGGCGGCGGTGTTAATTCCAGTTCGTCTGCCGGCTGTACCTGATAATTAGGTTTCACTACTTTGCCATTAACCAGCAAGTGTCCTTCTAAAATCCACTGCTTGAGCTGCGATCTTGAATGAGCCGTAAAAAATTCAGCAGCAATTTTATCTACCCGTCCTTTTTGAAAGGTAACTCTGCTCTTTTCACCCACGAAATTCATCTCGCAGCATTGTCACTAAAATAACCAATACACCAACGTTTAATGCTGCATCAGCCACATTAAAGATTGGAAAGTTAATAAAGTCAAGCTGGAACATGTCAACAACATATCCGATCCGCAGACGATCAATAAAATTACCCAATGTACCGCCGATCATCAGACTGATCCCCAATGCGTAAGGCCAATTTTTCCATAACTTTTTAAAATAATACCCCAAGATGCATAAGGCTACGACAGTAATTAAAAATAAAAAAAGTTTTTGACCTGTAAAAATATTCCAGGCAGCTCCGTAGTTGCGGATATGAGCAATTGAAAGAAAGTGCGGAATAAAATCAAAACTTGAGTTTAAAGGAACGTTGCTGACCACAAAAAACTTGACAAGCTGATCCAATAAAACGACTGCAAAAATTAAAAGAAAATAAAGTATCACTGTTAAAAGACCCTCCTGCCCGTGCCACGACACATTAATTGATTTCAAGACCTAATTATACAACACTGCGGTTTAATCTTAAATATCAAAATTATGTCCAAACAGTTTTCCACTTAAAAATCATCGTTAAAACTAACAGGCGCTGTCAATAACGCCGCTTGTAATTTAACAGACTTGAAAAGACTTTTCACAACAATCCTTTGATGAAGAGCTGCCCACTCAAGAGAATATTGACCAAAAAAAAGCGGTACTAATTCAGCAATGGATGTATTAATATCCGCTTCTTGCGGAGCAAGAGCGCACTTAAAAAAAGAAATACGCCCATTTTTAGTACATAAGCGCCATACACCATTATTTTGTGCCAACTGTGAATCGCTCACTGCTAATACAAAATCACCGAAATTAATATTTTTAAAGGGATATCGCAGAATAAAATCTTGCAGGTCGATTATCCGGGCCATCATAAAAGGTTTTACTTGTACGCTTAATGCGAGCGGTTCATTCAGCAACTGTCCTCTATAAACCGGTTCGTCAGATTCAAAAATCACCTGTTCAATATTCCTCCACTGTATATGCAAGAACTGTAATAAACTTTTTTCTGCACCAGCATTCTTAACCAACAATTCCTTAAGAATTAAAGACTTTCTCGTTCTTTTATAGAGAAAATAGCCCTCAAGCTGTTGCTTAGTGTTCAAACAACAGCAAATTTCAATTCTCTCAGCACAAAGATGCTGCCACCACCATTTGGGGCGCAGCAGTCCACCGCTTTTATGTATTAATTGCTGTGTGTAAAAAGACGCAACTTTGTCTAAATACTCTGACAATAAACCTGTTTGTACACTGCTGCTGACAGCTGCTTCTTGCAATCCATCAGCAAGCCGCGGCAACTGGATCTGCTCCGGTGCAATCGTATAGTGCATATGATTGATTGCTGCCCCGTAACCCAGCCTGCGATAAAAAGCATGTGAGAATGGATCTAGGTATGACAACGTCATGCCTGAGGCCGCCATCTGTTCAAGTGCTCTTTGTAATAAAAGTGTTGAGTTTCCTTTCTTTCTAGCGGCCGGAGCGGTCATCACTGACCCGACTGCCCCCATATTATACCTGCAGCCTTGGAAAACAACTTTAAACCGCCACCAAGCAAGCCCGCTCAACAACTGTTCATCCTGTACGAAGCCCAAAACAGTCCCATGAACATGCAGCTCAAAAAATATTTTTCGTAAATCTGGAGTATCATTTTTTTCAAATACATCGCAGAAGAGATGATAAAACATACCAAATTCTTTTGTCGTAATAAGCTCTTTTGGTTTCATTGCTTCCCTTTCTTTCTTAAAAGCCAAAGTACTGAACGCGACTTAAAAATCTATGAGCCTGCTAGGTCACATACTGCAAGACAGAGTTAGGGGCTGGGTCAAAACCCCAAGTTTTGATCCAGCCCCTAACTCTGTCTGCGGATACTAAACTTTCAAAAAACAGTATTGATGAAGACAAGCGCATCTTATTCTACATAAAACGGATTTGAAATTACTAAACGTTGGTCAGGGATTCCTCTAAAAGAACCCCAGCCCTCAATTCTAAAAGGGCCACGTGTAAGAGCAACGTCAATCTTTAACTCTTCTTCAAAGTTTGTACGTGAAAATTCCGCAACGACTTCTTCATTCTGCAGCAGTTTGATTTTTTTTATAGTTTCACCAAATTGCCTGTTTAATTCGTTATCTTGGTTTTGAAACTTGACAGCTAAATGATATGTACCTTGTAAAATTGTCGCGCCCATAAGAATCTCATGTTTTTCTTGCGAACTAAGATTAAATTCCCACTTGGGACCCAAAGTCACATAAAAATTACCCTTGCGAATACTGTCTTTGATCATTTCTTCATTTAACTGCTCTACCCCTAGATAATTAATCGCAACATTTTCTGTTTCTTTTTTAGGGCGATGCCAATCGCGCCCACAACTGGCAGCAAGATGGTGACCCTCTTGCAGCAGCTTTGACCAGAGTGCATACGCTTTTTGGTTATACAACTGTTCTTGGGGAGAGTTGCCGTTTAAAATTTCAATAAAATCAAAGTTGTCCCAGTTTCTCACCAAAAAATCCCAATGACATCCAGTACAGATTGGACTGCCCAGCTCAAACGGATGTGCTACGCCTAAAACTGCACCTGCTTCTTTATTTCTTTTAACCCACAGATCTATATCTGCCGGTTTTGCGTCATACCAGTTAAGTGCCTCGTGTGTTCCCAAGACCAGCATATGCCCATAAAAAGTAGTCCATTCAAGTGAATTATGCAACAGAAAAACTGAAGTCGTTAATCCTTTTTCCTTAATTTCATCATACGCACTCAATGTATTATGATCAGAAATGCTTAGAATTTCGTAGTTACTTTTTGCAGCAGCTTTTAATAGTTCTTCCACTGTTTGATCCGCATCACTATGAACTGTATGCGTATGCCATTCAATACTGTGATAATTCATCGTATTCCTCCAACTCGCTGATAATAATCTTTGCCATGACTAACTTAGAAGCAATACAATGCTGATGCATACTAATCTGCCACTTGCCGCTGATTTTGGCAGGTTTGAGATATCCCAGTGAAGAGTGGGCAGGAGACAGTAAAATCTGCTGCTGTGGTGCTTTGTAGTGATGGTTACCTAAATAACGACCATCTTTTGCAGCTGAAATAGTTACAAGATTTTGCAATGGCAGATATTGCTTTACATTTTGCACTGTTGCAGACTGGTTAGCTGAAAGTAATTCTGCAGCAATCAGCTGTTTTGCACGTGCTAGTTCCACATTTTGCGGTCCGTAAACAAACTCAATTAACAAACCTACTGAGCCGGTAAGCTCGAATTTCAGAGGAATTGTAGTCTTATCGTTTTGAGGACCTAGTTTAAATTGACGGGTTAAGATTGTTCTCAAATTCTCATCTCCACTTCTCCTTGCGCATGTTAACTATTACATACACAATGGCAGAAAGGCTGCACAGCAAAAACAAAATAACAGAAAGAGCAGCTGCTTTATTATAATCCAAGTACTGGTTGAATTCCTTATACAAAACAACTCCTAGCATCTGCGGATTATTTCCGCCCATCAAAAACGGGGTTGTAAAGGAACCCACATTGCTCATGAAAACAAAAGCCCCAGCGATAAAAAATTGCTTATAGGTTGTTGGCAAAATAATTTTAAGCAAAACAGTCCATTTATCAGCACCAATATCACGTGCACTCTCAATAGAAGCTTGCCTCACATTTGCAAGACTTGCAAGTAGCAACAGCGCAGCAAAAGGAATATTAAACCACAGATTTACCATAATGAGTCCATTAGCCGAATACATCAGATTAGGATTAAAAGTAAAACCTAGTGATTGAGCAATACGACTTAAGACGCCACCATTTCTAACAACCAACATCATCGAATAAACGGCAACTAGTCCCGGGATAAACTGCGGAAGAATGGTCAATGCAACCACTGTCTTGCTGAGGCCATTATTGTTAAACCGAATATAAAGGGCCAGCATAAAACCAAACAGCAAAGCTAAAACAACCGTCATAACTGCAACAAACAGAGTGTAACCTATATTGTTCAGCTGGACTTGATCAGTAAAAAAATAGTGGTAGTTATCCAGCGTAAAATGCGAGGTAACCTTATCTCTAAGCGACAGGTTCAGCGATGTAACTACCGGGTAAACAATCAAAAGTAGAATTAGAAAAAATGCCGGCAGAACATAAAGATAAGGCGCCCATTTTTTCTTTAGATCATCGCTTTTTTTCATTTAATTTATTTTACTCCATTTTCAATTTCTGAATCCCATTTCTGAATTAGCTGTGTTGCAAGATCCCCAGTACTAGAAAAGCGGAAGTCTTTTGCATTCAATCCCTTAATGTATTTCAGGTTATCAGATGTAATTTCTTTTTGGTCGATTACAGGAATTGCAGCCATCGTGTCAACTAAGATATTTTGGGCCTTTTTGCCAAGTATAAAGTTCATCACAGCTTCAGCACCCTTTTTGTTAGATCCAATTGAAGGGATAACTAAACTATCGAGGTTTCCAGTAAATGCAGGAGAAATTTGGGTCATCTTAACAGTCTTCGGTAAAGTTCCAGCTGTTAAGGCCATTGTAGTCATATCCTGCCATGCAGGGATCATCTCTACCTGACCATTTGCCAACAGATCCATTGTTCCCTGGTTTTTATTAGGATAAACAACTTTTCCGCCTGATTTGTACATATAGCTGTTCAATGATTTCAGTAAAGACAATCCTTTATCCCACTGGTTAGCCCATTTAGAATCACTTGAAGTCAAGGCAGATTTAGGCAGATAGTTGTAAACTGCTGTTTGTAAAAATGCAGCGCCAGCGCCACCAGATTCTGGTGTGTTATATGCAAATTTTCCAGGATTAGCTTTAATCCAAGTATAGAGCTCTTTAGATGTCTTTGGTGGATTTTTAACTTTAGCCGAATCGTATGCTAAAACAACTGTTGTACCACGATATGGTACTAAGTATCCCTTACCAGCACTAATAGTTGCCTTATCATTTTTGAGGTTTGAAATTTGACTCTTGTCATATTTTTCAAAAATACCCTTGCCTCCAAGTTGGGTGTATGCTGCATAGTCTGAGTCAGATGCAAGAATTAAATCATAATTTGTTTTCTTTTGACCAGCCTTTTTAGCTGCTACCAAGCGATCTTGTAAACTTGCAGCACTCGTTCCTGACAAAATAAACTCTAAATTCAGGTGATATTTTTTACCTTCAGGACTTGCATTGAAAGCTGAAACAATCTTGCTCATCCCATCCTTTACATTTTGCGAGCCGCCTGCCCATAGTGTAACGTTTGTCTGTTTGACACTGCTTGAACTTGCCTTCTTTGAACTTGCACTAGAATTGCTGCAGCCTGCTAATCCCACGAAAAGCAGTATACCTGCTGCAGCTGCTGTTGCCCTTTTCCAAAATTTCATTTTTCTACCCCTTTAATAAAGTTCTGCATTTTTTTTACTTCAAAAAAAATATCTGTTCCTTCTGGATAATTCTCAAAAGCATCTTTTTCAGCAAATAAAACGATTGTTTGCTCTTCAAGCTTCACCATTAGTTGTGAATAGTGCCCCATTTGTGTACTTTGTTGAACTGTTCCATGATAAGTATTCTCTCCTGCTTCTTGAGCAGAAGTAATATGTGCATCTTCCGGCCTGAAAGCAGCAACTCGGTCAGTATCTGCGGTGACAAAATTCATTTCACCGATAAAAGAAGCAACATAAATATCTTTTGGATCATTATAGATTTCACTAGGTGTTCCGACTTGGACAATTTCACCCTTTTTCATGACGGCAATTCTAGTTGAAAGCATCATTGCTTCTTCTTGATCGTGTGTAACAAAGATAATAGTAATCTGCAAACGACGTTGAATTTTCTTTAACTCTTCGCGCATCTGTACTCGAATCTTCGCATCAAGCGCAGAATAAGGTTCATCCAAAAGTAAAATTTCTGGGCGTAATACTAGTGCTCGTCCAATGGCAACACGTTGTTGCTGCCCTCCAGAAAGCTGTTGCGGATATTCTGCAGCCATTGCTTCAATTCCCAACATCGTCAGCATCTCCATGATCCGCTGTTTTCTTTCTGATTTTGAAACTTTACGGAGTTTAAGGCCAAATTCCAGATTTTCAAACACCGTCATTCTTTCCCAAAGATTGTATCCTTGAAAAACCATGATAGTTGATCTTTTTTCTGGCGGCTGCTTCGTGACATCTTTTTCTGCAATCAATATTCTCCCAGTAGTAACCCGTTCGAATCCTCCAATCGAACGCAGCAAAGTACTTTTGCCGCAACCAGAGGGGCCTAAAAGGGTCAGAATCTCACCAGAATTAACTACTAGGTTGATATCCTGAATACCATCACCATTCTCATATTTCTTGGAAAGGTCTTCTATCATAAGCTTGACTGTCATGCATCATCACTCTCTCATTTAATAAATAGTTGTTGCAGAAACGACTTTTTCCCAAAAAACTTGTAACATAACCAGAGAATTAAAACTGCCGGAAGTACTAGCAACAGTGCAAAAATGGCGCCGACCATCGGAGCTTGATCAAGAATAATGCCATACATTGCCGTAGCCATTGTCTTAATTTGTGGGAATCCAATCAGCAAGGTCCCTTGTGATTCATCAAGTGCCCCCAAGAAGGTGTACATAGCCGCAACAATGATTGCCGGCAAAGCACTAGGAAAGGTTATCGTGAAAAATGTCCGTATTGGTCCAGCTCCTACATCGCGTGCAGCTTCCTCTTGTTGACGATAAACATTTTGAAACGCACCAGTAGGAATCCAAATCATAAAGATCATTGTGTTTAAAATGTTAATCAGCACTACCCCCGTCAACGTTCCCATCAACTGCATCTTATAAAAAATTATTCCGATTGCAGTGTAAAGTCCAATTTTAGGGAAAGCATTTGAAAGTAAAAATGAAAAAAGAAATAGGTTTCTTCCCTTAAAGTGATATCGTGCAATCGCATAAGCAGCAGGCAAACAAATCACCATTGAAAAAAACGTCGAAAGAGCAGCCACTAAGAAAGAATTGACAAAAGCTTGTAGCAAGTCGCTTTGCGCAAAGACATTTTTCCACCATGTAAAGCCAAAGCTTAATGGCAATACATGCGGTGCCTGGTATTTATTCGCAAAAGCGAGCATAAATGTATTTAACAATGGTCCATACATAAAGAAAGCAAAAACAAATAATACTAGGAAATTCAATATTAGTTTTTTCCTACTCAAGCTTTTCCATTCCCCTCGAAAATTCATAATAAGCGCTTGCCGCAGTAGTAGTGACATTGTTGACTCCACAAGAGAGAAGTGCATCAACCTCATCAGCATCTCCTGCAGTCCAAACTGATAGTTTTAACCCTGTTGCCTTAAGTAATGTAAGATTAACAGGATGCAGCAATTGAAAGGGAAGGTTGAGCCAGCGGCATCCTTCATCAACTGCTTCTAACAAAACTTTCTTAAAAAAGTGTTTGTCTTTTAACATTCGTTCAAAAGAGTTCTTCGGCGCCAGTGTTTCAATGTTACGCCAGATTAGCGCAGGCCAAAGCTGCTGTTCACTTGCATTCAGCTCACCAGTTAAAACTAAACGCTTATCAAGTCCATACGCACCAGCTAAGGCAATAACATGTTCTGCCAGATTTGGTTCCTTGAGATCACAGTTAAGCAATTTTTTGTCATCGCTATGACTAAAAGTCGCAAAAGCTTCTTTCAGCGTTAATCCCTCTGTAAAAACCTGATCATGTCCCAATATTAACTGGTTTTGGCCTTTATTCCATCTAACATCGATCTCCAAAGCAGCCACAGGCCACTGAGAAGCTTTTTCTAGAAACTGCAAGCTGTTAGGAATAAGACCATCGCTTCCAGAATGTGCTGTAATGATTTTAACCACCCCTTATTAGTTTTTCCGTACGTACGTCTTCTGATTATATATATCTAATGTAAATAATTAGGTACGATTTGAGTAAAAAGTTTGTAAAATTCCATAATAAAATTTGGCAAGTTTATTTGTTCTATAATTTACAAGAAATCGGGCTTTTGTAATAAGGAAATTCTTTAATCATCTTAATAGTTTGTCTATAAAAGATATTTTTAGTTAGCTTAAAAAATTTAATTAATTCCCTATTAAATAGCTTTTTTTTAGAAAGCAGCTTTTACTTATTAGCTTTTAATTACTACAACAACGCTAAAAATTTTTGCCAGTTACTGGCAAAAATTTTCCTTTAACTTACACCTCGCTTAGTCATAATTTTGTAGTAAAGACAAATTATATTCGCAATACATTGTTTAATACTCAGAAACTGTGAATTGTCTATTGTCTTTAGCAAAACAAAAAGATCTAATTCAAAAACCGAAATTAATCAGCCATTGAATTAGATCTTTCTTTAAAATTATTTTATTTTTATTTAATAACCAGAAACTGGGTCAAATCTCACATTTTATCCTGCTATTTATTTTTATCTTACGATATCCGAATTAACGTGTTCCAACAGCCAGCCATTTTCCTCCGTTTTATTACAAATCACTCATAGTCAAATCCAGACTATATTCGCAATTCACACTTAATACTTAAAGAGTACGACTATTGATACTCCCATTTTTTAAACTCAGTAAAGCCCAGAAATTATCCCATCGTTGCTCAAGTTCATTTCATTTGCAGCCGGAACCTTCGGTAATCCTGGCATCGTTAACACGTTACCGGTTAATGCAACGACGAAGCCAGCGCCCAACTTAGGCACAAACTCACGAACATGAATCGTAAAGTCACGTGGTGCGCCGATAGCTTTTGGATCATCAGACAAAGAATACTGAGTTTTTGCCATGCAGACCGGTAAATGATCCCAGCCTAATGTTTTGAAATCCTTTAGCTGACGTAAAGCTTTTGTTCCATATACCACATTTGCACCGCCATAAATCTGTGTAACTATTTTTTCAACTTTTTCCTGCAAATCATCTTCAGGTGCATATAATGGCTTGAAATCATGCTTTTCTTCACACAACTGCGAAACTTTTTCTGCCAATTCTATTGCTCCTTTGCCGCCCTTTGCCCAGACATCAGCAACAAGTGCAGGTGTCCCGTCAGATTCGCAAAGTTCCTTCAAGTGTTTCAACTCTGCTTCAGTATCTGAAGAAAACTGATTAATAGCTACAACAACTGGAATATTATATCGACGCATGTTTGCTACGTGTTTTTGCAAGTTGGCGTAACCTGCAGTAAGTGCTGAAAGATCTTCTTCTTTTAAAGCGTTCTTTGGTTTCCCGCCATGCATCTTAAGTGCACGTACAGTTGCAACTACCACGATCGTATCAGGTGTTTTACCCAAAACAGGTGTCTTAATGTCCAAGAACTTCTCTGCTCCCAGATCAGCGCCAAAACCAGCTTCAGTTAAAGTATAATCTGCAAGTTTAAGCCCTGTCTGTGTCGCTAAGACACTGTTACATCCATGTGCAATGTTTGCAAATGGCCCACCATGGATAATAGCCGGGGTATGAGCAAGAGTCTGAACCAAATTAGGTTTCAGAGCATCCTTCAGTAAGAGCGAAATCGCACCGGTTACACCCAATTGAGCGACAGTTACCGGTTCTTTATCAGTGGTATAACCAATAACTATCCGCCCAATGCGTTTTTTCAAATCCGCAATATCTTCTGCTAAACAAAGAATTGCCATCAATTCACTTGCAACAGTAATGTCAAATCCGTCTTCACGCGGGATTCCTTGTGTAGGCCCACCAATTCCAATGACCACGTGGCGCAACGCCCTATCATTAATATCTAAAACACGTTTCCAAAGAATACGACGCTGATCAAGGTGAAGCTTATTGCCTTGATAAATATGATTATCAATTAAAGCAGAAAGTGTATTGTTGGCAGTCGTCAGTGCGTGCATATCCCCTGTAAAATGAAGATTAATATCTTCCATCGGTACCACTTGGGAATAGCCGCCCCCGGTTGCCCCGCCTTTCATTCCCATGACAGGTCCTAGTGAAGGCTCCCGCAATGCAATAACAGTTTTCTTTTTAAGCAGGCTAAAAGCGTCGCCTAACCCGACAGTAACCGTCGATTTACCTTCCCCTGCTGGAGTAGGGTTTATCGAAGTTACCAAGATAAGTTTCCCGCTTTTACTATTTTCTTTTACCGGAAGTTTAATCTTCGCTTTATAATCCCCGTATTGTTCGATCTGGTCTGAAGATAAACCGGCTTTTTCAGCAATTTTAGTTATCTTATCCATTTTCGCCTGTTGTGCAATTTCTATGTCTTTCAATCCTTTTCCCCCTTGCTGGTTTTAGTCTTAGTATAAATTATTGTTCGTATAATGTCATCAAAAAATACTTTTTTATGCCTACTTTGTTCTAAAAAAAAGCTGTCTCCGTATAAATACGAACTTTTTATTGATCCATAATTAAATTATAAAGAACCTCACGATTGTTTTTCAACATCATTATCTTGTATTTGTGATTTTTATCTCTGAACGAAAGGCCGCCCTTTATTAAAGAAATATCTCTTAGTTCATTAATCTCAATTTTTTTTGTATTTTGTGGTAAAACGGTATGTAAAACAAGTACCTGCGAATCCTGAGCAATCTCGGCCCAACGCAAGAGCAGCTGCAGGATCGCTGTAATAAAAAACAACAAAAAAACAATTGCTGACCAAACTTGAAAAACAGTCAACTCAAGCCATAATAAAAAACCTGCTAGGAGTATCATAAAAGTATACGACCAGCAAGTAAGCGCCATTGCAAGGTCAGGTTGATAGTAAAACTTTGTTTTCATTGCAAAACACCTTTCTTTTAAGGAGCAGATAATTTGATAAAATTATATACAGATGCCGCTACAAAAGGGAACCCTGGCCCGAGTAGCGCAGGGGTACTAATAATCTCACAGGGAAAACAACAGCAATTTTCTTTTGCTCTTTCTCCCAGCTCAAATCATGAAGCAGAATTTAATGCCGCTATCATGGGCTGGAAAAAAGTCGCTGAATTATTTGGTACAAAAGAAACAATTCTATTCTTTAGCGATAGCAAGATCGTTATGGATAGTATTGCAAAAAAATATTCTAAAAGCTACCCTCATCTACTAAAAAAACTGCTGAAGCTGCAGAAAAACTATTCATTGGTCATTAACCGCTGGATTCCTGAAAAAGAAAATCACGGTGCTCATACCTTAGCACTACAGAAACTGCATCAGCTCTAGCCTTTTATATAGCGACTATAAAAAAACGAAAGACGGGTCAAAGCTCTCCCCCTGCCCTTCGTTTTTGCTCTATTGTTTTCAAAAACTAATTAAATTGTCGGTAACTATTTCTTTTTACGACGTCCCCAATATTGAAAAAGATCTGTTCTGATAGAACCATTATAGAGTTTACGTCTTTTTGTTGCACGCTGTCCATAAAAAGTCTCAAATTGCAGATCACTGGTCAAAATATACTTGCTCCATGAGGTCAATGGCCGATAAACGTCTCCCATTTGACGGTAAAGCTCACGTGCGGCCTCTTGATCGCTTAAACGTTCACCATAAGGAGGATTAGCAACAATTACACCATTTTCCAGATCAGTTTTAAAATCCTTAACAGCCAGCTGTTTAAAGCGCACATTATGCAAAAGACCAGCTTCCTGTGCATTCAGACGGGAAATATCAATCATCTTGCCATCAATGTCGTAACCCCTTATATCAAGTTCACGGTCATAATCCGCTTGAGCATCCGCGGATGCACGAACTTCTTGTGCTAATTCCTGTGGCATATTAGTCCAAGTTTCACAAATGAAGTCACGATTGAACCCTGGCGCAATATTGTGTCCAATCAACGCGGCCTCTAGTGGAATCGTGCCTGAACCGCAGACCGGATCTACAAATGTTTTTTCGGGGTACCAGTGTGCCAGTAAAACCAAAGCTGCTGCCATATTTTCTTTTAAAGGAGCCGGTCCTTTTTCTACACGGTAACCACGTTTAAAAAGGCTTGAACCGCTTGTATCTAGGGTCAAAAGCACCTGGTCTTTGTTAAGTGCTACTTCTAGCGGATACTTTGCACCAGTTTCAGGTAGACGGGTTCTTCTATGGTAAACAGTACTCATTTTGTCAACAATCGCTTTTTTTACAATTGATTGCACATCGGGAACGCTGAAAAGCTTTGATTTTTGCGATTTGCCTTCCACAGGGAAAGCGGCATCTAAAGGTAAATATTCATCCCAAGGCAATGCCTTAACTTTTTCAAAAAGTTCTTCAAAAGAAGTTGCTCTAAAGTCCGCAACAATAATTTTTACTCTATCCGCTGTCCGTAACCAAAGATTGGTTTGCAATATATCTTCAAAGGTTCCTTGAAAACGTGCTCTGCCATTTTCCACCTGTGTTTCATATCCAAGATGCCGCAATTCATTTCCGACTAAGCCCTCTATTCCAGAAGCCGCAGTTGCCAACAACTCATATTTTTTCATTTTGTATGTCATTCCTTCATTTATTTTTCAAAAGAAAAAGGCTAGGAATATCCGAAAATACTCCTAACCAGTCCTGTGATGAAGTCCTCTATAAGCCACGTTCCGTACGTCATCCGGTTCAGGAAACCGAAATCGGTGGTAATCATCTATCTCCAGGCAAAATGCCTGCCCCCATGATTAGTTCATTTCCGTCATGAAGCGCCCCTACCAAAGTTTGGGTTACCTGCTCGCGGGGTTTACCTCGTTCCACCAATATCGTTTCCGATATTGTTTCGTCACTGTGGCACTTTTCAAAACTACTAAAGCATAGTCAAACCTTAGCTTTTTTGTCTGCCGTTACCATAAAGGTACCTTGCCTTATTTTTTCAGCAAGCACGATCACTACAAGCATCTCAGCTTGTGCAAGCTTGGACTTTCCTCAGTCTGCATAAAGCAAACCGCGATTACCAGAAAACTTCATCAAAAATTATGCCAGTTATTAGAAATGGCTCTCTTGATCCGTATCATTATTCAACTGAGCACCAAAGACATGCCGCTCAAGATTTGATAAACGTTTCAAGATATCCATATTCGTCACGTTGGATGTAGGATGGCTTGCTTGTCCACTCTTACCTACTGCAAGTTGCTTGGTAAGCTCATCTACCTTGCTGACGAGACGATCATTTTCCATCTGCAAGCGCTGTGTTTCTTTAGAATACGTCTCATAATCCTTGATTACATCATCAAGGAATTCATCCACATCTGCAGGATCATAGCCACGCATTTTAGGTTTGAAGTTCTTATTTACAATGTCTTTAGGCGTGAAATTTATCTTATCCACAGAAATGCACCTCATATTCTCTAGAAAACTAACTTCGTAACTTTTTTAATTATACCAAAGTTTCTTATTATTGCAAACCATTATCTCTTTTTCTCTCAATAAATTCTCTAGCACTTGTTTCCAACCAGTCCATATCAATTAAAGTTAAAGGGTAGTCGTGTGTTTCTTGGTATTTTTTTACTGCTTCATAAGGATACTTGGTCTTTCCTTCGTATTCAGGATCATACACAAAAACTGCTCCTTCAGTATGGGCCAGCATGAATTCCTGCCAATTACGCAGCTGATGCGGGCTTTTGTAAGGGTCTGTACTGATGCTTGCCGAAAAAGAAACAGCCTGCTTAATTACTTGATACTTCGCTTGTTTATCCTCACGCCAATTCTGTTCAAACTCTTGATACGGCAGCATCATTGCAGTTTTTAATTCAGGATAATCCTTTTTAAGTTCATTTGCAGTTTCCAATCCCCACTGTTCTATTCCAAGCTGCCCACCGGCTAAAATCCATTCAAGTCCATTTTCCGTTAACTTTTGGAGCAGGTATTCTTTTAAAGTATTTTTAATAACCTCGATTTTAGGATCAGATTCTTTGAAAATGTTCAGCTCGTAGCTACGGTAGCCTGACAACCAGATTTTCATTCTCCTCTTTCCTCCTTTAATATCATATCCATTATATAGTATAAGAAAAATACCCCATCAGCAAGCACGCCTTCAGAGGGCTTTTGCCAAGTATGAATGATGTTGGTATAATAAGTCGAATGGAGTGATGGAGCATGGTCATCAGATATCCGAACGGCCAAAATTATAAACCGGCTTCTGTAAAAAAAAGCCGAAAAAATAATAATGTTATTTTTGGTAATCGCGGCATGTCGCTTGAAGAAGAGCTAAATCAAAGCAATACTTATTATCTGCACCGAGAGATTGCCGTGGTTCATAAAAAACCCATCCCGATTCAATTAGTGCAGGTTGATTACCCTAAACGCAGTGCTGCAGTTATCAAAGAAGCCTACTTTAAGCAGGCTTCTACGACAGATTACAACGGCGTATATCATGGGTATTATATTGACTTCGAAGCCAAAGAGACACGCAGCAAAACATCCTTTCCGCTCAATAACTTCCATGAGCATCAAGTTGAACACATGAAAGCTTGTGTTAGGCAAGGAGGGATTTGTTTTACTATTATTAAGTTTTGTGCAACTCAGGAACTTTTTTTGCTTCCGGTCGCAACTTTACTTAAGTATTGGGACAACCAAGGCCATGGCCGCAAATCAATTCCAAAAAAGGTAATTGCAACAACCGGCTTTCCGATTATATATCATGTCCAGCCGCTTGTTCCCTATTTAGCCTGCGTAGACAAGCTGATTGAAAATCTTCATACTACAAAAGGAGTAAGTCATGAGTAATAAAGACCCTAAACTCTCACGGGTTGCACGTCGAAAGCAAAACGTGAGGAAAAACAAACCGCAAGGTAAATTTAAAAAAATTTTTAAAAGAAGTTTACTGACCCTGCTGATAGTAATTGAAGTTGCAGTTGCTTTAGGAGCAACCATCTTTTTTGTCTATGCCAAGAGTGCCCCTGCTCTGACAGAAAAGGCGCTCACCAGTGCAGGATCAACTGTACTTTATGACTCAGAAGGCAAAAAAATTGTCAGTCTGGGAGCACAAAATCGCCAGTATGTAGACAGTAAGGATATTCCCCAAACTTTAAAAGATGCTGTTGTTTCAATTGAAGACCGGCGTTTCTACAAACATCATGGAGTTGACCCTGTCAGAATCTTAGGAGCAGCTGTATCCAATGTATCAGGTTCTTCTGGACTTCAAGGCGGCAGTACCCTTGATCAGCAGTTGATAAAACTATCTTTTTTCTCAACTAAACGTTCTGATCAAACATTCAAACGTAAGGCACAAGAAGCCTGGTTAGCACTGAAGATGGATAATACTTACAGCAAAGAACAGATCCTAACCTTTTATGTTAACAAGGTCTTCATGGGGGATAGCACCTACGGGATGCAGACTGCTGCACATTATTATTATGGCAGATCCCTCAGTAAGCTTGACCTAGCACAAACGGCCCTAATTGCCGGGATACCGAATGCACCTTCCAGCTATAATCCAATTTCAAATGCAAAATTAGCAACACAGCGCCGCAACGAGGTTTTGGATGCGATGGTTGAAAATAAAAAAATTACGTCTGCACAGGCTAGTCAAGCTAAACAAGAAGATGTTACAAAGGATTTAGTACAAAACCATAGTGCTACTCAGACCACTGAAAAGGCAAAAATTGCTGATCCTTATATCAAACAAGTTATTCAAGAGGCCCGTAGCAAGGGATACGACCCTTATAACAACAGCCTTAAAATTTACACTAATCTGAATATGAAAGCACAGAAACGCCTATATAATCTTGCTAATAACACTGCTGAAATCAATTATCCAGATGATAAAATTCAAGTTGCTTCTACAGTTGTCGATCCTAACAACGGTAAAATTGTAGCAATGATCGGCGGTCGAAAAAGCGGGGATGTGACATACGGTTTAAACAGGGCTGTTCAAACTGACAGAACTAATGGTTCAACTGCAAAACCGCTGATGGATTACGGACCTGCAATCGAATATCTCAGCTGGGCAACCTATCATCAACTTAAAGATACGAAATACATTTATCCGGGAACAAATATTGAGCTTTCTGATTTTGATCATCAACACTTAGGAACAATGACGATGCGCAGTGCGTTAACACAGTCGCGCAACATTCCTGCAATTAGAGCGTTAGAAGCAGTCGGTATTACCAAGGCCCAGAATTTTGTCAACAAGTTAGGATTCAAATATGATAAAACACTTGAATTTCAAAATGGAATTGGTTTACCGTCTTCTACACTCCAAAATGCTGCAGCTTATGCAGCTTTTGCAAATGGCGGTACTTATTATAAACCTACTTACATCAATAGCATTGAAACAGCTGATGGAGAAACCAAGACATATTCAAGTGAAGGCACACAGGCTATGCAGTCTTCTACAGCCTATATGATTACTGATATGTTGAAAAATGTTATCAACACTTCCCAAGGAACTGGACGTTATGCTGATATCAGCGGTTTGTATCAAGCCGGAAAAACCGGTACCAACAGTTATCCCGCTGATATTGCTGCTAAGTTTCCTTCTTCTGCTGATATGGACTCTTGGTTTAACGGCTACACAAAGCATTACTCAATCTCTGTATGGGTAGGATACGATCATCCTTATGAGACCGGTAATTATTTAACTGCCGATTCTGCAAGGATTGCTTCTTACTTCTACAAGTATGCAATGGAGTCTCTTTCAGAAGGAAAAACCAATACTGATTGGGAAAAGCCGAGCAATGTTTATACAAAAACAGTGAATGGTATTCGCGAATTGTATCTCGCCGGTTCTCCTGAACCAGTTCCCGACTCAGATTCAAGCAGTTCTTCAAACAGTGAAAGCTCAAGTTCCAGTTCTAGTTCGAGCTCAAGTTCCAGTTCTAGTTCGAGTTCAAGCTCAAGTTCAAGTTCCAGTTCAGAACCTTCCTCTTCTGAACCATCAAGCAGTGAATTACCATCTGAACCTGAGTCTCAAAGTTCAGAAAGTTCATCGTCTTCGCAAAATTCTAATCCTTCTTCATCAGAACCATCACAACTATCAAGCAGTGAACCTTCATCCTCTTCAAATTCTTCATCAACGCCTTAATTAAACAGCTTTAAAAATAAGCCTCTGAGAGCAGCTGCAACTCTCAGAGGCTTATTTTTTTAATCAGGTACTGGGTCAACCCTTATATTTTGGCTCATTTTTTGTACTCTCTTGCAGTTTCCATAATTAACACGTTTCAATAGCCAGTCTTTTCCGCTTAACCACGGATTACTTATAGTCAAATTCGAACTATGTTCGTAATTCGCAGTTAATGCTTAAAATCTAGCGACTATTGGCTAATCAGCGAATGGCAAGTGGTTCTTTAACCTTAGGCTCAGGAAAGGCTTGCTCTAACAACTGAAGATCTTCTTCAGTCAATTCAAGGTTGCCTGCTTCTATGTTAGCTTTCATGTGAGCAGGGTTACTCGTTTGCGGAATAGCTATGGTTGTTTTATTGCGAATTGTCCAAGCTAATAGTACCTGCTGAACTGATACTTGGTATTTTTCAGCAATCTTTCGCACTTTAGTGTCTTTTATCATTTGCGAATCTGATGTTCGATATCCACCTAACGGGCTGTAAGCAATCAATGGAATTTCGTGCGCTTGCTGCCATTTTACCAAATCGTAATCAATTCCACGATTTCCTAGATTGTAAAGGTCTTCATTTGCAGCTACCATATTTCCGTTTGGCAAGGACCAAAGTTCCTTCATATCCGAAGTATCAAAGTTAGAGACACCCCATGAACGAATCTTCCCCTTTTCAACTAAACGCTGCAATTCATTAACCGTTTCTGAAAGCGGAAATTTCCCCCGCCAATGATAAAGATAAAGGTCGAGATAAGCAGTGCCTAAACGATCCAGACTGGCATCTAGACTATGCTCCATTCGCTCAACAGATGCATTATTAGGTAAAACTTTGGAAATCAGAAAAAGCTTATCACGATCGTAAGTCAAAAGCGCCTTTTTTAATAAAGATTCAGACTTGCCATTTCCATACATTTCGGCAGTATCAATTACATCGGCCCCCGCATCAATTCCTGCACGGATGGCAGCAATTTCACTTTGTTCTTCTGCAGGATTATCGCCCATATGCCAAGTTCCAATTCCAATAGCTGAAACTTTTCGACCTGCAAGTTTAATTTTCTTCATACTTGTCTTCTATCTCCTTTTTGCAATCGGCTAAATACACTCTTAAGAAATCATCGAATTTCCACGTTCATTCTAACAAACTATTTTTTTCAAAACCACTCAGACAAACTGTCGCAAAAAATCACTTTAAAAAATCGCTAGACAACTACAGTTTCTGAAAATAAAACTACTTACAAAGTTGAAACTATGGTTAGTTCAAAACCAAAAAAAAACTGGGTCAAAAGTTACATTTTGACTCAGCCTTCTGTTTTAATTCTGCAATATGCGCACTAGTTGGGTCTCAATAGTCAGCTTTTTCCGCTTGACAAGGATCCTTTATTGAAATAACAACTCAGTCTTTTACAACCCTATTATCCTGCACCGTATCCTGCTCATTAATTAACGGTAATGAGATCCGGAAAATGGAACCCTGTCCTAAAACACTTTCGACAGTCAACTGACCATGATAACCTTCAATCAAGCGCTGTGCAATAGATAGCCCTAAACCATTTCCGCCTGCATCCCGACTACGTGCTTTATCCACGCGGTAAAAGCGGTTAAAGACTCTTCCAATATCTTTTTGAGCAATTCCTTCACCAAAGTCTTGAACAGCAAGGTCAACGACCCGTGCATTTTTAGAAACTGATAAGTGGACTTCCTTACGTTTACGTGAATACTTAACTGCATTATCCATCAAGATAATTAAAACTTGTTCCAAATGATTACGGTATATCTTAACAGGAGTTTTTCCGCCTAAATCATCATCAATTAAAAATACAAAATCCGGATGAATCATTTTAAAGTTATTGAAAACCTGCAGCGCAACCTCACGTGCATCCGTAATTTCCTTACCGAAATGAATCTCCACTTGTTCAGCACGTGAAAGATCCAGCATTTCTTGAACAAGACTCTTCATACGGGTAATTTCTTGCAGCGAGGCCGAAATAGATTCTGCAAGTACCTTAGGATCATCTTTCCCCCACCTGTTCAGCAATTCCAGATGCCCTTGAATAATCGCAACCGGGGTCCGCAATTCATGGGAGACATCTTCTACAAACTGCTGCTGCTGTTCAATATAACGCTGCATTCTATCCAGCATATTGTTGAATGTCCGGCTTAAGTCTGTCAGCTCATCATTATGAGCTACTAAAGGTACTCGAATGTCTGCAACCGGATCCCCTTCTTCTTCTCCATTAATCTTGCTGATAGTTTCATTAATATCATCAATAGGCCGTAAAAGCCAAGAAGCTAAAACATACCCTAAAATTGCACAGGCAAAAGCTGCTGTGATACCGAAAACAATAAAAATCAAAAAAAGTTTTTGCCGTGTGTTATCATAATCCAACAGCCGATTAGTTACTTGAACATAACCGATAACTTTTCTAGTACTCCTAGAGACAACGGATCGTCTTTCGACGTAGACATTTGTTCCGTCGCTTTTAACAACTTTACCTAAATCTGTTTCTTTAATATCAAATTTTACAGGTATTTTACGTGATGAAAAAACTTTCTGTCCATTTAAGTTGTATGCACCGACTCCGATATTCTTACGAGAAAAAGCTACAAAAACAGAGTTAGAATATAACTTTGAAGGTTCTCTTTGTTCTTGCTGACTGGTATTAACACCCGAACTGAGTTCTTGACGTGCATTGTCTTCAGTTAATTCAACGTCCAAGCTAGCAAGCCGGTTAGCAGCCACGGACAAAGCGTCAGAAGCATATTGCTGTTCTTGCCTTAACATCAAACTAGAAAAACTTTGAAATAGCAACGTAGCAAAAACTGAAAAAATCAATAAGACACCTACAGCCGTTCCTACTGCCCATTTCAGCTTAAGTGAAAAACGTTTATTTTCTTTCTTCTCCCTTAAAGAAGCTACAAGGTTTTTTCTTTTTTTCACGAACGCATCACATACCCAGTTCCACGAACCGTTTGGATATAACTTTCCTCATTCGGTCGATCAATCTTGTTACGCAAATAGCGGATATAAACATCAACAACGTTGGTTTCAATCTGGGATTCGTAACCCCAAACCTTCTTTAGAAGAACATCACGGGCCAAAACAACATTGACGTTTTCCATCAATGTCAGCAACAATTCATATTCGCGCTTCGTGAGTTCAATAATCTCTTCTCCACGGCGTACAACCCGGTTTTCCTTTTCAATCGTCAAATCGCGATAAGTTACTTTAGTCTGTTTAGAGCCGTTTTGTTCACTTTCAATATCAATGCGGCGCAATAAAGCACGCAGACGTGCTAATAATTCTTCAATGGCAAACGGCTTGACAATATAATCATCCGCACCATGATCAAGTCCTGAGACGCGGTCAATTACTGAATCACGGGCAGTCATCATAATGATGGGGGTATTTTTAGCCTGCCGTACACGGCGACAAACCTCCAATCCATTTAAAACGGGAAGCATAAGGTCTAATAAAATTGCATCCCAATCTTTTTCAAGTGCAGCTTCCAATCCTGTTCGTCCATTATAATGAACTTCTGTTTCATAACCTTCATGCTGCAATTCAAGTTCGACAAAGCGAGCTAAGTTCTTTTCGTCTTCAATTATCAATATTCGGCTCATACTTTACACTCCTATAAAAGTTTGTTTTTATTATTTAAATTCACTTATTCCATGCTAAAAAACAAATTAAATTTACCTAAGTATAACTTAACATAAAAACTAAGAATAGTCGTTTTTACAGATTAAATTCCGCTTATTTATTGCCCAAAAAAAACAATGAATCGGTCTTCAGATTCATTGTTGATCGAACTGGCTCATGTATTTTTAAAAAATTTTACTCTTCATGGTACCACTCATAATGGAAAGTACCCTCTTTATCTGTACGTTCATACGTATGAGCACCAAAGTAATCTCGTTGTGCCTGAATGATATTAGCAGGTAAAACAGCTGCTCTGTACTGATCAAAATAAGTGATTGCTGCTGTAAATCCAGGAGCAGGAACTCCTGCCTTGATAGCAAGCGCTGCAATGTCACGAACAGCAGCCTGGTATTTGTCAGTAATCTGTTTAAAATACGGGTCAAGCATTAAATTTTTCAGATCTGGTTGTTTGTTGAATGCATCCGTAATTTTTTGCAAGAATTGTGCACGAATAATACAACCCTCGCGCCAAATCATTGCAAGTTCATCATACTTAAGGTTCCAATTATGATGCTCTGAAGCCACTCTCATCTGTTCAAAGCCTTGTGCATAACTCATAATTTTACTGAAGTAAAGAGCCTGACGAATTTTTTCAATCAAAGCCTTCTTATCACTATCAGCAATAGCAAAATCCGGTCCTGTCAAACTCTTGCTTGCGGCAACGCGTTCATCTTTTAAAGCAGAGATATAACGAGAATAAACAGATTCAGTAATTAATGATTGTGGCACTCCAAGCTCCAAAGCACTTTGAGAACTCCATTTTCCAGTTCCTTTATTGCCTGCACGGTCAAGGATCACATCTACGATTGGTTTTCCACTTCCAAGATCATCTTTACGAGTTAAAATTTCAGCTGTGATTAACATTAAATAACTGTCAAGTTCTCCTTGATTCCATTCCTTGAAAATTGCTGCAATTTCATCTACTTCTATGCCCAGAACATTGCGCAATAAATTATAGCTTTCTGAGATTAATTCCATATCGCCATATTCAATGCCATTATGAACCATTTTAACATAGTGTCCTGCACCATTAGGCCCAATATATGTTACACAAGGAGTCCCGTCTTCTGCTTTAGCCGCAATCTTCTTTAAGATTGGTTCAACCAATTCATATGCGCTCTTTTGACCGCCTGGCATCAGTGAAGGGCCTTCAAGTGCTCCTTTTTCCCCACCTGAAACGCCCATACCGATAAAGTTAATGCCGGATTCGTCCAGTTCATTATTCCTGCGGACTGTCTCTTCAAAGAAAGTATTTCCACCATCAATCAAGACATCGCCCTTATCCAAATGCGGGAGTAGCTGTTTAATCATTCCGTCAGTAGGTGCTCCTGCCTTGATCATCAGAATAATCCGACGCGGGGTCTCAAGTGAAGCTACAAAATCTGCAATCGAATAACTAGGGACCAAATTCTTGTCTGGATGATCCTCAACCACCCTCTCAGTTTTTGATCCTGTTCTATTATATAAAGCAACAGTGTAACCGCGGCTTTCAATATTAAGTGCAAGATTCTTGCCCATCACTGCCATGCCGATCACACCAATTTGTGGTTTGTCCATGATCAAACCTCCTACTATTATTCTCTTACTACCTAATGGTACCAAAATAACGCTTAAAGATAAAGACGTATCTCGATTTAACCTTTAATTGATTTCAAAAATATCAACCTGCTTTTCTCCTGACCAAATGATAAATTAAAATAGCAAGTTTATTTGTATTCCCAAATATAAACAAAAAGATCTGACCCGAAAAGCTGGAGCAACCAGACTTTTGGATCAGACCTAATTTAAACTTCTTCAATCTGATTCGTACTTACTTAATGCATTTCAAAAATACAAACTTCATCTACGAAGCACGTTTATCACTTAATACAACCCTTGGCATCTGCTCACCATCAATACTTTCTTTATTGACAATTACTTCTGAAACATCATCCCGGCTAGGAATCTCATACATCACATCACGCATCGTATTTTCAACGATGGAGCGTAATCCACGCGCACCGGTGTTACGTTCAATTGCCAAACGTGCAATCTCTTCCAGCGCTGCCGGCTCAAATTTCAGTTTGACATCATCAATTCTAAGCAATTTATCATACTGTTTAACCAGAGCATTCTTTGGTTCCGTCAAGATCCGCACCAAATCGTTTTCAGTCAACTTCTCTAAAGCAGTTAAGATCGGCAAACGACCAATAAACTCTGGTATCAGTCCAAATTTCAACAAATCTTCAGGAATGATCTGCTGCATCAAACTCTTATGCTCATCGTATTTTTGTTTGGAGTCAACACCAAAACCAATCATTTTATCACCCAAACGACTTTTTACAATTGACTCAATTCCATCAAAAGCACCACCTACAATAAAGAGAATATTACTTGTATTAATTTTAATAAACTCTTGCTGCGGATGTTTACGACCGCCTTGGGGCGGAACATTTGCCGTCGTACCTTCTAATATCTTAAGCAGCGCTTGTTGGACACCCTCACCGGAAACATCACGTGTAATTGAAACATTTTCGCTTTTTTTTGCAATTTTATCAATTTCATCAATATAAATAATCCCACGTTCTGCTCTTTCAACGTCAAAGTCAGCATTTTGCAAAAGCTTTAACAAAATATTTTCAACATCTTCCCCTACATAACCAGCTTCAGTTAATGTAGTCGCATCAGCAATCGCAAACGGTACCTGCAAAATTTTAGCCAAACTTTGCGCCAAAAAAGTCTTCCCAGATCCAGTAGGACCAACCAGACAAATGTTGCTTTTTTGCAATTCAGTTTCATCATTGTCATCATCTTTTTCTAGTGTTGCATTAACACGTTTGTAGTGATTATAGACTGCAACAGCCAATGTTTTCTTAGCCTGCTCCTGACCAATCACATACTGGTTTAAGACCTTAACTATCTCTCGCGGTTTCGGGACATCTGTCAATCCTTCAGCTGCTTTATCCCGGAACTCTTCATCAATAATTTCTTTGCACAGATCAATGCATTCATTACAAATGTAGACACCGGGTCCAGCAACTATTTTTTTGACTTGATCTTGTGATTTCCCGCAAAATGAGCATATTACAGGTCCATTTTTATCTGTATTTTCGAACATATTCGACCTCCTAAAACCCACCTATTTACTAAATTTTACCAAACAAAAACTATAAACGCTAATACTTAGTTTGTATACCCATTTGCTTTTTTAAAGGTACTTTAGCGCAAATGACCACGTTGGGCAAAAGCCTAACGTGATCATCAGTCAGATAAAATTATTTTTTACTTATTTATTTTCTTTATTATCCTTTTTTTCACGCGTTTGTTTTGCAGAATCAGCAATTTCTTCAACTACTTTGCGAACTGCAATGTCATGCTTAAGCATCTTATCGCTCAAAGAGCTGCGAACCGCTTTTTCTTCCATTCCATACTGCTTAGCCAAGCCCTTAATTTCTTTATCAACTTCATCAGCACTGACTTCAACGTCTTCTTTTGCAACAATTGCTTCAATTACTAAGTTGGTCTTAACACGCTTTGCAGCATCTTTTTCAAACTGTTTATGCAAATCTTCCTTAGAAGTTCCTGTTAGCTTGAAGTACATATCAGCATTAATACCTTGCTGTTTCATTCCTGCCAAATACTGGTCCATCTGACGATCAATATCTTCGTCAATCATTTCACTAGGAATTTCACCAATTTTTGAATTTTTAACTGCTTCATCAAGAGCTTCATCTTGAATAGCTGTCTTGGCATCTGCAACTTTCTTTTCCTTTAATTCATCTTTGATCTTTGCTTTTAATTCTTCAAGACTATCTACATCTTCATCAACATCTTTTGCAAAGTCATCGTCAATTTCAGGAAGCTGTTTTTGTTTAACTTCATGGATTACAACATCAAAGACTGCTTCTTTGTTTCTAAGATCTTCCGCTTGATAATCTTTAGGGAAAGTTACCTTAACAGCAACTTTATCCCCAGCTTTATGATCGATCAGCTGATCTTCAAAACCTGGAATAAATGAATTTGAACCCAATTCAAGAGAGTGATTTTCAGCTTTGCCACCATCAAATGGTTTGCCATCAATCTTACCTTCAAAATCAATTACAACTGTATCACCCTTTTGTGCCGGTTCATCCTCTTTTAAAACTAGTTCAGCTTCTTTACCACGCAGCTCTTCTAATCTTTTTTCAATGTCACCGACAAGTACACGAGTTGGATGTGGTGTAACCTCAAGTCCTTTGTATTGTCCAAGTTCAACTTCAGGTTCAACTGAAACTTCAGCAGTCAATACCCAAGGCTTGCCCTTTTCAAGACTTTCTACATCTACATGAGGCTGTCCCACAGGCTTAATATCAGTTTCTTCAACGGCAGCTGTATAAGCATCTTGTAATAAGATATTCAATGCCTCTTGGTAAAGAGCTTCTTCACCATACATTTTGTTGAAAACCTGACGTGGCACTCTCCCCTTACGAAAACCGGGTACGTTCAAATCTTTTTTTACACGTTTGAAGGCCAGATCCAAACCTTCTTTGATTTTATCTGGTGAAATTTCGAAAGTAAGCTTTCCTGTATTTTCACCCTGTTTTTCCCATTTTGCAGACATTATTTTCCCTCCGCACAAAAAATTTGTACAACTTATTTACTAATTGCATACTAAATAAGTTTACCGTAATTGCTTGGAATTGTAAATAATTCTCTCTAAAAAAGATAGTTGGGACAGCTGCTCAATATTAATTTTCCAATAATTTTGTATGTTTTTTAAAAATATGGCTTGAAACGCAATTATAACCAAAGAAAACAGTTGAATAACAGTAACAAAATTTTCTTGCTTTTCTTAAGAGTTTGAAAGATCTGCTGCAACTTTCAGAACATAATAAAAAAGCATTCTCCAAAACTCTACGTTTATGGAAAACACTGTAAAGCAACAAAAAAGCTCGGAAAAATCCGAACTTTTTAAAATACTAGTCGTCGATTTCTGAAACAACACCAGCACCGACAGTACGACCACCTTCACGAACTGTGAATTTAAGGCCCTTTTCGATAGCAACTGGAGCGATCAGTTCAACTGTAAATGTTACGTTATCACCAGGCATAACCATTTCTACGCCTTCTGGCAATTCAATAACACCAGTAACATCAGTTGTATGGAAGTAGAACTGAGGACGATAGTTTGAGAAGAATGGAGTATGACGTCCACCTTCTTCTTTTGTTAAGATATAAACTTCACCCTTAAACTTCTTGTGTGTCTGGATTGAACCAGGTGCAGCAAGAACTTGTCCACGTTCAACTTGTTCACGGTTAATACCACGAAGTAAAGCACCAACGTTATCGCCAGCTTCACCAAGATCCAAAGTCTTACGGAACATTTCCAAACCAGTGATCGTTGTCTTCAAAACTTCGTCTCTCAAACCAACGATTTCAATTTCATCACCGACTTTGACAGTTCCACGGTCGATACGACCAGAAGCAACTGTTCCACGACCTGTGATTGTAAAGACATCTTCAATAGGCATCAAGAATGGCTTGTCTGTTGGACGAACTGGTGTTGGAATATATTCGTCAACTGTATCCATTAATTTTTGAATTTGTGCTTCAGCCTCTTTGTCACCTTCAAGAGCTTTAAGAGCTGAACCGCGGATAACAGGAATATCGTCACCAGGGAAATCATATTCGCTTAATAATTCACGAACTTCCATTTCAACTAAGTCCAATAATTCCTCATCATCAACTAAGTCACACTTGTTCAAGAAAACAACGATATATTGAACACCAACCTGGCGTGCAAGAAGAATATGTTCACGTGTTTGTGGCATAGGACCATCAGTTGCAGCAACAACGAGGATAGCACCATCCATCTGAGCAGCACCAGTAATCATGTTTTTAACATAGTCAGCATGTCCTGGAGCGTCAATATGAGCATAATGACGCTTTTCTGTTTCATATTCAACGTGAGCAGTATTGATTGTAATACCACGTTCACGTTCTTCTGGAGCAGCATCGATTGAAGCGTAATCCTCAGCCTTTGCCAATCCCTTTGCAGCCAAAACCTTTGTAATTGCGGCTGTCAAAGTTGTTTTCCCATGGTCAACGTGTCCAATTGTACCGATGTTTACATGGGGTTTTGTTCTTTCGTAATGTTCTTTTGCCATTAATACGAACCTCCTGTAATTTTGCAAGAAAAATCCGCAACAAAAACAATTGCCGATAATCCTTTAAGATTTATTATACTACTTCCCAGTAGAAATACCAATATATTTAGTATTCCCTGAAAGAAGAATCCTTATGCTATTATAATGAGCTGTTCATCATTTGTAAACACTTAAAACTCAAAAAACTTGGTTTCCAGTCTTGTACAGGACAACTAAACATTCCAGGCTGCAATACTGCTTTCAAGTCTGTCCGCCCACTTTTGATCTGAAACCGATAAGAACTCTTTTTCATACAATAAAATATGCTGCCATCTTGATGAAAAAGAAACTAAATCGATCTCAAAAGGATACAGCAAGCTGAGTTTTAGCCGCAATTCTGCCCAGCGTTCCTTGCCTAATCCATCTTCGCCCTTTTGCAAGAAGCTGTTTTCAAACCTATTGTACAGTTTCGAAGCAGCAAAGGCATGCAGCGTACTGGGACTTACTTGGTAAAAGTTATGATCAAGAAAATAAAAGTCATAATTATCCGAAATTTTCAACAACCGTAAATCGTCAAGTACATTTACTTTGATTAACTGATGCACATTCGGATCCTTAAGCAAAAAAACAGCTGCTTCAAGATAATCCGCAAATGGTAAACTTTTTGCCATGTTCAGCACACTTCTTTGTTCAAAAAGATCACACGCGCCGCAATAAATAACCTTTTTTTTCAAGCTTTTGTATATTTTCGGCTTACTAGAAACGAATTCTCTTTCCAACTGATTAATCAGCTCTAAAAAATACCTTTTTTCTTTGTCCGACATATAAGCAGAAACGGCCAAGTATAATTTCCGAATCTCCACAAATTTTTTTGCTTGTGCACCTGTACTAAGCAACTGTTCAAAGCGCTCGTTATCAGTCACATAATCACGCAAATACTTTTGCGCAAGTAAAAAAGCATCACTAAATTGTCCTTGTCCCGTAAGCGCCAAAAAAAGAAGATAATTAGTCCGAAAGTTCGCCTTGATTGAATAACAAGTTGTAAAAGACATGCTTGCTTGTTGAAATTTCCCAGCCGACAATGCAACGATTCCATCATTATATAGTCGTTGATAATCCGTTTCTTCCATAAGGTCTGCCTCCTCTTCGATCATGGTTTAAAACAAACAGACATCGAAAAATTGTTCTCCGATGTCCGCTAAAGGCAATTTATGCTTTTTAAAATTTATTCACTAATTTTTTTCTTTCTTTTGTTAAAATGCCGGTGCTGATTAATTTCCATAATAACGGGCAAGATAACTGGGTGGCGTTTGGTATGTTCGTACAAAAAATGATTTAACTGGTCACGCACATCTTGTTTTAAATGTCCCCAGTCAAATTCTTTATTATCCAAGTTTTTCTGAACAACTTTTGTTGCGATTGCTGCACTTTCAGCAATCAAATCCTGACTTGCTTTAACATATACAAACCCGCGCGAAGTGATCTGCGGTTGATTAACAATCTGCTTTTTACGTCGGTCAATAGTAACAACTGCGATGAAAACTCCATCTTCTGAAAGAATCTTACGATCACGCAAAACAATATTGCCGATGTCACCAACACCGCTGCCGTCGATCAGAGTATCCCCTACTTCGACCGTTGAAGCTAATAAAAGTTTGTCATGGTCATATTCAACAACGTCGCCCTTTGAAACAAGGAAAACATGGTCCTTTGGAATTCCAATTTCCTCTGCGCAACGTGCATTTGCAGATAACAAACGGTACTCTCCTTGAATAGGGACTACATAATCCGGCCGCAAAAGATTCATCATCAATTGCAAGTCATTCCGGCTTGCATGTCCTGAAGAATTAAGTTCATCTGAAATTGCCTTCACATCTGCTCCAGAACGATAAATCATATCTCGTGTCCGTGCCACTGCAGTTTCCATTGCATGCGAAGGAGTAGTGGTAATGAAAACCAGGTCGCCTTCATGCAAGCTAATAAACCGGTGTTTCTTTAAAGCCATCTTTTGGAGTGCCTTCAAAGGTTCCCCTGAACGGCCAGTTTCTAAGATAACTACCTGATCATCAGTAAGTGTTGAAAGTTTATCTGAAGAAACCAACAGGTCTTCACTTGGAAGATGCAATTTGTCCATATTAAGTGCAGTGTTTACAATTTCTTCGGCATCATGTCCGGTTAGAACTACTTTACGATCGTTTTTTGCTGCTGCGTCAAAGACTTGCTGTACCCGCATAATATTTGATGCTACACATGCAGCAATAATTCGACCTTGATGATATTCGAAATTATCGTTTATAAATTCAAATATTTTATGCTCAGCAACATTTTCTGTAGGGTTTTCTGCATTGGCAGAATCACTCAACAAAGCAAGAACCCCATCTCTTCCAATTTCAGCTAAACGTGCAAGGTCAGTCCGATAATCGTTTGTCGCCGTCTGATCAAACTTAAAGTCACCAGTATAAACAATACTTCCCTTATCTGTTTTAACAACTATCCCAACAGAATCGGGAATAGAATGGGTTGTTTTAAAGAAAGATACTGTTGCATTTTCAAAATCAATTTCAGTTTGTTCATTAATTATATGAAAATCATCGAATTTTGCAGTTTTAGGATCATTCTTTATCCCAATTTTTGCTAAAGCAATTGTTAATTCTGTTCCAAAAACTGGGACTTTAAAATCACTTAGAAAATAAGGAAGCGCTCCGATTGCATCTGCATGTCCATGGGTAAGGAAAACTCCCACGATTTTTTGTGCGTTAGCACGCAGGTAAGAAAAATCCGGAATCACTGTGTCGATCCCAAATAATCCAGTTTCAGGATACTTAAGGCCGCAATCCAAAATAAATATTTCGTCATTTACTTCGACAGCATACATATTTTTTGCATTTTCACGTACACCACCAAAAGCAATGATCTTTATATTGTTCATAATTTCACCTCTCTTTAGAATTCCAATTTCTTAATTACTTCCGCACTTTTTTCATCATCTAGAGGCATAATCGGCAATCTGCAGCCGCCCACATAAATTTTACGGTAGTTAAGGGCTGCTTTAAGAGGACTTGGCGACGGATATGAAAAAAGAGCTGTCATTTTTGGTGTTAACGACTGCATTAAAAGTGCTGCAGCTTTGAAATCTCCTTCGTCAACCTTACGATACATCTTTTTGATTTCATTACCAAATAGGTGGCTGGCAACAGAAATTACACCTTTTGCTCCAATTGTCTTTGATGCAAGTGCATCTGCATCTTCACCTGTATAAACGAGAAAATCGGCAGGTGTTTGCGCTACAATTCGGCTTAGATTAACATTTCCAGTACAATCTTTTATCCCAATGATATTGGGATGCTGTGCTAATTTTGCAATTGTCTCAACTTGCATTGTAACACCCGTTCTGCCTGGAATATTATAAATAAAAAGCGGGAGTTTACTTTCATCTGCTACAGCATTAAAATGGGCAATCATGCCACGTTGATCCGGTTTGTTATAGTATGGTACTACTACCAAAGCAGCATCCACACCCTTAATTTGCGCCACTTTGTTAGTGTAAGCAATCGTTTCACGTGTATTATTTGAGCCTGTTCCTGCAATGATAGGGACTCTTTTTTCTACAATTTTGACAGTATCAGCAATCAACTTTAACTTTTCATCCACATTAAGCGTAGGGCCTTCGCCAGTTGTCCCTGAAACAAGGATTCCCTCAGTTCCAGTTTGCAGCAGATGCTCAATCAATACTCGCAAACGTTCAAAGCTAACCTGCCCCTCATCATCAAAAGGAGTTGCCATCGCTGTAATAATTTCAGCGTTATTAAATTTCATTACTAATCCTCCAGTTTATTTTGGCACACGCAACAAGTTAAGCGCATCTAGCCGTTCAGCAATCTGCACAGAGTTCCAAGCGGCACCCTTTAACAAGTTATCAGAAACACAATACAAGTGAAAAGCATCTGCCTGTTCCTGATCAGGGCGGATCCGCCCTACAAAGGTATCTTTCTTCCCGGCAGCATTAACAGCTTGAGGATAGATTTGATTATCTGGATCATCTTGAACAACAACGCCTGGTGCCTTTTTTAAGAGTTCCTGCAGCTTTGAAACTGTTGCTCCTTTTTGATCTAATTCAAACCAAACAGACTCTGAATGAGCAATTGCAACAGGTACTCGAACACAAGTTGCGGTAACTTGGATATCTTCATCTTCCATTATTTTTTTGGTTTCATGAATCATTTTCCATTCTTCATGAGTATAACCATCTTCTTCAAAAACATCGATTTGTGCAAGCGGATTAAAAGCAATTTGATAATGCTTTTTGTCACCTGAAACCGGTAAAATTTGAGGTTCGTAATCCTTACCTTCAAGCACTGCTTGCGTTTCGTCATGAAGTTCCTTGATGGCACGATTACCAGCACCAGAAACTGCCTGCATAGTAGTCACAATTACTTTTTTCAACCCATATACTTTTCTAAGCGGTTCAAGGGCTACTACCATCTGGATGGTAGAGCAATTAGGATTTGCAATTAACCCGTGATGCCTTGACAAAGCAGCCTCATTTACTTCAGGAACAACTAAGGGAACATCTGGATCCATGCGAAATGCACTTGTATTGTCAACGACAACTGCTCCTCTTTTAATTGCTTCTGGAGCAAACTTTTTAGATACACCACCGCCTGCAGAAAAAAGTGCCAAGTCTATTCCCCTAAATGAATCAGGTACTAATTCTTCGACGACTTTTTCCTGTCCCTTAAAATGCAATACTTTTCCTGCTGAACGTTTTGAAGCCAATAACTTAATACTGGCGATTGGTAAAATTGATTGTTCCAACATCTGAATCATTCTTGTGCCTACAGCACCAGTTGCACCTACAACAGCAACATTATATCCGCTCATATGAAAACCTTCTTCACTTCTTATTGAAACATAATTATAACATATTTAACAATGAAAAGACGTATTCCTAACCTAATAAAATTTATTGTTTTCTAATATAAGCTTATATAAGCTTATTTTTCAACAATTTTATCGTTTTTTCCAAAATAAAAAGAAACTCAGCATTAAAAAAAGCCAAGTTTCTTTACCAATTCTCTATAGAAAATAAAAATTAATTTTATTAACGACGCAAGCCTAAACTCTTGATCAATTCACGGTAGCGTTGGATGTCGTTTTCACGCAAATATGCCAGCAAATTACGACGATGACCGATTTTTTTCATCAACCCACGTTGTGAAGCAAAATCTTTTTTATGGTCACGAATATGCTCATTAAGTCCATTAATATCAGCAGTTAAAACTGCAATTTGAACTTCTGCAGAACCTGTATCCCCGTCATGACGAGCATACTTTTGCATAATTTCAGTTTTGTTTTCCTTTGAAATTGCCATGTCTATCCCACCTTTCTTGTAAATAAACCATTGTCCCGGAACTACGTCGGTGAGGAGCGAAATTCTGAGTCCAAGGTTTAGTACATCAAAGTACTGTTTAATAGTATACCTGTGAGACCTTTTTTTTGCAAGAGCTAATCTTTTGCTTAAATTGGTTTAATCCTAGTCAAGGAAATTTGCTTGACACATTTTAACTTTTTTATTGCATTGTCTGTCCTGCTCTTGTATAATAGCCTATGTTGAAAATTTTATGATACCGGCATGGAATCATGTGTCATGGAGGTGAAATCTTTGCCAATTATTAAATCCGCAATTAAGCGTGTTAAAACCAATGAAAAGGCTGGCTCACGTAATGCTGCAAAAATAAGTGCAACACGCAGCGCTGTAAAGAAATTTGAAAATGCCAAAACAACAGGTGCTGACAATGTTGAAGACCTTTATAAAGCAGCAGTTAAAGCAATTGACCAAGCAAAAGCAAAAGGCTTGATCAAAGCAAATAAGGCTGCTCGTGATAAGTCTCGATTAGCAGCTCGTTTAGCAAAATAAATACTAAAAAAGCCGTAGTGAATCTCAAATTCTGCTACGGTTTTTTTGTTAAATAAAATTATGTCACAAAAATGGTTGTTATCCAACTGTCCTTTTTGTAAAGTAGCCCAACATAAATAATTCAAAAAGCTGCTGCGGATCTTGTTGTGTAGATTTCATTTTTTCTTCAAGCTGGATCAGTCCCAGATAAGTATCTCTTAGTTCTTTTTGTTTAGTTTGGCGGGATTTTTGCAATGCAAGCTTTACCCGGTAAGGATGAGCTCTTAAAACACCAGCAATACTGCCTTGAGTATATCCGTTCTGCTGTAAGATTGACACCTGCAGCAGAAGTCTGACTTGGCTAACTAAAATAGCATTTAACTTCAATGGCTCTTCATGCTGTTCAAGCAAGTCATGATACATTAAAACTGCTTTTTGTACATTTCCATTAAGTACAACAGTACTGAGATCAAAGACATTCTGTTCAAGGGTCTGCGCCACCATTCTGTCAATCATCTCTAATGTAATATTTTTAGTAGTTCGTGCCAACAAGAAAAGTTTAGGCAGCTCATTCATAATCAAAGAAAGCTGACTTTCTGTTCTCTTTAAGAACAATGCAAGCGCGTCTTTTTCAATGGTATACCCTGCTCTATTCAGCTTCTGTTTCAGATATAATTTTGTATTGCGCTCATCAAGAAAGTCATTGTCAACCACTATGGCTCTTTTTAATAATTTTTTCGTAATTTTCTTACGTTCATCTAATTTAGGATAAGGTGCCCAAAAGACAACTGTAGAAGTCGGCTCAGGATGTTCCAAATACGAAATTAGCGAATCTGTAAACTGTTCAAGTTTCCTTTTTTTATTTTCCCCTGTTAAAAAGTAAGGCCTTTTAATAATTACTACCCTTCTTTCACCAAAAAACGGTGCTGAAAGAGCATCTTCAACCGCATCTGTAATCGAGGTTGTCTCCATATCGTATTCTCCTACATTCACAGCCTGCTGATCTTCGGGAACAGCTGCTTTAAAAGCTTGTAAGAGCTTGCGAGCCGTATACTCTTCTCTTCCCAAAATTACGTAGATTTTTTCAAGTTTCTTTTGCTTGATGTTTTGTAATAACTCATTGACCTTCATTTGTGCTACTCCGTTTCTTAGTTTCATTTTCAGCAAATGTTTTAATTTCAAAATTTCCCTTTAAAGGAATAACTTTAATCATTCCTGACTCAGCTGTGTTCAAGTAAGGGACTTGCTGATCTTTCAATGTTGTTAAAGTCTCTTGGTTTGGATGCCCGTAGCGGTTATTCCGCCCGGCAGAAATAATCGCTACGCACGGCTTCAACTGCTGCACATAATCTTTGCTTGTTGATGTTTTGCTTCCATGGTGGCCCGTTTTTAAAATGTCTGCTTTCAGCTTCGGATTGTGCAGTAAAACCTCACTTTCACCAGTTTTATCCAAATCACCGCTGACAATAAAACGTAATTTTTTCACAGTAAAAAATAGTGTCACTGAATCTTCATTTTTACCTTTACCGGCTTTAAAAGGATGTAATAAATTAAAAATTGCAATCTTTTTAACTTTTTTTGTATCTATCGGGTAAACTTCATGCAACGTATTTTTTGAAAGATGCAGTCTTTCATTAAATGACGACAAATGTTCCATACCGCTTGGAACAAATATTCGATGTACACTCAATATATTACTAATACTTGGAAAGTTTCCAACATGATCTGTATCTTGATGAGTTAAGAAAAGATTATCAAGATAATTAATACCCTTACTAAGAAGGTAGTTTGCAACGATTGTTTCTCCACTTGTTTTTGCATCGCGCTTACGCCACCGCTCACTTGAAAAACTAACTTTGCCACCAGTATCAATCAGGGTTACACTGCGATTAAAAGTTTCCCTCACCAAGGTACAGTCTCCTTGCCCAATATCAAAATAAACAACCTCAGGTGAAAGCGGAAATCTGATAATTGCTGCTGCCGCAACATAAGAGCCTACCAAGATGCCTAATAACCGCCTTGTATGCAAAGAGTATTCCAACATAAACTGAATTGCCAACCAAAAAACAATAAAAAACAGCGGTGGTTTGCCAAAAGTAATGACAGTTGGAAGTTTTGCCAAAAAAGCAAAAATATCTACAAAAACTTGTAAAATTGGAATGGCTACAGGCACTAAGCAAAAGAAAAAGGAACCCAGAACTACTGCTGGAATCACTATTCGTTCAAATAAAGGCACAATTACAATTGAAAGCAATAATGTTAAGAAGTTCCACTGGTAAGTATGCCATAAAATAAGCGGTAAACTGTATCCTGTCATCTTAAGCCCTAAAATTAGAGAACTTTTCTTTCGATTAAGCATCAGGATAAAAGTCAGCAGGTAACTCAGCTGTGCTCCTAATGAAAAAACAAGCACTGGAGAATAGAGTAAATTAAGAATTAATACGATCCCCTCAGCTGTAATTCCGCTTATCTTAATACCAAAAAAGCTGCGTGCACTAATTATTATACACACCATCATTACTGCTCTGACTAAGCTAGCAGAAAATCCTCCTAAAACAACATATAACGGCAAAGCTGTTAATAAGAACAAATCACAAGTCTCACGTGTAATCATTAATTTCATACATACTCGGCGGAAGAAGGAAGTAATATAAAAAATATGCATTCCTGAAAGACTGAATAGGTAAAGCAATCCCAAGGAGCTGATTTGTTCTAATTGTTCGGAAGAATCTTGATTATAGTAGCCAAGTAAAAGCAGCTGACTATAACCTGCTAAAGGCTCGGGCAACTTTGATAAATGTTCAAGAAATGCTTTCCTCACAGCATGCAGCCAGGACAAAAACACGTTAACAAAATCTAAATCAACAACTTTATTTTGTGCTTTCCACCTCGTAAGCATAATCACATTACTTATATTTTTACCTTGCAGATAGCGGCGATAGTCAAATTGATTTTCATTTGTGGGAGCACTGGCTTGCTGAATGGTCCCATCAAAAATAATGACCTTGGTTTCTTTTATTTGGGTAAACTTTTTCTGTTCAGCTTCTGATTTCAGAGAGTAGAAACACTGGACTTTTTCAGCATGTTCAAGCCATCGTCCCGTCATTTTTACTAAGTCACCACTTACCACATATTCATCTGGCTGCAAGAGCAGATGCTGCTGTTGCACTTGAGTTTCAATACGATAACTGCGCTTTTGCCATGCAGATTGCCACTGTACGACAGCCCCTGCGAAAAAAAACGAGAAAATAAAACCTGCAATGATCCAACTTTTATTTTTCGTTGCAATCAATCGCACTATAAGTAAAACAAGAATTACTAGCCACAGCCAATCAAAAGAAAAAAACAGTAAACAGATCAGGTATGCAGAAATTGTAAGAAGAAAGATCAGTCTTTCGACTGTTTATTCCCTGCTATATCGCTTAATCCTACTTCTGGTACAATTTTTTGCAGATATCTCTGCTCCAGTTTGACTTGATGCACTTCAACACTTTTTAATTTTAACAACTTGAGAGCATATTCATCATTATGGTAATTACGTAAATAATTGATTTTCTTAATACCAGCCTGCAACAGCATTTTAGTACACTGCAAACATGGGAAATCCGTAACATAGACTTCAGCACCGTCAGTTGCCGCTCCAAACTTTGCACATTGCAAAACAGCGTTCATCTCAGCATGGATAGTTCTTACACAGTGACCATCTACTATATAACACCCTTCATCAATGCAATGTGTATCTCCAGAAACAGAACCGTTATAGCCGCCTGCAATAATACGTCTGTCCCGAACTAAAATAGCACCGACAGAAAGTCGCTCACAGGTACTTCGCAAAGATAATAAAACTGCTTGCATCATAAAATACTGGTCCCAAGGAATTCTCATATCAGCCATTTGTTCTCACCTTCAAATCACGAATTTACTCATAGTATAGCAGATAATAACTTTATTCAACAGGATGTTTCAGGATTCAACCTTTAGATATGCTTTGAGTTTTTCAAAACTTTTTTCCCCTATGCCTGAAATGCTTTTTAGCTCGTCAAGTTGTTTGAAATTTCCGTGTTCTGTACGATAAGCCAAGATCTGTTCAGCTTTTTTTTCACCGATACCAGGAATTTTAAGTAAATCTTCTTTTTTTGCAGCATTCAAATCAATTTGAGAATTGCTGTCTTGCGATGGGCCGGTATCTTCTCCTTTTGCTTGGACTTGCACAGAGCTGTTTTCACTTGCTTCGACAGTTGTAGTCAGTTTATTTGAAAATTCTCCGCGATATGGAATGTAGATTATTTGTTGATCATTGAGCTTAAGTGCTAGGTTAACTTGATTCTGATCCGCTAATTCTTCAAATCCCCCCGCTGCTTTTACAGCATCATCAACACGCATTCCAGTTTTCACACGATAAACACCTGGTTTTTTAACTGCGCCTTTAATATCAACATAAAATAGTTTCTTACTGGCAGCCGAATTATTTTGCTGTTCTTTATCGTTCTTATATGAGACCTTTTTTGAATTCAGTGAAGAACTTGTTGCCGAAACCAGCTGAGTTTCTTTTGAACCAGCGGTTTGTTTGAATAAGTTGGCGCCTATAAAAACCGCACCTGCAATAATACCAATAATTATTATGCAAAGCGTACGGTGTTCTTCCCAAAAGTCACGGAGCCAATCCATCTATCTCAACCCCCTTTCAGTAATAAATACGCAGAAAAAAAGTGTACAAACTTTTAAAAATAAGTACTTGTATCACTTTTTAAAATCTTTCTCAGATAAAATTGAGGAAATTTTCAGCCTTGAAACCTTATACACGCTGTATCTCCTCAGCGCAAACAAAAAGGCCTAGTCTGAAAGTGCTGAATTAATCAGCTCATTAAACTAGGTCTAGTCTCATATTACTTTTATTACTTTACGATTTCTTCAAATATTCCAGTGCATCCGTGATATTTTTAACGGGAACGATCTTTAGCTTAAGTTTGTATTCAGCGGCTGCCCGTTTTGCTTCTTTATAGTTTGAAACTGCTTGCGGGTCTGCCTTCCTTTGAGCAGCAGTAATCTTATTATCAGGAGCGAAAAAGATAGTTGCACCTGCACGCTGTGCAGCAACAACTTTTTTATCTATTCCCCCGATTTCTCCAACAGTTCCATCCGCTGAAATTGTTCCTGTACCAGCAATTTTGCGTCCTAATTTAAGATCCTCATGAGACAGCTGTGAATACATCTGAAGTGCCAGCATCAACCCGGCTGATGGACCTCCAATCCCTTTCATGTCAGTTTTAACATTTTCTTTAGTTACTATCTGAGAGCGTTCAGCTAATGAAATTCCAATCCCGTTTCGGGAAGTTCCCGGTAATCTGATAGTTTTGCCCACAGCAGTATGCTGTTGTCTTTTTCTCAAATACGTAACGGTCACTTTTTTCGAAGTATTCGTTTTTTCCAAGTAAGAGATAAAATCCTTTGCTTGAGTGAAATAATGGCCGTCAATAGCTGTAACAGTATCACCAGCCATCAGTTTGTTTTTAAAGGTTGAATCTTTCAAAACAGATAAGACGTAGATCCCAAGATATTTTTGCTGATATTTTTCCCCAGCTAGCCGCAAAGACGCTGCTTTAGCTTGATTGACAGCGTCTTGCATGTAATAGTTTTGAATTCGTTCATACTCGGAATCAGAATCACTTCCGCTAACCTGTGTTTGCGGTAATCTAGCAGCATATTTATCAAAAAAACTTGCCACGTAAATTACCGGGGTTGCTCTGACCAGATTCACATAGGTCAACATCAAAGATCCTTTTGTATTATCCTTTTTATCTGCAACTTTAACATACTGAGCTACATTCTGCGCCCTTCCGACAGTTTCAACATAAATTGGCAAAGGTAAAAAACACAGAATACCTAATAATACAATTGCTAAGGCAGTTAATCCAAAAAATTTCTTTTTTTTCATCACATCACAACTTTTCTTTAAGAGCCTTCTCAACAGCGGGAGGTACAAGACCCGTCAGTTTCCCGTCAAACTGTGCAATTTCTTTAATGATACTGGAAGAAAGGTGCATGAACTGAGGCGCACTGGGCATAAAAAGTGATTCTATTTCAGGCGCTAACTGATGATTCATGGCCGCAATATCTCCTTCATAAATAAAATCCTTTTCATTACGGACTCCACGAACAATAACCCGAGCACCAATGTCTCGTGCAACTCTAATAGTCAAAGCGTCAGAAGCGGCCTGAATTTTAACTTGCGGCAAACTTTTAAGGGCAACTTTTAAAAAGGTCATACGTTCAGAAACGCTAAAAAGACCATGCTTGCTTGTATTTGTCATAACTAAAACGGTCAGGTCTTCAAAAATCTGAGCCGCACGCCTTATTAAATCTATGTGCCCGTTAGTAACAGGGTCAAAACTTCCAGGGAAAACAGCTTTCATCTTCATTCACCTCGATAACGATAAAACGTAAGCTCTGTGATTCCATAATCAACCCGTCTCATCAGTTCAAAACCGGCAACCTTATCAGGTAACTGTGCCATTTGATCGGTTTCACAAACTACCATTGCATTTCGAGCAAATAATTTTTCCTGCACAAATCGTTGCAACAGCATAATAATTTTTTGTTCCTTATACGGAGGGTCTAAAAAAAGCAGATCAAACTTATGGCCTTCTTCTGCAAATTTTGTCAAGACATGTTCTGCATTTGCCTTCAGTACAGTAAACTTATTTTCTTCTTTAGTAACTGCAATGTTTTCCTTAATCGTCTTGACCGCTTGAAATTGGCGATCAACCAGATAAGCATGTTCTACTCCGCGTGATACAGCTTCAATGCTGAGACCACCGCTACCCGCAAAAAGATCAAGGGAAGTCCCGCCGTCAAAGTAAGGACCGATAATGTTGAACATTGATTCTTTGACCTTATCCGTTGTAGGGCGAGTCTTCATTCCAGGGACAGCTTTTAGTCGTCTTCCTCCATAATTTCCAGCAATTACTCTCATTTTCTCACTCTTTATTTTTCTTAAATTTTTCGCGGTCTTCATCCGTTAACTTATAGGTAGTACTGCTTAAAGAATCATTAAAATCAATTTTAAGTTCCGGCAGCGGAGAAAGGACCACGTGTTTTACAAAGCGCAAGTTCTCTAACTTTTCAAGATTTTCGTTAATTTTTGCATGGTCCATATACAACACGACATATTTCATCCGCCGCGAAACGTAATGAATTGTTCCAAAACGTTTCAGTTGACGGCTATTTTTTAAGTGGAATAAATAAACCACTACCCCTTGCCGTTTATTAATCTCAAAATTCATCGTTTTCCACCTTTACTTATTAATAATAACAACAAGTATTCCTCGATCGTATGCAATCCCAATATTTTTTGTACGTTCAGAAACAAAGGCTTTCCAAAGGCTCTGTCTTAGCCTCAACTTTTCAAAAAAGACCGAATTATCATAATAAGGCAGCAAAGAATATATCTTATACTTTTTTTCATCAAGTTCTACATCATTGTAGAGCTTTTTGGGAATTTGCCTATTATGCAAGTAAAGCTCTCTTTGCTGCCCGACATCACCACTTGTGACCTTTTTTAAAAGGTTAGCATTCTGTGCACTTAAATAAGCTCGTGGCCGTTCGTCAAGTTTTTCAATTACCTTATGCGCAGTTTGAACAAGCGGATCGCCAATTGAAAGCACTTGGTCAGCAGTTAAACGACGCTTCGTATTGATCAGCTGCATTAGATCAAAGGGCAGCATAATATCCATCTGATCCCAATCAGTGTTTCCTTGATATTCAACAGGCAGTGGAGTTTTTGAAACAACCCGGTAAATATTTTTTTTAAGCAGCATATCTGTATTAAGATATTCAATCGCATCAATCTTTTGAGAGCTCGGATTAATATATATGATTGCATAGCTGCCATTTTTAAATCCAAGCAACGGTCGCTGATTCAAGTCTGCTTCTGAAAGTTCAAATTGAAATTTTTGCTCATGATACGATAATTCAAAGTTAGCATACAGAGATGTCAACTGCAGCAGCTTTTCAAACGTCATTCCCACTCTCAAGCTGCCAGGTTGGTCCGGTGTGCTTCCTGCAACAAAAACATCACTAACCTTCTTATTATATTGGTCAATTCCAATTTTCAGATAATTAGTCGAGTCAAGGTCATATAACCACCACTGCACATTATTAGCACTATCCATTTTAGCCTGTGGTTCACCAAAATCCTGTTCTATCTGTGCTGAAGAAACGCCAATATAGCGCGCAAGCCCCTGCGTCTTGATTCTGGCTACCTTAGGAGTTGTTAACTTAACCGGACTTTTTTTAACCTTTTCTATCGGTCTTTCATTCCTTTTAACACTATGATTATCGTTTAAAGCAGCCCAAAAATAACTGCCTAATAAAAATACGATAAAGATAGCTATAAAATTACAGATCGTTTTAATTAAAATTATTTTTCTCATTATCTTTAACTTTTAATAGGTTCAATCTCCATCAGAAGATCGCGTGTTTCCAAAACATCTCCAGCTTTAACATAGATATGGCTGATTTCTCCATCAAAAGGTGCCTTAATAGTAGTTTCCATCTTCATTGCTTCTGTAACAATCAAAGGTTCACCTTTTTTTACAACTTGGTTTTTAGAAACAAGTATTTTCAAAACAGAACCATTAAGTGTTGCCCCAATGTGTTGCGGATTTGTAGGTTCCGCTTTTTGATTAGTTTTAGCTTTACCCTTTTTACTCATATCACGAATTATAATCTGCTGATCTTGTCCGTTAACAGTAAAGTAAAGTATTCGATTACCATCTTCATCTGCATCCCCGATAGAATCCAGCTTTACAATTGCAACCCTACCTTCTCGCCGTTTAATATGCACAGTTTCTTCAGTTCTCATTCCCTGATAAAAAGTAGTTGTATCTAATAGTGAAAGATCTCCATATTTGGTAACTGCAGTTTCGTAATCAAGAAATACCTCTGGATACAGCAAATAGCTTAAAAGTTCTTCTTCACTCGGTAGTTCCTTTAACTTAGCTTGCAGTTCATCTTTTTTGCTGCCAAAATCAACCGGTTTTGCAAGACTACCCGGCCGTACAGTAATGGCCTTATGGTCCTTAAGAACAACCGCCTGTAATTTTTTAGGAAAGCCGCCCGTTGGTTGTCCCAGATCACCTGCGAAGAACTTAACTACAGATTCAGGAAAATCAAGTGATTGCCCACGTTCATAGATTGACTCAGAAGTTAGTTTATTCTGTATCATAAAAATTGCTAGGTCTCCGACCACTTTAGAACTTGGAGTTACCTTTACAATATTGCCTAATAATTTATTAACTTCACGATAAGCCTTTTTGACCTGTTCAAAATCTCTGATACCCAAAGCCTTAGCCTGTTGCTGCAAATTTGAATATTGTCCACCCGGCATCTCAGTTTCATAAATATCAGTCTGAGGTGAAGTAATTCCGTTCATAAAGTCATTATAGAATGGCTTTACTCCTGCCCAATAACGATTAATCTTCTCGACATTTTCGATATCAAGGTCAGGTTGATGTTCATCTCCAGATAAAGCATAATATAAGCTGCTCATGCTAGGCTGACTTGTAGTTCCAGAAAGAGCACTAGCAGCAACATCAACAACATCTACTCCTGCACGTACTGCCTGTACATAAGTTGCAATGCCGTTGCCTGTAGTGTCATGTGTATGCAGATGAACCGGAACATCCAGTTCTTCTTTAAGCGTAGAGATCAACTCATACGCAGCTTGAGGTTTTAAAAGGCCTGCCATATCCTTAATTCCAATAATCTGAGAACCTGCAGAAACCAGATTACTTGCAAGATTACGATAATAATTAAGATCATACTTATGTTCAGCAGGATTCAAGACATCTCCTGTATAACACATTGTTCCTTCCGCAATCTTCCCAGTATCACGCACATATTGGATACTTTTTTCCATCTGTTTAATCCAATTTAAACTATCAAAAATGCGAAAAACATCAACACCATCTGTTGCACTTTTTTGAATAAAACGCTGCAGGACGTTATCAGGATAATTTTGATACCCTACTGCGTTAGAACCACGGAAAAGCATTTGTAATAGCGTATGCGGCATCTTTTTCCTAATTTTTTTCAAACGTTCCCAAGGGTCTTCATCCAAAAAACGGTAGGCAACATCAAAGGTTGCACCACCCCAGACTTCAGCAGAGAAAATATGCGGTAATGCACGATCAAAAACTTGGGCAACTGGTAACATATCCCTTGTACGCATACGGGTCGCAAATAAACTTTGATGAGCATCCCGCATTGACGTATCAGTGAGAAGAACCCTTTTTTGTTCTTTGACCCAGCTCATAGCGGCTTCAACACCGTCTTTATCTAAAATAGTTTTTGCATTCTTAACTTTCTCTCGCGGACCGAAATCATCCGTTAACTTAATATCTGGCACAAAGATCTTACGATGATGTTCAGTTCCAGGAAAGCCATTCACAGTGATATTGCCGATATACTTCAAAAGCTGGTTGATCGTATTTTTAGGATGTGACATTCGGAACAATTCTGGCGTTGAATCAATAAATGTAGTGTGCGCTCTGCCAGCAATAAAATCTGGATGATTAATCACATTGCGCATAAATGGAATGTTAGTCTTGATACCACGAATTCTAAATTCATCAAGTACTCGATCCATCTTGAGAACCGCACCGATAAAAGTCCTAGCTTGTACACAGGCTTTAACAAGAAGAGAGTCAAAATAAGGAGTAATTACAGCTCCAGCATAGGCATTTCCCCCATCCAGACGTACTCCAAAACCACCTGGAGAACGATAAGTCTCAATTTTGCCAGTATCCGGCATAAAGTTATTTTCCGGATCTTCAGTTGTCACACGGCATTGGATAGCAAAGCCATGACGTTTTAACTCGGATTGCTGTGGAATTCCAAGATCTTTAAATAAATCCTTGCCAGCAGCAATCAAAATTTGTGATTGCACAATATCAATATCAGTAATCATTTCCGTAATTGTATGTTCTACTTGAACACGCGGGTTAACCTCAATGAAATAATAGTCGTCGTGAGTGACTAAAAATTCAACTGTTCCGGCATTTTGATAATGAACACTCTTCATCAGCTTAACAGCTGCATCGCAGATCTCATTTCGCCGACTTTCATCCAAGACACTTGGGGCTACTTCAATAACCTTTTGATGCCGCCGCTGCACTGAACAATCACGTTCAAACAAATGAATCACATTTCCATGCTGATCAGCAAGAACCTGAACTTCAATATGTTTAGGCCTTTTTAAACACTTTTCAATGTATAATTCATCGTCTCCAAAAGACTGTTTTGCTTCACTTTGAGCCCGTGCAAAACTTTCTTCTATTTCTCCTTCATCGTGGATGACGCGCATACCGCGACCACCACCACCTAAAGCGGCTTTAACCATAATAGGGAAACCATGCTTTGCAGTGAATTGTTTAACCTCTTCCACAGAAGTTACTGGACCATCACTCCCTGGAATTGTATGTAACCCGGCATTTAAAGCTGCTTCTTTAGCTTTTACTTTATCACCAAAAGTAGCCAGCTGCTGGGCAGTCGGTCCAATGAAAATAAGCCCAGCAGACACACATTTTTGTGCAAAATGTTCGTTTTCTGCCAGAAAACCATAACCTGGATGAATTGCATCAGCACCAGTCAGCTTTGCGACTCTGATAATATCATCTATATCAAGGTAGGCTTCAATCGGCTTTTTGCCAATTCCAATTTGATAAGCTTCATCAGCTTTGAAACGATGAACTGAAAATTCATCTTCTTTTGCATAAACCGCTACAGTCCTTAACTTCAATTCATGACAAGCACGAATAATTCTAATTGCAATTTCACCACGATTAGCAATCAGCACCTTCTCGATCTTCATTGAACTCCTTCTTTCTTCTCAAATATAAACTAAACTTCACGACCACAACTTGAATACCTAATGCAAAAACTCGGTCATTTTCCCACGGTGCTGATTAATTGAAACATTCATAACAAGTCCTAATGCCAGTGAGAGAACAAGCATGCTGGAACCACCGTAAGATACGAAAGGAAAAGTTACACCAGTAATCGGCAGCATTCCATTAACAGCTCCTACATTGAACAAAGTTTCTACAGCCATAAAGGTACCAACACCGTAGCACAATAATGTATCATATGTGCTGTTAGAACGTATTCCAATTAGATAAATTCGTAGCACGACCCAGGTTAAAAGCAATAAGACAACTGCAACTCCGATGGCCCCAAGCTCTTCGCTGATAATTCCCAAGATAAAGTCAGTGTATGGTTCAGGCAGATATCCCCTCTTTTGTATGCTGTTTCCTAATCCAACACCAAACAACCCGCCGTTGCTAATTGCATAGTAAGAGTTAATCAACTGCTGACCGCTGGTACTTGCTACATGAAAAGGATTGTAAAAAGCTGCTAACCGACCGTACATATATTCGTACTTAGTACCGGAAACTGGATTCCAAAAACGAAATAACTGAGTCAATAATGTGAGTGATGCAATAATTACAGTCAAACTGAACAAAGCTTTTTTATAATTAATTTCTCCGCTTGCCAGCCACATCACAAGGATGATCGCAGCATTAATTGCAAAACCGCCGAGATCCGGTTCTATCAGAATCAGAATTAAAAGCAAAACCGCTAAGATATAAGGCTTTTTTTTAACTTGCTTTCTTTGTTGTAACGGCATTTTTTCCCGTCGGGTTATTAACTGTGCCATAAACAAAATCAGATACAGCTTACAAAGTTCGGCCGGTTGTAAGCTGAATATTTTTAAGTCTATCCAACCATTAGCCCCATTAATCGCAGTTGTAAAAAATTTAGCATACAGTAAAAGTATAACCATGAGGAAAAACCCCATCATTATAAAACTGCGATTTACAAGCTTTGAGAGCTGAATTGAATACGCAAGAGTAAAACAAACAAGCCCTAAAATAACATATAAAAGCTGTTTTAATAAATAAGTGCTGGTTGCTGCACCTGAATATGATAAATTAATCGAGCTGGCAGAATAGACCATTACAACTCCAACTGCACATAAAATAATATATGGAATAAAAAGATAAAAATCAAAATAGTGTAACTTATCTCGCAATTTTTTCATAGTAAACGGAAAGTATTCACCCTCTCTGGCTGTATAATACAGAAAAAATTGATTTTTCCCTGATAGCCTTCACGTTTTTGCGATCAAGTCACAGTGGTTCCTTAATTTTTTTCAAACCGTTCACTTTCTTATACTCGATACTCTAAGCAGGAACTAGTTTCATCAAAAAACAACACAATTTTCTTTTTGAAGATGGAACAAACTGGTCGTTAAAATAAAAAAGAAAGCTCTTTGCGAATACGGATTTGTTTTGCCTTGACCTAGAGCAATTATAGCATACAAGTATTTGTGTTGAAATGAAACTTGCCATTGAAAAAAGCCAAAATTAAAATGCCTGCAACAATATTTATTTTCAGTTGTTAAATTTTATTATGTTGCCAAAATTCGTAATTTGCAATTAAAAAGAAATATTTTTGAAAAATAAATTCTTTTTCACGAACGAAAATATAATTTTGATAGATAAAATTAGCTTTTAGTAAAATTAAATAACTCTACAAAGAAATGTACAGCAGAAAAAAAGCAAGTCTGAGAACAATTATGTTTTGTTCTCAGACTTGCTTTATATTTCAAAAATTATTTAGCAATTTATAACTTAATTTTTCTTAGCAGCTGTTTTCTTTTGTTTAACTGCCTTTTCACGTGCGTTAGTTTCCAAAATTCGTTTGCGTAAACGAATACTCTCTGGCGTAATCTCAAGCAATTCATCTTCATTTAAGAACTCAAGTGATTCCTCAAGAGTAAAGTGGGTCGGTTTCTTAATAGAAGCAGTTTGGTCTTTGTTTGAAGAACGAACATTAGTCATGTTCTTACCTTTAGTAACATTAACCGAGATATCACGTTCACGTGAGCTTTCACCCACAATCATACCTTCATAAACTTCAGTTCCTGGATCAACGAAAATCGTTCCACGATCCTCAACACCCATAATCGCATAAGTTGTAGCCTTACCGCGATTAATAGAAACCAAGGCACCATTTCTACGACCAGGTTCCCAATTACGAATAACAGGCTTATATTCAGAGAATGTATGGTTAAAGATCCCATAGCCGCGAGTCATTGATAAGAATTGAGAATCATAACCAATCAGGCCACGTGTCGGAGCAGAGAAAGTCAAACGTGTCTGACCGTTAGAATTGGTTTCCATATTAAGCATTTCACCCTTGCGTTGAGACAAGGAATCGATTACAGCGCCAGAATATTCATCTGGAGTATCAATGGTTACACTTTCAAATGGTTCGCAGGTCTTTCCGTCAACATCACGATAAATAACCTGTGGACGAGAAACTGCAAGTTCAAAACCTTCACGACGAAGTGTTTCGATCAAAATTGAAAGATGTAATTCACCACGACCAGAAACTACCCAAGCATCAGGAGAATCTGTATCTTCAACACGCAGCGAAACATCTGTATGCAGCTGTACCTTCAAACGATCTTCAAGTTTACGCGCAGTTACGTAGTCGCCTTCTTGACCGACAAAAGGAGAATCATTTGTCCTGAAAGTCATCTGCAATGTTGGCGGATCGATCCGCAAAATAGGTAATGCCTCAGGATGATCGATTGGACAAACAGTTTCACCAACGAAGATATCTTCCATCCCTGAAACCGCAATCAAGTCTCCCGCCTTAGCCTCATTAATTTCCAGGCGCTTAAGTCCGAAGAAACCAAATAACTTAGTAACACGGAAGTTTTTTTGCGTCCCGTTAAGTTTCATAACAGTAACCTGATCGCCCACTTTAATTTTACCGCGAAAAACACGACCAATACCGATCCGGCCCACAAATTCATTATAATCAAGCATCGAAACTTGGAATTGTAAAGGCTCATCAGAATTATCAACCGGTGCTGGAATTGTCTTCACAATCGCTTTAAAGATTGGATCCATCGTGTGTTTTTGAGTAGCCGGATCTGACTCAAGCGAAGAAGTTCCATTAACAGCTGAAGCATAAATAACTGGAAATTCAAGTTGGTCTTCCTCAGCACCAAGTTCAATGAAAAGATCTAAAACTTCATCGACAACTTCTTCTGGACGTGCGCCAGGACGATCGATTTTGTTAATAACCACAATCGGGGTTAAATGTTGTTCCAAGGCCTTTTTCAAAACAAAACGGGTTTGCGGCATTGTACCTTCAAAGGCATCAACAATCAACAAAACACCATCAACCATTTTCATGATTCGTTCAACTTCACCGCCAAAGTCGGCATGTCCTGGTGTGTCAAGAATATTGATCTGTTTATCTTTATATCTAACAGCGGTATTCTTAGAAAGAATAGTGATCCCGCGTTCCTTTTCGATAGCATTAGAGTCTAATGCACGGTCATCGATTTGTGTATGTTCATCCAAAGTATCCGATTGCTTTAACAGCTCATTAACAAGCGTTGTTTTACCATGATCGACATGGGCAATAATAGCAACGTTACGGATATCATCACGTGTTTTCAAATTTTTTTCTTCCTTTCACAGATATAAATCTCATTTGGTTGAAAAAGCCCAAATTTTTTCAGCAGCCCTGCAGTTTATGTGAAAATAAAAATTTAATTTCCACTATATTTTCACTATATTAGTATAAAAAGGCTGTGACTAGTTCGTCACAGCCGAATCTAACGGGCAGGAGCGACAAGACACTGAATGTCTTTTTGAGCATTTTTCGTAGCCACTAATACATCACTAGATGATAGCATATCAAGTGTACAGCCGTCAATCGTATTTACTTGTAAATTCAAAGCCTGCGCCAAAATTTTTCCGGCAGCAAAGTCCCATGGCCGTAAGTATGAAAGATAAGCCGCACATTTTCCCTGCAACACATGGATAAACTGAATTCCTGCACTGCCATAAATTCGTACTCCGCTGCTTTCCAGAGCCACCCGCTGCAGACTGCGATAATTATGCACTAAAAAAGGCATTGAAATTTCAACCAAACCATTTCTCAGATTTCTATCAGGAGGTTTCTGAAGCCTATCCTCATTACAAAAAACCCCAATTTCTGGTCCACCCCAAAAAAGATCATTTTGCATAACATCATATATATAACCACGCATCCCGATACCATCTTGGTAAATACCAATCATACTGGCAAAATGGTCTTGCTGTTTAACAAAGTTCATTGTACCGTCAATTGGATCAATGATCCACACCATACCTGACGTCTTATAATCTATTTCTTTTTGGTAACTTTCTTCTCCAATGACTTTCGCACTAGGAAAATTTTCTTGAATCTGCTTAACATAATAGTTTTCCACGGCGCGATCAATGCTTGTTACCAAATCATTACGACCAGATTTAGTCCAAACTTTTATTTCCTTTTCAAAATTCTGCATGATTTCAGAACGAGCAACATGCATCCAGCTCTTAACCAGAGAATCAATACGTGAAAATGAGTCCATCTAAAACATCTCCATCCTAGTATTCATCAGCATTTTTAAGCGGCACGTGTAAATACTTCTGCTCTGTTTTTCGTGCAGTCTTTACTGCTTGATAAATGCTCATCTGTGTATTCTGTTGAAACTCACGATCCAACTGTTTTTGTGTCATTTTCATTGGAACTGCTTTTAAATAGTCTTGATATTTTTTCAAAAAAACGCTGCGTAAAATTTTTGAAGTATAACTTTTTTCCACTGCCTGATAAAAATCAATAACGGTCACAATTTCTGCAGTGGACCATTCATCTCTTAAAGGATAACTATAACTTTCAGGAATATTCATTTAGTTTCTACCCCTTTCATTCCATATCTGACAGAAAGGATCTTCCTAGAGATTAATTATACACGGTCATTGTCTTATTGTGGAAATTTTTAAGACAGGTTCATAAAATCCTTTTAAAAAAGTTTTCCAGTAGTCTATAATTAAGAAGATAAGATAAATTTGGAGGCATATATTGTGATAACTATGAAAGATATTATTCGAGAGGGCAATCCCACTTTGCGTGCACGTGCAAAAGAAATGAGTTTCCCAATAACAAAAGAACAAAAAGAGCTTGCACACAAAATGATGGAGTTTCTTGAAAATAGTCAAGACCCAGAAATTGCTAAGAAATATAAGCTAAGAGCAGGTGTAGGCTTAGCTGCACCACAGTTGGATGTTTCTCTTAGGATGACTGCAGTCCTTGTTCCAGACGAAAATGATAAACCGATTTTCAAGCACATTCTTGTAAATCCTACTATTCTAAGCGAATCTGTCAAAATGGCTGCTCTTTCAGAAGGGGAAGGATGCCTTTCTGTTGATCGTGAAGTCCCCGGCTATGTACCGCGTCATGACAAAATCACGCTGCGCTGGTATGATTTGGATGGCAACAAACATGTTCAGAAATTGCGTGATTATCCTGCAATTGTCTGTCAGCATGAAATTGATCATTTAAATGGCATCCTCTTCTTTGACCACATCAACATGAAAAACCCATTCAAAGTAGAAGAAAATACAGTTATTTTAGGCTAGTTATTATTTAAACAATACACACTCTTAAAATATAAGGTGTTCTAAAAAAGGGACTGGGTCAAAGATTACATTTTGACCCAGTCCCTCTGTTTTAAACTGCAATATGTGTGTTAACGTGTTGCAATAGTCAGTCCTTTCCGTCTAACAACCTTTGAGTGCACTTTCTTTTTATTTATTCTATATGTCCCTTAGGCTACAGTAAAACACATCGCTACAAAGTTCCGGCAGACTAGCAACTTATTCAACTTTTTTTATATCATGCAAATAATTAAAAGTTGTCCCATTAACAACATAAGTGATGTCAAGGTGCAAAAATCCCTTTTCCTGCCACAAATCAGAAATTACAAAAGCTGTTTCACCGAGATGAGTAAGTTTATGATTTTGAGCATATCCTTGCAAATAAGCTTCTAATTCTTTTCTTAATCCTTTCAAGGAAATTTCATGATTAAGCTGTACACGAAACTCATACGCCATTACTCCGCTTCCCCAAACATCTGCTAAACGTGCTGTATCAGGAGAAATTTTCATATTCTTTTTTGGATTACGTAGGTTAAACTGTGCAAAAGCAAATTTAAGTGCTTTAGCCGTAATCTCTTTATTCTTAAGCTGTAACTTTTTAAAACTCCTTATCTGCCAAACTTTTTTAAGGATCCATCCTAGCATGATAAGAAGCACAACCATTAAAATCCAGAAGAACACCTGCTGCATTCAGAATCCCTTCATTTCTTTTTGTGTAATTATAACATGATTAAATTAACAAAAACGCTCTTAATGATCAGTAACATGGTGTAGTACTTAAATGAGGCCCCCCTTTATATACTTATATAGACTATTATGCTAGAATATAAATAATTATTGTGCAAACAATCCATGTTCGGAATTAAGTGCTAATAATAGCGAAAAACTGTCGGGCTGTCGTTTCGTACGAAAGCTGTCCGAAATTTTAAGTTAATTATAAGGAGAAATGTTTAATGATTTACAAAATTTTTTATCAACCAACGCAAAGAATCAATCCTCGTCGTGAAAATACTGCGGCGCTCTATTTGAAAGCTGATTCTGAAGTTGATGCAAGAAGTATTGTAGAAAACAATACTTCTTATAATGTTGATTATATTGAAGAGTTAAGCCCCAAAGCTCTTGAATATGAACAGCAGAGTCCCCACTATAAATTGGCGGAACTCGGTAAATGAAGAAATTAAAAATTAAGAATAACGAGACTGCTGTTTATGCTGTCGGCGGTCTTGGAGAAATTGGAAAAAATACTTATGGGGTCCAATTTCAAGATGAAATAATTGTAGTTGATGCTGGAATTAAGTTTCCAGAAGACGATTTATTGGGAATTGATTACGTTATACCAGATTACCAGTATTTAGTTGCAAACCAACAAAAGATCAAAGCACTTGTGATTACTCATGGACACGAAGATCATATCGGGGGAATTCCGTATCTGTTGAAACAAATCAACGTGCCCATTTATGCTGGACCATTAGCACTGGCATTAATCAAAAGCAAACTGGAAGAACATGGATTGTTAAGAACAACTGAATTGCATGAAATCAACGAAGACAGTGTTTTAAAGTTTCGAAAAACAAGTGTTTCTTTTTTCAGAACCACTCATTCGATTCCCGACACATTAGGAGTTGCAGTAAAAACACCGAGCGGAACGATTGTTGCTACCGGTGATTATAAGTTTGATCTGACTCCTGTCACAAATCAGCCGCCTAATCTGCAGAGAATGGCGAAACTGGGCAGTGATGGTGTTTTGTGCCTACTTTCTGACAGTACAAATGCCGAAATTCCTAATTTTACAAAATCGGAACGTTGGGTCGGTAAGTCTATTAAACGAATCTTTGAAAAGGTTGAAGGACGTATTATTTTTGCAACCTTCGCTTCTAATATCTCACGAATTCAGCAAGCAGCTGAAGTTGCGGTTGCTAAAGGTCGTAAAATTGCAGTCTTTGGACGCAGTATGGATGCAGCTATCAATAACGGCCGCGAACTGGGTTATCTGAACATACCTGATGATTCGCTTGTGGATGCACGAGAGATCAGCAGGCTTCCCGCTAATAAAGTCATGATTTTATGTACCGGCTCTCAAGGCGAGCCAATGGCTGCTTTAAGCAGGATTGCAAACGGCACGCATAGACAAGTTGCTATTCAACCGGGAGATACAGTCGTTTTTTCAAGCTCCCCGATTCCCGGCAATACACTAAGTGTCAACCACGTAATCAACAAACTCGAAGAAGCAGGCGCAGATGTTATTCATGGCAAAGTAAATAATATCCACGCTTCAGGTCATGGTGGACAAGAAGAACAAAAATTAATGCTACGCCTCATGAAACCGAAATTTTTCGTTCCAGTTCATGGTGAATATCGAATGTTGAAGATTCATACTGAACTGGCAGAAAAATGCGATGTTCCTAAGGATCATTCATTTATTATGCAAAACGGTGATATCTTAGCTCTTACAAAAGATTCTGCGAGAGTTGCAGGTCATTTCAATGCTGGTGCTGTCTACGTTGATGGTTCTGGTATTGGTGATATCGGCAATGTTGTTTTGCGTGATAGACGAATTCTTTCAGAAGAAGGACTAGTGATTGTTGTCGCAACACTCAATTTGAAGCAAAAAGAAATTCTAGCTGGTCCTGACTTGCTTTCACGCGGTTTTATTTATATGCGTGAATCCGGCGAATTAATAGATAACGGTCGCAGACGTCTTTTCAGGGTTATGCGCAGAACTCTTAATAAGCCAAACGTTAGTGAAGGAATGTTGAAAGAAGCCATTATAGATGATTTAAGAACTTTCCTTTATGACCAAACTGAACGCAAACCAATGATTATCCCGTTACTAGTAATTGTTTGATATGCACAATAATGTAAATACCACAAAAGGACTGAATCAAAACTTATGTTTTGGCTCAGTCCTTTTGCGTTTAACCACGAATTACTCATAGTCAAATTCAGGACTATATTCGTAATTCACAGTTAATGCTCAAAACCTAGCGACTATTATCACACTTTCTTTTTTAGTATCCCAATTAACAATAATTAATATAACACTAGCAGTTGATAATCTTGAGAATCATATAAAACAAATTTCAAAATTTTTATAAATTTGTCACCCACGCTTGTAAAATTACCATAAAGATGGCTATAATGACTTGGTGTTGTTTAAGAATGGAGGCAAGAAACGTGAAGACCTTCTTTTTCATAATTGATGAAGAAATGGTAAAAAATGATCCACAAAAAACTTGGAAAAAAATCAAGTCCGAACTAAAAAACAGCAAAATAAACTACAAAATTATCAAAGTGCACAATCTTAAACAAATCTCACGTGTAATTCAGCAGTTCGTTGATACTTTGGGAATGCATGCTTTAACAGATGCTGTAGTAATAAGCTGCGGCAGAAATATTTTCTTCTTAGAAGTCCTCTCTAACCTGTTAAATGCCGCAAAAGTAAAAATTCCAGTTGCTTTTATTCCATTTGAAGATAAAAACATTTTTGCAAAAAAAATAGGAGTTTCATTAGACCCCTTGATTGCATTGCAGCAAATTTTTAACACCATTAGACCAACATATTATAATTTAGTTGAAATGGATGAAGCAACGCACACTGTAAAAAAAGTATTCTTAGATGAAGTCATAATTGGTTTCAATGCTTATTTGTCAAGCCTGCTGCAAAACTCGAGGATGCTGATTTTTTTACAGGAACATCATTCGTACTATGCAGCACGTTTTTGCGGCCTTGTCGCTGCTTTTGTCAACAGAGAACATTTTGCTGCAACCTTGCGTATAAATCACAAATATTATTTTTTTAAAAATACATGTTCAGTTAGTATCAAAAATATTACTCCAGAAAGTGAATTTAAAACTGCCTCTCAATTACAAACTTCAGAACAACTTTTGAACATTTCTGTAATTAGCAGCCTAAATCCCTTTACTTCCTTTTTACTTTGGCTTTTTCGCAAGTTTAAAGCTGAAACAAAACTTCCCTTTGTTCACACTTTTAAACAGAAGCAGTTCCATCTTATGATTAATTCCCTTGAATTCGGACAAATTGACAACCGAGAACTGACCAACAAGTTTTATGATGTATTCTTCAGAATTGTTAACTACCCTTTTTGGTTTGATGTAGACAGCGTTTCACTGACACAAAAAAAGCAAAAAGGATAGCTGATAAAGGAGCTGCGGCAAAACCAAAATGAAGGTTTTGTCGCAGCTCCTTTATTTTTGCCTTACATTTTTTCTGCCTAACAGTAAATTACTCATAGTCAAAACCAAAATGTTTATGATTTGCAGTTAATGTTCAAAACCTAGTGACTATCGGCACATTACTTTTTTACCGTGAACTTTACATAAAATCAATCGGCTTAATATTGGCCATACCAATCAATGGATCAATCTGACCCCCACTAATAAGTTTCATTGTCAGCACCCGTTGTTGTACAACAGGTTTTAAAACACTTCCTTGATCATCTTTTTTTGAAAGAACTGGATTGGATTCTAAACTTTCCTCGGCCCGTTGTTTTGTTTGTTTAAAGACCTCACGCACTCTTTCTAAAAGTGTAGTCTTCCGGTCAACTGCAATTTGGACAACACTAGTCTGATAAGCAGGAACTTCACCCAAAAGAATTAAAAAATCTTTTGCTCGTGTAACTGCCGTGTATAAGAGATTACGATTCAACATCCGCATGTATTGTCTTACCATGGGCAGTATCACTAACTTGAACTCGCTTCCTTGAGACTTATGAATAGACATGCAGTAGGCAAGTTTTAACTTATACCAGTCTTTACGTTTGAACTCTACTTCGTTACCGTCAAAATCAACTATCAAAGTTTCTTGACGCTCTTTATTTTCCTTTGCAGCAGCAATACCTACTACCTGCCCCAAGTCGCCGTTAAAGACATTGTCCTCAGGACTGTTTACTAGGTGCAATACTTTATCACCAATCCTGAAAGACTGTTTACCAAAATCAAGCTGCTTTTGGGATTCTCTTTTTGGATTCAAAATTTCTTGCATCATTATATTCAACCTGTCAATTCCGGCAGGCCCACGATACATTGGTGCTAGCACCTGAATATCCTTAGTTGAAAATCCGCGTGCATGTGCCTTTAAGACAACTTGGCGAATTACTTCTTCAACTTGAGAAACGTTACAAGGAATAAAAGAACGATCTGGGAGGTTAAACTGCAGATCTTCAGGTAAATAGCCCTTTTTAACAGCGTGTGCCAAAGTAATTATAGATGATTCTCTACCTTGACGATAAATGGTCTGCAACTGACTTTTAGGCAAGCAATTACTTTCCAATAAATCAGCAAAGGTTCTTCCGGGTCCAACAGAAGGCAGCTGATCCTTGTCACCTACTAAGATCACCTGCATCTTCGAAGGAACTGCTTCAAGCAAGAGTTCAAGTAACTCTGTATCTACCATTGACATTTCATCAACAATCAGCAGTTTCCCCTCTAATTGACGCGATTCAGTCGGTTCTTCTTCCTCATCACTACCATTTAATCCTAATAGTCTATGAATAGTGCCTGCGGGCAATCCTGTAGTCTCGTTCATTTTTTTTGCAGCTCGGCCAGTGGGAGCAGCTAGAATAATTGGAAAAGTTTCATCTCGATAAGAATTAAAATCTAAAGAAAAATCATGTACAGCAGCATAAAGTGCAACTATCCCGTTAATAATCGTTGTCTTTCCTGTACCTGGACCGCCTGTCAGAAGATAGACTGGTGAACATAACGCAGTCTTGATTGCTGTAATTTGATCCTTACCGTAACTGATCTGCAACTGTGCTTCAACCTGCTTTAAAAGTCCGTTAAAATTTTTCTCAAAATTTTTGGGCAACTCTACCGAATCGGCCTGCAGGTTCTCAAGCCGTTGTGCAATTCGCCATTCTGCTTCGTAATACTTGCGTAGGTAAATTCGATGGTTCTCACCTACTATCTTTCCTTCATCAGCCAATTTTACCAACTCTTGTGCAAGTACTTGCGGTGCAAGTTGTACTCGCCTGCTTTCTGTCAACAACAACATGGTTTGTTGTAAAAGCTGTTTAGTATTTGTGTACGTATTCCCCTGATCCTGACAAATATCATAAATACCTTGAAACAAAGCCGCCTTAATCCGCAACGAAGCATCGGCAGCAAAACCAAGCTTCTCTGCGATCTGATCGGCACGTTTAAACCCAATACCAGGAATTTCACGTGCAAGCTGATATGGATCTTCATGAATTACAGACAATGTTTTTTCATGATATTTGTTAAAAATAGTAGAAGCCAGCTGACTTCCAAAGCCAAAACTATTAAGTTCAACTATAATCTGCTGGGTCCCGTTGTTTTTATGCAGCTTTTCAAGGAGAGTTTGTTGCTGTTTTTTACTCAATGCCATTCCAGCAAGACAGTTTTCGTCTTTCAAAATCTTCTCTATAGCATTCAAGCCAAGCCGAGCAACAATTTTTTCTGCTGTTTTTTGACCTATCCCGCTGAAGCTTTCGCCTGACAAATAAGTAATCAAGCCTTCTTTGCTTGTCGGAGTTTCACTTTGATAATTAAAAGCTTGAAATTGCTTGCCATAACGAGGATGTTCAATCATCCTGCCAGCAAAGCGATAATTTTCGTTTTCATTCAATTCTGCAAAATTTCCTGTTACCACAATTTCTTCTTCTGACCAAGAAATATTTTGTTTACTGATTTTTATTTGAATCACTTTGTAAAAGGTTTCAGGGCTTTCAAAGAAAATGGCATCAACTTTACCGCTCACAAAACTTTCTTCTTGTTTTTTCAGTAACAAGTCTTGTTGTTCGTTTCCCGTCAAACCAATTCCTCCTAATTACTTTTTTTACCACCTTTTTTTCTAGCAGCTACTACCCTTTCAATATCAACCAACCGCGTCTTCATAGCAGCAAAAGCTTGTGCATCAATCCCTTGTGCACACTGGAAATACGCTGTACCTTTTCCCCCAGAAACAAGTTCAAGCACCCCTAGTTCAAAGTTGGCTTTAAAATGTGCAGGTTCATAGTTAACAACTTTTTCAAAATATTTTTTTGCCGTTTCAAAATTCCCCAAGGCCAAAAAGCTTTCTCCTAACAACATAAGTGCTGGAATACTTTTTTCTTCCTTTTCAGCAACTGTCAATGCAAAAGCTACTGCCTGTTGATAGTGATCCTGAGCAAATTCAGTCTGAGCAAGCATCAGATAAGCTTCTTGTTTTAAAGAACTTCCTGTAACTCTTTGAAATTCTTTAACTGCCTTTTCATAAAGACCAGCTGCATAAAACACATTTCCCGAGCCATAATGTAGCAAGTCGGCCGCCTCTTTATTTTTTTTAAAAAGATAAAGAGCTTTTATATATAATTCTTGTGCTTGCTCATAATTCTTCAGCTCAGTTAAAAGTACTCCAAGATTATAATAGTTTTGAGGAACCTCAGGATGATCATCAATTTTCTTAATCGCTTTTTTTACTAGATTATCTGTTTCTTTAATTAGTTTTTCTTTTTTTTTATTCATGGATCTGCTCCTTAAACGATGTCTGTGGCATCTAAGCTGCGACCTAGATATTCTGTTTTATTCCAGGCAAGGCAATTAAATTCCCGACCATTATGTGTTTCCAAAATAGTCGTACTTGTATTCGCTAAACCGCCTCGTGCACGCAACTCGCTAAGCGGGTAGCCCAGAAGATGTCTGATCTCTGCACATAAAGCTGCACCATGGCTGACCACCAAGACATTACCAGTAGGATGATTCATTACAATCTTTTGAATTGCAGGTGTCATCCTATCAAAAAGCTGCTGGAAGGTTTCACCTTCAATGTCAGTAGGATCATAAAGGTCGGCATGATGCCCAAAAGCATCAAGTTCTTGGGGGTAACGCAATGCTACATCAGTGAACTTCATTCCCTCCATCTTACCCAAGTTAAACTCTTTCAGGTTAGGATCAACTTTTACCTCAAGCTGCTGTGGCAAACCTTCAGCTAGGTGTTGAGCTGTTACCAATGCACGTTTCAAAGGACTGCTGTAAACCGCTTCAAAATGATAATGACGCAAATAATTCGATAACGCCTTTATCTCTGTATAGCTCTCCTTTAATAAAGGTGAATCTCCGCCCGACCCTTGATAACGTCCTTCAAGGTTCCACTCTGTTTTACCATGTCTAATGAAGAATAATCTAGTCACAATGAATCTCCCTTTTTTTAATTATCTTAATTATGCCACAAAAACCACCGCGATGAATTACAATAATTTTATTCCTATATCATCATTTTACAACAAAAGACTTCTTATCACCGCATCGATAACAAAACTTCGATATAGTAATAAAAAGTCTATTTTAAGACTTTATTTGTTTTTAAGGTAAAATAATACGGAATATTAAGCTTCGTATTCTACAGCTTTAAAAATCACACATACTGTAAAACACGTTCTTTTTGGTAAGCATGATCGATTGTTGCACTTCCTAAACACTCTTCATTATCATAAAAAACTACTTCTTGACCTGGAGTAATAGCACGTACAGGATTGTCAAATTCCACCTTGACTTTTCCTTCAGCATCATTCAGATAGACAGTCACCCCAGAATCTTTCTGCCGGTAACGAAATTTTGCTGTACAGTGAAAAACTGAACCGTGCTTAAGTGGTGCAATAAAACTCAGTTTGCTGCCATCAAGGCTATCAGCATAAAGATGTTCGTTATGATATCCTTGTCCAACATATAAAGTGTTAGTCTTCAGATCTTTACCAATTACAAACCAGGGATCATTGCTCTTGCCATTTCCACCGATTCCTAATCCTCTGCGTTGCCCAATTGTATAGTTCATTAAGCCATAGTGTTTACCCTTAACTTCACCTGATATAGTCTTCATCAGCCCAGATTTTGCAGGTAAAAATTCATTCAAAAACTTGCTGAAATTACGTTCCCCAATGAAGCATACCCCTGTTGAATCCTTTTTCTTTGCCGTCGCTAGACCAGCATCTTCAGCAATTTGACGAACCTTTTTTTTCTGCAAATTGCCAATTGGAAATAGTGCTTTCTGAAGCTGATCTTGGGAAAGCTGACTCAAAAAATAGGTCTGATCTTTATTGTCGTCTGCTCCACGCAAAAGATGGACAGTTCCAGCGGTGTCACGCCGCAATTGCGCATAATGTCCCATAGCAATATAGTCAGCATCCAACTTCAAAGCGTAATCAAGAAAAGCTTTGAATTTAACCTCCTTATTGCACATCACATCTGGATTAGGTGTCCGCCCATGCTTGTATTCATCAAGAAAATAAGTGAATACTCTGTCCCAGTACTCTTTTTCGAAGTTAACTGAGTAGTATGGAATTCCAATTTTATTTGCGACTTTAGCTACATCTTCGTAATCTTCCGTAGCTGTACAAACGCCACTGTCCTTTTGCTCATCCCAGTTCTTCATGAAGACACCGACAACGTCATAGCCTTGCTGTTTGAGCAGATAAGCGACGACTGAAGAATCGACTCCGCCGCTCATACCAACCACGACACGTGTCTGGTTATTGTCTTTCATAATACTATCACCATCATTCAATATAGATTCTGAATCTTTACGATTTGAAGGTCGTATTATTTCAGTAATCCTCATTATATCCACTTGAAGATATTTTGACAAGTCAACACTACTAAACCGTTGCTTTGAGAATTTGTCTTTTAATTAATACATCTAAAAGATAATCCAACTGTTCTGCTCGTTTCTTTGCGTCATTTTCTTTGAAAAGATTGACTTCCTTAAGACCATTAGCAGAAGTAACTGCCATCTTGAATGCCTTAAAATCCGCACTGATCGTCATTTTAAACTTGATGCTTGCACTAAAAGGAGATTCCGGATCAAGCGGACGTTCCAATATAAATTTGCCACCCCTGCTTTCTGTAAATCCCACATCGCGCAAAGTATATTTTTTAAGCTGCGGGTCCAATTCAAAGACACGGCTGTCTCCCAAAAGTTTAGCTTTTTTTTCGTATCCCATTTTTACTACCTCTTTTTTAATCTCTTTATTACTTTACTTAAGACCTCAACGACGTAATCCATTTCAGCAGCTGTATTTTCTGAACCAAAGCTAAAACGCAAAGATTCTTCAATCCGGGGACTATCTTTACCATACATCGCCGTTAGAACATGCGATGGTTCAACACTACCAGCTGTACAAGCTGAACCTGCTGAAACAGCAATACCGTTCAGATCAAGATTTGTCAACAATGCATCATGAGGACAGTCTTTGAACCAAAGATTCAAAACATGCTGCAAGTTATCTTCGCTGAGCTCACCATTGATTTCAAAGTCAATTCCGTTTTTACTCAAACCATTCACTAGCCGTTCTTTAAAGCCTGCGTATTTCTTTTGCCTTTTAGCCTTTTCTTTAGAGTCTACTAGCTCAACAGCTTTAGCAAAAGCAGCAATGGCAGGAATATTTTCAGTTCCTGCGCGACGCTTGAGTTCTTGATCGCCACCCTTAATTAAAGATGGAATCGTAACATTTTCGCCACGGTAAAGAAATCCAAGAAATTTCGGCCCATTTAACTTATGCGCAGATGTTGACAACAAGTCAATTTTATCTGCCTGAACGTCAATGTCTATCAATCCATAGGCCTGCACCGCATCAGTATGAAACCACGCATTGGAGTCTGCAACAATCTGGCCGATTTCACGCAGTGGCATCCGGCTGCCAACCTCATTGTTGCCAGCCATAATGGAAACTAAAATAGTATCATCACGCAATGCATTTCGCAAATCGGCAAGCGAGATTTTTCCCCTAGTGTCAACTGGAAGGTACGTAACCTCAAATCCCTGTGTTTCCAAATACGCCATTGATTTTAAAACTGCTTCATGCTCGATTGCAGTTGTAATCAAGTGGCGGCCTTCATTCCTACGTGCAAAGGCAGTCTCAATGATTGCTGTATTATCGCTTTCAGTACCGCCGCTCGTAAAAACGATTTCATCATCTTTCTTTGTATTGATTGACCTTGCAATTGTATGACGGCTGCTATCAAGGATTGCTCTTGCCTGTCTCCCAAAATAATGGGTGCTGGAGGCGTTCCCGAAGACTTCAGACATAACAGCCGTCATCTTCTCAATGACTGGCCCTGCCATCGGTGTCGTAGCCGCATTATCTAAATATATATGTCTCATTATATAAAAACTCCTCAAACTTTTAAAACATTCAAAATCATCTGTGCAGAGCGCCGCCCTGCATCTAAAATAAACTCATCAAAAGATTGCCCGGCCTCTTCATCTCCAACATCTGACATTGCGCGCACAATTACAAAAGGTACGTTGAACTGAGATGCGGCTTGGGCAACCGCAGCCCCTTCCATTTCACAACATAAGACTGCTGGGTAAATCTGCTTAATAGCTGCAATCTTTTCAGAAGATGCTACAAACTGATCTCCCGTTACGATTAATCCCCTTTTAGTGTTCAAGCCATTCTGTTTTGCGGCCTGTACAATCTGTGCAGACAATGCTTTATCAGCTTTAAACAGCTGTGGCTGTTGTGGCAGCTGACCTGGAAGATAACCAAAAGCCGTAGCATCAACATCATGGTATGCTGCCGCTTCAGAAACAACTACATCTCCAACGTGCAGCCCAACTCCAATTCCCCCCGCTGAACCAGAGTTAATAACTGCCTCAACGTCGAAAGAAACAATTAACAAAGCTGTTGTCATACCGGCTTGTACCTTGCCTATTCCTGAGCGTACCAAAACTACTTCTTGTTTACCCAGTTGGCCTTCGTAAAACTCAATGCCTCCCAATATTACAACCTTTTCTGTTTGCAAATGGGTCCGCAAACTTTTTAATTCTTCTTCCATTGCGCACAAAATCCCGTACTTCATCTACTTTCCTCCATCAAAAATTAATAAAAATCATAAAACAATACACTAAAACAATGGAAAGTACCAAGAATAATATTGTCCAGTTTAATTTACGGCCTAAAAGTCGTCTTTTCTCTTCTTCAGCTTCCTTTTGTCTGAATTTTCGCACTTGTGCACGACTCAACTGCTCTGAAGGTTCCTGCATAGAATTCCTCGGCTCTTCTTTGCGCCTAGAAGTACGCGAAAACCCATCTTCGCTTTTCAACATTAAACACTCCTTAGCTTAAGCAGCTTCCAATACCAGACAGACATAATTGTTTTACTGTCACAAATAAAACCAGCCGCAATTTGTTTTTCAGCTTCTTCTAAACTCAGTTCAGAAACATTCAAAAATTCGTCTGCATCCTGAGGTAATGCTTGTTCAACAGGCGTTAACCCTTCAGCAAAGTAAAGATACATCTTTTCATCTGCAAACCCAGGAGATGTGTAAAACACTGCAATCTGCCGCAACTTTTCAGCTTGCATACGTACCTCTTCATTCAGCTCCCGTTTCGCAGTCTCACAAGGGGTCTTTTCTTCGCTTGGTTCTATTTTCCCAGCAGGCACCTCTAGGGTAATCTTACGCAACGGCTCGCGCCACTGCTTGACAAAAACCATTTTGTCATCAGCCGTAACACAGATCAAAGCAACTGCCCCATGATGTCTGACAATCTCTCTCTGGGCATTTTTACCATCTGGCAAGAGCACTGTTTCTTTTTCAACATTAATAATTTTTCCACTGTAAATTCTCTTAGAATCCAGTACTTTTTCCTCAAAGTTCATTTTTAACAACGCTCCTTACAAAATTCTCGTAAGCTTCTTGTTCATCTGTTTCATACCAATGTGCTCGTGAAAAATCACCAGTAAGGGCCGCGCTTAAATCAACTTCCACTTTAGCTACAAAAGTTGCATTGCCGATCAAAGACATCCAATACGAACCATCAATACGATTGTGGACTTTAGTTTTAACCATCCCGCCGGGGTTCAAAACCGTGATTTTTTCTTCCAAACCGCTTTGCTCAGGAAACAAAAGTACATACATCAAGCTGGAAGCCGACATTGCCGTACCGCAAGCATTAGTAAAACCGACACCGCGCTCAAAAGTACGAACAAAAATTCTGTTTCTCCCCAAAACCTCAACAAAGCTGACATTCACACCGTCTGGAAAAAGAGGGTTACCCTTAGAATTTAAATAACTCGCAATTCTCCCCAGCTCTTTTCCGTTTATAGCAGCATGATCCACAAATGAAATCAGATGCGGATTAGGCACTGCAACTGCAGAAAACTTCAATGTTGACGATAAAACAGGAATTGTTTCATTAATCAGCTTCTTTTTAGATGAAACATTCATTCCAAGATCTTTAGATGCGAAGGAAACAGGAGAAATTTCCGCATCAAAAACTTTAACCTGGGCAGCAAAATCAGGTTCTTTCTTAACTTTCAGGTCAGCATACATTGTCTCAATTTTAAAGGCAGTTTTTTCTTTTTGTTCACTAAGATAACGGGCAACGGCTCTAATGCCATTACCACACATGCTAGCTTCACTGCCGTCTGCATTAATAACACGCATTTTACCTGCAACTGAAGCATCATGTCCGGCAGTTACATAAAGAACACCATCAGAACCGCCATGAAGTCCGTTTTTACGGTCACAGACTTTTTGTGCAAACAACTTTAATTCTGCTTCAGTCAGAGACTTTTCCAGCTTGCTTTGATCTAGGATGAAAAAGTCATTGCCTGAGCCATGAACTTTCAGCAACTTCATTTTAATGACCTCCAAATTAATTCTATTAACATCATATCATACAACTAATAATAACAAATTGTCATATCTTTTACTTCTCCTTTAAAATGATAATTATTTATCAAACCACTGATTACAAAGTTTTCACTTAAAAATTCTGTCCCTCTTTTCCCTGTCACAGTGTATTGCCAGCATGACCAGCTGTACTTTAATAGATGTTATATCTTGTAAAAATAAGGTCTTTTAAAATCACAGAGTCGGAACTCAAAAGTTTGTGTAAATTCAGTTTCTGATATAAAAAAAATTCGGTCTAAAAAGCTGAACTAATCAGCTTTATTACCGAACCCAATCTTATATTACTTAAAAATTCAATTTAAAAAATACACTTTAATAAACAATAAGTTTCCCATAGTTTACTCCTGGTTAATATAATTAGGAATTCACTGTTTGTGATTAAAAACCGTAACTGAGTAGCCGTCAGTCTTATTCTGTTAATCCTTCTGTCACAGCCTCAGGATAATCAGCTTTTACCAAAGCTGCACAACTTGCACATAGTAACGGCAAGTTATTATCTACACCAACGTCTTGTCTAATCATACGGCAACGCGGACAAACTTTACCTTCGGCATGTTCTACCAAAATAGAAAGATCGCGATACTGTTTTGCTTTTGCAGGTGCATCTGCAAGGTTCTTGATGTCGAGTGCAGATACAATCAAGACCTGACGAACATCGCTTGTAAGCTCAGAAAGCAGTTTTTTAGTATTTTCATCAACATAAAGTGTAACATGCGCTTCAAACGATTTACCAATCAGTTTTTGATCACGTGCAACCTCTAAAGCCTTCAAAACCTCTGAACGAATCTTAAGAAATACTTCCCAATTTTCATTAATCTTCTTTTCAGCATTAAAATGCTTAACCTCAGGCATTTCAGCCAGTTGAACGTAGTCTTCAGGTTCCTTAAGATAATTCCAAATTTCTTCTGTAGTATGCGGCAAAATAGGTGTCAAAAGCTTGGTAAGTCTGACAACAATATCATACAAAACAGTCTGCATTGAACGGCGTTTAATTGCATCAGCACTTTCAATATAAACGACATCCTTTGCAATATCCAAATAGAAAGCTGAAAGCTCCACAGAAACAAAATTAATAAGTTTCTTATAAATATCCATAAAATCATAGGTCGCATAGTCATCAAGAACTTCTTTTGTAAACTTATTGATCTTAATCTCCATATATTGATCCAATGGTTCCATATTATCAAACGCAACCGTATCATTTGCTGGATCAAAGTCCGTAGTATTAGCCAACATGAAACGAATAGTATTACGAATCTTACGATACGATTCTGAAATTTGTTTGAAGCTATCCATCGAAACACGAACGTCTGCTGAAGAATCAACACTCAATACCCAAAGACGAATAATTTCTGCGCCCATTTGCTTAATTACTTTAGAAGGAACAATCGTATTTCCCAACGATTTACTCATCTTGCGCCCTTCACCATCAAGGGTGAAACCTTGCGAAAGAATCTGTTTGTAAGGAGCCTGTCCAGAAAACGCGACACTTGTGATCAAACTTGAATTAAACCAACCGCGATACTGATCAGAACCTTCAAGATACAAATCACTAGGATAGGTTAAATAGTCGCGTTGTGCTAAAACACCTTGATGAGAAGAACCAGAATCAAACCAAACATCCATGATATCTGTTTCTTTCATAAACTTGCCATGAGGGGAATGTTCACTAGTAAATCCTTCTGGCAGCAAGTCTTTTGCTTCATGTTGGAACCAAATGTTTGAACCATATTTTTCAACTAGTTCAGCTACGTGAGCCACAGTCTCCTTAGTAATGATTGCTTCGCCATCTTCACCATAAAAAATTGGTAGCGGAACTCCCCAGACACGTTGGCGTGAGATAACCCAGTCTCCTCTATCGCGAATCATATTGTGCAGTCTTTTTTGACCCCAATCAGGGAAAAATTTAACTCCATCAATTGCATCTAAAATTTTAGCACGAATTTTACCTACTGAAGCAAACCACTGCGGTGTCGCTCTGAAAATAATTGGTTTTTTGGTTCTCCAATCAAATGGGTAACTATGTTCCAAAGGCATAAACTTCAATAAATCTCCTGAAGCTTTCAATTTATCGAGAGAAATCTGATTAGCATCTTCATAAAAAACATGGGCAAAATCTGGACCTGCATCCTCAGTCATATAACCCTTGTCATCTACAGGTACGTAGATGTCCAAGCCGTATTGCTTACCTACATTAAAGTCATCTTCCCCAAAACCAGGAGCAGTATGAACTAATCCGGTACCAGAATCAAGTGTAACAAAATCTCCAATCATAGTTAGAAGCTTGCGTTTTGGATAGAATGGATGCTGCGTTGTAATATATTCCAGCTCTGACCCTTTAACCTGTTTGACAATCTCATACTTTTTCCAACCAAATAATTCTGCACAATTTTGGACTAATTGAGTTGCAATTACATATTTTTTGCTAACCCCTTCAGGTTTAACAACTGCATAGTCAAAGTCTTTGTCAACTGTAATCCCTTCTGAAGCAGGAATTGTCCACGGAGTAGTTGTCCAGACTACCATGTATGTGTCTGTATCCAAAACTCCTTTGCCATCAACAACTTGTTCCCCATAAAAAGCAGAGGGCGATGTAACATTGTGATATTCTACTTCAGCTTCAGCCAATGCCGATTCAGAAGACCATGACCAAAAAACCGGTTTTTTACCTTTGTAAATCAAACCAAGTTCTGCCATCTTGCCAAAAACACGAATTTCCTGAGCCTCAAATGTTGGATCAAGAGTCAAGTAAGGATTGTCCCATTCTCCTGCAACACCAAGCCGCTTAAAGTCTTTCCTTTGCTTGTCAACTTGTTCCAAAGCATATTCGCGGCATTTTTCCCGAAAATCAGCAATTGATAAAGCCTTGCGGTCAACACCTGCCTTCTTCAGCTGCTGTTCAATCGGCAGGCCATGAGTATCCCAACCGGGAACATACGGTGCACGAAAACCTGTCATTGACTTGGAACGCACAATAAAGTCTTTCGTAATTTTGTTAAGTGCATGCCCCATATGAATATTTCCGTTCGCATATGGAGGCCCATCATGCAGGATGAAACTTGGTTTACCCTCATTTAACTTTTGACGCCTTTCATAAACCTTGTTTTCTTCCCATTCACTTTGTCTTTGTACTTCACGTACTGGCAAGTTCCCGCGCATTGGAAACTTAGTCTTCCCCAAATTCAACGTTTCTTTGATTCTCATATAGTTTTCCTCTTTCCTCTTAAAATTTTATAAAAAAAAAGACTTCAACCCTGCAAGGGACGAAATCTTCGTGTTACCACCCAAATTTAAGAAGGCTAATAAATAGCCCTCTCCTCAAAAATGATTAACGCTCATTGCTCGGACAGCCCTACTGTAATTCAAACCGCCACAAAAAAGATGATAAGTACTATGGCACCAAAATCACTGATCTTTCACCAGCCATCAGCTCGCTTTAGCAGCACCTTAACACTGTTATTCCTTTTCTAGTTTCACTTATTTTTTTGAGTATCTGAAGCTGCTTCATCAAAATGCTGACCGCCATCTTCTTCAGGAAAAATAACAACTGCTTTATTTTCCTGCTTGTTTTCCTGTTTGTTATCAGCATTTTCCTGCTTCTCTTGCTCTTCAATGTTTGAAAATGATTTTACTTCTTTTGCACTCTTTTTGTCAAGGTCTTCATCTCTTCTGATAACTTCTTGTATTTCCTCGTAACTGCTGGTATCGCCTTGCTTTAAAATATCGTCCCATTCACTGCCCTTGACTACTTCAAGTTGCGATTCCATCATAACTTGAAGCTTTTGCCTGAAAATACGCGCTTGCTTCTTCAGATCATCTGTTTCAAAAATCAAGCGTTTTGCCTTTTGTGAGGCTTCTTCAATAATATGATGAGCTTTTTCGTTTGCTTGGTCCACAACGTCTTTAGCCTGCTTTTGTGCCTCATGGTTAATAATCTCAGCTTCGCGTTGAGAATTAGCCTTAACTTTATCCGCAGCTTCTTGTGCAACAATGATTGATTGGTTTAAAGAGTCTTTCAAATCATTAAAATATTTAAGCTTTTCTTCGTTTTGCTTTAAACCCCCAGCCAAGTGTTCATTTTCCTTGAGGTTTAACTCATAGTCTTTAATAATCTGGTCTAAAAAGTCATTTACTTCATCTTGATCATAACCGCGCAGTTTGACGCGAAATTCTTTGTTGTGAATATCTAATGGGGTCAAAGTCATATCCCCAACACCTCCATGTATGTATTATTTTTTTAAAACAGCAACAGTAACACGGATCTTTCCTTTTTTTGAGATACCTTGGACTGTTTTAAGTTTAAAACGTCCATAACCACGTACAGAAACAATGTCAAAAACTGCAAGCTCTTGGTCCGGTTTATCTAACAGCATCCAGTTCATGTGAATAAGCTCAGCATTTAAAATATCCTTGGCATGTTTGCGGGACAAATGGTATACCGCAGCAACCAAGACATCTACTCTCAAAGAACTAACTGTTAGTTGAATTTCTTCCCATTCATCACGATGTACAACTAATGAAGCAGGTTCAAGCAAATTAAAACGGACCCTGATTTTACCAACACTTTCAACCTGTGTTTGTAGAAAATTACCAAAATGTGCATCCATAATAAGCTGCCAACGCTTGCCATCGGTTATGATATCACCCAAAACGTTTCTCTTAATCCCCGAGTTCATCAATGCCCCTAATATTTGGGAATGTTTCAAGGACGCAAACTTGATTGGATATTTAACTTCAAACAGCGAAAGTTCATAATCTGCAAGAGTTGGTTGATAATAAGCAGGATAGAAAAGAACCCTTTTTCGTTCTGCATCAGGAACTAACCCTTCACTAGACATTTTAATCTGTCCATTTTCGTTAACAAGTGTTTTCGCAATAAACCTTTCACGCGGGTTCAAAAAATGCGAGAGGATAGGCCTATATTCAGACTGTGCTTGTGAAATAAGATCTGCAATTTCAGAAACAGTTGCACCTTCATCAGGCCTGAAGTGCTGATAAATCGTTTCATTTACCATAGTGACCTTCCTCTAAAAAATTATTCCCATGGAACTGAAAATCGAAGTTAAGACTAAGTTTATTCCATTTTGAATAAACTGCAATGCAATTAACGCAATGATTGGTGAAAAGCTTATTCCTCCAATTGGTGGAATAAAACGGTCAAAAAAAGCTAAATAAGGGTCACAAAAACGTGCTAAAAAGAGACCGAGCTTAGATTGCAGGGCTCCCGGAAACCAGCTCATTAAGACATACACCACCAACGCAAGAGAGTAAAGTTGAAACAGACGGTTAACAATTGTTAAGATAATCAATTCTCATACTCCTAATAATTAAAATCAGATTCCGTAAAATCCGCAGTAACATTACCTTCTACAACAAAATCACGCGGTGTACACAAGAAAATATGTTCTCCAACCCGCTGAATTTCTCCTTGAATTGCAAACACAGTGCCTGTCAGAAAATCCACAACCCGCTGTGCCTGTTCTTCATCCATTCTTTGAAAATTAATGACAGCAGCCTGTTCATTGAGCAAGCGTGTTGCAATGGATTTAACGTCAGAATAGACCCGCGGTTCAAACAAAGCAATCTTTTTTTCTACCATTTCTTGTCTTTTTCCATTTAGAGAAACAATTTTTTGACTTTGAGAAAAGTCAGCAGAAGATTCATTTTCTTCTTTAGAAGTCCCTTCTTCATCATATTCATCATCAGCCATTCCGAAAAAGCGGCTTAGTTTATTACCTAAAGCCATTCCAACACCTCCTTATTTTTTACCATTTTTAATACTATTTACGTCTATGACGGAAAAATGGTGGTGTATTCAAACCGCCATCTTCAGTCTCATCATCTTTGGCAGTATCAGCTTTGAAGATATCAAATTTCTTTTTCTTTACATTTTGAAACTCATCAGCTCTTTCAGAATTTTCCACAGGTCGTTCTCCTGTAATTTCTCGACGTAAATCCCAATCTTTGAGCGGATCATTATTTTGCTGAGAAGTGCTTGTTTTAGCTGCTGAATTCAACCTAGCATTATTGTCGCCAACACTGCTATTCAACCGCTTATGTCGAGCCGCCCTTTCTTCTTTTTTCTTATCAATACCGGTTGCAATTACTGTGACAACTACCTGATCTTCAAGATCTTCATTAATCGAAGTTCCAAAAATAATGTTAACATCACTAGTTGCAGCCTGTGCTACAATATCAGAAGCATCTTGTGCTTCAAACAAACTAAGATCCGGGCCACCTGTAATGTTAAGCAAGACCTGTTCAGCACCATCAATTGAAACTTCAAGCAACGGTGAAGAAATTGCTTTTTTGGTTGCTTCCGCAGTACGATTTTCCCCATTAGCAGAACCAATTCCCATCAAAGCAGAGCCTTGATTTTCCATAACAGTTTTTACATCTGCAAAATCCAAATTGACATAACCAGGTGAAGTGATCAAATCTGAAATTCCTTGAACACCTTGACGCAAAACATTGTCAGCTTCTTTGAAGGCTTCAAGCATTGGTGTCTTTTTATCAACAATTTCAAGCAAACGGTTATTGGCAATGATAACAAGAGTATCAACATGCTCTTTCATCTGCGCAACACCCTCAGCAGCATAGCGTGCTCGTTTTGGTCCTTCAAAACTAAATGGACGGGTAACAACACCGACAGTTAATGCACCTTGATCTTTTGCAACTTTAGCAATGATCGGAGCAGCCCCTGTACCTGTACCGCCACCCATTCCAGCAGTCACAAAAATCATATCTGCCCCTTGAAGTGCCTCAGCCAAAGCTTCTTCGCTTTCTTGAGCTGCTTTATTCCCAATTTCAGGATTAGAGCCGGCTCCCAGGCCCCTCGTAAGTTTCGGCCCTAACTGAATCTTTGTTTCTGCATTTGAGCTTTTAAGTGCTTGAACATCTGTATTTGCGACGATAAATTCTACGCCTTTAACGTCATCTGCAATCATTCGGTTAACGGCATTGCCGCCAGCACCGCCGACCCCAATAACCTTAATCGTTGCTCCTGTGTTTTCGTTTGCATCAAGTGAGAATTCCATTGCATTTCCCTCCAATTAAAATCAGTCAAAAAAAGTATTAAAGAAGTTTTTGAGGCCTTCAAATGCACCGCTTTTACTTTGTTTCTTTTGTTTACTTTCAGCTTTTTTACCGTCAAAATCAACTTTAACGAGCTGAGGGTTATTTGTCTCTTCTGCTTTTTGAGAAACTTGTTTAACATTACCACTAAGAGCACTTTTGACAACAACCTCAATCTCACTGCGAATAGTCATATACTGTATCAACCCGATTGCTTGTGCAAATGAAGGATGCCGCAGTCCCATCTGCTGTGGAATAAAAATCCTGATATTCACATCAAAAATATCTTCAGCTAATTCCTTTACACCCGGCAACGCAGCCACACCCCCGGTAATTACAATTCCACCCGGCAGGCCAAGAGCGTTAACTTGAACGAGTGCATTCTTTAACTTAGTGAAAATCTGTGTAAGGCGTGCCTCGATGATTTCACCTAAATATTCACCGCTGATTTGCACTGTGTCTGTTTTTCCCACTACCTCTACTGGGAAAAGATCATCCTTTGATGCAAGATAACTTGCTGCATAACCATAATTACGTTTAACTTTTTCTGCATTTTCGAGAGAAGTATTTAATACAACTGAAATGTCTTTTGTGATAAATTTGCCGCCCTCTTGGTCAACATATGTATATTTTAATTTGTGATCATGCACAACAGCAGCAGTTGTCTGGCCGCCGCCCAAATCAAGCAATACAGTTCCAAAATCCCGTTCACCATCACTTAAAGCAACAGTCGAAAGTGCCAGAGGAGCAACCAAGGTATCCTTAACGTTCAAACCAGCCATTTGAACACACTTCAAAGTATTGTGAAGAATCGTCTTCGGTCCAGTGTATACAACACCCTTCATTTCAAGCCGTACACCGATCATTCCACGAGGATCTTTTATACCGTCAAATCCGTCTACGATAAATTCATCAGGAAGAACATCGATTATATCTCTTTCAGGAGGCAATTTTTGTGTCAAAGCAGCTTTAGTTACACTATAGACGTCGTCATTATTAATTTCTTTTGAATTTCCATTTTCATCACCAATAGCGATCATTCCGCTACATGGCACTATTTCAAGTAAATCAGCAGGGATTCCTACAATGACATCAGAAATCTGAATATTTGCTTTTTGTTCAGCTTGCGCAACAGCCTTTTTGATTGCCGTGACCGCACGATCAATGTCTACGATAACTCCACGGCTCAAACCATCTGAGCGTTCACTTCCAACTCCGATGATATTTAGCTGATTTTTCACATATTCTGCTACGATCACTTTAATCGAAGTCGTACCGATATCAAGTCCAACATATATCCCAGAATTTTCCATTGGTTGAGCCCCCTTTTCTTTATTATTTCTAATCAGCATTAACAATATTTTACTCAAACCGATTAATTAAATTTTACCACACTGTTTATTATTTATACACTTCTCAGTGCTATATTTGAATATTTGATATCTATTTGTAAATTTTTTTATTTCTTAGGATAAGAAAATGCACCAACTTCAAAATCAACAACAATTTTTTGCGTTGCTTTTGCTTTTATACTGGAATAATACGGCATCTTTTGTGCAAAAGTAGAAATAGTTGCTATAACCTCATTCCCATCGTTCATATAAACTTGAATACGTTGAGGATTAACTGCTGAAGGTGCATAATGCACTTCAGAAACAGCTCCAGTCAATTTTGTTGGTAGCTTTTTCATCTGGTTAGCCAAAGAAACCAACTGACGGGAATTACCAAACCCCGAATAAACTGGATAATTATCCTCAGGCTGGTTTCGAGCCAACTTTGAAACTTTTCCGCTTTGAGTAACAGAATAATACCTGTTTTTGTCTAGCACATAACCGCTAATAGTGTTGGGGATAACTTTGATTTTAACTGTAGTCCATTGATATTTAAATTCAGCGTTTTTGATTTCGGCAACCGTATTGGTAATATTCTCTGTCATTTTTTTCTGCATAAAAATTACTTTTAACAACTGATCTTCTTTTTTCACTCCGCTTGCTGCCAGCGCAGCATTTTCGGTTTGCAAATCCATCCCAGATACTTCGATTTTTTGTACCCGGCTAACCGGCAGGATAAAATATAAGGAAATGAGTGCCATCGTGACAAAAAATAATAGGTTAAAAAAGAGCTGCCGTCGCAGTACCTTATTTCTTTGCCTAACAAGTCTAGGCAGTTTATCGCCGATCCTTTTTTTCCTTTTTAAGGGTAATTGTTTTCCAACCCTTTTCGTTCGTCGCTCTTTTTGCACCCTTTCCCATGGAGTAAGAGGCTGGTCCGAGACATTATTTTTTTTTAAAAATTTTCTCCGTTTCATTTATGACCAACCCCCCTTTGAAAATTAATGGGCTGCTATCAGTTGCTGCAGCTGTTTTTCAATTCTCGTTGCAGCATCTGGAACACCAGCTTCTTTTGCCTTCTTTGACATTGCTTTTCTTAACTGATCATTTCGGAACAACTCATCAATTGCTCCAGCCAGCCTGGCACCCGTTAAATCTTTTTCAGCAATCATTTTCGCAGCACCAATCTCAACTAAACTTTGAGCATTATGTGTTTGATGATCATGTGTTACGTAAGGACTTGGAATTAATACTGAAGGAATTCCCAAAGCAGTGATTTCTGCTAAACTAGTGGCACCCGCTCTGCCAACAATACAGGTAATTTCCGGTAAGATTCCCGGCATATCAGGAAGATATGGCTTGATCAAGACATTTTGCGGAATCTCAGCGCCGACTTGACGCATAATTTTATCGTAATGAACGCTTCCCGTAACGAAAAGAATTTGATATTCTTTGTTTCCAAAAAATTTAAAAGCTTCTACGCTGGCTTCGTTAATTCTGCGTGCTCCACGTGAACCGCCAAAAATAAGTACAGTTTTTTTTGTAGGATCCAAGCCTAAAGCCCGCAGCTTTCCAGAAGGTACAATGTCTGCAACCTGCTGTGCCCTAGGATTGCCAGTAAAAATAACCTTTTTAGCTGGAAATTCTTTTTCAGCCTGTTTAAAGCAAATCCCGATCTTATCAACAAAGTGGCTGAGAAATTTATTTGTGATTCCGGCAATACTATTTTGCTCATGGATAAAAGTTGGAATTTTCAACCGCGCTGCAGCATAGACAACGGCACCGCAAACATAACCGCCCGTCCCAACAACTACTTCCGGTTTAAAGTCTTTAATTATTTTTTTTGCATCATGCACACTTTTAAGAAAAAGATAGACTGTTTTAAAATTTTCTAGTGATAGCGAACGTTTAAAGCCTTGGATTTTGATTGTCCTAAAAGCAATTCCGGCCGCAGGAACTATTTTGTTTTCCAACCCTTTATGAGTTCCAACATATAAAACTTCTGTTTGCGGATCATGTTTTTTCAGAGCTTCAATCAGTGCAAGTGCCGGATAAATATGGCCGCCAGTTCCCCCGCCAGAGATCAAAATACGCATCTTACCTTACCTCCACTTGTTTTTGAAGTTTCGTCACCGCGGTAATAAACATATCTCCTCGAACTTCAAAAGTTGGATACTGGTCCCAACTGGCACAAGCTGGTGAAAGTAACACAATATCACCTTTTTTGCTCATTTTATATGCCAGAGGTACCGCAGTAACAACATCCTTAGTATGCAGAATTTTTTTCACGCCAGCTGATTCAGCTGCTGCTGCAACCAAGTCAGCAGTTTGACCAAAGACAATCAACCCCCGCAGTTTCTTGAAATATGGCACAAGCCTCTCAAAAGTAAAGCCACGATCAAGCCCACCTGCCAACAAAACCACTGGTGCACTGAAACCAGCCAGTGCCTTTTCAGTTGCTTCCATATTAGTAGCCTTTGAATCGTTATAAAACTTTCTGTCATTAATCGTTGTGACATATTGTGTACGATGTCTTACACCGGAAAAAGTCTTCAAAACTTCCACAATATTTTCAGTGCTTTGCCCCAATAACTTTGCAACTGTCAAAGCAGCTAGTGCATTTTCAATATTGTGATCTCCAGGAACCTTAATTTCAGCTGCCGACATTATTTTTTCTTTTCTAAAATAAAGCCAACCGTCCTTAAGATAGGCTCCCTCTTCACTTTTATCCTGTCGGGAAAAAGGAACTACCTTTGCAGCAGATTGTCTGCTCAGGTCTTGCCATTCAACACTATCCCAATTGACCACAAAAAAATCATTTTTATTTTGATTCATTGTAAGCCGCATCTTTGCCTTAATATAATTTGCACGTGAACCATGATAATCTGTATGGGCTTCATAAATATTAGTTAACACTGCAATGTGAGGATGCAGTTTCGTAATTCCCAGAAGTTGAAAACTCGAAAGCTCAGTAACCATAATATCATCAGGAGTTGCTTTTTGTGCTACTTTACTTGCTGGTATTCCAATATTTCCTGCCAAATAGGCTTTCCCTTTAGTTCTCCCTTGATTTAACATCAGCGAGATCATGGTAGTTGTTGTCGTCTTTCCATTTGTACCTGTCACACCGATCATAGGCGCATCCAGAATCTCGTAAGCAAGTTCAGGCTCTGTAATAATGGGTAAGCCTTGTTTGACTGCAGCCGCAACAAGAACATTATTATAGGGGATTCCAGGATTTTTTACCACTAAGTCCATTCCATCAAGCAGTGAAAGAGGATGCCCGCCTGTCACCAGCCCAATTGCATGCTTTTTAAGTTCAGCAGCTATCTGCGGATCTTTCGGTTCTTTAAGGTCATTGACGGTTACTTTCGCCCCAAGTGTACTTAGCAATTCTGCTGAATTGAAACCGCTCTTTCCTAGCCCGATTACTAATACCTTTTTATTTTCATAAGATGTAATTTTTTTCATCTGCATAGACTTCCTTTTTACAATAAAATTCAATACCTGATTTTTACGTGTATTATAAAATCCACCAAAGAGTAAGGACACCTGCCAACAAGCCCACAAACCAAAAAGTAAAGTCAATTCTCCACTCGCTCCAACCGCTTAATTCGAAATGGTGATGAATCGGGCTCATCTTAAAAATGCGTTTCCCGGTTAATTTGAATGAAGCAACCTGCAATATGACACTCGCAGTCTCAATTACAAAAATAATACCAACAAATAACAACGAAAGTTCGTGGTGTAACAAAATTGAGACAGCTGCTAATGCTCCACCGAGTGCCAATGAACCCATATCTCCCATAAAAATTTTGGCTGGTTTGTGATTGAAAAAAATAAAACCGATTAATGCTCCAATTACAGCAAGGCAAAACAGCAAAACATCATACTGATGCTGAGCACGTGCTATAACTGCATAGGTGCCAAATGCAATAGCAGCTTGACCAGCAACAAGACCGTCAATTCCATCAGTTAGGTTAACTGCATTAGAGAACCCGACTAACCAGATAATGACGAAAAGGACGAAAAGAATTCCTAGGTGAAGCTCCATCCCCAAAAGGTTCAATGAAGCCGGTAATCTTTCATGGGTATAAACAAGCATAAAAATTAAAGCTCCTATAATTTGACCAGCTAATTTTTGACCAGCTTTCAATCCCTCATTTTGCTTCTTCCAAAGTTTAATGGAGTCATCCCAAAATCCCAGCATACCGTATAACAGTAAAATAAAATCAAGTACCAATAACTGAGGTGTTAATTGGTTCCAAAGAAATGGTAGGATAAGACTTGTCAGTAGAATTGCTGTATTAAAGACCAGCCCCCCCATTGTCGGGGTTCCTGCTTTCTTTTCATGCCATTTTGGTCCAACTTCACGGATCATTTGGCCTTGTTTCTTTTTATGCGCATAATCTATAAATAATGGTAGAAAACCAACGGTAATAGCAAAACTTATTAGCATTGCAACCGTCATCTTAAAAATCGACATCTAACTTTCCTGCTCCTTCATCTTAAGTGCCCTTTGTGCCTCTTCAACATCGTCAAAATGGTATTTATGTTCCCCAATAATCTGATAATCTTCATGCCCTTTACCTGCAATCAAAATAATATCTCCTGGAAGCGCATGATTGACTGCAAACTCAATTGCTTTTCGTCTTTTAAGAAAAGTAGGTACTTTTTCCCCTTCAGGAAGACCCGTAAGCATGTCAGCTATAATTTTTTGCGGATCTTCAGAACGCGGATTATCCGACGTAAAAATTGGATAATCACTATGGGCAAGTGCTATTGCCGCCATCTTAGGCCGTTTGCCATGGTCACGATCACCACCGCAGCCAACCACACAAAAAACACGTCCCTTTGCAAAGTCATTGATTGTCTCTAACGCATTCAATAGACTATCCGGCGTATGAGAATAATCAACTATCGCTGCAATTCTTGTAGGAGATGTGATCAGCTGCAGCCTGCCCCTTACACCCGGAAATGATTCCAAAGTACGAATTATCTCTTCTGGATCAAGGCCTGAAGCATACGCTGCAGCTAATGCTGCTAAAATATTATAGACATTAAAAAGCCCCACCATCTTAACTTTTAAATGCCACTTACGTTCAAACAACTGAAGGTCAAAATCGGTACCTTGACTGTGAATGACGATATTAGAGGCTCTAACCATCGCATCTTGTTTGATGCCATAAGTAAGCACCTGCGCAGCTGTGTCATGCTCAAACTGTCGTCCGATTGGATCATCAATATTCAAAACAGCAACCTTAGTATCCCCGTTATGAGTATATGAATTTCCCAGTTGCGAAAAGAGAAGGCTTTTAGCATGGGCATAATTTGCCATAGTCTTATGATAATCCAGATGGTCACGTGTTAAGTTTGTAAAAACTGCAACATCAAAATCTATCCCCCATACTCTGCCCTGTACCAGAGCAATAGAAGAAACTTCCATAGAAACAGTTGACACACCTCGTTCGACCATTTTATTAAGGGTTCGCTGCAACGTTATTATGTCTGGGGTAGTATTTTTCGTTGCTAGAATTTCATCACCGATTTTACGATACATCGTACCGATAAGCCCGGTTTTTTCACCATGTGCACGAAAAATTGCTTCAATAATGTGTGTTACAGTTGTTTTGCCATTTGTACCTGTCACACCAATCATTCGCAATGCCTCACTAGCAGTAGCATAAAAATAGCTGCTCAAAATTGCCATTGCTCTTTTCGTATCCCGCACATAAACCACTGGGACTTCTATACTGCTAAGCTTTTCCTGTGCAATAATCATGCTTGCGCCCTTTTGAACGGCCGTGTCAACTAAAGTATGACCATCAACTTTCGCTCCTTTGACAGCCACAAAAATGCTGTTATCAACTACTTCACGGGTATCTTGTGTCAGAAGTGACACACTGAAGTCTTCGAACCGATTCGGAATAACTTTTTTAAATTTTAAACTATTAATCAACTTACTTGCTTGCATAATTCACCACATCATTCTAATTTAATTGAACTGCTACTTTACTTACATTTACCAAAGATTTATTGGCTGCCACGCTTTGTGAGCTGACATAACCGGAACCTGAAAAATCAAATTCAATTCCTAACAGTTTTCCAAGTTTAGCTACATCGCTGCGCGACCAGCCTGTGATGTCAGGCATTGTTTTTTCACCACCGGTCATGATAATTATCCGTTCACCTGATAATAAAACACTGCCCTGACTCTCAGATTGTGCTAGAATTTTTTTACCGCTGCCGACTTCTACAACAAGCAGTCCTGAGTTGCTCAGTTCTTTTCGAACTGAAGCAGCATTTTTGCCAACCTCATTTTTAAGCACTACTTGATTATTGGAAGAAGAAACGGATTCTTTCTTCTCATCAAGAGCTCTCTTCATTAAAGGATTAAAAACAGAAGCCAGCATTTGTCCAGAAGTATTATTTGCAAATGTTTTAGGCTGTTTCATTACTAAATACAATACATACTGTGGGTCATTAGCTGGGGCAACTCCAACCACTGAAAAAGTATAATTAGTATCACCGGTTAAATAACCTGTACCAGAACTATTGCCAATTTGACCGGTTCCTGTTTTAACCGCAATCGGATAGCCGTCTATTTTAAATGCTGAACCAGTTCCATTTTGATTATAGACAACATCTTGCATCATACTCAACACTTTTTTTGCAGTTGCTTTTTTAATTGGCTGACCCACAACTTTTGTTTTTATTTTAGTGACTGTTTTTCCAGTATTAGGATTAACAACTTTTTTAACAATTTGCGGTTTTACCATTTTACCATTATTAGCTACCGCTGAAAAAGCTTGGATCATCTGAAAAACAGAAACGTTGATTCCTTGACCGTACGCCGTATTTGCCTGTTCAATCGGGTACTTATATTCAATGCTTCCCTTAGTTTCATTCAAAAGTCCGGAATCCGTAGAAGAAAGCAACCCAAATCGATGGATATAGCTTAACCAGCGTTTAGCACCCATTTGCTGTTCCAGATGAGCCATCCCAACATTAGATGAGCGGATAAATGCATCCCTATAAGTAATATTTCCCCATCCATTAGTATCCCAATCATCAACCATTTTACCATCTATCTTGTAAGTCCCCGACTTAAAAGTACTATTTGAGTTATAAATACCGCTGTCAATTGCAGCCGACATGGTTAGAACCTTCATCGTTGAACCCGGTTCAAAACCATCTTCAACCAAAATATTACGCCAAATCTGTCCGACTCCATCTTTAGTTTGTGCATTAAAAGTTGGCCTTTGACTAGCAGCTTTGATTTCTCCGGTATGCGGATCCATTAAAACTGCACTCATTGTTTGAGGATTATATTTGTCTTGAGCCTGTGTCATTAAAGTCTCCAGATAAGTCTGCAGCCTTGAATCAATCGTTGTATAGACATTATCACCATTTTTAGCTTTTCTTGTTTTAACTTTAGAACCTGGAATTGGAGTTCCACGGACATCTTTTTCAAAACTCCTTACCCCATTAACCCCCGAAAGTTGTGTATTAAAAACCTTTTCAAGTCCCATTACTCCAACCATTTTATTTGATTCATTTTCTGCCAAGCCAATAATATGCGAGGCAAAAACACCATTTGGATAAAGACGTGCCTGAGACTCCTTGAAGTTGATTCCTGGTAACCCTGCATCCTCAATCTTTTTCTTAGTTTCAAGTGAAATATTTTTGCCGGCATTTCCTAGCTCAACTTGATAAGTATCCTTATCTGCTGGATTTAAAATCTTTTTTACTTGGTCATAGCCAATAGACAAATTGTTGCTCAGAACTTTGGCAGCTTTATTCTTTTCACTGTCTGCCAAATATTCTCTCTTGCCAAAAGCGACTGCAGTCTTAGAAAGAATTATGTAGACTGTGTAAGTAGAAGTATCCTCAGCAATCGGTTGATTATCCGAGTCATAAATTGTACCTCTTTGTGCCTTAACTTCGGATTTACTGGCATAAAGCTGAGCTGCTTTTTTGGGTAAATTGACATTATTTACACTTTTAAAGGTTGCAATATAAAAAAAGCGACCGATAAATAGTGCGAACAACAGCGCAACAACAAAGAAAATTCCACGTCCATACAATTTTCTGTTAGTTTGCTGTGTTCGCCTATCTATCTGCCGTTTATACTTCCTGCTCATTTTGAAACATTCCTTATATTCTGATCATTCATCTTCAGCCCATTATTTTGAGCAACCTGCATCAAGCGATTTCGACTGGATAATTCGCTGACTTCTTGCTTTGTATCAACATTTTTATTTTGCAAATTAACTATTCCCTGACTAACTTGCTGCAAGTTGTACTGTGCCTTTGAAAGTGTGATTTTTGATGAAATAACGGAGATCATCAGGATCATAACAATAATACTTGCAATTGAAATCCCTAAAATCTCAAGCCTTGAAAATGGAACCCTTCCAGTTTGTAATTCTGGTTTTTTTGTATGTATTGGCCTTGGATTATGTTCAATTTGCGGTTGTGCTTGCATTTGTCTCGCAGTATTTTGTGCCATCTTATCATATCCTTCAAAAAATAATTACTATCCTATTCTTTTATTCGCTTTATTATTCTAAGTTTCGCGGAATGTGCACGACGATTTTTTGCCACTTCTTCTTCGTTTGGAACAATTGGTTTACGCGTTATTAATTTATAATCAGGCTCGTATTCTTTTGGTATCATAGGTAACCCTGGTGGCAAATCAGGCAATGAACTTTCCTCTCTAAAAATTCCTTTGACAAGTCGGTCTTCTAGAGACTGAAAAGTAATTACACTGACCCGTCCGTCAACCTTCAGCAAATCCAATGCCTGTTCCAGAGATTCTTCTAAGGCTCCCAACTCATCATTAACCGCTATTCGAATAGCTTGAAAAACTCTTTTAGCAGGATGCCCGCCTGTTCTGCGTGCACGTGCCGGAATCGCTTCTTTAATCAAATCTACAAGTTCTCCGGTAGTAACAACTCTTTGCAGCGCGCGTCTTTTTTCGATCCTGCGTGCAATTGACTTTGCATATTTTTCCTCACCATAACGGAAAAAAATCCTTACCAGCTCAGAATACGGCCATTCATTAACCACAGTTTGAGCATTCAACTCTTGGCTTTGATCCATTCGCATGTCAAGAGGTGCATCATAGCGGTAGCTAAAACCTCTTTTGGCATCATCAAATTGCGGTGAAGAAACCCCTAGATCATAAACGATCCCATCTACTTCCTTAACGCCATACTTTTTCAGTTCTTCTTTGAGAAATCGAAAATTGGCTTTAATAAAAGTAATCTTTTCTTTACTATCACTTTTGCTGAATCTATCCTGATTGTATGTAATAGCTGTTTGATCCTGATCAAAAGAGTATAGGTGACCTTGCGGCGAGAGCCCTTGCAACAGAAGTTCGCTGTGTCCACCAGCTCCTAATGTACAATCTACATAAGTTCCAGAAGGCTTGACAGCTAATCCAGCAATCGCTTCATGTAACAAAACAGTTTTATGCTTGAAATTTTCCAAAATAACCTCCTATATCAAAGCCCAAAATCAATCATATTTTCGGCAATTTCATCAAAATTTCCTTCAGCTTCGCTTGAGAAATCATCCCAACGCTGCTGTGCCCAAACTTCAAAACGATTCGACACTCCGACTACAACACATTTTTTTGCTAGTGCCGCATGTTCACGCAAAGAACGTGGAATACTAATACGTCCCTGCTTATCAAATTCGCACTCTGTTGCGGCAGAATAAAAAAACCTCACAAAAGCACGCGCATCTTTTTTTGTCAAAGGAAGCTGCTGCAGTTTTTGTTCAAGTTTATCCCACTCACTTTGAGGATAACCAAATAAACAACCATCCATCCCACGAGTGATTACAAATTTCTCTCCCAAGCTTTCACGAAATTTTGCTGGAATAATCAACCGGCCTTTTTCATCGATCGTATGCCGATATTCACCCATAAACATCAAAAGACACCACCTTTGACACTACCATAAACAGATGGTACCACATTCCCCCACTTTAAACCACAAATTTACCACTTTTTACCACATAAAATAAAAAAGTTTAGAAACAACCTAAAGCGGTTATTTCTAAGCTAAATTTTTACATCATTTTATTAATTTTTAAACGAATAATAACACCAATAAGAGTGTGTACAAAAGAAAGACCACGATATCAACAAAACGCCAGTAATGCAGGAAAAACTCCCGATAAACAAGTCTTTTTTCAATAAAAACATACACCAATGTCATCCCAATTCCCAAAAGACCCATCCCCAAAAAAAGATAAGGCAACATTGAAACGTGTAGAATCTCAAGAGAAAGGAGATGAATTCCATATAAAATAAAGACCGTTAAAATATCAACTGGTTTAACTCTTTTTGAAAAAATCCGCGGTTTAAGTCGAAACTTCTTCCATAATCGTAAAACCAGCCAAATTAAGGACAAAAATAACAATTGCCAGTACCACTGAAATATTTTATCCATTTTTCACGCACCTAACAAGAAAGTATCGTGAAGAGCATTCACAGCAACTCCAAGATCTTTTTGACTGACTAACACCCAGATTGTAGTATAACTATCTGTTGTCTGCAAAATTTTAATTCCATACTTGGCTAGTGCCGTAACAATCTTTGCTGTGATCCCTGGAGTTCCCATAATGCCCGCTCCTACAATGGATACTTTGGCACAATCAGAAATAACATCAGCTGCAATATGTTCTTTTGCAAGTATTTTTTTAGCCGCAGCACTTTGGATATGATTTAAGTTAAAAACAACTTTTTCAGGAAGAATATTAATAAAGTCAACACTTAAATCATTTTTTGCAAGCAACTTAAAAAGCATATCAGCTGAATATTTTGCAGTTGAAATGCTGAATTGAGTTAAACCAACTTGATGTGCGATTCCTGTCACACTTCTATAATCCTGAATGGAAAGATCTCTATCTGAAATGAGTGTACCTAATTCATCCACACTATCCCAAGTTGAACGAATTCTCAAGGGAACGTGTGCCTGCTGTGCAATTTCAACCGCACGCGGATGAACTACCTTTGCCCCTTCATGCGCCATATTAGCAACTTCTTCATAACTGACACTTTTTAAGAAACGTGCCTTTTTAACGATTCGGGGATCTCCTGTCATCATCCCCGAAACGTCGGTGAAAATATCTACTCTTTCTGCAGACAATGCAGCTCCTAAAAGGGCCGCTGAAGTGTCACTGCCGCCACGTCCCAAGGTTGCTACGTGTCCTTGACGGGACAACCCCTGAAAACCTGCAACTACAACGACCTCATTACTGGTAAACGTCTTAAGAATTCCTTCGGTTTTAACGTCTATAACCTTAGCATTTTGATATTCATTATCAGTTCGAAAACCTGCATCTGCTCCAGTCATGGCAACTGCTTTTAGCCCATTTTCTTTTAAAAGCTCCGTAAAAACAGCTGTTGAGATGACCTCTCCTACGGAAACAAGCATGTCTAACTCACGCGGCGAAAGTTTAGACTTCCCACTATCCACCAGCTCTAACAACGAATCCGTAGCATATGGTGCACCTTTGCGTCCAATTGCGGAAACTACCACCACAACTTTATAGCCTTTTTCAACAGCATATCGAACATGTTCAAGTGCTTTATGCCGTGCTGCATCGTCTTGGACAGATGTTCCGCCAAATTTTTGAACCATGATTTCCACCGGCATTACCCCATTTCATTCTTATTTGAGTTAATTATCAAATTTAGCTGCTTGCATTGAATCCACCAGTTCAGGTGATTCAACATAAATTCGATACCACATCATAAACGTTAAGATAGCCCATAATTTACGCGAATTATCCCGTTTTTCCAAGCGATGCTCTTCCAAAAGTTTCAAGAAGTAATCTTTATCAAAAAATTTATCAGTTTGAGATGAAGTAATAATATCACGTGCCCAGTCATACATTTCATCACGCAGCCAAAAACGAATTGGAACCGGAAATCCCAGTTTTTTACGATTTAAAACGTGTGCGGGGACTACTCCTTCAACTGCTTTACGCAAAATGTACTTTGTTGTTCCATGAGCGATCCGTAAGTTTGCCGGAATTTGACTAGCAACTGCAAAAACTTCTTTGTCTAAGAAAGGTGTTCTTAATTCAAGACTGTGAGCCATTGTTGTTCGATCCGCATTATGCAGAAGATCTCCATTTAACCAAGTATGCATATCAATAAACTGCATTCGACTGATTGAATCATAATCAATTGAATCATGATAAAAAGGGTGCGTAATAGTTTGCAATGGATGCTTTACATTGTAATTTTTTATAAATCGATGCTTTTCAGGTTCATTAAAGATAAAGGCATTTCCAACGTACCGTTCTTCCAGCGGCACTGTCCCCCGCAAAAGGTAGCTGCGCCCCTTAACTCCTTCTGGAATAATCTGTGCAATTCTTTTCAATAAGCCGTTAATCGGTTTCGTATATTTAAAGGGACGTAATGAATTAGGTTCATTATAAATTGTATAACCGCCAAAAAGTTCGTCCGCTCCCTCACCAGTTAATGCAACTTTAACATGTTTACGTGCTTCTTTTGCAACAAAATACTGCGGCACTGCAGCCGGATCCGCCAGCGGATCATCCATGTTCCAAACAAAATGCGGAAAAGCCTTCATAAATTCCTCTGGAGTGATAATTGAACTATAGTTTTTTACCCCTAACTTTTCAGCAGTTTCTTTTGCAACGTCCAGTTCACTGTATCCTTCACGCTGAAAGCCTACTGAAACTGTCTCGATATGTTCATTAAATTGTTTTGCAATTGCCACAATAATTGATGAATCAATTCCGCCTGAAAGAAACGAACCAACGGGTACATCTGCACGCATATGCTTTTCAACAGAATCAAATAAAACATCACGCACTTTTTTAATGTACTCATTTTCAGGCCTGATTACCGGTTTGAACTGTGCATAGTAATACCGCTTAATTTCTGGCTTTTTTCCCAATTTTTTTAGCAGATAATGTCCTGGTTCAAGCATTCTGATTTCTTTAACCAATGACTCTGGTTCAGGTACGAATTGATAGGTCATATAGTCTTGCAAAGCATCCTTATCAAACGTCTTATCCTGCAATACTTTGAAAATTGCTTTACTTTCTGAAGCATAATAAAATTTATCTCCTACAGCAGCATAATAAAATGGTTTAATTCCAAAGTGATCACGAGCCGCAAAAAAGACTTTTTCTTGTTGATCCCAGATAACAAAAGCAAACATTCCGCGAAAGAATTTCACACAATCCTCACGGTGTTTAGCATACATAGCTAAAATAACTTCAGAATCTGAATCCGTCTTAAAATCATAGCCTTCTTTTTTTAATTCATCACGCAATTCAATATAATTATAAATTTCTCCATTGAAAGTCATCCAGTATCGCTCATTATCATAAGAAAGAGGTTGGTGTCCTCCTTCAAGATCAATAATACTTAGTCTTCTGAAGCCCATAGTAATATTTTGATCTTCAAAATAGCCATCATCATCAGGCCCACGATGAACAATCATCTTATTCATCGCATGTATCATTTTGTTGTATTTTTTTCCGGTATCTTTGGTGATATCACTTAAACACCCTACAAAACCGCACATAATCGGCACCTCTTCCGGTAAGTTTTTCACTTGTTTCATTATAAATGTTTACAAGGTCAAATTCAATTTGTTTCAGAGGTTTGCAATTTTGCAAAAAATGCTCAAAGACATGCACATATTGACACGCACCTACAGCAGAATGTATAGTAAAGAGCAAAGGAAAATGAAAGGTGAGCTTATTTTGGCCAAGAAAAAGAAGACACGGTTTCAAAAAATTACAACAGCTGTTGTATGGGTAATGATTATTGCTACACTTGGAACAATGGTACTGACTGCTGTAGTTTCTGTGATGGGATATTAAAAAATAATTTTTAATAAAATATTTAAGAAGGACTGAGCCAAATGTTAACTTTTGACTCAGTCCTTCTGTTTTAATCTGCAAATACGCGCATTAATGTGTTTTAATAGTCAGCCTTTTTCCACTTAACCGCAAATTACTCATAGCCAAATTCAGACCATGTTCATAATTCGTAGGTAATGCTCAAAGCCTAACGACTATTAGTACACCCCTCTTTATTGTTGTAGAGTTTTTTAGAGCACTCATAGTTTTATTAATTATTAGTCCCCGCATAGTCCCGAATCTGAGTTAACCACTTCCTAGTGTTTTCAGAGTCTGCAACTCTTCCATTAATTAACTGATTGACATATGGTTTTGAAAGCCCAAAGTGGTTTGCAATATCCGATTGAGAACTTGGCTTTATACCCATACGCTTATTTCTTTTTAAACACAGCAAAATTGCATCTGACAATTCATATTTCATTTTGCTCCACTCCTAAATATTAGCTAATTTATTTGACGATTCCAGTTACGTTATTATAGAATTTACAAAGAGATAGCCGTCAGTGTAATAAAATAGCAATTTCATTAAATGTTAATCTTTATTACCTGTACTAATTATACTAACTAATACGTTAGTTTTCAATAATTTTCTAACTTTTTAGTTATATTTTACTGATAGGAGATTTACTATGTGCACAGTAGACCGGATAAAGAATCTTGCAAAGGAACATCACATTTCTGTCTATGAACTTGAAGATCAGCTTGGGTTCGGTAAAAATACAATCTATCAGTGGACAAAAAGAACGCCTTCTGTTGAACGTGTTAAAAAAGTGGCTGATTTTTTTGATGTCTCGCTTGATTATCTGATGGGACGATCTGCAAACGAAAAGATCAGTCAAAATGAAATTGACCTTGCAGACACTCCTCAAGGAATTTTAAGATTCGAGGGTAAGGTTATCCCTGATGACGAGTTAGAACTGATTAGAAGGTTGCTGCGGGAAAATAAGATGAAATAACACGGGAGGATAGGGCAATGGAATCTTTGGTACTTGATTCACTGCTTAAAATCGCTTCTTCTTTAAAAATCAGTGTTATTTGGACAAAAGAACTTGCTGCTGAAACACCGTCAATTGTTTCAATAGAACAACGTTGTATTATCATGAACACCAATTGGCATAAAAAAAGCGAAATTGCTTTTCAGCTTGCCCATGAAATTGCACATTTAATCATTAAAGATTACGGTGATGAAATTCTTTATGAACGTTCCTATTCACAACGAGCACTAATTGAGGCTCAAGCAAATAGTACAGCAATTAAACTTCTCTTACCCTTTTATTGTGAGCATAAAACATACGAGGATGCGAATAGCTGGGAATTTATGAATATTTTTGCAATTCCTTCACATTTAACAGAAGAAATTGCTTTTCAAATGAAAGCTTATTATCAAAACGGCTTATCGTCTTTTTTTAACTAACATTAACAGCATGTTGTACAAAGCTCATCCAAATAAAATTTTAAAAGATCTGACAAATCAAGAATTTAAAAATACTATTAAGTTTAAAAAAGGTAACGTAAAAAATAAACCAATAGACTGAGGAAAAGCACATTTACTTCAGTCTATTGGTTTTTTTGGAGAAGCAAAAAAGCCCTGTTAATCAAGGCTTTTAGTTAATGCTGTTTAATTCTATTACTTACGGCGTTTTTCTGGAATACGAGCTGCCTTACCATGAAGATCACGCAGATAATAGAGCTTAGCGCGACGAACACGGCCATGACGGATAACGTCGATTTTTTCAACGCGCGGTGTGTGTACTGGGAAAGTACGTTCAACACCAATACCACTGCTAATCTTGCGAACAGTATATGTTTCACTAACACCCTTACCGCGACGCTTGATAACTACACCTTCAAAAATCTGGATACGTTCGCGTGTACCTTCAACGATACGAGCATGAACACGGACAGTATCTCCTGGACGAAAATCAGGAATGTCACTTCTTAATTGAGATTCCGTAATCTTTGCAATTAATGGATTCATTTTGTTTCTCCCCTTCGCCGACATTCATGTCCATTCACAGCGGAATATCGTTAATCTGGCATAAGCCAGTTAAAATGTTATCATACTCAAGTTTCATTTTCAAGATAAAACTATAACTCACTTTTATATTCTTTCTTAATTTTTTTCAACCAACTGCACTGTTCAGCATCAAGTTTCATGTTTAAAAGTAAATCAGGACGTCTTAAATATGTTCTTTTCAGTGCTTGGTAATTACGCCATTGAGCAATTTTTTGATGATTACCGCTCAATAAAACATCTGGAACTTTTAAGCCACGGTATACTGCAGGCCGTGTATATTGCGGATATTCAAGCAAGCCTGCAGAAAAAGAATCATCACCAGCAGAAGCTTTATTTCCAAGAACACCAGGAATCAGCCTGACTGTAGCGTCAAGAATTACCATCGCACCCAGTTCACCACCTGTTAAAACATAATCACCTAAGGAAATTTCATCAGTTACTTGTGTTCTGATTCGTTCATCATAACCTTCATAGTGTCCACAAATAAAAGTCAGGTGTTTTTCCTTAGCCAAGTCAGAAGCAACACTTTGATCAAACTTTTTTCCAGCCGGATCGAGAAGTATAACTTTGCCGACCTCTTCACTGTTCTTTTTAACCTCATCAAGAGCATCAAAAATCGGCTGAGCCTGCAGCAGCATGCCTGCCCCGCCGCCATACGGATAATCATCAACATGATGCTGTCGGTCTTTCGTAAAGTCACGGTAATTCGTAATTTTAACCTGCAACAAATTTTTTTCAAGTGCCTTACCGACAATAGATTCATGGAGCGGTCCTTCAAACATTTCTGGAAAAAGGCTTAAGATATCAATTTTCATTAAACATCCAACCCATCTAATAGCTCTATTTCAATTTTACCGTTTTCCAAATCAACTTTTTTAATCACATCTTGGATAGCAGGCAATAAAAGATCTTTTTTATGCGGCCGTTCAACAACCCAAATATCATTTGCCCCGAAGTTGAGAATCTCTTTAACAACACCTAGCTGGTTGTTTTTTTCATCCCAAACATCCAATCCAACTATTTGACGGTAATAATAGTTTCCAACTGACAATTTTTGCTGGTCTTCTTGTGCAACCATTAACTTCCGGCCTTTAAAATTTTCAACTTGGCTAATGCTATCATAACCACTGAAGCCAAGCAGATAAAATTGCTTTTGACGCCGAATAGTCTGCAGTTTCACTTCAATCGGCTGCTCTTTTTGATCCTCAATATAAAGACGAACACCCTTTTGAAAACGTTCTGCAGCAAAATCAGTAGTAATAGTGAGTTTTACCTCGCCTTTAATGCCATGAGTATTAATGATTCGGCCAACTTCGTAGTAATTCAACGTGCACCCTCCTCTAAAAAGAAAACCCCTGAACGAAACAAAGCTGCTTCATCAAGAGGTTTTAACAATTATTTTTAAAGTCCATAAACACCGCTAGACAATTAAATAATGTCTGCCGCATTTTTACTATGCACAAGATACACAGTACCGCTTAAATTGGCTACTTTTTTCAAGTCATATAAAAGCTTCAAGAATAGCTAACTATCCTTTATTCTTCAAAACTTATTTTTTTGCAAACTTTGTATCATGAAACTTCTTCATAACACCATTTTTTGAAAGAATGTTACGTACTGTATCTGAAGGTTGTGCACCATTATTCAACCAACTCAAAATGTTTTCTTCTTTAAGAGTTACACTTTCAGTTTCTACTAATGGATTATACGTACCTACTGTTTCGATAAAACGGCCATCACGCGGTGAACGTGAGTCCGCTACAACAATTCGGTAGAATGGACGCTTCTTTGAACCCATGCGTTTCAAACGAATCTTTACTGACATAAATACACCTCCTAATATCTTCCTTAACGATAAATAATATACCAGTAATTTGGACTGCTGTAAAGGATTATTTCTTGACAGAAGCAAAAAAATTAACTTACTTGTGCTTGCGTTTTTTTCGCAATCGCTTCAGTTTACGCTTTTTATTCTTACGCATCATCGAATTCATCGACATCTTTGCCAGTTTTCCAGAAATACCATTGCCTAGCATTCCCTCCATGCCTGAAAAGTTTCCCTTTGAAACTTTGCCCATCATTTTTTTCATCTGGTTAAATTGCTTAATCATTCGATTAACATCTTGAACCGGACGTCCAGAACCAGCCGCAATTCTTCTTCTGCGACTAGGATTTAACAGATCTGGATCTTCCCGTTCTTTTTCTGTCATCGAAAAGACAATTGCTTTTAGATGTTCAATATCCTTAGGATCTACCTTTAAATTTTTTAATGCCGGATTGTTAGCCATACCAGGAATCATTTTAATAATATCTTCCATTGGCCCCATCTTTTGAACCTGTGCCATCTGATCAATAAAGTCATTGAAATCAAAAGTATTTTCGCGCATCTTCTCTTGCATTTCGGTCGCTTTTTTCTGATCGAAATCTTGCTGTGCTTTTTCAATCAAAGTAAGCATATCGCCCATGCCTAGAATTCGAGAAGACATTCTATCCGGATAAAAGACATCCAGGTCAGTCATCTTTTCGCCTTGTCCAATAAACTTAATTGGCTTGCCCGTTACCGCGCGAATTGAAAGTGCTGCCCCGCCACGTGTGTCACCATCAAGCTTAGTTAATACAACACCTGTAACGTTTAGCTGTTCATTAAATCCCTTAGCAACCTCAACAGCATTTTGCCCAGTCATTGCATCAACAGTCAGCAAAATTTCGTTAGGCTCTGCCAACTGCTTGATTTCTGAAAGCTCATTCATCAGCTTTTCATCGACTTGTAAACGCCCAGCCGTATCAATTAAAACATAATCATTCTTTTTTTCTTTTGCCTGTATAAGCCCTTGGCGAACAATCTCAACAGGAGAAATATCAGTTCCTAAAGAAAAAACCGGAACATCTATGTTTTGACCAATAATTTTCAATTGATCAATTGCTGCAGGACGGTAAATATCACCAGCAATTAATAATGGACGTGCGTTCTGTTCTTTTTTGAGTTTCAAAGCTAGTTTACCCAATGTAGTTGTTTTACCAGCTCCTTGAAGACCAACCATCATAATGATTGTTGGAATTTTAGGAGCTTTTTCTAAGGTAACAGCCTCTTCACCCATAACTTTTGTCAATTCATCGTTAACGATTTTAACAATCTGTTGTGCAGGTGTAAGACTTTCTAAAACTTCGGCCCCAACCGCACGCTGTCTAACAGTCTTAACAAAATCTTTAACTACCTGAAAATTAACATCGGCTTCAAGCAACGCCAGCCGAATTTCTCGCATAACTTCTTTAACATCAGTTTCACTAACTTTTCCCTTGCGTCTAAGTTTACCAATCGCATTTTGCAGACGTTCAGTCAACCCTTCAAATGCCACTTTTAGCCACCAACTTTCATTCTTCTAATTGTTCTAACTTTTTAACTAATTTCAACAGAGTGTGATCTTGCGGATAATGCTTTTCAACATAAATCAACAGTTCATCAGTCTGTTTGCTTTGCAACTGAAACTGCTGCAACAAATGCAGTTTTTTTTCGTATGCTTCAAGAATGACTTCAGTCCTCTTTATATTATCATAGACTGCCTGACGAGAGATATGATAATTTTCTGCAATTTCTCCTAAAGAATAATCATTTCTGTAATACAAAGCAATATATTCAGTCTGCTTACTTGTTAGAAGCGGTTCATAGAATTCGAATAGGGCATTAATACGGTTTGTTTTTTCAATTGCCAACGGAATCTCACCTCTTCTTATTTACAACTTTCAGATTAATCCCTTAAAAAGCCCGTAAACGAACTCTTCCGGTTCAAAGTCACGCAAATCATCCATTTTTTCACCTAACCCGACAAGTTTTACAGGCAGATGCAGTTCATTTCTAATGGCCAAAACTATTCCGCCACGAGCAGTCCCATCAAGCTTTGTCAGGACAATACCGGTCACTTTGGTAACCTCTTTAAATTGTTTAGCCTGAGTCAAAGCATTTTGCCCAGTTGTAGCATCGAGAGCAAGTAAAACTTCTTGCGGTTGTGCCGGAAGTTCACGCGTTATCACACGTTCAATTTTTGCTAGCTCATTCATCAAATTAACTTTATTCTGCAATCTTCCAGCCGTATCTACCAGCAATATATCATAGCTTTCAGTTTTGGCTTTTTGAACCGCGTCGAATACAACAGCAGCCGGATCACTTCCTTCAGGTTTGCTGACCACCGTTACATCAACTCTTTTACCCCATTCTACAAGTTGTTCAATTGCCCCTGCTCTGAAAGTATCTGCTGCAGCCAAAAGCACCTTTTTCCCCTCTGCTTTCAACCGATGAGCCAGTTTGCCGATTGTCGTTGTTTTTCCAACTCCATTGACACCCACAAAAAGAAAAACGGTAGGTCCCTCCGCTGCAAAATGGAGATCATTTTCTTCAACTTTTCCTTCAGCTTCATACAAGGATACCAGTTTTTCAATAATTGCTTGTGTGACAGCTTTTTTATCTTTTGCATTTCTGAGCTTAACTTCTTCTTTCAACTCATCACTGATTTTTACAGCAGTTTCAAAACCAACATCAGCTTCAATTAAAGTTTCTTCAAGTTCCTCAAAAAATTCTTCATCGACACTGCGAAAATTCGCAAAAAGTTCATTCAACTTATCACCAAAAGTTTTACGAGATTTTTGCAGACCATGTTCATACTTCTGTTCCTCTTCGCTTGCTTGTTTAGTCTCTTCGCCGCTAAAAGCACGTTTCAATTTATCAAAAAAGCCCATTGTTGTCCTCCTATCAAGTTATCTTTAATACTATTTTGCATTTGCTAAAGAAACTGAAACCATTCGTGATATCCCAGATTCTTGCATGGTTATTCCATAAAGAATATCTGCGTGTTTCATTGTTCCTTTACGGTGTGTTATTGTAATGAACTGAGTTTGATCATGAAAGTTTTGCAAATAGCTAGCATAGCGTTCAACATTTGCATCGTCCAAAGCAGCCTCAGCTTCATCTAAGATTACAAAGGGGACAGGTTTAACTTTTAAAATTGCAAATAACAAAGCAATTGCAGTCAAAGCTTTTTCACCGCCAGAAAGTAATGATAGCTGCTGTAACTTTTTGCCAGGCGGTTGAGCCATTATGTCAATGCCGCTCGTTAAAAGATCATCCGGTCTCGTCAGCTTCAAAGCAGCCCGACCCCCACCAAAAATCTTTGGAAAGAGCGTACTAAATGCAAACGCAACTTCTTTAAAAGTTTTCTTAAAGCGCACTTTAACTTCATTGTCCATTTCAAGCATACTGTTTTGCAACTGTTTCTTTGCTTCAATCAGGTCTGTTTGCTGCGTTTCAAGAAATTGATAGCGCGAATTAACCTGCTCGTATTCTTCTATCGCACCTAAATTAACATTCCCCAAATCACCTATTCCAAGTTTTAACAATTTTATTCGATGCAAAACTTCATCAAGGTTTGTTTCCTTTATCTGCTCTTTTGCACTCTCAAATGAAATTTGATATTCTTGTGCTAATTCCTGTAAGTTGCGGTCAAGATTTGCGTCAAGTCTACTTAGAGTGACACTTTGTCCCTTTTGTTGATTAAAGGTGATTTCTTGCAATTCATTCAGGCGCAAAGTCTTCTTTTGTGCTGCTGCCAGCTGATTATGCAAATCATCTCTTTTTTCTTTACCTTCATTGATTTTTTGAATTAATTTTTTCTTCTTATCTTCAAGTTCAACCAACCGTTGAACCAATGTACTTTTCTTTTGAAAGCCGAATTCTTGCCTTTGCATAAACAGTTGCAGGTCAGCTTGTGCCTTTTTTATCTCTCTTTGATACTGTTCTTCTTGTTTTTTAAGTTCTTCTTGTCTTGTTTTAAACGCAATTACACGTTCATTATCCACTGCTGTTTGCTGTTTCAACTGATTTAGCTGTTGTAAATTTTTTTGCTGAATTTGAGTTAAATTTGCCAATTCTTCTTTTTGCTGTGCATACTTTTGATGCAAGTTATCCAGCTTAGCAGTAATTTTTTCCCGTTCATCAGCCAATTGGCTATTATTTTTTTCAGAAACACCAGCTGCTTTTTTTGTGTTTTCAAACTCAAAATGCTGTAAGTCAGCTTGTTGAAGCTGATACTTCAATTTATTTTCCAACAGTACCAAGCTGTTCTTTATTTCTTGTACTTTTTGTTGATTTTGCTTATATAAGTCTTCTTGACATATGAAATCATTTTTATCTTTTTCTATTTCTTTTTGTGAAGATGTTCCTGCAATTTCAAACTGCTGCATTTTATCTTTCATTTTTACAATATCAATTTTTAGCTGTTGTAATTTCTGCTTTTGCTCAAGCAAACCAGTTCCATGCTGTTTGGTTGACCCACCTGTAATTGACCCGCCAGGATTAATAACATCACCGTCCAGAGTAACAATCCGGACAGTGTGCTCTATCTTAGAAGCCAGCTTGATTGCTACTTCTAAATCCGTAACAAAAACCGTTGCGCCTAGCAGATAATTTAAAACCGCTTGATCTTCTTTCTCGCAGCTGACCAGTTCATTGCCGACACCTAATACTCCATCAGTTTCTTTTACTATTCTTTGCTGATAAGCATTCAACCTGCGTTGCCTTACAGAAGTCCGCGGTAAGAAAGTCACTCTTCCCAAATGATTGCCAGTTAAAAAGTTGATTGCTTCTTTGGCAGCTGCTTCATTTGCAACAACAACATTTTGCAGCTGGCCGCCTAGAGACATTTCTACTGCTAAAGCAAGCTTTGGCGGGACCTCAAGCAGTTCTGTTACTGCCCCAATTATTCCTTCGAGTTTAGAACGTGACTGCAGAATTTCCTTTACACCACGAAAGTATCCAGAGTAATTCTCTGAAATGTTTTTCAGACTATCATACTGTACCTGGGCACGCTGTAAGATCTCAAGTCCCTTATACCAGCGCTGCTTCTGCTTTGCAAATTGTTCATCTTTTTGTACAATTTTTTGTTTTGCTTCTTTACTTTTCTTTTCAAGCTGTTTAGTTTTTTGAACTTGAACCACTAATTTTTCTTTCAAAACAGTTTTTTCACTTTGTAATTCAGCTATTGATTCTTTTATCTCTCCTATTTTCTTGGCGAAAGAATTTTTTACTGCCTCTTGACGTTTTTTTTCTTTTTCATGATAAGAAGCTTGATTATTCAATGTTGTTAATTTTTGCATATTTGCAATAATTTGATTACGCAATTCTTCTAGTCTTTCTTCAAGAGAAGCTTCATCAAGTTGCCGAAGATGTTCCAACTGTTCAATTTTTTTCTGCCAATCGGTGCTTTCAAGAGAAAGATCTTTAATTTTTTTTAGTAGCTGTTCTCTTTGTACTGAAATCTGCTGTATTTTAGCACGATTTTCCCTGCACTTTGTTTCTAATTCCTGCTGCCTTAATTTTTGGAACTCGCTTTCTTTTTGCGATAGTTCTTTTTGTCCACTCAGCCTTTCATGCTGACCTGCTAATTCACTTGATTGTTCCTGCAATTCATCAAGATGCTCATTTAAATCATGCTGCTGTTGTTGCAAGTAAGCACTTTGTTGCTTATTTTCGTCAAGCGCCATCCGTTTTTTTTCTATCAACTTGTTAAACTTTGCGAGATCAGCACGACATACCTTTTCTTTTTTTTCATCACGAATAATCTCAAGAACTAGTCGGGCTAAATTATAATGATCAAGCTCTTTTTTTTGCACCATATAATCTCTTGCTAAACTGCTTTGTTCTTTCAAAGGTTCACGTTGTTTTGATAATTCACTAACAATATCAGCAACACGATTAAGATGCTGCGCCGTTTGTGAAAGCTCTTGTTGTGCCTTTTGTTTTTCTTTTTTGTATTTTAAAACCCCGGCAACTTCTTCAAGAATAGTCCGTCTATCTTCTGCTTTGCTGTTGAAAATTGATTCAACCCTTCCTTGAGAAATTATTGAAAATGATTCTTTTCCTAATCCAGTATCCAACATTAAATCAGTAATATCTTTTAAACGTACATTCTTACCATTCAGCAAAAATTCACTGTCACCATTACGATAAATACGGCGTGTAATCACTACTTCATCTTCATTGATAGGCAGATAACGATCTAAATTTGAAAAAGTAATCTCAACTGCGGCACGGTTCAACGCCTTGCGTTCACTTGAACCTGCAAAGATTACATCGGGCATTTTACCACTGCGCAGGCTTTTAGCCGACTGCTCTCCCAGTACCCAGCGGATAGCTTCAATTATGTTACTTTTACCGCTACCGTTAGGACCAACTACAGCTGTCATTCCTGCTTGAAAATCTATCTGTGTTTTATCTGCAAAAGACTTAAAACCATTAATGACAAGTGACTTTAGTTTCATTGAGAATACTGCCCCTTTTTACATACTGTTGAAATTCACGCTTGTTTTGCAGCAAGCTTTTTTAAGGCTGCATTAGCTGCATTTTGCTCTGCCGCTTTTTTTGAATGACCGCTTCCAGTGCCAAGTATCTGGTCGTTTGCACTTACAGTCATAGTATATTCTTTGTCATGTTCCGGCCCTTCATCCGTCACTTCGTTATAACAGATCTCAACTTCACCATTTTTTTGCAGCAGTTCCTGCAATTCAGTCTTGTGGTCTAGCAAATGATCGAACCATCCCATATCTAACTTTGGAAAAACAACTTGGCTAATAAACTTGTCCACACCTTGTTTGCCTTGATCCTGATAAAGAGCGCCAACAAAAGCCTCAAAAATATCGCATAATAGCGAAGGCCTTTTTCTTGCATTTGCCTTTTCTTCTCCCTTGCCTAACCTGATATATTCATCAAAGTTGCACTCTTTTGCAAACTTACTGAAACTATCTTCACAAACCATGGCAGCTCTAAGCCGTGAAAGTTTCCCTTCAGGCATGGAAGGGTACCTCTTATAGAGATACTCTGAAACACATAATTGCATTACTGCATCGCCCAAAAACTCTATTCTTTCATAATACTTTAACTTTTTTCGCGGATGCTCATTAACGTAAGAGGCATGCGTAAATGCTTCATCAAGTAGTGCAGGATGTTCAAAATTAATCCCAAAATCATTCTTTATTTTTTCAGTCAAACCAATAATCACGCCGGTCTTCTCCTTTTTTAATGTCATAGCTTTATTATACCTTTTCACTCTCATTGGGACAAAGTCTTCTTGCTTTATTGTAATTTTTTACTCTGACCATCTTTAAAACCCGCTGGAAAAATAGGTTATGAATCTTGTATCTGTATAAAGTTAAGGAGCGTGACGATTTTTCATGCCACACTCCCTTTAATATGATCTTTCTTAACCTTTATTCTGGCTGATGGGCCGCAATATACTTGACAACATCATCCACTGTTGCCAGTTTTTCAGCTTCTTCGTCAGGAATCTCAGCTCCAAAAGTATCTTCAAGTTCCAGTACAAACTCTACGATATCAATAGAATCAGCATCAATATCATTAGTGAAATTCAATTGCGGAGTAATTTTGTCTAATTCAAGTTCAAAACGTTCATGAATAATTTTAGCAATTTTATTAAAGATCTCTTTTTCAGTCATTGTTTTCCTCCAACTTTTTTAAATAGCTATTATCCTTTATGGCTAAAATAACTAACCAAATCAGGTGTCATTTTTTCAACTAGCATCTTATGAATCTGTCTAAGCGTATAGTAAACTGCTGCATCATCACTTGCTCCATGTGCTTTAACAACTGGAGCTTTTACTCCTAAAAGCACTGCTCCGCCGTAGCGGGATTGGTCCATCTTATCTTTAAGACCGCTCAAACTTGACTTAAGCAGCATTGCACCTAGCTTTCCTGTTAATCCACTATCCATGATCATATTTTTTAATAAATGGATCATAGCAGAAGCTGCTCCTTCAATTGCTTTAAGGACCGCATTACCCGTAAAACCATCAGCAACAACTACATCGGCAGCTCCTTTTAAAATAGCATTTGCTTCAACATTGCCGACAAAGTTCAAGGTGTCATCTGTATTAAGAAGCTGATATGCTTCCTGCGTTACCTTACTTCCCTTATGGGGCTCAGTTCCATTATTTAAAAGACCGATACGTGGGTTTTTAATCCCTCTAACTCTTTGAGCATAATATTTGCCTAAAATTGCATACTGGTGAAGATGTTCCGGCTTATTTTCTGCATTTGCACCACTGTCGAGAAGATTAAAAGCACCACTACCATCTCCACTAAGTACAGGCAAGGTTGAAAGAAGACCTGGACGCGAAATTCCCTTAATTCGACCGACAATTAATAACCCGGCCGCTAAAAGTGCGCCTGTATTCCCACAAGAAAAGAAAGCATCGGCTTCTTTATCCTTAACAGCCTTTGCTGCTAGTACCATAGAAGAATTTTTTTTAGTTCTTATAGCCTTCACAGGTTCATCATTCATCGATATTACTTCATCGGTATGCACAATCTTAATGTGTACTTCACTTTTCAAGTAGCTTTTAATTTCACTTTTTTTTCCAAATAAAATAAATTCCAGATCACTATACTCATCTCGAGCACGTTCTACCCCTTCAACAACCGTTTGCGGTGCATTATCGCCACCCATTGCATCAACTGCTATTTTCATTCTGACTGTCATCTCCCAGTTTTAATCAAAACTCATTCCAGTACTCAGACTGTGTTTTACATACTTAAAAAGCGGATCTTTGTTTTGCGAATCGTCAAAAGCAGGATTGTTAACAACTTGAGCTGCCTCTTTTTGCGCAACTTGCAAAACATTTAAATCAGCAACCGGGTCACCCAGTTTAAATTCTGGCATTCCAGCTTGTTTGCTTCCTAAAATGTCCCCTTGACCCCGCAGTTCAAGGTCTTTTTGAGCAATCATGAATCCATCGTTTGTCTGAACCATCACTTTCATACGTGCTACTCCATATTCGTTTTTAGGATCAGCCAAAAGCAGGCAATAAGACTGCCGCTCACCTCTCCCAACACGTCCGCGCAGTTGATGCAGCTGTGCTAATCCAAAACGTTCTGCATCCAAAATCATCATTACAGTTGCGTTAGTTACATCCACTCCAACCTCAATCACAGTCGTAGAAACAAGTACGTCAATTTGATGGTCTTTGAATGCTGCCATAATCTGACGTTTTTCATCACTGCTCATTTTACCATGAAGAAGACCAACATGATATTGCGGTTCAAACAATTTTTTTGTCTTAGCATAAACTTCCTCAGCATTTTTAAGATCCATCATTTCAGATTCTGCAATTAAAGGACTAACAATGTATGCTTGTGCATGTTCTTTCAGTTGTTTTTGAATAAAAGAATAAGCCTGTGCCAACTGGCTGTTTTTAAGCCAAAATGTTTTAATTATCTTTCTGCCTTTAGGAAGTTCATCAATAGTTGAAACTTCCATCTCTCCATATGCTGTTAACGCAAGTGTACGCGGTATCGGAGTAGCTGTCATCATCAGTACATCTGGAGACTTTCCCTTTTGGCGTAACACTTGCCGCTGTGAAACTCCGAAACGATGTTGTTCATCAGTCACTACAATTCCTATTTTAGCAAAATTAACGTCATCTTGAATCAAAGCATGCGTTCCGATCACAATATCAATTTGCCCGTTTTCCAGATTTTTAAGAAGCTCTCTTCGCTGCTTGGCCTTGCTGGCGGTTGCACTTGTCAATAATACCAGATTGACATCGAGTCCTTTAAATAATTGCACAAATTTTTCCGCATGCTGCTGTGCTAATATCTCAGTTGGAACCATTAAAGCAGCTTGAAAGCCGGCCGTAACAGCCGCATACAAGGCAATCGCGGCAACTATAGTTTTCCCAGATCCCACGTCGCCTTGCAAAAGACGATTCATATGATATTTGTGATGCAAGTCATAACAGATTTCATTAACAACCCTTTTTTGAGCAGGAGTTAACGTAAAAGGCAGACCAGCAATAAAAGATCTTAACTTTTGCAGATCATACTTAATTTGAATCCCATTTTTAATTCGACTATGCCTTTTTAAATATTGCATCTTAACCTGAAAAAGAAAGAATTCCTCAAAGACTCCGGTCCTGCGTGCCAGTTTAGCAATTTTTTGATTGTCTGGAAAATGGATGTTGCGTATCATTTCTTTACGCGACATTAACCTGTATTTATGACGAAGTTTTTCTGGTATTAAGTCAACAATAAGTTCTTGATATTCCTTAAAAGCTTCAGCAACTAATTTTTTTACCTGACTTTGCTTAATCTCTTTTGAAGAACGATATACTCCACCGAGTTCATCATCTGCCGCTGCTGCGAGAATTTTTATTCCAGTCAGGCTTTGCCTTTTAGCATCCCATTTCCCATATACTGCAAGGCTTTTACCTGTTTCAACCTGTTTTGCGAGATATGCTTGATTAAAAAAGGTTACCATAATAACATCATGTTCAATCAAAAGACGAAAATTTAATCTATTCTTTTTTCTGCCAAAACGGCTGATTACAGGTTCCGATGCAACCGTTCCTTTTAGAGCAACTTTTTGCTGATCACTGACTTCACTAAGCTTGCGGGTGGCAAAATCTTCGTATCTGAAAGGATAAGCACCTAAAAGGTCTGCAATTGTATTGATATTGAGCTTATTTAATGCAACCATTTTTTTAGGACCAACACCGGGCAAAACACTGATTGAATCATTCAGACTTTTCAATACAAACACCTCGCGTTCTTTGGAAAAAGGATAATAAAAGCCTGATCGATTTCTATGAATCAATCAGACCTAGGAATAAAAATAAAAACTTATTCAACTGATATTAAATAAGGATACACTGGCTGATCTCCTTCATGAATTTCAACTTCTAGATCCTCATCAAATTCCAGGGCAGCTTTTTTGATTTCTTGCGCTTCGCTTGCAGAGCCTTCTGTTCCATAGATAACAGTTACTATTTCACTGTCAACATCCAACATTTCTTTTACCATTAAAATGGCCGCTTGTTTGCATACAGGATCTGTAACTACAATTTTCCCATCCACGATACCCATATAATGATCTTTTTCAATCTTCTTACCATCAATGTTAGAATCACGTACTGCAACAGTTACTTGACCGGATTTTACTGTGTCTAGATCCGCTGCCATTTCTTCTTCATTATCAGAAAGATTTGCATCTTGGTTAAATGAAACCAAAGCTGACATGCCTTGGGCAATTGTCTTACTTGGAATAACTGCAACTTTCACTCCAGATACAATCTTAGAGGCCTGTTGTGCTGCAAGTAAAATATTTTTATTATTAGGTAAAATAATTACTTTTTTTGCATGGGTTTTTTCAACCGCATCTACAATATCCTGGGTGCTAGGATTCATTGTCTGACCGCCATTTAAAACATATGTAGCGCCTAAACTGCGGAAAAGTTTATTTAATCCCTTACCAGAGGCAATTGCAATAATTCCATAGCCATTGACTGAAGCAGCCGTTGACTGCTCTTGAACATTTTCTTCTTTATCGTGTTCCAAAATTGTTTCATGTTGAAGACGCATATTATCGACTTTAACTTTGATAAGTGAACCAAAATGCTGTCCATAAGAAAGAACTTTACCAGGATGCTCGGTATGCACATGCACCTTAACAACTTCATCATCTGCAATTACAAGAAGAGAATCGCCAATTCCGTTGAGATAAGCTCTAAATTCATCGTAATCGAATTTCTGATCCACTAAACGCCCTGCTCCTAAACGAACCATAATCTCAGTACAATAACCATAGCGAATGTCTTCCGTATTCAACTGGCTTTGCACACTCTTATGATGCTGTGCATTAACCATCTCATCCATCTCTTCAACGCTTGGCTGGTGTGAATCGCCATCTTCGCTTTTATTGCCTGAAAGAACATCATAAAAACCTTGATATACAAAAGTCAATCCCTGCCCCCCAGAGTCAACAACACCGACTTCTTTTAAAACAGGTAGTAATTCAGGTGTCTTAGCCAAGGCTGATTTAGCTGCTTCATAGGCTGACTTCATCACCAAAACGGCATCATCTGTTTCTTCAGCTCTTTTGTTTGCCGCCTTTGCCGCTTCACGTGCAACAGTCAAAATTGTTCCTTCTGTTGGCTTCATCACAGCCTTATATGCAGATTCCACCCCTGCAGAAAGGGCAGCCGCTAAATCAGCGGCTGTCAGCACATCTTTTTTTTCAGTACTCTTATAAAAACCCCGAAAAATCTGTGACAAAATAACACCGGAATTTCCGCGTGCTCCCATTAAAAGTCCCTTAGCCAAAGCAATTGCTAGTGACCCGACGCTGTTTGCAGTTGACTCAGCTACATACTTTGCACCACTGGCAAAAGAAAGATTCATATTGGTCCCGGTATCACCATCCGGAACGGGGAAAACATTCAGTGAATTAATAAATTCAGCATTTTTACTCAACCTTTTAGAACTGAGCGCAACCATTTTTCTAAATTGCGCTTCAGTTATCTTCGTCACTTTCAACTTTACTTATCCTCCTTGGTTATCAACAACTGCTCTATTACTCTTCAATGACGCGTACGCCTTGTACAAAGATATTTACAGAGCTAGCAGCTATACCCAACATGGTTTCTAAATTATACTTGACTTTGTCTTGAACATTGCGGCAGACTTCGGAAATTTTAGTCCCGTATCCTACAATAATATAGACGTCAACTGCAACACCGGATCCCTCTTGACGTACTACTACTCCTCTAGAATAGTTATCACGTTTCAGAATGTCATTAAGATTATCCCGGATCTGACTTTTGCTGGCCATTCCCACGATCCCGAAAATTTCAGTTGCTGCTCCGCCCACAACTGTTGCAATCACATCATTATTGATGTCGATGTTTCCGAACTGCGTTTTGATCTTTACAGCCATAAAATACAGCCTCCTTAATTTAGCACAATCATTAACGGTATTTTATCATAAATCACACTAAACCACTATACCCCAGCGCAAACCCTATTTCAACGAAGAAGGAAGTTAATGTGTTTTCTGAACCAGATATTAGGGTTGCCAAGTTAATTTACTTTACAGAAAAATCTTGCATTCAAAACTGAATTATGATAACTTAGTCAAGTGAGTTATCAGTAGCAGTATTCTTAGTTTTAGCAGCAAAGGAGGAATAACGATGGCAAAAGACTTTATTACAGGCCGCAAAACAACTTTCGGTAAGAAACGTTCACACGCTTTAAACCAAACAAGTCGTTCATGGAAACCTAACCTGCAGAAGGTTAGAATTCTGGTTGACGGTAAGCCAAAAAGAGTTTGGGTATCGGCTCGTACTTTAAAATCCGGTAAGGTAACTCGTGTATAGTTATTAAGGACTCGTTTTACGAGTCTTTTTTTGTACTTTTTTAAAATTACCCGTCTTTCCATTCATTCAAACACTGCGACTAGTCTTTACTTTGAATAACACAAACTACTCCGCTTTCAAAACTGAAGTTTCCTTCACTGCCGGTAAATTCATTGCTTGCAAGTGAAATTGGATAGTTGAAATCAACCTCGGATAATCTATACTTTTCATCAAACAAGCTTAATTTTTTTACTGCAGTTAGGGGAACAAATGCTAAATATTTTTTATCTGTCTCTTTAACAAGCTGATGCTTCCCCGGCTTAAAAAAACGAATTGAATTAAAACGATCGTAAATAAAGATTTGTTCAAGATAAGCATAAAATGGCTGACGCAGCACAAAGAAGAGATTTGCTAGGAGATGGTCAATCCTCCCTCCAGTTGCTCCATAGAGGTTAATTCTTTCAACTTCAAACTCCTCAAAAATAACCTTAAGCGCTAATTCAGTATCAGTATCATCTTTTTCGGCTTTTGCAGTGATAACTTTACGACTTGCCTTAAAAATCTGCTTTCTTTCAGTCGAAGAAGAAGAATCAAAATCTCCAATCGAAACAGCAGGAGTTAATCCTCTTTTGATCAAGCGTAAAGCTCCTCGGTCTGCACCAACCCAAATTTCCTTTTCTTTACCTGTGAAAAGATCATCGGGCCATTCACTAACCGGCCCACCAACTAAGACATTAATAATCATATTAATCACCTGCCACTTTACGCAGCACTTCAACCTGTGCTTTAGGTGACGTACCCCCAAAAATAAAAGAACCAGCAACTGCAACTGTCGCTCCCTTTTCGTGACACAAAGCGATGGTCTGATCATCAATTCCGCCATCAACTTCAATTTCGAATAAAAGTCCGCGTTCCTTTTTTAAATGTGCCAGTCTTTCAATCTTATCTAAAATTTCTGGAATAAATTTCTGTCCCCCAAAGCCAGGGTTGACTGTCATTATTAAAACAGCATCCAGTTCAGAATAAAGTTCCTGTAAAACACCTAAGGGAGTCCCTGGGTTCAAAACAACTTCTGCTTTGCAGCCAACTTTATGAATCAATTGAAGCAGCCGATAAATATGGGCAGTTGCTTCATAATGGACCCCAATAATATCTGCTCCTGCAGAAGCAAGCTGTGTTATATAATCTTCTGGATGACTGACCATTAAATGACAGTCGAATATCATCTTACTATGCGGTCTAAGTGCCTTAATAATCGGAACCCCAAAAGAAAGGTTCGGCACAAAATGTCCATCCATTACGTCCAGATGAAGATACTGTGCTCCTGCTTGTTCTACCTGTGCTACTTCATGTTGCAGATTCGCAAAATCTGCACTTAAAATTGATGGAGCAATTTTCATCTATAACACCTCATTTACGATATTTTGGTTTTTGGGCGCTGATTTCTTTTTGAAACTGCATGTAGTTGAGATAGCGGCTCTTTAAAATCAAGCTTTTTTCAACTGCTTCTTTAACAGCGCACCCAGGTTCATTAAGATGAAGGCAGCTTCTAAATCTGCACTCCATACTGCGATCACGAAATTCAGGGAAAAATGAACCCAGCTTCTCTTTAGTAATATCAGCTAGTTCAAAAGAAGAAAATCCAGGAGTGTCAGCAATTAAATTATTTAGAAGAGAAAAAAGAGACGTTTTTCGAGTGGTATGTTTCCCGCGGCTAAGCGCTTTAGAAATTTCACCGGTTTTTAAATCCAAACCAGGTTTTAGTCTATTCAGCAAAGTTGACTTACCAGCTCCTGTTTGCCCCATTACCACTCCTAACTGATTTTCAACTGTCCCTAAAAACTCTTCCGGCTTAGGATCAAGTGAAAGTATACAATTATAATAAGGTTTATAAGCAGCTGCTATAATCTTTAATTTTGATAATTCCGCAGAATTTAAAAGATCAATCTTTGAAAAGTACAATATTGGTCTAATTAAATTTTTTTCGAGCATTACTAACTGACGATCCAGAAGATTAGTTGAGAAATCAGGTTCTTTTGCCGCAGTAACAATGATTGCAAAATCCACGTTAGCAACTGGAGGCCGTACAAGGCGATTCTTGCGTTTCATAATCTTCAAAATATAGCCTTCAGTTTGATCAGAAACCTTAAACTCAACCCAGTCTCCTACCAGTGGAGTCTGATTTTTCTTGCGAAAATTACCGCGTGCTCTGGTACGGTAAACTTTTGATTGAGTTTTCACATCATAATATCCGCTCAAAGACTGATGGATTTGACCAACTGTCATTTTCAGCACCGTTCCTTTCTAAGAAGAACAAGTTTAATGATTATCAGCAGCTTTAACATCATCTTTTTCTTCAATAACCTTCCCATCACGGACTATCTTATACTTTCCAGCTGCTGAACCGTCTAAGGTAAAAGGTAAAGAAAGTTCCGTATTACGTTGGATTGTCATACTCTGGAAAACATCATTGTAGCTATGATTCTTGTCTTGTAAATAAACTTCTATTTTATTTGATGCATTTTGGGTTGATGAATTTGAAGCACCATCAAAAGGAACTGTAACTCCTACTGTAAAATCATTTTCTTGATTTTGGCTTGAAGAACTTGCATTGCTCGCAGAAGATGAAGAACTTTCCCCATCATTTTTTGCAATTGTCACCTGCAGTAAATCGCCACTTTGTACCGGAGAACCAGCTGCCGGATCTTGATTAATTACCAAGCCATTTTCATAGTCGCTGGAAGCTTTTTTTTTGACCTGAACAACCAATCCTAATTCAGTTGCGTAATCGCGAACACTTTTTTCAGTATAGCCAGTAAGATCGCGCAGGTAAGTTTGGCCCGCTCCTGAACTAACCGTAAATGTAACCGTAGTTTGATCCCAAACTACCTTTTTATTCTTGGAAAGTGTTTGCGCTAAAATTTCACCCTTTGCAACACTATTAGAATATTCAGCCTGTTTGAGCACAGTTACTCCCTTAGCTTCAAGTTTTTTCTTAACAGTTGCATAAGACTGACCGGAGTAATCACCAAAGTTAAATTTTTCAGGTCCTTTAGACAGCACAATTGCTACTTTTGAATTTTCACGAACACTTGTATCTTCTTGAGGAATAGCTGCAATAACTTGTCCCTGATAATACTTATCACTATTTTGGTATGTAACTGCTCCAACCTTAAGATTACGATCAGATAAAACTCCTTCTGCCTCTGCTTTTGTCATCCCTCTTAAATTAGGAACTTTGACATTATGCGGGGCTAGAGCAAACGCCAAAGTTGTAAACAAAAACAGCATTAGAGCAAAACCAATTCCGCCAAAAAACAGCCATTTTTTTTTGCGGCTCCATTTTTTTGGCTTCTTTTGCAGCGTTTTTTTTATTTTATCTTCTTCACTTTTTTCTATACCGGATGAAAGAGGCTCTAGGACCTTGGTTTCATCATCCATTACTTCTATGTGATGCCACTTGGGCTCATTTAAACGTGTTTCAGAAAGACTAGTTTGCAGATCATTTGCCATATCAAGGACAGTTTGGTAACGTTCCTTCAAGTTTTTTGCAGTTGCTTTTAGAACTACGTTTTCAAGTGCCTGAGGGATATTTTTGTCAAATGAACGAACAGAGGGCATTTCGTTTTGAAAATGCTTAAGTGCTATTGAAACTGCAGTTTCTCCCTGATACGGAACTTGGCCGGTCAGCATTTCAAACAAGATAATGCCTAAAGAATAAATATCGGACTGTTTTGTAACCAAACTTCCCCTTGCTTGTTCAGGTGAAAGATAATGGACCGACCCCAACAGTGTATTTGTCTGTGTTAGAGAATACTCCGACGTTGCCAAGGCAATTCCAAAGTCAGTAATTTTAGCCTGACCATTTTTATCGATCAGAATGTTTTGCGGTTTGAGATCACGGTGAATGATATCATGTGCGTGAGCTTCTGCAACCGCAGAAAGAATTTGCTCCATAATAGCAATTACTCTTGTATAACGAAAAGGGAAACTTTTACTGATGTATTCCTTCAGATCCATCCCTTCTACGTACTCCATTATCAAATACTGCATACCGTTTTCTTCACCTAAGTCATATATACTGACAATATTTGGATGAACTAACTCAGTAAGCGAAATGGCTTCACGCTTAAATCTTCGAATTGCTGCAGGATCATCTCTTAAATCAAGACGCATTAATTTAACTGCGACATCCCTTTTTAAAATCAGATCAAATGCAAGATAGACATTAGCCATTCCGCCTTCGCCTAGGCTTTTTTCAATTTTATAACGACCGCTTAATACATAACCTGATTTCATTGCGGTTCCACCTCATCGTTTTTTGCTGCCCGCGCAAGCAAAAGCGTAATGTTGTCATTCCCACCAGCTTCATTTGCCTTTTTTATCAGGGAGTGGCACTTATTAGAAAGTGTTGCATCATCTTGCAAAGTTTTTTCGATTTCTTCATCAGAAAGCATATTGGTTAATCCATCTGTACATAACAAGAGCATATCAGAAGTTTTCATTTTGACGATTTTTTCATCTAAAGTTGCACTTTTAGAAATACCCAGAGTGCGCGTAACAATATTTTTTTGAGGATGATGTTTAGCTTCTTCTGAACTAATTTGTCCGCTTTTAAGTAATTCATTAACTAATGAATGGTCTTCCGTAACCTGAATTAATTCATTTTCGCGCAAAAGATAGCCACGACTATCACCGAGGTTTGCCAGAAGAAATTCTGTGCCGAAGAAAAGCGCACAGACCAGAGTTGTCCCCATACCATTCAGGTCTTCGTACTGCTGTGCTCTTTTTAAAATTAACTCATTTTCACGTTCTACTTCTTCAACCAGCCAGTTTGCCCCTTTTTTTAAAGTTGCAAAACTCGTCTCTTCAAACCTGAATCCAAGGTGAGAAACAGCCATTTCTGAGGCTACATCGCCCCCCTTATGACCGCCTAGGCCATCGGCAACCACAGCAAATTCGATTCCGTTTTTATTTTTAAAAACACCGACATAATCTTCATTTCTTTTGCGAATTCTTCCAATATCACTCTTATACGCAAAAATCATCTGCTTCATCCCCAACGTTTTTTTTACACAAAGTTGCAATGAAAAAGCCATCTGAATCATATTCATCAGGATAGATAGTTAATCCCAGCTTTTTATCATCTTTAAGATGATAACTGGTTGTCGTTTTAAGTTGTTCGAATTCTGGATGCTTTTTTAAAAACATATTAATTACTTTTTCATTTTCAGTATTTAAGATTGTACAGGTACTGTAAGTCAGTTTGCCTTTCGGAGCAACAAGGACAGAAACTGCTTCTAAAATTCCAAGCTGGATTCGCTGCAGGTTGTTTGAATCAGCGGATGTTTTTTCATAGCGTATTTCTGGTTTACGTCTCATCAAACCTATTCCTGAACAAGGCGCATCTACTAACACTTGTTCAAAACTGTCCGGTGCAAAGTGTTCTGAAGCGTTACGGGCATCCATTGTTTGAGCAGTCACTTGAGCACTAAAGCCACACTTGCGGGCATTTTCTCTAATCAATTTCACCTTGTGCTGGTGAATATCCAACGCGATCACTTTCCCTGACTTTAAACTATCAGCAATCTGCATCGTTTTACCACCAGGGGCTGCACAGGCATCTAAAATTATTTTATCTTCAAACGGCTGCATCGAATCAACAACTAAAGCCGCACTTTCATCTTGCAGCATTATTTTTCCTTCTCTAAAAAGAGTGCTATTAAGCGCATGCCCATTATTAAGTATTAAACTAGCAGGAAAAATCGGACTTTTTTTAATTTCAAATCCTTCTTGTTGAAGTTGCGCAATAGCATCAGCAACGGGTATATGTGAAGTATTGACACGCACCGCCTGATGTGGAACCTTCATTAGCGATGCCAAAATCTTTATAGTTTTTTCTTCCCCAACCTGCCGCTGCAAGCTTTCAATAATCCACTCAGGGACACTATAGGTTATACTCAAACGCTTTAATGGCTGCTTGATATCTTGCAGATTACGCAAACCTTGTCGGATTACAGCGTGTAAAACACCCGTTACAAATTTGCGAATTCCATCATGTCCCCTTTTTTTAGCAATTTCAATTGCCTCATTCAACACAGCATGTCTGGGTATTTTATCTAGATATTGTAATTGATATAGGGATATCAGCAGCAGCTGTTTTACCCAAGTTTCTATTTTCTTTGGCTTAATAAAGGGTTCCAACCAATATTCGAGTGTCAACCGATGTTGTAAAACACCATAGACCATTTTCGTCAATAAGTTGCCATCAACGCGTGATAGATGCTGTTTATGCATCGTTTGATTCAATAAAAGGTTCGAATAGGAATTATTGCTTTCTATTCGAGTTAAAATATCGACGGCTAAAAAACGAGCTGTTGGTTCTTTTTCTTTATTATTCATCCTCGATTATCCTTTGACCTGCTTTTATACCCTGCCCTTGACCATTCAGATAAGCAGTAATTTCCATCTTTGGTTTGCCAGCGGGCTGCAGTTGTTCTATTTGGTAAACCGTTCCCTTTGCAGCTGAAACCTTTAAGTTTTGTTTGTCAACAGCAACAACAAACCCTGGTGCTAAAGATGTTGTTTCAGCAAGCGGTTTGATTTTCCAAAGTTTAGTTCTCTTACCAACCACTTTTTTAAAATATGCGCCCGGCTTTGGCCTAAGTGCCCTTATTTTCCAGTCCAACTGTTGTGCTGTTTTCGTTAAGCTGAGTTTTTCCTGTTCTGCACTAATCACTGGAGCAAAAGTAACTTTTTCTTCATCTTGCGGCTGTGCTTTGACTTCACCATTTAATAGTTTTGGCAAAGTTTCAAGCAATACCTGGCGTCCGAGGATACTCATCTTCTCAAAAATCGAACCAGTATCATCCGTTGCTGTAATCGGCAACTCTGCTTGGGCGAGCATAGCTCCAGCATCCATTTTTTTGATCATATAAATTAATGTAACACCAGTTCTTTGATCACCATTCATAATAGCATACTGTACAGGTGCACCTCCACGATATTTAGGCAAAAGGGAACCATGCACGTTAATGGCACCAACCTTAGCAGCAGCAATCAATGCATTCGGCAAAAATTGACCGAAAGCCGCCGTGATAATCAAATCAGGCTGCAATGCAATTACTTCTTTCATTTCCTTGCTGCCACTTATTTTTTGCGGCTGTAAAACCTGGATATGATGTGCAAGTGCGACTTGCTTAACCGGAGGATGTGTTAAAACACGCTTACGTCCTGTAAAACGATCCGGTTGTGTAACAACTGCCTTAACGTTATAATCGGCTTCTAAAATTCCTTCTAAAATAGTTGCTGCAAATTGAGGTGTTCCCATAAAAACAACAGAGGTCATTTAATTTATCATTCCTTTTTATTTATATGAAATTCAAAGGTTCTTTATCAATAGTAATCATCACACCAGCTCTTTCATCGCGCTGGCTTTTCTGTAACAATGCATGCAAACACGCATTTAACTTAGGCTCTTTTTTATACTTGATAATCAGCTGGTAATAATAGCGATTATTAATACGCATAATTGCTTTAGGAGTTGGTCCCAAAATGAAAGAATTACGACCCAAAACCTTTTTTAACTCCGTATAGGTCTCAAAAATTTTTTTTGCAGCATTACCCTCGTCAAGGGCACTTGCCGTCACCTGAATAGTAAAGAAATACGGCGGATAGCCTCCACGATGACGAATATTCATTTCTTGGTTAAAGAACTCCTCATAATCCTGCTTTTGTGCCAATAATAGAGCATAATGGTTTGGATTATAGGTTTGAATAATTACTTTTCCTTCTTTTTGTGCACGTCCAGCACGTCCGCTTACTTGAGTAAGCAATTGAAAGGTACGCTCACTTGCACGAAAGTCGGCCATGCCCAACGCAGTATCTGCATTGAGTACACCTACCAAAGTTACTTCAGGATAATCGAGTCCTTTTGCAATCATCTGTGTTCCTAATAAAATGTCGGCTTTTCTTTCCCCAAAGCGCCTCAGGATACTCTCATGTGCTCCCTTTCTCCTAGTCGTATCAACATCCATTCTCAAAATCCGCGCTTGTGGAAAAAGCTGTCTTAGTTCTTTTTCAACTTTTTGCGTACCGGTTCCGTAATATCTGATCTGCTTGCTGCCACAAGCAGGACAAATATAAGGAATTTTCTCTTCATGCCCGCAGTAATGGCATTTCATAGAATGTGTATCAAGGTGCAGGGTTAGTGAAATATCACAATTAGGACAATTCAAAACGTAACCGCAATCGCGGCACATCATAAAAGAAGAATAGCCACGGCGGTTAAGCATTAAGATAGTCTGTTCTTTTTTTTCCAATCTTACGGTGATTGCGTCCAACAAAGATTGTGAAAAATCAGGAAAACGTGTCTTCTTAGCTTCCTGCCTCATATCTATCAAAGAAACCGCCGGCAGCGGTCTGTTATTAATACGTTGAGGCAGTTTAAGCCAGCGGTAAACACCTTTTTGTGCACGCGCGCGTGATTCTAAGGAAGGAGTAGCGCTCCCCAGGATTACAGGACAATTATGATAATCAGCCCGCCATTTTGCAACATCACGTGCATGGTAACGCGGCATTTTTTCCTGCTTATAGCTGCTTTCATGTTCTTCATCCATAATAATGACTCCAATGTTTTCCAATGGTGTAAACACGGCAGACCTTGCACCAACGACTACACTTGCCTTGCCTTCCTTAATTCTGCGCCACTCGTCAAAGCGCTCCCCAGCAGATAACCCGCTGTGAAAAAGAGCTACCTGCGTACCAAAACGGCCGATTACTCTTTTTACCATCTGCGGCGTTAACGAAATTTCAGGTACCAGCATTAAAGCTGTTTTCTTTTTTGCAAGCACATGTGCGATAGCCTGTAGATACACTTCAGTTTTACCGCTACCAGTTACTCCTTCAAGCAAAAAAGTAATTGCGTTTTCATTATCAATGTCAGCATTAATTGCTGTAACTGCTTCTTTTTGCGCAACAGTCAGTTCCCTTGGATGCGTTTTAACGATTTCCATATTTTCAACAGGATTGCGCCGGGCAACCTTCTCAAATCTTTTAATCCAGCCTCTTTTTTCCGCACTGTGTAAGGTTTGTGCAGTAATTTTCAATTTTTTTTCCAGTATTGTCTGTTGTACTTCTTGGGAATGTCGGATTAGATAATCAAGCATTTTTTTCAAGTTGGCTGCATTTGCCCGTAAGTTCTTTTTTGCTGCTTCTAATTGCTCTTTACTTAAAATACTCTTTACAAAAATCACCTTTTTGGGTAAAAGCCTGTCATTAACCAAGTAGTTTAACTTAACTTTCCCTTTTTTACGTGCATCCAATAATTTTGTCAGCAAATCCGCTGATACTTTTTGTTCATCCAAAAACTGGCTTTTCCGCGTGTTAAAAAAAGCCGATACTTCTTTACTAAGTTCACGGCCATCAATTAAAACCAATTCTTTTTGATACTTGGCTCGCAGCGCCCCTGGAAGCATTGTCTGCAAACAACTGATTGCAAAAGAAAAGGTGTTGCGTGCCATCCACTTCGCAAGCTCTAGTGACTCTGTATTTAATACAGGTTCAAAGTCAATAAGTGCAGTAATTTCTTTTAAACTGCCTTCAAAACTGTTTTGAGTAAACACTCGCATAACAAAACCCTGCACAAGGCGGCTCCCCCGACCAAAGGGCACCACCACCCGCATTCCGCTATCAATTTCATTCTCAAACTCTTTTTTGACCTTGTACGTATATGGCCTATTGGTCTGCATAGTAGGAACATCGACAATTACTTCAGCATACTGAGTGATTCTAAGCACCTCCTTTACTTGGAAAGCAGCATGTCAAAAATTTTTTCGGCAATTTCTTCTTTGCTGGTTTTTTTTATTAATCGCGGTTTCTTATCTGGTTGTAAGAAAGTAACTTCGTTTTGATCGCTGCCGAAACCAATGTCAGAACGTGAAACGTCATTTGCTACTAACAGGTCAACATTTTTTTCTTTCATTTTTTTAGTAGCATTTGACAATAAATGCTGAGTTTCAGCAGCAAAACCAACCAGCAATTGCTTTTGCTTTTTAGTTCCAAGCTTTAAAAGAATGTCTGGGTTTTTTATCAAAGAAAGAGACATTTTTTCTGAATGTTTTTTTATTTTCTGAGCTGCCGGCTTTTCGACACGGTAATCAGAAACTGCCGCAGCCATAATCACAATATCCATTTCCGAAAAATAATGTTCAACAACCTCATCCATTTGAGCTGTAGTCTGAACCTGAATAAGCGTTGCTCCTGTTTCAATTTTTAAATCTGTAGGCCCAGCAACTAAAATAACTTTTCCTCCGCGGGCAACAGCATTTTTTGCCAACGCAAAACCCATCTTGCCTGTCGAATGATTGGTAATATAACGAACTGGATCAATCGGTTCAACGGTTCTGCCAGCAGTGATCAAGATTTTTTTTCCATACAAGTCCTGCTTTAGAGAAAAATTTTGAACTTTTTTTTCTATCCATGAAACGATCCGTGAGATCTTGGGCAAACGCCCTTTCCCTTCGTAGCCTTCTGCCAAAAAACCCGAATCTGGTTCTAAGACAAAGACACTGTCTTTGTGTAATTGTGCAAGATTCCTTTGTGTTGCCGGATTAAAATACATCTTCTCATTCATTGCTGGAATCACAAACTTAGGACACGAGCTCGCTAATAATGCCGAAGTTGTAAAATCATCTGCAATTCCGGAAGTCATTTTTGCAATAATATTTGCGGTTGCCGGAATTACAACTGCAATATCCGACCAGTCAGAAAGTTCAATATGAGGAACAATTCCGTCATTTTTTTCTTGATCAGTATAAACATGATTTCGACTAAGTGTTCCAAAAGTTAAGGGCGTAATAAAACCTTCTGCACTTCTTGTAAGTGCAACCTTGACATGAGCACCTTTTTTTATTAATTCCCTTACAAAAAAGGCTGCTTTATAAGCTGCTATTCCCCCAGTCACATAGACTGCAACATGCAAATTTTTCACTGTGCCGGCCTCCTGTATATAATAACCATATTGTACCAATATTAGCAGCAAAAAACACAATAAAAAAGAGATCACTCAGAGTGCTTCAACCACTAAAAGGTTGTTAACACATCCAAGCATGATCTCAAACCGCTACATTAACTAATTCAATAAACATAAATCTAAATTTTTTCACTCTCATCCGGATCGATAATTAAATCATCTGCAACAACCTCTTCAAGTGCTTTACCGACATTCTTAACAGATTTATACTTATTCAACATTGGAGCTGCTCCGCCATCAAGTTCATGAGCGCGTTTACTTGCTAGCATCACTAACGAATAACGAGAATCAACACGTTTTAACAAGTCATCTACTGAAGGATACAAAATCATTTTAAAACATCTCCTAACTGTTTTTTATAATCTGGCAAAAATCTTTTAACACGCCACCGTTCAGCTCGAATAATGGTTTTAATCTTTTCAACAGCTGCGGGGATTTCGTCATTAACAACTGCATAATCATAATTCTGCATCATCTCAATCTCCCCGACGGCTCTTTTCATCCTCTTATCAATAGTCGCAAGGTCGTCAGTTCCGCGTTCAATGATACGGTGACGCAATTCCATCAAATCAGGAGGGGTTAAAAAAATAAAAAGTCCATCTGCGCATTTCTTTCTAACTTGCATCGCACCTTTAACTTCAATTTCAAGGAAAACATCTTTACCACTATCAAGCATCTTATTAACATATTTTAACGGTGTGCCGTAATAATTGTCAACATAACGTGCATACTCCAACATGTCTCCGGCTGCAATCTCATTTTCAAATTCATCCTTCGACACAAAATAATAATCCTTTCCATTAACTTCACCAGGTCTTTTCTTTCTAGTTGTCATTGAAATTGAATAATGAAATTTGTTATCATCCTGTTCAAAAATTGCCTTTCGGATAGTTCCCTTGCCTACACCTGAAGGACCAGATAGTACAATCAACATTCCCCTTTTAGACATGTCTTTAAATTCTCCTCTAAAATAATGTATTAACTCAATGATGTACTTTTTTTGTAGCTTTTTCAAGACTCTATTTTCAAATTATAATTATTCTCTTTCAACTCTTAAAATTACACTTGCATTTACGAACAAATGTTCTATAATAAATTTATCGAACAAGCGTTCTGAAAGAGAGTGATTTCAAGATGGCATTAAGAAAAACAACTTTACAGCAGACCATACAGGCTATTCAAGAGAAATTTAACAGTACCTTCCTAGATGAAAATATCAGTTATCAGCAAATGCCCGCTTTTCAACTTAATTTTTTCATTACTCAAGCGATTCAAAAACATAAACTGATCAAACTTTGTTTCACAGATCACAACGAAAATAAATTCAGCGCAACAGGTTTTATTAATCAGAATAAATCAAATAAAGATGCTTATATTATAACGGATATCTATGGGGGAATTACCCACCTTATTATGTTTACTCAAATTAAAAACGTTAAAGCAGCCAGAATTCCTAAATAGCACCTGTTTTATACCCATGTTAATTTGTGAAAACTAATTTTCAGCTATATGATCATACTGCAAATTTAACTTAGGTAATTGTCATCTTCAAAACCGGTAGCCTCCATTTTGTCCATTAACTAAGTTATTGAGATATCTTAATGAAACTGCAATAAAGCTTAGAAACTCCTTAGCGTTTAATAATGGACTGCAAACATTACTGCTTGGAAAGAGAAAACATACAGGAACAAATATCAGTTAGTCAGAAATGACTGATATACTAGAACAGATTGGCATTGTGAGATAAAAATAAAAGGGATACCGGAACAAAACTAATGCTTTGTTCCAGCCCCTTTTTAGTTTCAGCAGCTTAAATAGACTTAATACAATTCTAAATACTGATCGCGTTCCCACTGGGAAACCTCTTGACGATAAGCACCCCATTCAAGCTTTTTACCTTCAATAAAGTTTTGATACAAGTGTGGCCCCATGGCCTTTGCAATTACTTCATCAGCTTCCAAAGACTTCAACGCATTATGCAAAGTTGATGGTAAATCCGAAATTCCATTTGCCTTTCGTTCTTCATCATCCATCACATAGATGTTACGGTCAATCGGTTTAGGCGCAGCCAACTTATTACGTAGTCCATCAAGTCCAGCCTCTAAAATAGCGGCAATTGCAAGGTAAGGATTTGCACTCGGATCAACGCTCCTTAGTTCAAGACGAGTTGATAATCCACGTGCAATCGGCACACGTACTAATGGTGAGCGATTACGCCCCGACCATGCTACATAAACAGGTGCTTCATAACCCGGCACAAGTCGCTTATAAGAATTGACTGTTGGGTTAGTAACAGCTGTAAATCCGCGAGCATGTTTCAACAAACCTCCAAGAAAATAATGTGCTTCTTCAGAAAGCTGCATCTCTCCGTTTTCATCATAGAAAGCATTGCCTTCTGAATTAAAAAGTGACATATTAATATGCATACCTGAACCATTGATACGATCAAGCGGTTTTGGCATAAAAGTTGCATGTAACCCATGTTTGCGTGCTACTGTTTTAACAACTAATTTAAATGTCTGAATGTTATCACAAGCATGCAGCGCATCAGCATACTTAAAATCAATTTCATGTTGTCCAGGAGCGACCTCATGGTGAGAAGCTTCAACATCAAAGCCCATGTTTTCCAATTCAAGTACAATATCACGGCGGCAATTTTCGCCAAGATCTACAGGTGCAAGATCAAAATAGCTGCCCTTATCATTAAGGTTCATTGTTGGTTTGCCTGTTTGAGGATCTAACTTAAATAAGAAAAACTCCGGCTCCGGGCCGATATTAAAGTCTGTAAAGCCTAACTCTTTCATCTCTTTCAAAACACGAATCAGATTATTCCTTGGATCTCCAATAAAGGGAGTTCGATCTGCATTATAAACTTCACAAATGATTCGTGCTACTTTTCCATGTTCGCTTCCCCAAGGGAAGATCATCCATGTTGACAGATCTGGATATAACCACATGTCACTCTCTTCGATTCTAACAAAGCCATCGATCGAAGAACCATCGAACATTAACTTGTTGTCCAATAATTTGTCTAGTTGGCTGATTGGAACTTCAACGTTCTTAATAACACCATACAGATCTGTGAACATTAAACGCAAAAATTTAACATTTTCTTCCTTAGATATCTTGCGGATGTCATCCTTAGTGTAGCTAGGCTTTACCATATAAATCGCTCCTTTTTTAAATTTAGAGGTTCTTATTATGTTTGAAAGGAAACTCTTCTTTCTTGCCAAGGCCGCTGACAGAAATAAATTCATCCCGTAAAATTCGACGCACGTCAGAATCTGTCAACGGTTTATCCAATTGAGCTTTTTTTGCAGCACGTTTACGTTCCTTTTCTATGTAAATGTGCTTAATTCCAGCCATGTTAATTCCTTCATCGAGATAATCCCTGATTTCCAATAAACGATCAATGTCGTTAAGAGAATACATTCTACGATTTCCTTCATTGCGTTCCGGCTTTACCAGTTTTTGCTCCTCATAGTATCTGATCTGTCTAGCTGTCAAGTTAGTCAGCTTCATGACCGTTCCAATCGGCAAAACAGCAAGAGAACGTCTGAGTTCCTTTTCTTTCATAACAACCCTCCTCTAACTCACGCACTAATAATAGCAAGGCGGTTTTTAATTGTCAACACGAAATGTCATATTTTATTACATGTCTTTCTTTTCGAAAAAAGTTTCCGCAACTGCCTTACTAATCGCAACTTTCACATGTGCGTAAGTCAGTCCTCCTTGAATGTACAATCGATAGGGCGGTCTCATAGGCCCATCTGAAGATAGCTCAATTGTAGAACCCTCAGTAAAACTGCCAGAAGCCATTATTTCCTTATCCTCGTAACCTTCCATGACACTCGGAACCGGATCAACATACGAGTTGACTGGTGAGTAATGCTGAATTGCCCGACAAAAACCGATCATTGCTTTCGGGTTGCCGAAACTAACAGTTTGCACAAGGTCAGTACGAGGAGCATCCCAACTAGGGGATACATCTAAGCCGATCTTTTCAAGAAGTGCGCTCGTAAAGATTGCTCCTTTAATAGCCTCACCAGTAACGTGCGGAGCTAGGAAAAATCCTTGGTACATGTCCCGGATATGCCCAATCGTTGCGCCTTCATGCTTTCCTGCCCCAGGAACATTTAAGCGATTACCTGCTCGTTTGATCAAATCTTTTTTCCCCACAATATATGCCCCTGTTTTAACAATTCCTGCCCCAGCATTCTTATAAAGTGAACCAGCCATTAAATCTGCCCCATATTCAGTAGCTTCATGAATTTCCGAAAATTCACCGTAACAATTGTCAATAAAAATAATCACTTTTGGCAGCCTTTCACGGACAAAAGCAATCATCTTCTTGATTTCAGCAACAGTAAAACTGTCTCTAAGAGCATAGCCTCTTGAACGCTGAATAGCGACTACTTTAATGTTGGTATTACTTGCTAGTTTTGCCGCAATGCTTTTGTAATCAACCTTGCCATTTTGAAGAAGCTTTGCATAATCGAAGTTGATTCCATAATCCAGCATAGAACCCGGTTCATTTCCAACTATTCCAATTACATGCTGAATAGTGTCATACGGCATTCCTGTCATATAAAACAATGTATCTTGCGCTCGCAGCACACTAAAAAGGGCAGTTGCAATTGCATGTGTCCCTGAAATCAACTGCGGCCTTACCATTGCATCTTCAGTATGAAAATAATCTGCATAGATTTCATCTAATTTCTCACGTCCAACATCATCATAACCATATCCAGTTGATCCTGCTAGATCTTCTTCTGCGACGTGGTGCGTTCTAAAACACTCCAAAACACGCATTTGATTATAAGTTACTTGTTCGTCAATCTCCGTTAATCTTGGTGCAATCTGTTTTTCACTTTCTTTGATTTTTTTTTGCAGATCTGTCGGTAATCCTTTTTTCCATGAAAGTTCCATCAAAAATTACTCCTTAGTTTCTATCCAATTTTTAACAACCTCAGTTATTTTATCAGCGTTATTTTTATCTGAAATGATATCAAACCAAGTTACATCCATTTTATTGCGAAACCACGTTAATTGCCTTTTAGCATAGTGACGTGAGTCTTTTTTAATATTAGCAACAGCTTGAGCGAGAGGAATCTTTCCTTTAAAATACGGAAAAAGCTCCTTATAGCCTATCCCCTTGCCTGCCGGCAGGCTTTCTCCTCCGGCATCATACAACCAGCGGGCTTCTTCTAATAATCCATTTGAAAGCATCAAATCAACCCGTTTTTCAATTCTTTGGTACAGCACTTCACGATTTGTGTTTAAACCAATAACCAAAGGCAAAAACTCTTTTGTCGGCCGGTCATTTTGCTTTGAAAACTGTTTTCCAGTCTTCTCAAAGACCTCAAGAGCCCGAATTATCCGCCTTTCATTATTTGGAGGAATACCTACAGCTGCATTCGGATCTACTTTTTTTAATTCCTGCCAAAGTTGTTTTTTCCCGTTTTGTTTTGCAAATTGATACCACTTTTCCCTGATTCTTTCAGAGTCTTCATACTGATCATTGCCAAGCTGAAAATTATCAAGAAGAGCCTGCAAATAAAAACCTGTTCCGCCGACAATGAATGGCAACGACCCCTTTGCTGTAATTTCATTAATCAAGTGCCGGCACTCTAAAACAAATTCTGCTACAGAAAACCGCTGCTCAATCTCTCTGACATCTATTAAATGATGAGGGACCAAAGATCTTTCTTTAGAAGTTGCCTTAGCCGTACCGATATCTAACTTATGGTAAACCTGCATAGAATCACCAGAAATAATTTCGCCATTAAATTTACACGCTAAGTTTAATGAAAGATCCGTTTTACCGACAGCTGTAGGGCCAACAATCAGAACAATTTTAGTAGTCATCTTTTCTCCTTTCTCATCACAAAGTTCTCTTATCAAGTTTTTAATCTTATTTTATACTTATAACTGGAATTTTAACTTCAAAACCTGCATAATTAGTTTTATAAAGAAAATAAGGAGGTCTATTTCAAATGAAACCATTCGGTAAAGGGGTTATCCTTGGTGTTGTTTCAACACTGAGTGCTGTTGCAGGATGCTTTTATGCGTTTAAACATACAGTAGTTGACCCAATAGAAGAAAAAGAAGCAATGATTGATGAACATCATCGACGTGCAATACGTAAAATGCACTCATCTCATCAAGGTTAAACAGTATTCACATCAAAAAAGAGGCTCTGACAAATTCATGTTGGCCTCTTTTTTCGATTAACTTTCTAAAATTAATTTTTCTTTTTGGTCCGTCCGTCCCATTTATCGAATCCATTCTTAAGAATGTAAAGGTCCTGATAGCCATCTTTATGAAGTTTAACAGCAATTCTTGTGCTCAGTGATTTGCCTTGATCATAAAGATAAACAGGCATATCTTTTCTAATAGATTCTTTCATGATTTTAAATTGTGCAAACGGAACGTTGCGTGCCCCCATAATATGACCTGCATCAAAATTATCTTTATCGCGTAAATCAATAATCTGTGCAGTATGCATTCCTTGACGAAACTCTTTATTTTCAAGAAAATGGGCTACTTTACGCCCTTGATACCATAGATATAATTGATTACCAAAAATATAAAGTAAAACAACAATCAGAATTACATCAATAACTCCCCAGACTGAGATAGCTTGTAAAAACATTCGCTCTTCTCCTTTCAAGTAAACTATTCAAATGTTAATGCAAGCGAAGCTGCACCTATAACTCCGGCTTCGTTTCCAAGTTGTGCCAGTTTAAGCGTTGTCGTTTTTTCAACAACCGGAAATGCGAATTCCCGAAAATACTTATCAACCCTTTTTAAAAGAAATTCTCCAGCTGCTGAAACACCACCGCCAATTACAATATATGACGGGTTCAGCAGATTTCCTAAGTTTGCACATGCAAGCCCAAGGTAATAACAAACCTGTTCTACCACTCTTTTACCAAGAAGATCATTTTTCTTTGCAAGTTCAAAAACAATTTTAGAGGTAATTTCTTGACCATCATCGAGCATTTGTTTCAGCTTTGAGCTGCCGGCAAATTCTTCTGCAAAATCACGAGCCACCCGTACGATTCCAGTAGCAGAAGCATAAGTTTCAAGACATCCATGATTTCCACAGGTACAAAGGTATCCATTAGGCTTAACAATCATATGTCCCACTTCACCAGCCGCTTTCACACCATGCAAGAGTTTACCGTTTGACACAAGACCGCCGCCTACTCCAGTTCCAAGTGTGATAAAAGCAACTTCATTGTCATTTTCTCCAGCACCCTTCCAGCGTTCTCCTAGAGCTGCAACGTTTGCATCGTTATCAATCGCAAAACGAATTGAAGTTCCCTTTTCGATTTCTTTTTTAATCTGCTGAAGTGTCTTCCAATTAAGATTATAAGCTCCGATTACCGTACCAGCTTCAAGATCAACTGTGCCTGGGGAACCCATTCCGATTCCAATAAACTGTTCAGGCTGCATGTTATAGAGTTTAAGGTGATGATTGATAGAAGATATTATGTCAGGAACAATATGGGTCCCTTCATCTAAAATATTGGTTTCTATGCTCCATTTCTGCTGGATTTCACCTTCTGCAGTTAAAATTGCAAATTTAATTGTTGTTCCACCGAGATCAACCCCGATCAGTTTTTTATCCATAAAAAAACCTCCGCTAAAATCCTGTCATTTCATTCTGATGCTTTTCTTCGAAGCTATGTTCCCTTGTTAAAATTAATTTTGCTTTAATAAATACAGGGTCAGTAATGACACCTGCCTTGTGTAAATGGTCAAGTTCAAGTGCCATCAGTTCAATATCCCACAAGCGTTTACCAACATACACAAAAATCCCAAAATTCTTTAGCAACTGCTGAACATCATAAAGTGTTTTCATGAAAACACCCCCATTGATTATATAGGAAAGTAATTAGGTAGGAAAGCCTTAATTTTTAAAACCCACTGCCAATAGCATTACACATAAAAATAATAGCATTGCAAAACTGAGAATTCTTTTTAAGACAGGAACTTTGCCTACTGCAGGAACACCGGTACAGTAACCGGCTAAAAAACCGCCGAACAAGCCACCAAGGTGCCCCGGAAGATCTACATTACCGTAAAAACCAAAGATAACATTCAAGACAATCAGAATTAAAAATTGTTTTGCCAACATACGGATATAAGGATTTTCCCCAAAAGATTCTCCCATCATCAAGAAAACTCCGAACAAGCCGAATAACGCAGTACTTGCACCAGCTGAAAGAGCTTCCGGATTAAATGCAAAGCTAGCCAAGTTTCCCATAAAGCCGCTTATGAAATAAATAAGTAAAAACCTTGAATGCCCTAGTATTGTTTCTAATTGGGTACCGATAAAATAAAGTGTTACCATATTCAATACTAAGTGCTCCAAACCAATGTGAAGAAACATCGGCGTTAGTAATCGCCACCACTGACCAGCTAAAATAAGACTGTTAACCTTAGCTCCAAACGCAATTAACAGAGAGATCTCTTGACTGCCACCCAAGAGCGTCATTAACAAAAAAATCGCAATATTCAAGCTGAGCAAAGCGTATGTGACTATTGGTCGTCGGTTCGAAACCATTGTCTGTCTCCTTTTTAAATAGTCAGAATCTGTTGAATGTTTTGGTCAGTTTCTTCTGCCTGCCAAATCGCTGCTGGAAAGAAACGTACTGGATCAGCAAGAGCAAGCGTATCACCATGATAATTTGCTAAAAATCTATCATAGTAGCCCCCACCAAAACCAATTCGTTCACCTTTTTGCGTAAACGCAAGTCCGGGAACTATCACTAATTCAATCTTTTCTTTAGATACTTCTTTTTCTGTCTTAGCAGGTTGCAAAACACCAAAAGAACTTTTTTCAATTTTACTCTGCTTTTCCAATTTAAAAAAACGTATTTGCCTTTGAGGAAATATTCTTGGAATGCAAATGTCTTTATTTTGCAACCAAGCTTGTAAGATTAAGGGCTTAGTATCAATCTCGCTTCCAGAGGACAAAGTAACTGCAACCATTTTTGCATTTTTCCAGCTAGCTAGAGCAAAAAGCTTTTGGTACAAACAAAGCTCATTAAGTTGTTTACTCCATGTACTTTTTGACTGTGTTAATTTTTCCAACTGCTTTTTTCTTACTGTTTCTTTTTTTAGCTGCACAGTATCTCCTTTCGTAAAGAATCCTAGATAATAAAAGAGACTGAGACAAATATTCACCTGCCCCAGCCCTATATTATATAGTAAGTACGTACATTGATGATAAGCTACCGTCATTTTAAAAATTAATACCAAATATCTAAAACAAACAGTTTGCCTTCTTCAAATAATACTTTCAAGTACTATTTTGTTTCGCGATGAAGCGTAACCTTTCTATCACGTGGGCAATACTTATTCAACTCTAAGCGATCAGGGTTGTTACGCTTATTCTTGTTTGATAGATATGTCCGTTCATGACATTCTGTACATTCTAATGTAATGTTTACACGCATTCCTAACCCTCCAAACTTTGCTGTTTTCGAAAATTTTTAATCTTCAACGTTACTATGATATCATTTTTTTTCCAGTGAAGCCAGCGTTTTTTACAAATTGTTAAGGGATACTCCTTGACAGTAACTACTGCTTTCTATTGAAGCCCGTCACTAGACTGAACATATTTCCAATACGCCTTATATATCTGAATGATTGCTTCACTATTAATATGGCTGGTTGTACCGCCATCCATTCCTGGAAAAGCAATCGCTACGACCACTTGAGGGTTTTTTTCAGGAGCATAAGAAACTCCACTAAGGGTTTCAGTTTCCGTTGTCCCGTGAAAAGTTTGTGCAGTACCGGTTTTTGCTACAACTGCCGGTTTGACATTTGCGAGAGTTCCGCCTGTACGATATGTGCTGGTTCCATGAACAACTTTCCAAAAACCAGATTTAATAACATTCCACTGACTATCAGAAGCACTGACGACATTTAAAATATTTGGTGAAAACTCGTATTCCGTTGCGCCTAAGCCACCATTTTTATTAGTCCCTCTGATCGATTCTAAAATATGCGGCTGTAATCGGTAGCCGCCGTTTGCAACTGTTGACATATATTGTGCCAACTGAATAGTAGTATATGAGTCATAGTTTCCAAAAGACAGGTCAAGTGCTTTACCTATGCTAGACTGAGTCGAAGGACCTTCAAAACCAGTTGCTTCGCCTGGAATGTCAATGCCAGTTTTTACTCCGAGCCCGAATTGATTAAAATATCCACGCAATTTTGAGAAAATAGAAGTCGGCAAACTTAAAGCCGCATTCTCATGATATTTAAAACCGCCCTCCAACATTGCCAACTGCATCATATAAGAGTTGGAAGAAACCATTAATGCATCCGAAGCAGTTAATGGCATATCTTGGCCACCGGACTTATTAAACCAAGAAGACTTTGTAGGAGTTGACTGTAACGAGATGGGCTGATCTGTCAAGGTACTGTTATCCGGCGAGATTACGTTTGAAAGCATTCCGCCCATGACTGTTGCTCCCTTAACAACAGAGCCCATAACGTAGGTCTGGTTAATTGCTCCAAGTGCATTCTCGGTAATTTTACCACTCTCTAAATCACGATTAACTCCAGCCAAAGCGTAAATTGCACCCGTATTAGGATTCATCACAACTGCATAAGCACCTGGAAGATATGGATTACTGCCTGCTACACTTTGCACCGAATTTTTCATGATATCCTGAACCTTTTTCTGAAATTCAGAATTAATCGTTAAAACAACATTATCACCCTTTTTACCGCCGTATGATTTGACTTCACGAGTGATTTTATTATTTTGAGTCTCCAACGTCGTAATTGATTTAGTTCCCTTAAGTACATTTTCATACTGAGATTCAATATAGCTTGAACCGACGCTGTCATCACGGGAATAGCCCTCTGCCAACAGACTATTAATCTGATCACTAGGCAAACCTTCATGCCGGCTTGTAACAGTCCCAATAACACTCTTTACAGATTCTCCATTAGGATAATTACGGGTCCAACTGGTCCCAATTTTAATCCCAGGCATTGTTGATAAGTTCTCTCCTACCTTAGCCATCTCGTCATCGGAAACATCAGCGTACTTAAGAAAAACCGAGGAAAGAGCATATGCTCCACTCATTTTCGAGTAAACAACTGCTGCTTCTTTTTGTTTATCAGTTAGACTTTTGGCAAGTCCTTTTTGCCTTACATACTCAACCTCGCGACGATAAAGTTCGTTTGTACCGAGTTTTTCATAATTAGGAATCTTTTTTTGAACTCTTTCTAAATTGGCCGTGGTTGCCAAATAATAATCTGCTTTATTAGCAGGAGTTATGTTAGAAGTATCTATCGAAACATATTTTACAAGATCATTTGCAACTTTATACATTTGCATAGGAGTTACAGTAAGAGGCTTAGTGTATGTAATAGCACGTGAAGCGTTATTAGCCACTAAAATTTTACCAGTTGAATCATAGATCATGCCTCTTTGTACATTTTTTGTTTCGGTTTTCGTATCCGTACTGCTTACTTCGGATTCAAACTTAGTTCCATGCACAATTTGCAAGTAGGCCAGTTGTCCCAATAATGTAGCAAACAGCAAAAAAACAAGTATAAACAAAAAATTCAGTCTTAAAGGAATTTGCGACTTTACTCTTTTGGAATTATTTCTTTTTCTTAAATATTTCAAAATTATTAACCTCACATCGATCAAAAAACTTTATCATGTTATCCTTAATAATAGATATCCATGTAACATTACCATTACTCATGGTACCATACAAACTACCAGTTTCTTAAACTGCCTGTTAAACTTTAATAAAAATTATGCGCTTGTGCAAATATAGAAACAAGTCTGTATAATAAAATTAATGGTAAAACTTCTTAAAAATGTTTCTAGGGGTGCAAAATGAGAACAAAATCAATAACTTTTTGGAAAACAAACTATCCTTTAATTTTAAGTTTTTTTATTCCCGCAATTATCATGCAAACATACTTTATTACGCGCGGAATGTATCCTTTCGGAAAAAGCAGTTTACTGACTGTGGATCTTGGCCAGCAATACATTGATTTTTTCTCATTTTTTAGAAGAACTTTGCTGCACGATCCAAGTAATTTCTTTTATTCTTTTTCAAAAGAAATCGGTGGAAACATGATTGGTGAATGGTCCTATTACTTGATGAGCCCATTTAACCTTTTACTGCTTTTCTTTTCACAAACTGCTTTACCTGCCGGAATCATGCTTATTACTACTCTAAAATATGGATTTGCCGGTCTTTCTTTCTATCTTTTTCTTTTAAAAAAGAATCCAGCATTAAAGGTAACTCCTCTTCTTTTTTCTACTTCCTATGCATTAATGGGGTGGTTTATCGCAAACCAGCTCAATCTACTTTGGCTTGATGCTGCTATATTTTTGCCTCTTGTCATTATCTCACTGGATGCATTGCTGCAAAAACATAGTAACTGGAAGTATCCCGCGCTGCTTGCTCTTTTGTTAATTGATAATTATTATATGGGGTATATGGTCTGCATCTTCTTAGTTGCCTATTTTTTCTGGTATCTTGCAGCAAACTGGGAAGGCTTTGTTGAAAGTCTTCACCTTCTAGCACGTTTTGTACTTGCTTCTTTACTAGCAGTTGGCCTTGCAGCTGTTATTTTACTACCGACTTTGTCTTCACTGATGGAAGGCAAAGGCCAGTATACTGCAAGCTTCGTGCATTTTAGATTTGAATATACACCCTTAAAAATGATCTCAAAGTTTGTTGTAGGTTCTTTTAACTTCCAGCAAATGCCATCGGGCTATCCTAATCTTTTCATTGGTTCACTTGCTTTAATCGGTTTCATTACGTACTTTTTAAATTCACAAATAAAGCTTTGCGAAAGAATTACTGCTCTTTTTATCAGTATCTTCTTGTTTTTGTCACTTTGTTTCGAACCGCTTGATCTTTTCTGGCATGGGTTTCAGTTTCCAGTCTGGTATCCATATCGTTTTTCCTTTGTAATCAGTTTTTGGATGCTAATGCTTGCCGCCCGTTCGCTTAAAGAGCAACTGCATTTAGAGCCTTGGAAGATCTGGTTTTGTTTTGCATTTTTCACTTCATTTTTAGCTTACCTTTTATTTAATATTAAAAAATTTAGTTTTCTTACAAACGAAACCTTGCTTCTCACTGCTGCTTTTGCAACTTTAATTTTAGCCACTTTAGCGATTAATCCCAGCTCCAGATATGCACGTATCAGGTTCTATTGGCTCTTACTCCTCGTCGTTGGAGAAGTTTCTTTGAATAGCTGTTTGTCATTAAACAACCTAAGTTATCTAAGTGCAAAAGAATACTCCCAACCAACCCAAGCACTTTCAAAAGATAGTAATTACTTAAAGCAGACTGACAGTTCTCCGTATAGGACGGGGCAAGTCTATAGCAGAACTAAAAATGATGGTATTGCAAATATGCTCAATACAGGGTCATATTTCAGCTCTGCTCTAGAAAAAAGTATTCCTGATTTTTATGGTATGTTAGGAAATCCTGATGGCGATAACTATGTAACCTATTCAAACGGCACCTTGATTTCCGATTCATTGCTTAATATGAAATACTTCAGTGCTCCAAAAGATGCAGCTGAACTAAAAAATGGACAACCTCTACAAAAACTGACAGAAAAACCTGATCTGCAGGAATACAGGTTAGTGAAGAACCAGCCCTTAACACATATCTATCAAAACTCAGCCGCTCTAGGATATGCTTACCTTGCTGATAAAAATTTGAAAAAGTTTACCGGCTTTTATGATAACCCATTGGAATACCAAACACAGTGGCTGAATAATGCTGTCGGAAGTCCACGTTACAGTTACTTCAAGGCCCAGAATTTTAATGAAGTAGTATTTCAGAATATCAAACAGCAAACTAAACTGACAGATACAATCTTCCGCCGCAAAGACCTATCTAAGGACGCGCAGATTATTTTTAAGTTTACACCGCCTACAAACGATTCTTATTATTTAACACTTGGTCCTTCCTTAGATAATGATAATGTTTCGTTGTTTCTTAATAACCAGCCCTTAAATCAATATGGCACTTTTCGACATACAGTTGTCGTTGATCTTGCCAATCATGCTAAAGGTCAAGAAATAATTTTAACAGCCAAGTTGAAAAAATCTTCCCTGTGGCTGAACAACTTTGTTCTTTATCAAGCTGACAATGCAGCAATTTTTTCTCAATTACAGACACTAAAAAAAAGGAAAGTGACACTCTCACAAAAATCGCAAAGAAATCTGCAAGGACATTATGAAGCTAAAAATAACCAACAAATTTTAGCAACAACAATTCCATACAGTAAGGGCTGGCATGTTCAAATAGATGGAAAAAATGTTTCGACATTTAAAATTCAAAACACCTTTTTGGCTATTAAAGCAATAAAAGGTAGGCATAAAATTCGCCTCACCTTTTTCCCGCCTTTATTAATTACAGGAATCTTTATAACTGGTATTTCGTTACTTGTACTCTTTACCTTAATCCTAACTGTTTTTCCGAAACGAAGAAAGTATTAACAGAATTTTTTAACGGTCCATCAATTGACTAAAATGTTCAACGTCTTTTTTCAACCCAACAACTAGGAGGCTGTCATTTAAATTCAATGCCTCACTGGGAGCTGGTGAAATTTCTATTTTCTTATTGCGGCGAACTGCGATCACGTTCAATGCAAAATTTTTGCGAAAATCAAGTTCCATTAAAGATTTGCCAATTAAAAAATTCTGTGTGATTTTAATCTCCGCCACTTTAATCTCTGGAGATAAATCTAAGTAATCAAGCATATTTTTTGATAAAAGATTGCGGCCGATTCTAATCCCCATGTCACGCTCTGGGTGTACAACCTTGTTTGCCCCCAGCTTAGTCAAAACACGTGCATGATATTCATTCTGGGCTTTAGCTGTGATGTACTTGACTCCTAATTCTTTTACCATAAGTGTTACAAGAATACTTGCTTGGATGTCTTCACCAATTGCAATTACTACATGATCGAAATTACGAATTCCGAGCGATCTTAATGTATTTTCATCCTGTGCATCGGCAATTATCGCCTGAGTTGCAATGTTCTTATAGTCGTTTACCCTTGCTTCATCTTTATCGATTACAAGTACTTCAGCTCCTCCTGCTATTAAGGTTTGGCAGATACTGCCACCAAACCTGCCTAGGCCAATAATTGCATAATTTTGTTTAACCATTACTAAGCCTCCTCGTAATTAAAAGCTTAAGGATACTACTGAAGGGACTGCGTCAAAAGTAAATTTTTGACGCAGTCCCTTGACTTTACCTTGCAGTATCCCAATAAATATATTTCAACAGCCTTCTTAGTTCAAAAGCTCCAGCTCATATTTCTCTTATCAAGGAGTAGCGGGAAGTATCTTAAAACACATTAATTATTAAAAAATACATTTTTTAATAATTCATTAAACTTAAAACATCATAATTCTTAATTTTTTTACGGCCTTCTAGGGCATTTAGTTCGATAATAAACGCACAGCCAACCACGATTCCACCTAACTGCTCCACTAAGTCAATGGTTGCACTAATTGTTCCGCCAGTTGCAAGTAGATCATCAGTTACAAGAACACGCTGTCCTGGTTTTACAGCATCTTTATGCATGTACAAAGCTGAAGTACCATATTCCAATTTATACTCTGCTTTAACTGTCTCTCGTGGAAGTTTACCTTTTTTACGTGCTGGAGCAAAACCGACCCCTAGTTCATAAGCAACCGGACATCCTACAATAAAGCCACGCGCTTCAGGTCCAACGATCATTTCTACTCCTTTATCGTGAGCGAACTGAACAATTTGTGCTGTTGCTTGTTTGTAGGCTTCTCCATCGGCCATCAAAGGAGAAATATCTCGAAAAATAATTCCCTTCTCAGGATAATCCGGAATGCTTGCTACATACTCTGTCAAATCTAATGCCATTTTTTAAAACGCTCCTTTAAATTAGACTGCTGAGAGTTTGAACAGCCACTTTTTTAAGTCAGTGGTTTTACTCATCAATAAGGTTTTTTCGGCTTTCAGCAGCTGCTGTCTTGAACGATAACTGGGTGTTTCTTTCAGATTAACCGTTTGATGGGCTGGATAGCCTGTCATCAATCCATTTTCTATTTTAACAAATCCAACCTCAAAAAACACTTGCAACATAAAAATCAATAATTCTTTTTTTACCTGAAGGTAGTCCGCAACTTGCTGCATCTGGCCTTTCAGATCAATGTTATGATGGCTAATTGCAAAGCGATAAACTCTAGCCAGCTCATCTCTAGTCGGCATTCCTGAAGCATAAACTGGTTTATAAGGATAAAAAATAGCAACCAGTTTTTTATAAGAGGCAACCTGTAATAATTTTTTCAAGTCTTTAAGAGAAGGCGGACAATCAACTATGATAAGCTCATCAAAACTTGGTGTTGCCGGAAGTTTCTTTAGCCCAATAACCATTTCAGCATTTTGCGGTAAGAAAGGAACTAACTTTTGTTGAATTCTTTGATTAAAAAAGAAATATGTCCCGGATTTTTTAAAAAGTTCTGGGCTTAATCTATTTGTCCTTAGATCCTTAAAATCCGGTCGTGAATTACCCATGTCGCAGATCAGAATCTGCGGTTTAGTTCTTCCCTTCCACGTATTTTCCCCAAGCTTACCACAGAATTTCATGTCTTCAGCTTCTACGATAATTTCATTTTTATGATCCTCAATTGAAAACGCCAAGGCATCCAGCTGTACTTTATTACCGGTTAGAGTAAGTTTGACATGGTTTTTCTTTTGTCCTAAAAATCGAACGTCAGTAAGTTTATAATCTGTAAAGGAAAAAATTGGTTTTGGATTTTCAGGACCATATGGTGCAATTTTTTTTAAATCTGTAATGAGTTTTTTGTTTATCCCATCCAAAGGCAATTCAGCTGCAATCTGCAATACCGGCTTTTGCCTCTCATCAAGTTTTTGTTTCTGTGCCTCTTTATCAAGTATTTCTTGTAATAGCGGTAATCGATTCGCAGCCAACGAAATCCCACATGCCATATGATGGCCGCCAAAACTGCTGTATAATTTTCGATGAGCATCCAGTGCTTTAAAAAGGTGAAAACTTTCAACAGAACGTCCGGAACCTTTTGCAACATCGCTTTCAGAGTTAATAGTCAGTACAAGCGTCGGACGACCAGTTTTTTCAACTAAACGTGAAGCAACGATTCCTAATACTCCCTCATGCCAACCAGACGCTGCAACAACATTCACTAAATGAGGAACAGACTGACTCTTTAATTTTGCTAAAGCTTTTATTGTGATTGTTTCTACCAGCTTCTGTCTTTGCTGATTTAGTTTTTCTACATGCACTGCAATTTCAGCGGCTTCACTGCTATCTAAAGTTGTCAGTAATGCAATCCCAAGATTTGCATTTTCAAGGCGCCCCAATGAGTTAAGACGCGGAGCAATCCCAAAACCGATTTTTTCTTCGTCAATAATTTCTGGATTGATCTTAGCAGCCTGCACTAACGCCTGCAATCCGATTCGCTGAGTTTGTCTTAATTCATGAAGCCCAAGTTGTACCAGAGTACGGTTTTCTCCGATAAGAGGCACCAAATCAGCGACTGTACCAATTGCAACAAGGTCCAAAAGTTCCTGTGGAACTTCTTCAAGCAGTGCGCAGACAACTTTAAAAGCAACCCCAACACCCGCAAGCTGCGGATTCGGATATATTTTACCGGGATATCGCGGATGAACAATTGCAAAAGCCGGCGGTAATCGTTCAGGCAGTTCGTGGTGATCAGTCACGATTACATCCACATTATTTTCTTTTGCATATGTAATTGCTTCGTTGCCGCTAATTCCATTATCAACAGTCACAATCAATTCTGTTTTGTCCGCTATTAATTTTTGATACGCTTCTTTATTCGGTCCGTATCCATCCTTAAACCGATCAGGAATATAATAGGCAACATCAGCTCCTAATTGTAAAAGGCCTTCATACATAACCGCTGTACTTGTCAAACCATCTGCATCATAATCTCCATAAACAATGATCTTTTGACCAGAAACAATTGCAGTTTGGATTCTCTCAACGGCTTTTTTCATATCATTCATTAGAAATGGATCAACTAAATTTTCAAAAGACGGATTTAAAAATTGCTGAACTTTGTCTGAAGAATCTAGTCCACGATCTAGCAAAAGTCCAGCTGCAAAAGAGCTCAGCCCAAATTCTTCTTCAATTTGCTTTATTTTTTCTAAACTATGCTCAGTATGGTTCTTTTTCCAGAGATAGTGCGGCTCAAACAAGTTCAATCAGCTCCTACTTATGAAAATCTTCTTTTTGTCTTACGGTCGCAGCTGTTTTCCCATTCAACTTGCGTTGATACTTTGCTTGTGTTGCCGTCAACTTTTGCTCATACTTCTTCACAGCACTTTCTTCGGCCCTCTCACGCTTAATTTCACTTTCTTTAAGCTGTCTTTTCAATCCTATAATCGTGACGGTAGAAAGCAAAACTGCAATTAAAGCACCAGCTAATAAAGATATAACAAGAACTAATACTAAAGGCATGCTGTATTTACCAAAAATAAAGTTCAGTTCAACATTTTGAGTATTAAGCAATGCAAAGACGATAACTATTAAAGCAACTAGCAAAGCTGCAATCATTCTCCACTGGTTTTTCATTAAATATTCCCCCCTTATTTTTTATTAAACAGATCACCTGCAAAATAATCACCAATACGTGGAAAGAGTTCATAGAGATGATGTGCAACGTCAAAAACATATGGCAGGTTGAGTTCTCTTCTACTTGTACCTAAAGTAGACACTATTTTTTTTGCAAGAGCTGCAGGTTCGAGAACTAAAAAACCAACTTTTTTCAAATAATCGCCTGATTTATCGGCAATCTTAAAGAAATCTGTTTTAACAGGCCCAGGATTGACAGTCAAAACTGAAATTCCAAGGGGTTTTAATTCCAGACGCAAAGCATTTGAATAGCCCAAAACAGCAAACTTCGTAGCAGAGTAGACAGCAGATTTTGGTGTTGCAATTTTTCCTGCAGCTGAACCTACGTTTATAATAGCTCCTCTTTCTCTTTCTGCCATGTTTAAAGCAACATACTTTGACAAATACATCATTCCTAAAACGTTGACACGAAACATTTTTTCTGCGACTTTCATTTCAAATGAAAGTGCATTTTCCATCAAACCAAAACCCGCGTTGTTTACCAAGATATCAATCGGTCCAAGTTCTTCTTCAATTTCATCAACTAATCGTTCAATTTGTTCTGGCTTTTCAACATCGAGCTGCTTTGATAGTGATATTCTTCCCGAAAGAGATTGACATTTTTGACTTATAAGCTCAAGCTTTTTTAATCTGCGAGCACAAACCACAACGATTGCACCTTGTCGTGCAAGCTCATATGCTACTTGTTCTCCTAAACCTGAGGAAGCTCCCGTAACAATCGCAATTCGGTTGCGTAAATCTTTCAATTGCTTATAACCCCTCATTGTTCACCCTCCTGCTTTCGCGTAAATGGAATAGAAAAATTATCAAAATCATTAGCCAGTATTGTCTTTTTAAAAACATACTGTGCATCCTTTTCAAGCTTTAATGCTTTAGGGCCTACATAACGTGCAGAAATATGTGTAAGGAGTAATTGCCCTACATGTGCTTTTACTGCAGCCCTAGCAGCTTGCACGTTTGTAGAATGATAATAGCTGAATGCCATTTGGCTTTCCTCTTTACCAAAAGTACTTTCATGTACAAGTACAGCGGCATTCTGTGCTAGTTTTAAAATATTCGGTGTTTGCCGTGTGTCTCCCAGAACAGTTACTATTCTACCTCTTTTTGGCTGTCCCAGATAGTCATTCCCATCTAAAACACGACCATCAGTCAATGTCACTGTTTCTCCAGCCTTCAGTTGCCCGTATATTGGGCCGGAAGGGACATGTTCTGCACGCAGTCGTTCAACTTGGAGTTCTCCAGGATAATCTTTCTCAACAATACGGTAACCGAAACATTCGATTCGATGATCCAAACGATAGGCAAAGACTGTGAACCTCGAGTTTTCGAAAAGAAGCCCCTCTTCAGTAATTTCAACAAAGTTTATTTTATACGTAAGTCTAGACTGTGAAATACGCAGACTAGTCTGGACATAGTCTTTGATTCCTTTTGGTCCATAAATAGTCAGTTGTCCAAGTTTCTCTGCTCCTTGAAAAGAACGACTGCTTAAAAAACCAGGAAGCCCAAAAATATGGTCTCCATGAAGGTGTGTAATAAAGATTCGTGAAATTTTACGCGGTTTGATGGTTGTTCGTAAAATTTGGTGCTGCGTTCCTTCACCAACATCAAAAAGCCAAATCTCATTGATCTCTTCCAAAAGCTTTAAAGCAATACTTGTCACATTGCGTGATTTTGCCGGTGAACCGGCGCCTGTTCCTAAAAATTCGATTTCCATAAACTTTTCCAATCTATTGAACTGGATGCCAGCTCAAAATTAATCATACCTTTTTTTATTTTAACATCAAAAACCTAGGTGTCACTATATTAATTTAAAGTAAACTACCTTGTTTGTAAAAATATCACCCACTATAATAAAATGATAAAGACCAAAAGAAGGTGACTTATGTATCTCTCTGACTTGCAAATTCTCACTGCTGGTTTGAATATTAATCTCAAACTTTTCTTTCAATTAGATCAACAAGAAGTAGTTCCTCTTCACACTCTTAAAATTGAAAATAGACAAACACTATTACTTTTAACTGCAAGTAAAAGCGACACAACTCTTACGCTAGAAAATATTTTCCTATTATTGAAAAATAAGCCTCAAATAAACCCTAAAACGAAAGTTTTTGTACGTCAAAATAACATTAACTACCCAGTTTTCGGCTATAAGTTTTCTAGCAATCAACTCATAATCAATGGTCTTTCGCAAAACGAGGATAACGAGAAAATAAAAAGACCCGGATAGATTCAAAAACAACACCGGATCTTTCAACTTGATTTTAAAGCTTAATGATGTGCTTAAGAGTGCTCAAGAATCTCCTTTGCAATATAAGAACTGTAGTAATTAAGTCCATATTCATTTGGATGGACATTATCTTCATAAAACCAGTCTGAATGATTATTACTATAACCGTACCAATCAATGACCTTAAGGTTGTGATACTTAGTAGCAGCAGTCTTCAAAGAATCATTAACCTGATTTTGCCAACGTCTTGTAGGAACATGTGTATTGATCCAAAACACCTGTCTGTTCCCCACAGCACTCATAATTTGACTCAGTTCATCATCTGAAAATGGCCCATTTGTTCCTAAACTAATCAAAACAACATTAGCAAGCCGCCCCTTTTGTGCGAGACTCTGCAAAACGGCAATTGCATCTCGTGCTTGCCGTCCAACTTGTGCATCTATATACATCTGTGGGAAAATTTCTTGCAGCTTGGCTGACCCATCTGCCATTACCGAATCTCCAACTGCAGTGATGCTAAGCTTTTGTGCTTGCTGTTTTTGAATTTCGCTCAAATCATAAGGCTTTGCATTCGTATTTTCAGACGAAGAGCTCTGAGCCTGAGAACTAGAAGTACTTTGTGATGCTGCGGATTTTGCAACTTTTTTTGAAGTAACATCTTTTTTTTGTTCAAGTGAATTACCGCGCGCAACAGTCCGCTGATTTTTTTCAATTACCTGCTTTAGCTGCTGTGAATTTTTATTAGTTGATGCGGAAGGCTCTGTGACGGCTCCTGCCAAAGCAAGCACCCCTAAGATTAATCCTGCAAACACCCATAAACGCTGCCAGCCATACCGTGAATTTCTTTTTAGAAATTCGGTGACGACTCTCTTTGTTTGACTATAATCAAAATGTTGCAATGGTAATTCTAAATATACATATGAAATGTGACTGATTAAAATTATAATTGTGATTTCAATTAAACTATGGATCCAAGGATGATCAGCTATGTTAGTTACTCTGGCTTCATAAAAAATCATTACCGGAAACTGATACAAGTAGATACCATAACTCCTCTTACCCAGCCATGTGAATAGCGGATTTGACATCACGCTATTCATATCAGCCCCAGGGTGTGCAACCGTTGCAACAAAGAGAGTAGCAATGACAGTGAAAAAAAACATCCCGCCGCGATATGTCAGTTCACTTTCGCCAGGCATATTGAAAAACATTAAAATAATTAACGCCAAGGACAAAGTTCCAATCATGTCAAGAAACCAGCGTCCCTTTTTATTTAAATTGCTTTTCAAGCTTCCGCTTGGCCAAAGGATAGATAATGCTGCCCCTAACAAAATTGCAAACATTCGGGTGTCTGTCCCAAAATAGATTCGTGAAGGATCTTGGCCCTGTCGGTATAATAAAGCCATCATCAGTGCCGAAATAAAAGCAACTATAAAAATAACATCAAACACCGGCTGCTTTTTACGCAGTAAAACCCATAATACCGTTAGAATTAACGGCCAGAACAAATAAAACTGGCCTTCAATTGAAAGTGACCACAAGTGAGTAAAAGGGGCTTGTGGCCCAAAACGGTCAAAATAAGACTGTCCTTGTCTGACCTGCACCCAGTTATAAACGTATACCAAATTAGCAATAATCGTTTGCCTGATGTTTTGCAGCATATCACGCTGAAAAAGAGTAATGTACGCACTTGTGCCGATTACCATCGCCACAAGCGCTGGATAAAGACGCTTCATCCTTTTTTTGTAAAAGTTCCAAACATTCACTTTACCAGATTTGCGGATTTCTGCATTCAAAATATCCGTGATCAGGTAGCCTGAAAGAACGAAAAAAATCGGAACTCCAAGGTAACCCCCTTGAATATCATATGGAACTAGATGATACAAGATCACTGCAACGACGGCCAGAGACCTAATACCATCGAACCCAGTGATGTAACGTCTTTTTTTTCTATTTGCTTCCATTTTATATCAACCTCAAAAACGTTAATTGCCCGTCAATCTACAAATTCAAAAGTAAATTTACCAATTCTGACATGATCTCCTGCTTTTGCTCCACGCGCCCGCAAAGCATCGTCTACTCCCATACCGCGTAATTGACGAGCAAAGCGCATAATACTTTCCTCATGCTCAAAATTAGTCATTTTAAAGAGCCTTTCAAGTTTATCTCCGCTAAGAACCCAAGTTGCATCAGGTTCACGCGTAATTTCAAAGTCGGATTGTTTATCTCCATCAAACTGATACATTTTACCCTCAGTTGTCTGTACTCTCTGAGCAAGAGTTGGAAATACCGGCGTTTTATCCAGCAAAGTAACGGTTTTTATTAATAATTCCTGCAAGCCTTGTCGTGTAACCGAAGAAATCTCAAGAATTTCAGGCTGAACAGTTAATATCTGCTGCTTTTTCATTTTTTTCTTAAAAGTCTGTAAATTTTCGGCCGCTGTAGGAAGATCCATCTTGCTTGCAACTACAATTTGAGATCTGTCTAACAACGATTCGTCATATTGCTTCAACTCTTGGTTGATTTTAATAAAATCATCGTATGCATCACGACCATCAAATCCGCTCATATCTATTAAATGCAAAAGAACGCGGGTTCTTTCAACGTGCCGTAAAAATTGAATTCCAAGGCCAACACCTTGGGAAGCACCTTCAATCAAACCAGGCAGATCAGCCATAACAAAATCACGTCCATCATCCAAGCGAACCATTCCAAGGTTAGGAACAAGTGTTGTAAAGTGATACGCAGCAACTTTGGGTTTGGCACTTGTCACTGCTGCAAGCAAAGTAGACTTGCCTACCGAAGGGAAACCAACTAAGCCAACATCCGCAAGAACTTTCAATTCAAGTTTTAGAACTTTTTCAACACCCGGTTCCCCATTTTCAGCAATTTCGGGAGCTGGATTTTTGGGACTTGCAAAATGGATATTGCCACGGCCACCACGGCCACCCTTAGCAACCACAAGTTCGTCACCTTCATGCAACAGATCGCCTAAAACTTCTCCAGTCGTTTCATCTGAGACAGTTGTTCCTTCAGGTACAGAAACATACAGATTCTCTGCCCCACGGCCGTACATTCCTTTAATCATACCGTTGCCGCCATTTTTAGCTTTAAAATGGCGATGATAACGAAAATCCATCAGAGTCCTTAGACCCTCATCAACTTTCAAAATCACACTGCCGCCCTTTCCACCATCACCGCCAGCCGGTCCACCATTAGGAACATACTTTTCTCTGCGAAATGCTACCATCCCATTACCGCCGTTTCCGGCTTTTATATTAATCTTAACTTGATCAACAAATGCCACTTTTTCTCACCATTCTTCCTCTTCAGATGTAAAAATAACCAATAACTAACTATTTGGTTGAGTACCAACTAACTTCCAAGAAAAAAAGAAAAAATGAAATTCTCTCATCTGTCCTGAAAACTACCAGACCTCACTATACCAGTTTTTTTGCAGCCGGTCAAAACCTTGAAAAACGCCTTCATTTGCTTTAATAGTAAAATCCTTTATAATTTACCTATTATAGATAATTCAAAAAATTAACAGCAATTTTTGATCAAGGAGCGTTCAAAATGCAAGAGCGATATCAAAACCTAAAAATTGCGCAAAGAGGCGTACTCCTCAATATTACTGCGTATATCGTCTTAACACTTTTAAAACTAGTTGTAGGCCAGCTCAGCCATTCTGCTACCTTGCTTGCCGATGGTTCAAACAATTTAACTGATATTTTTTCTTCTTGTGCCATTATGGTAGGACTTCGGTTAGCCAGACGGCCACCTGATGAACATCATCAATATGGCCACTGGAAAGCTGAAACAATCGCTACGCTGCTCACTTCACTTATCATGCTGCTTGTGGGATTAAGCGTTCTTTATTCATCCATCCGAGATCTTTTTCTGCAAGAAAGTTCTATTCCAGATATCCATGCTCTTTTTGTAGGCCTCTTTAGCGGATGTGTAATGTACATCATCTACCTGCGTAATACCAAACGTGCTGCGGCAATCCATTCCGAGGCACTGGCCGCAATTGCCAAAGACAGCCGAAATGACGCATGGACAAGTTTCAGTACAACAGCTGCTATTATTGGTGCTAATTTCAGCATGCCTTGGCTCGATGGTTTGGCTGCGCTTATTATTGGTCTTTTAATTTTAAAAACTGCATACAACATTTTTTCTGCAAGTGCTTTTTCACTTTCAGATGGCTTTGATGATGATCTGCTTGATGAATACACTGCAGCGGTCCAAAAAATACCAGGAGTGGAACTCGTTCACAATATTCAAGGACGCTCCTATGGTGCAAACATTTTTATTGACATTATTATCTGGGTAGATCCTCAAATGACCGTTCGTCAAAGCCATCATATTACTGAAAAAATCGAAAGTCTGTTGCGGCGCAAATACGGTGTTTTTGATACAGATGTCCATGTTGAACCTTGGGATATTGATTATGAACCCCAACAGCCGAATGAGCTTAACAGCCATTAACACAATTTGTGTTTAGTTGAAACTCAATTTAATCATCTGAGCAACCTTTTTTGAAATCCCTAAAGATTGGATTTCGTTAATTGGTGCCTCAGTGATTTTTTTCATTGAACCAAACTTTCGTAAAAGCTTCGTACGTGATTTCGGACCAACCCCTGGAATTAAATCTAACCGAGAAGAAAGTGAATTTCTAGAATGCGACTTACGGTGAAATGTAATTGCAAAACGGTGAACCTCATCTTGAATACGCTGTAACAAGTAAAAGCCTTCACTTTTAGGATCCAAAGTAACTTTTTGAAAATTAGAATTCATTAGCGCTGCCGTTTTATGATGTTCATCTTTAACCATGCCGGCTACTGGAATAGCAAGACTTAATTCATTTTGCAAAACATCAATTACAGCCTCTACTTGAACAATTCCGCCATCCATCAAAATTAAATCAGGCAGCTGAGCTTTTTCTTTTAATAAACGGACGTATCTGCGTCGGATTACTTCTCGTGTACTTGCAGCTTCATCAGCGTGGCTGACCGTTTTGAGTTTATATTTACGATACTGATCTTTTTCAGGACGGCCATCAATGAAACATACCATTGCTGACACCGGATCTGCACCTTGCAAATGGGAATGGTCAAATGCTTCGATCCGGTGTCCGGCTGGCAAATGCAAAGCCTTTGTAATTTCTTCCATTGCCCCGCTGGTCTTACGGTCATCAAGTTCTAAGAGTCGGAATTTTTCATCCAAAATCAGTTTTGCATTTTGACGTGCTAGTAGCAACAGGTTACGTTTGGCACCACGCTGTGGTGTTTTTACAGACCTGTTTAAAATTTCTGAAAGAACCCCCCGTTCAATTCCACTCGGTACAAAGACCTCTTTAGGCAAGACCCTGTTTTTCTGGTTGTAAAACTGTAAGATAAATGACTCAAGTTCCTCTTCTGGAGTATCAATACAAGGAAACAATCGTTTTTCACGTTTAATCAGCCTCGCTTGCCTAATGAAGAAAATCTGAATAGAGATCCAGCCTTTATCCATATAAAAGTTAAATAAATCCCGCGGGGTATTATCATTAGAAATAATTTTTTGCCTCTCTACAGTTACTTCAACATAGTGAATCTGGTCTCTTAGTTCAGCCGCTCTTTCAAACTCAAGTTTTTCAGCTGCTTCACCCATCTTTATTTCAAGTGTTCTTTTGATTCGTCCCACATTGCCGTTCAAAAAAGATTTTATTTTTTTTATTTGCTTTTGGTATTTTTCCTGAGGAACATCTTTAAAACAGGCTCCTAAACATTGGCCCATATGGTAATATAAACATGGTCTTTTTTGATACCCATTGCAACGGCGCAGCGGATAGACTTTTTGAAGAAGCTGGATCGTTTCCTCAGCTGCATATACATTAGGATAAGGCCCAAAATAGGAACCACCGTCTCTTTTGATCTGACTGACAATCTTCAGCTGCGGATCCCTTTCACTGGTAATTTTAATATATGGATAGCCAGTTCCCTTTTTTAAACGAATGTTATAGTAGGGTTCATGTCTTTGAATCAGTGTAATTTCAAGTAAAAAAGCTTCCTTATCAGTGGAGGTAATAATCGTTTCAAAGTCTCGAATCTCTGAAACCAGTTTAGCAGTTTTGCCGATATGTGCACTTTTAAAATAAGAACGTACCCTATTTTTAAGATTCTTGGCCTTACCAACATAAATTATTTTGCTGTTAAGATCCTTCATAATGTAGCAACCTGGCAAACCCGGCAATAGTTTCAACTTATCTTCAATATGCTTCGTTGCCATTTAGTAACTTCACCTCATCCTGTTAATAACAAAAATTTATTATAGACTGCAACGTCATAATAACTTCACCAATATAGAATTAACATCTATCAATTATAATACCAAATAATCACTCTTCACCAAAATATTCCGGTAATAAAATAAGTTTTGCCATTTTGTATCTCTAAATAATGCTTGTAAAACAAAACACCTCGCATTGCTAACCTGCACTGAATAAAATTCAGCTGCTAACAATTGCGAGGTATTCCAATCTTATTTTAAGACGGGGTTTAATAGCCCTTCAACAATCAAAAATACGTTTCTTTTACTGGAGCATCTTTGAAAGAAAAGCACGTGCTCTTTCAGTTTTTGGTGCAGTAAAAAAATCTTGCGGTTTGCCTTTTTCTTGAATATATCCATCGTCCATAAACCAGATCTGATCAGCCACTTCTTTAGCAAATCCCATTTCATGAGTTACAACTACCATAGTCATCCCAGAATCAGCAAGATCACGCATAACTTTTAGCACTTCTCCGACCATTTCCGGATCGAGTGCAGAAGTGGGCTCATCAAAAAGCATAACCTCTGGGTCCATTGCTAAGGCACGTGCGATTGCTACACGCTGCATTTGTCCTCCAGAAAGACTTTCAGGATACTGTTCTGCCTTGTCTTCTAGACCAACTTGTTTAAGAAGTTTTTTTGCATCTTCAGTTGCTTTCTCTTCTCCCACTTTCTTAACACGTAAAGGCGCTAGTTTAACATTATCCAGCACACTCATATTAGGAAAAAGGTTGAAACTTTGAAAAACCATTCCCATTCGTTGACGCAACCCGTTTAATTCTTCTTCATTCAGGTGTATTAAATCTTTGCCATCGAACAAAACCTGTCCTTCAGTCGGTTCTTCTAACACATTTAAACAGCGTAAGAAAGTACTCTTGCCGGATCCGGAAGGACCAACAACACAGATAACCTGTCCCTTTTCAACTGTTTCATTGATATCTTTTAAAACAATATTTGTGCCAAACGCTTTTTTTAAATTACGAACTTCAATTAAATTAAGCATGTTTCATTCTCCCTTCAAAGTAACCTAAAACTTTAGACAAACTGAATGTCATTATGAAGTAGATTACCATTGCAATAAAGATAGGAACCACACCTTTATAAGTTGCAGATTGCACTAACTGCATTTGATAGATCAAATCAGTTACCCCGATGATAGAAACGATTGAACTTTCTTTAATTAACGTTATAAATTCATTGCCCAAGGCAGGCCAGATATTTTTCAAAGCCTGCGGAATGATTACATAACGGTACGTCAGCTTCTGCGACAAACCTAAGCTGCGTGCTGCTTCAGTTTGGCCTGTCGGAATTGATTCAATTCCCGAACGGATAACTTCAGCAACGTATGCTGTGGAATTCAACGAAACTGCAATGATCCCAGCTATTAGAGCAGGTAAAGACTGGATTAACGTCCCAATTCCAAAATAAACAAACATAACTTGAACCATGAGTGGTGTCCCACGCACAAATTCGATGTACGCAACGGCCAGCCAATGAAGAAACTTGTTATGCGATAAGCGCATTAATGCAAAGAAAACTCCAAGTACAAATCCAAAGAAAACAGAAACAACCGTTATTAAGAGGGTATATTCAATTCCTTTTGCAAAATATGTCCAATAATTCAGCATTGAATTCTTATTTGTATTTCCAGCCATATATTTACCAGCATTTGGAATATATTCTTTATTGATTAGATTCTGCTTTTTAATATTGTTAATTGTACTATTAGCAGCAGCTACCATACTGGTATCTCCCTTAGGAAAGGCAATCGCTGAACCAGTTTGGCTCGAATCGACTTTAAATTGAGGATTAATCACCTTTAAACCGGTATTATTCTTAGCAAAAGCCTTTGCAGTCGCTTCTTCCATTGCTACCGCGTTTACTTTTCCGGATTGCAACGCAATTACAAGGTCATTTAACTTAGCAAGGCCTTTTATTTCATTATTTTTCATCTGCTGCTTAACCAAAGTATATTGCAGTGAGCCAGTCTGTGCACCAATAGTCTGATTCTTAAAACTTTTAATACTTTTAAAACGAGCAGTATCTTTTTTATTGATCAGCATAAACTGTTTCCCGCGATAATAGATCTTTGAGAAGTCAACACTTTCCTGTCTTTCAAGTGTTGGGTTCATTCCTGAGATAACCATATCAACTTTGTGCGTTTCAAGGGCTACCAGCAAAGAATCAAAATTCATGTTCTTAATTACTAGTTTAACACCTAAATCAGCAGCAAATTTTTTTGCAATATCCATGTCCAACCCTACGTACTTTGTTTCACCGCCTTCTTTAACGGTAAATTCATAAGGCGGATAATCAGCACTTGTTCCCACTACAAGCGTTCCTTTGTCCTTAACTTTTTGCAGATTTCCATCACTTGCAGCATTGACATGCTGAAAAGGGATAAATAACGCAAACACAAACACACATAAAAATAGCCATAAACTTTTTACTTTCATAATATAATCTCCTTGACTTTCTCTTGCTTACTTAATAAATCATACTATTTAAAGAATTATTATGCAATATAAATAGTAAATTTATTATTTTTATGCATAAAACAAATTTTAACAGTCTTTCCATGCATAAATTTCGCTTTATTTGAAAAATAGTCTCAAAATTGGTATGCTTTATTTAACGTATAACTAGAGCATTATAATAGGAGGATTATCAATGGGACTCACTGTAAACAGTCAGAATAAACTTAATGAACTTTTTAAGAATTTTGCCCTCGACCCAAAAAAACCACGCGAAGAAAAACATCCAAAAAATAATGAAGAAGATAAAACTAAAGACAAAAAAAAATAAGCTCGTTAAGAGCTTTTTTTGTACCTACTATTTCAACTAAGCCATTGTACAACAATATAGTAATATTTCATTTATCCTGCGCAAAACCATGCGGATACCGTTTATTAAGTGTTTCAATATTATCTTGTGCAACTTGGTCAAAAGGAATATCTGCCCATGCAGCAATCTGGGAAAGATACCATAAAACATCTCCCATTTCGTGAACCATTTCCTCTCGATTCAGTTTTTGCCCTTTAAAAGTATAATTCTTTACTAAATCAATCAGTTGGCCACTTTCTCCAGCCAACCCAAGAGCACAATTAGTAAGTACTTGTTCGTTTCCATATAAAGTTCTTGTTGCCGCCTTTTGATATTCATCAAATTCCATCTTCATATATCTCCTTCATTAAAAATCTGCTCTTTTTTCAATCCATTTCCAAATTTCATTTACACCAGTTTTAGCAACAGCAGAAAAAAGCACCAAATGGTCTTGTTTTTTAAATTCTATTTTCTGCCTAATCTCTTTTTCAATTTTATTCCATTTGCTGCGTGGGACTTTATCAACCTTCGTAGCAACAATTAAAAGCGGCAATTCATAATAATGCAGAAAGTTAATCATCTGAAGATCAAGCTGCATAGGAGTATGCCTGCCGTCAATTAAAACAACAACACCATGAATTTTTTCTCTTTGGGTTAGATATTCTTCGATCATCTTCCCCCACTTCTGCCGTTCCTTTTTTGAAACTCTAGCATACCCATATCCAGGTACATCCACAAAATAAAGCTGGTTTTCGACTTCATAAAAATTAAGTGTCTGTGTTTTACCCGGTTGACTTGAAGTTCGCGCATAACTTCTGCGGTTAATCAAAGTATTGACTAAAGATGATTTCCCTACATTTGATCGTCCCACTAATGCGATCTCTGGATAACCTTCAGTTGGATACTGTTCTTTTTTCACTGCACTGATTTTTAAACTGACGTTGTGCACTTCCATTCAGCAACTTCCTTTCTCATCTCGATAAATTTTAACATACTCAACTTAATCACACTACTTAAATAAAAAACATTACAAAAAAAGAGTATTCCGAACCGCCTGGTCAGAACACTCGTATCAGCTGTTTAAAAAAAGCAGTGCAGCGACTTTTAATCCGCACTAATTATTTTTTGATTTTCACAACTTCTTTATCACCGTAGTAACCACAACTTGAGCAAACACGATGAGATCTTCTTAATTCACCACAGTTAGGACATGCACTCATGCCTGGAACTTGCAGTTTGTAATGTGTACGGCGTAATCTCTTACGCATCTTTGATGTTTTGCGTGCTGGTACTGCCATCAACAAACACCTCCTTCAAAATATTTTAATCACCAAAAGAAATTGTACTTGTTGTTAGCATATTTAGCAACCCGTACGAATAAGATTTCAGTTATCCTTTTTAAAGAAATCTTTCAGCTTAGCCAAACGCGGATCAATTTGAGAAGAATTTTTACGCTCTACGTGCTGATCATCTTCGATTACGTTCCAACTTTCACCATGAGGCAAAGGCTCTGCTCCCCTTTGTTCAGAAGAGGTCAATATTCGCATAGGAATTTGTAATAAAATATTATCCTCTGCAACTTGAGCTAAATCAAGTAAATCATCTTTAACAGTAATGACAACATCATCTGCAGCAAACTGAGATAAATTATCTTCACGAGAGTCAATATAATACTCACTGATTTCAAACTTCAATGGCAGCTCAACTGCTTTCATTGATCTTGTAGAGGGTAATGTCAGAGTAGCACTGATTTCAAATAAACCGCGCAAGCCTGAGCTATCTACTACTAGATAGCCTTTAACATGTGCTGGAGAAATCGCGATAATTCTGCTGTCACGTTTTTTGATAGACTCCGAAATATCAACGGTTTCATCAACTAAGAACGGTTCCGTTCCGGCCTTACGCAGTTCACTCAAAGACCATTTCATTGAATATCTCCTCCTAATGCAACAAACTTGATTATACCTGTCAAAAAAAACAATGTCAACGTTTTTTCCTTGACAGCGATGGAGCAGTAATACGTAAAGGTGCTTTACCGTGATCTTGCACTCTCATACAAGCAAGTTCGTAAACTAATCCAGCACGATAGTCTACACTGAGAAACTTTTTTCTCAGTTTCTGAGAAGCTTTTGTAATAAGCGGGATATCTGCTCTTTTTTTCAACTTATGAAGAAATTTTTGCCCTTTCGGTGTAAAACCAAGCAAGCGCAGATACGGATTCTTAGAAACACTTTTTACTTCTTCTTCGGTTACTTGTAATAAAACAATGACAGCAAGCCGAGAAAGATGTGTGTAGGTATACCTCTTTGACTTGACTGCACCAAGCCAATCTTCAAAATCGGCTTCTAAAGGAAGTTTTTGTACCTGCTGTTTCATCCGATATTCCAAACCTTCAGTTACATCATATAAGTTCCGAAGCTCTTCATATGGAGCCGTCAATAAACGGTAGCGCAATAATGGCCAAAAATCAGCCCAAGTTATTAATTTCCTGGTTGCAAAATCCACACTAGTAATTTGCGGTACATAAGCCGCAATTTCCTTAATAGACCCCTTTGCCAAACGTGCTCTAATTGCAGAAGCACTGGCTAAACTATGGTCCTTTTCTAAACAAAGGTCATGGTGAAAAGCCCCTTTACGCTGAATAGGAATAAGTTCAAGAAAATCACCCAGTTGCAGGTTTGCCTTTGCATAAGCAAGACCTAAAAGGTCATTGGGTTGGTCTATTGCATGACCAACTTTCTTTTCCACTGCCCTTTGATACGCTGCAGCGAAAGATTCATTGTATTTTACAGAATCTCCCCGTACATCGGAAACTTGCTGTGCCAGCTTTTTAAAGTTGTAGGAGGCATGTTCCGCTCCAAAAATCAGCTTCTGAACCCCTAGTTTCTTCAACAGCAAAACGGCTCCTGTTGCAAAGCGATCAGCAGGTTGAACACAAAAGGCAACGGGTAATTCAACCACAAGATCAACTCCGCAGTGTAAAGCTTCATTTGCACGAGTCCACTTGTCTACACATGCCGGTTCACCACGTTCAAGAAAATTACCACTCATCACTACAACAAAAACTGCCCGCGGAAATAGCTTGCGCGTCTCTTCAAGCTGGTAAAGATGACCATTGTGAAAAGGATTATATTCAGCAATGATTCCTACAACAACCATTATTGGTCCCCCTACTTCTTATGACATACGAAAAAAAACCGTGTAGTTTGTTCTTTAATTTCTTCTCGTCCAAAATTTCCAAAAACTTTTGCCTTATAAAAGCCGCTTTCAAGCAGCAACTTCAGGTAATAGTCAGCTTCATATGTTCGTTCGTGATGAATTTCAGTAAATCTTTCATACTGCTTAGTCTTTTTATCTTCCACAAAAAAGTTAAGGTCATGAATTACACTATGTCTCTGCTCTCCAGAGTAACTTTCCCATGTAAAAGCTTGCTCATCATTTGTATAGCTGTAAGTATATCCTGGATAAATCTTATCTGTTTGATATGGTGAAATCACATCAAAAACAAATAGCCCTCCAGCGGGCAGATGCTGAGCAACTTGTAAAAAGACTCTTTTTAATTCTTGAGGATTTTGAAGATAACAAAGCGAATCTAAACAACTTATGACCATATCAAATTGTGCAAGTTCACTTAAGTCTGTCATATTTGCCTGCAATAATGGAATGGTCAGCTTTTGTGAATGGGCTCTTTGATCAGCCAATGCAAGCATCTCATCCGAAAGATCCACTCCTGTCACAGTATAACCTTCTTGTGCTAACTTTACCGCCATTCTTCCCGTACCACATGCCAGGTCAAGGATCGTCATATCTTTTTTACCCGTTAATCTGGCAATGAATTGCTCCCATTCTTCATAAATTGCTGGCTCCATAAGGTCATCGTACAGCTGGGCAAAGTTCGAATAGATCATGTTTTTAGCTGCTCCTATTCTGTAACCCACTCGGAAAGATCAACCAGAGGAGCTTCAAGCCAAAGCTTTTCTAAATTATAAAATTGGCGTGTTTCTGTTTTAAAAACATGAACAACCACATCATGAAGATCAAGCAAAATCCAATTTCCGCTATTTTTTCCTTCAATTTGTTTAATTTTGATTCCTGCTTCTTCAACTGTTTCTTCGATATTATCAGCAATCGCTCTTACCTGACGTGCTGAATCAGCTTGCATAATAACAAAGTAATCAGCTAAATAACTGATTTTGTGAACGTCGAGAGCCACAATCTCTTCTGCTTTCTTTGCATCTGCTGCTTCAACTACAACTTTTAAAATTTCTTTGCTTTCCATCTAATTCCCCTTTTTAGTTTTCTACGACCCATTTATTATATGTTAAAATTGCCGCTGGATAGATTACTTTATTTGCAGACATCAAGTACTGCAATGTATGCTTGGTTTCGAAAGAGACCGCGCTGTCTAAGTCAGCATAGGCAACTGTTCTTGCAAGCTTAGCATCCGGAAATGTTCGGCCTTTTTCAATAAAATCTGCCACATAAATAATTTTATCTAACCGAGTCATATCTGCAGCTCCCACAGTATGTTTTCTAACAGCATTTAAAATTTCTTCGTCTGTAATTTTGAGCTCATCTTTAATGATCTGCGCACCAACAACACCATGCCAAATAACATTGTTCCAATTAAGCAAGTCGTGTTCAAGTCCTTTTTCCAAAATAACTTTTTTAAACTCCGTTGTCGTTCTTTCTTTGGCGTAATCATGTACAAGTGCTGCTACGCTGGCTTTTTCCAACTCTTCATGATTCAATTTTGCCAAGCGTAATGCAGCTTGTTCTACACCCAAAAGATGCTGGTAACGTTTAAGACTGAGACTATTTTTCAAAACTGTCAATAGTTGCGTTCTGCTTTTAGGATAATAATGCTTTTTGTACTCTATTTCACACACGATAAAGGCCCTCTTTTCGAATATAGTCAATCACACTGTCCAAAACAAGATATTTAAGTGAACAGCCATGCTGTATTCGCCAACGAATATCTGTAGAACTAATCTCAATTAACGGAACATCAACCCATAAAATAGGATAATTACTTTTTTTTGGATACCCTGAACGTGCAACTCCCACAAGATGGACTAATTTTACCAGTTCATTAATTTTGTGCCACTTAGGTAAATAAGCAACCATATCTCCGCCTATAATAAAGTAATACTCCCAGTCTGGATGACGCAACCGCAACTCTTGGAGTGTGTCGTAAGTATAACTAATTCCGCCACGGTCAAGTTCACAAGTATTAAGTTCAAAACGTGGATTTCCTGCAATGCTTAATTCTACCATTGCTTTTCTTTTGGCAGCTGAAGCTGCAGCTTTATGGTCGACATGCGGCGGAGTTGAATCCGGTATAAATAAAACCTTGTCTAACCCTAGCTGGTCGGCAACTTCCTCAGCAATTATCAAATGCCCAAGGTGCGGGGGATTAAAAGTTCCTCCTAGAATTCCCACACGCTTTTTTTTTCGACTTGAACTCAGTTGCGGCATGTCCTGCACACTTTTTTCAATAAGCGTTTTTACAGCCAACCTTTTCACTCCTTGATCTGTACAATTTTTTGCAATTCAACTGAAAAATTGCGATTTTGAACATGCTCAGATTTGCGATAAAGTACTAACACGTGACCAATCACCTGCACTACTGTAATTTCCGAATGATTTGCAATATAGGTACCTGCATCCTTCGTATTGATCAAAGAACCCTGAAGAACATTTACTTTTAACAGTTCACGCTTGTCAAGTGCATTGATGACCTGCTTAAACCATTGCCCAGTCAATCCCTCTTTGCCAATTTGAAAAATAGGGCGCATACCATGTGCCTGTGCTTTTAAATATCTCTTTTGTTTTCCTGTTAACATTTTTTCTCCTTATATCATCGTACGCCTAATACTTAAACCGACTCCCTTTGGTGCCCAGCCCGCAACTGCCACTTCGGCCGGCACAGTAATCCAGCCTAGACCAGCAAATACAAGATCACTTTTTTGAGAGGCTTTGAATTCAAAACGTTCTAAAGAAGGCAGTTCTGCCGCTTTCTCTCCAGATGGCGGCTGCAATAATTCCCCTGCGTGTCTGTCATAAAATGCTTCTGCATTTTCTGTTTTTGTTCTGTGAAGCATTAAATTATTATCAGCATAAACAACTATTCCAGTCTTCTTTCCAGCAAGATAATCAAAACGGGCTAAAGCTCCCAAGAAAATTGTCTGTCCAGCATCAAGCTGGTATACTCGGGGTTTAACTTCTTTTTGTGGTGAAACAATTGCGAGATCTTCTGCACTGAGATAATGTGCCATTTGCTGACTATGAATTATTCCAGGTGTGTCTATCATGAATCGATCATCATCTAATGGAATTTCAATCTTGTCAAGAGTAGTTCCTGGAAAACGCGAAGTAGTTATTAACTCAGAAACTCCCAATTGTTGCTTAATAATCTGGTTAATCAAAGTTGATTTCCCAACGTTCGTTACTCCAACAACATAAACGTCTCTACCGTGACGATATTTTTCAATAGTCTGCATCAGATCATCGAGAGCATAGCTTTTCTTTGCACTTACTAGGGAAACTGCCACTGGCCGCAGTCCCATTTTATTTGCCTCCTGGCGAAGCCAATCACGCAGCTTTGAACGTTTTAAAGACTTGGGAAGAAGATCTTCCTTATTGCCAACCATCAGAATCGGATTGTTGCCGACAAAACGTTGCAACCCAGGTATAATTGAACCATTAAAATCAAAAACATCAACTACATTCACAACTAAAGCATCTGTTTCTCCAATTTGAGATAAAACTCGTAAAAAGTCGTCATCCGTAAGTTCAACATCTGAAACCTCATTATAGTGACGCAAGCGAAAACAACGTCTGCAATATAATTCCTTATTAGTATCCCTTTTTTTAAGCGCAGCAGCAGGTACATACCCCGATGCACCTTGATCCTTACTTTGAAGCAGTGCACCGCAACCAACGCAGTACAATTTTTCTGATTTTTCAATCATCTAGAGAATGCCCCCATGCTTTTATCTCATTATTTTTTTTAAGATGCTTCTTGATTATTCTTTCAAAGAAACGATTTATTTTAGTATTCCAAGCATCAGTTTCAACAATTGGTTTAACTAAAACACTTCTGATATTAGCAGCATTTGCAGCTGCGATGTCTGTAACCAGCTGGTCGCCAACAAGAATAATTTCACTGTCTTTTAATTTTAGTCTTTTTTTTGCTTTATTAATTCCACGAGAAAAAGGCTTGAGTGCTCTTGAAATATAAGGCAAGCCAAATGGCTCCATTGCCTTAGCCACTCTTTTTTTGCTGTTATTCGAAACTACGATTATTGGAATTGACTCTGCTTGCATAATATCAAGCCACCTTCTCAATTCAGGAGTTCCTTCAGGATTATTCCAAGCAATTAAGGTATTATCAAGGTCAGTCAGGATAACTTTAATTCCTCTTTGCTTAATTTCAGCAGGAGTCAACTCATAGATCGAACTGAGCATCCAAGTTGGTTTGAAACATGTAAACATTAATGACAACTCCTAACAAATTACTTATCGACTCGTTAATTATATGCTAAAAGGGCCCAAAATGGCAAAAATTATCCCAGCAAACAGCCTTCAAAAAAAGCCTAGGACAAAAAAGACATTTGCCCTAGACCCTCTTTTCTAACCTACAACTATTTTGCTAACGCCTTTTTTGCTTCTTCAACGATTGCTGTAAATGCTGTACTATCAGTAATTGCCAAATCAGCCAACATTTTACGGTTAACATCAATTTGTGCAAGCTTCAAGCCATGCATCAATTTACTATAGCTGATATCATTTATTCTAGCAGCTGCGTTGATACGTGCAATCCACAATTTGCGGAAATTAGTCTTTGTCTTACGACGATCACGGAAAGCATATTGGTAAGACTTCATTACCTGCTGCTTAGCAACCTTAAACTGAATATGTTTTGAACCGCGATATCCCTTTGCTAACTTGATCATTCTCTTACGACGTTGACGCGTAACTGTTCCACCCTTAACACGTGGCATGAAAATTCCTCCCTTATCTTACAAGAAGCGCTTTAAAATAACACTTGCTTGCATACCAAGCCTTCATTTTAGGCTCTCATCAAAATTAATCGAAAAGCAAACAAAAATTATTTAACTTGAGATAACATTTGCTTGATCCGTTTCATATCCGAACTAGACACCATCGATGCCTTACGTAATTGACGACGCTGTTTTTTCGTCTTTCCATGAAAGCGGTGGCTTGTATAAGCATTAGCACGCTTCAATCCGCCATTTCCTGTTCGCTTAAAACGTTTTACTGATGCACGATGTGTTTTTTGTTTTGGCATAATACTCTTCCTCCTAATGTTAAAAAGCCTGTTTATTCAGCTTTAGGCGCTAACATCATAAACATGCTGCGTCCATCCATCTTTGCTCTTGATTCAACAGAAGCTACATCTTCTGTTGCCTTTGCAAACCGGTTCAAGACATCGTAACCAATCTCTTTATGCGTGATTGCACGACCCTTAAAACGAATGGAAACTTTGACCTTATCTCCCTTTGAAAGGAACTTACGTGCATTTTTCATCTTAGTATTGAAATCATTTACATCAATAGTAGGACTCAAACGTACTTCCTTAACATTAACAATCTTTTGATTCTTTCTTGCTTCACGCTGTTTCTTTTGCAGCTCAAAACGATACTTTCCATAATCCATGACTCTGGCAACAGGTGGTTTAGCTTTTGGTGCAACTAAAACGAGATCAAGACTAGCCTGTTCTGCTAACCGTAGTGCTTCTTGTTTGGTTTTTACCCCAAGCTGGGAACCATCACTGGCAATTAACCGCACTTCACGTGCTCGAATGCCTTCGTTTACCATTTTATCAACTGCTATGGTATTTCACCTCCATTAAATTTAAGAGAAAATACAGAAAAAGCGGGTAGTTAACAAAAACTACCCGCAAACCGTTATTTCATAATTTGAAATCAATTATTCAATGCCCGCGAACTAAAACGTCCACTAGGCGAGAAGCGGGTGCTTCTGCTTTTCTCAACCTTTAAAGTATAGCAATTATTACTAGAAGAGTCAAGAAATAATCTCTTTACTTGTCAGAACGACTGTAGCTTTCAATGTCAGCCAAAATTTCTTGAATAAACTTAGCAGCGGAAATTTCCACAGTTTTATCTTCCCCATGACGACGAACTGAAACCGCATTTTCAGAAACTTCTTTATCCCCAACAACTAAGATGTAAGGGATCTTATTTACTTGTGCCTGGCGAACTTTATATCCCATCTTTTCATTACGGTTATCAATTTCTACCCGGATATGATGTGCAAGTAACTGATCACGTAGCCTATCACAGTATTCTTCATGCAAGTCATTCTTTACAGGGATGATAGTTACTTGCTGAGGTGCCAGCCAAGTTGGAAATGCGCCTTTATAAATTTCTGTCAGGTAGGCAGTGAAACGCTCCATTGTTGAAACTATTCCACGATGAATCATAACAGGACGGTGCTCTTCACCATCAGCACCGATATAATGCAGATCAAATTTTTCAGGTAACAAGAAATCGAGCTGAATTGTTGAGAGTGTTTCTTCTCCGCCGAGAGCTGTTTTCGTTTGTACATCAAGCTTAGGACCGTAAAAAGCAGCTTCCCCTTCAGCTTCAAAGTAATCAAGTCCTAGATCATCCATTGCTGCTTTCAACATCTTTTGAGACTTTTCCCACATCTCATCATCAGCAAAATATTTATGTGTATTTTTAGGATCGCGGTAGCTCAAGCGGAAACGGTAGTCCTTGATATCAAAATCCGCATAGACAGAAACCATGAGTTGCAGTGTTTGTTTGAATTCTTCTTCAATCTGATCTGGAGTTACAAAAGTATGACCATCATTAAGCGTCATTTCGCGCACACGTGAAAGTCCTGTTAAAGCCCCAGATTTTTCATAACGGTGCATCATTCCAAGTTCTGCAATTCGTAAAGGAAGATCTCTGTATGAACGAATATGGTGGTTATAAATCTGAATATGTGAAGGACAGTTCATTGGCCGCAATTCAAGCATCTCTCCATCACCCATATCCATCGGCGGAAACATGTCTTCACGGTAGTGATCCCAGTGACCTGATTGTTTATACAAATCCAAGTTGGCCAATACTGGTGTGTAAACATGCTTATAGCCGCGTGAAACCTCTTTATCAATAATATAACGCTCGATTGTCCGGCGGATAGTTGCTCCTTTAGGCATCCAGTATGGTAAACCAGCACCAACTTTAGGATCTACGAAGAAAAGATCAAGTTCATTTCCGATTACACGATGGTCTCGTTCCCGAGCTTCTTGACGTCTTTTCAATTCAGCTTCCAAGTCCTTCTGCTTGAAAAATGCTGTTCCATAAATTCTTTGCAGCATTGGATTACTTGAAGCGCCTTTCCAGTATGCACCAGCAACTGACAGAAGCTGGAAGTTTTTAACGTTACTTATTTGCGGAAGACAAACATCATTTGAAACAGCTGTAAAATTACCTAGTCTATAAACCTGTACTTTACCATTAACAGTTTCATCTTTAACGAGTTCAGACAAGTAGCGATCGCCTGTAACAAGCTTCAAAGCATCTGCTTGTTTTAAAACTTCTCTCTTTAAAGACAAGTTTTGCTTTACAAGAGCTTTCATCCTCTGAGAAAGCTTTTCAAAATCAGTTTCTGCAACTTGTTTCTTCCCATTATCAGTGTCAATATAGAAACCATGTTCTGTTTCTTGAACCTGTCCAAAGCTTATTTCTGGATAAAGATCCTTTAATGCAGCTCCTAAAACTAAAGCAGCGGTATGCCATAAAACTGAAACGCCTTCGGGAGTCTCCTTAGTAATTATTTCCAGCTTTCCGTCTTCTTCAAGCGGCTCATCAAAGCCGATAAGCTTATCGTTAAAGTTTCCTGCTACAGCTTTTTTAGCCAAGCTTGTACTAATCGACTTTGCAATTACTTCTGTCGTTGTCCCCTTGTCGAATTCTTTAATTGCTCCATCTGGAAATTTAATTTTAACTTTTTCCGTCATTTCTAAAACCTCCTCATAAAATAAAAAACCCCTAATGTGCCTGTTCAACACATTAGGGGCGTCAGTAACGCGGTTCCACCCAAATTTTTAAAGCTGCATTAAAACAGCTTGCTCATAACATCGTTAACGAAACAACCCGTTCCAACTTTTCATTGGAAAAATAAGTAAAAGCGGTAAGCTTAATTAACTGAACAGCTTTCAGTTAATGCTGTTCATCCCTTTAATTATAAGCACTTTAACTTTCACAACTAACATCTAATATTAAACCACTATCTTTTTATGATTTCAAGACCAACTTTATCTATCAAGATAACCTTCGATTTCTGCCAATGACCGTATATTCCTTAGCAAGAAAGCGAATTCTTTCCATGATGCGCCGCGCTTTAAGTGGCTCGGCCTCTCCCCTATTGTTGATTGTCAAATACTGATCCTGCAGTTCTTTCATAGACAAGTTTGAACTAAAAAAAGTAGGCAGTTCCTCTTGCATACGATATTGCAGAATCACTCCCAAAACATCATCTCGCAACCAACTAGAAAGCTGATCTGCTCCTAAATCATCCAGCATTAAAACAGGAGCTTTTTTAACACTTTCAATCATCGTAAGTGTGCCCCCATCGCTGATTGCATTTTTTATTTCAACAGCAAAAGAAGGAAAATGAAGAAGCGTGGAATGAAAACCCTCTTCTGCCAAACCGTTTGCAATTGCTCCTAGCAAAAATGTTTTCCCAACACCAAAACTTCCCTGCAAATACATTCCTTGGATAAACTTTCGAGGATCAGTAATATACTCCTCAATAAAATTGCCTGCTGCAGCTGCAACTTCTTCGCGTCCATTCAGATCATAATCAGATAACTGTGCAGCTTTAATTGCTTTAGGCATATTAAGCGAATGAACACGTGAACGTATCTCCTGTTGTTTTTTTGAAGCTAAAAGCTGCTCACTGGGAACATATGCCACTTCAATAAGATGGTTATTCAAGACCAGTTTCGGTTTATAACCTGGTACCGGCACTTCTTCCCCTTTTTCCAATCTCTTCTTAACAGTTACAAATTCATAAACTTTGCTTGCGCTGCGTAAAAGCTCGCTTTTTGATAACTGTTCTTTATTTTCATTAAGAAACTGCTTAACTTCCTGATCAGCAAAAGCTTCCCGAATAAGCTGCTGATAGTCCTTTGCCCAATTATTTTTCTTCAGCTGTTGTGAAAATTCATCCCCTACATTCTTCATTTTTTCGCCTCCTTCATTTTTCAGTAATTGCCTGAATTACTTACATTTTTTTCTTGAACCTACTTAACCGTTTTTTTAGTTTTTGACGATCTTCATCACTAAATTTAGATTGCTGTGTTAAATCAGCTCCATCTTTTGCCCAATCCGGCAGCGTTTCTTTTTGAATGATTTTAGGCTGCCTTCTTCTCATATTTTGCGGTCCAGACACCTTTCTTTGTTTTCTCTGCATATTGAAGTTGCGAACTTGACTCATTGCCTGTTCTGGTGTGGTAATTCCCTTTTGCTCCCAATCAGAAATCACCGCTTCAAAAAAGTTACGATTTAACAATGTCATTTCTCTGTCTATCATCATGTAATGAATCAAAATATTGATCATTGCAGGATAAAACGTGTTTTTTTGTGCTGCTGTTTCTAAAGTATGCAACTCTGAAGCAGTTGCAGAACTGCCCTTTTCTTCTTTTAAAACCTGCAAAAAATCTGCAGGCGTATACGCTTTACAGGCCTTTAAAAGGCTGATATCTTCTTTATTAAGGAACTGTTCTTTCTTTGATTTATCAACATCCACTTGTTGAAAATCTTTTTTTATCTTCTTATCGCCTTTTAAAGACCGTTTACTTTGCTGAGCGAGTCTTTGAAAAAGTTCAAAATCAACTTTATTAGTTCCTACATCAGCAGACTGTTCCAAAAGGCTGATGAGCATCAATTCGTCAAAACCATAAACCATATGAGCCGCAAATAACTTTTTTTCATTGTTTAAAACTTGCTTACTGTCAATAAATGAGTGTTCAAGCAGTGACACCATAAAACTACGGTCCAACCCGACCTCTTTCCACGTTAAGGCTGGCAGCTGTATATTTTTAGCAAGATTCTTAGAAGCCTCAGCAGTTTGCTGAAGTGTTTGAGGTTGAATATTGAAAACATCTAGAAAATGTTTTGTAGTTTCTACAGCATGCTGATGTTTGAATTCAGTATTAAAGAAGTAATGATAGAGTTCTTGAAACTGTCGTTCCCCTACAGTCTCTAATAAAAGTGTTCTTAATAAATCATCTCTGAAGAAACTTTCAGGTAGCTGCGGCGGTTGCAATTCATAAATTGCAAGTTTTCCCAGTTCATCTTTTTGCTCATAAGTGCGTAAGAGCCCACTCGCTTCAAGCTTACAGCGTGCTTCGTATAGTGTGTTAGTTCCAATGTCAAGTAATTCAAGTAAGGTTGCATGCATCCTGCGATTTGAAAGGATAACATCTTTAGACACCAGTGTTCGTAACAAGGAATATAAACTAAATGAAACTGCGCCGATAAGCGGTTGATAGAGCTTAACGGTTATCTCAGTATCACTTGCAAGCAATTTTTGATGAGAAAAAACAATGAATCCATCTTTGGGAGAAAAGCTGTTGTTAACAATCATCAAGCTTAACACTTCCTTTGTTATTCATCGGATTCATTTTCTTTTTTATTCTTTTTATCTCGTGCCATCATTTCTTTTAATTCTTTCAAAAACACCTTCATATCTTTAAACTGACGATAAACACTAGCAAAACGGATGTAAGAAATTTCATCAACATCTGCCAGCAATCCCATGACATATTCTCCAATTAATTGGCTGGAAACTTCATTTTCACCCAATGAGCGAATCTTGTTTTCGACGTCATCAACAATTCGTGTGATTTCATCCATCCCGACTGGCCTTTTTTCTGCAGCCCGAATAATTCCGCGAAGAATTTTTTCGCGATTAAATTCTTCACGTGTTCCATTTTTCTTAATGACCAAAAGCGGTGTTGCTTCTACTCTTTCAAAAGTCGTAAAACGGAAACCGCAAGCTTCACACTCGCGACGGCGTCTGATTACATGCCCACCATCTGCAGGCCGGCTATCAACAACGCGCGAACCATTATGATGGCAGCGGGGACATTTCATATTTTTCACCTCATTAAAATCTCTATACTTCTTCTACAAACCCATTTACTATAAGCCATTTTAGCACTTGTGACAGTGTTTCTTCAACTTCTTTAGTATTATCAATCACAATTTGGGAACGTTTGTTTCTCTCAAATGTGGGCAATTGAGAAGCAACCCTTTTTTTTGCTTGCTCCGAACTCAGCTTGTCACGTTCCATCAACCGTTTCATTTGAAGTGTCTTCGTTACATAAACGGTCATTACACTGTTACAGTATTTTTCATACCCGCCTTCAAATAAAAGCGGTATATCTAAAACTAACAGCTTAACTTGCTTATTTCGATAATACTTGATTAAACAAAGTATTCTTTTGTGGATTAAAGGAGCAGTAATTGAATTTAATTTGGCAAGTTTTTGGGGGGCTGCAAAAACGATTTCTCCTAGTTTTTTACGTGCCAACTGTCCATCTTTTGCAATAACTTCAGCCCCAAAAGCTTTTTTAATTTGCTTTAACCCGCCGGTCCCCTTTTCTACGATCTGTCGCGCAACCAAGTCTCCATCTATTATTATGGCGCCCTTTTCACGCAAAAAACGGCTAACAGTTGTCTTACCAGAAGCAATCCCACCTGTTAAACCCAAAACATATGTCACTTACCTCACCTTCTGACAAGCTGGACAAAAAGTTGTACCGCGTTGTCCCACAACGATTTTCTCAAGTAAGGTCCCGCAACGCTCACACGGTTGTCCTTTTTTGCCATATACGTGAAGTTGAGACTGAAAAGATCCAGCATGTCCAAAGGTATCAGTATAAGTGAAAACAGTCGTTCCTCCAGCAGCTATCGCACGCTTTAGTTCCTTAATGATTTCATCATGCAATAAAGAAACCTCTTGTCTATCAAGATGAGATGCAGGTGTTTGCGGATTAATTTTACTATACCAGAGAACTTCATCAGTATAGATATTACCTAAACCAGCAACTAAAGTTTGGTCCAGCAATGCTGGCTTAATCATTTTTTTCTTGTGCTTTAACTTTTCAAAAAACTCTTCTTTATCAAATGAAGCAACGATGGGTTCCGGCCCCAATTTCATAAGAGCCGGCAAACCCGCAAGCTCATCAGTTCTTATCAGACGCATCCGTCCAAACTTGCGGACATCGTTATACCGTAATTGTTGCCCATTCGATAATTGAAAAACAATGTGTGTATGTTTTTCAATAGGCAGCTCAGGGCTTTCAACAAAATACTTTCCTTCCATACGCAGATGTGAAACCATTGAAAGCCCCTTATCAAAATTAAAAAGAAGATATTTTCCACGCCGTCCAACATTTTCTAATCTATGACCGCAAAGCTCTTTTTGAAACTCATCAGGATTGCCGATTATAGTCTTGGAATAGATTATCTTGACATTTTCAATTCTTTCACCACACACTAATTTTTCAAGTCCCCGACGGACAGTTTCAACTTCGGGTAATTCCGGCATACTAATTTCTTCCTTCCATCCATTACTATTTCACTATAAATTTATTTTGTATCGTACCAAGTTTTACCAGAAGAGCTTTCAACCTTCAAGGGAACTTCAAGAGAAACAGCTTCATCCATCACATTAGGTACAAGCTTTTTCAATTTTTTCAACTCCTCTTGCGGTGCCTCAAAAATCAGTTCATCATGAACCTGCAGCAACATAACTGCTTGAAGTTTTTCTTTTTTCAGCATCTTTTGCATATTAATCATTGCAACTTTGATAATATCTGCTGCACTGCCTTGAATAGGCGTATTCATTGCTGTTCTTTCCGAGAAAGAACGTAAATTAAAGTTTTTGCTTGTAATATCGGGAAGATACCGTCTGCGCTTAAACAAGGTTTCTACATAACCAGTTTTATGTGCTTTTTCTACAATTTTTTTCATGTATTGATGAACACCTGGGAAAATTTTGAAATATCTATCTATAAAATCCTTGGCCTGTTTGCGTGAGATACCGATATTTTGTGCAAGTCCATAATCGCTAATTCCATAGACAATTCCAAAGTTAACTGCCTTTGCCTGTCTGCGCATATTAGGAGTAACCTGTTCTGCAGACTCAAGCCCAAAAATCTGCATTGCTGTGTTCGCATGGATATCAGCCCCTCTTTTAAAAGCTGCCTGCATATTTTCATCGTGTGAGATGTGTGCAAGAACACGCAACTCAATTTGAGAATAGTCGGAAGAAAAAATCTCCCAGTTTTCTTTGCGGGGAACAAAAACCTGCCTTATTTTTTTGCCTTCGGGAAGCCGGATAGGAATATTTTGCAAATTGGGATCTACAGAAGAGAGTCTGCCCGTAGCAGTTAAAGTTTGTGTATAACGTGTATGCACTTTGCTGTCTTTTGGTGAAACATACTTTAATAAGCCTTCCACGTAGGTTGATTGAATTTTGGCAATTTGCCTATATTTCAGAATGTTATCTACAATTGGAGCCATACCTCTTAATTGTTCCAGTACTCCTACAGCAGTAGAATAACCTGTCTTTGTTTTTTTAATTACTGGCAATTTAAGTTTTTCGAAAAGAATTACACCAAGCTGCTTAGGTGAATTCAAATTAAATTTTTCACCTGCTTCGTTGTAGATCTCTAGTTTAACCTCTTCGATTCTTTCTTTAAATTCACTACCCATCTGCTCGAGTCTATTTTGGTCGACTCTTATTCCAGCAAGCTCCATATTTCCCAAAACAAAGGAAAGTGGACGTTCCATCTTAATATAAAGTTCTTCTTGTTTATTTTCTTTTAACTGGTTTAACAAAGGAGATTTTAAAGCAGTAATTGCCTGTAATTTGCTGCAAAGATGATTGAAAAAAACTTGGTCATCTTCCGGAATCAAATATTTAGCACCCTTGCCATATACTTCTTCATCTGTACTCACATCAGTATAATCGTGCAACTGCGCCAACTTGCCTAAATCATTGCTATTTTCACTAGCGTTAAGCAAATAAGAAACTAACAGCAGATCAAAATCAACGTCTGATAACTTAACATTCAAACGTGCTAAACCCACAAAAGTCCTTTTTCCATCAAAAAGATCAATTGGTATAGCCGGATCTTCCAATGCACTGCAGATTTTTTCGCTTTTTAGCAGTTCACAGTTTCGGGAAACAAAATATTTTCCGTCATAAGCGATAACAAAGCCAACCAGAGGGGCCAAATGATAATTATCTCCACTCATCTCAAGGTAAAAAGAAATTCCGTTTTTAAAAGAAAGACTCAATTCGTTAATGTTATCTTCAGTTAGAACCGTATAATCTATTTTTGTACTTTCCGGTTTCTTTTTTTTAGTTTTACTATCTAATTTCTTTAAAAAGCTCTTAAAATCAACTTCTTCGTAAAAGGAGGTCAGTTTAGCTGTATCCCGACCCTTCCATTCGAGCTCCTTAAGTGTAAGTGTTATGGGAGCATCTTTACGAATACGCGCTAGGTCTTTACATAAAAAAGCAATTTTTTGATCTTCTTCAAGGTGTTCTTTCATTTTGGAAGGTTTTAATTTATCAAGGTTATCATATAATTTCTCAATTGTTCCAAATTGTTTGAGCAATTTAAGTGCAGTTTTTTCACCGACTTTTGCAACTCCCGGGTAGTTATCCGATGAATCGCCCACAAGGCCTTTCATATCAATAATCTGTCCCGGTGTGATACCGTATTTCTGCAAAACGTGGTCAGGTGTATAGCTTTCCGTTTCGCTAACTCCCTTTTGAGTCACTGATACAGTCGTTCTGTCAGTAGCCAACTGTGTCAAATCACGATCGCCCGTGACAATCGTTACTTCAAACCCTTCTTTTTCAGCTTTTTTTGCGAGAGTTCCGATTATATCGTCAGCTTCATAATCAATTAATTCATAGCTCTTGATACCATAAGCTTCCAGAAGTTTCTTAAGATACGGCAACTGCTCAGAAAGTTCTGATGGCGTTTTCGCACGACCGCCCTTATAATTTGAATATTTAGCATTTCGAAAAGTTTCTTTCGCTGCATCAAAAGCAACTAATGTGTGCGTTGGGTTCGTATTTTCTATGATTCTATCCAGCATCGTGTTAAAGCCATAGATTGCATTCGTGTGCAGACCGTTATGACTGACAAAACGATCCAATGATTGGTGCAATGCAAAGAATGCCCTAAAAGCAACACTGTTGCCATCGATCAATAAAAGCTTCTTTTTAATATTCATTTTCCGAACTCCTTTTATTAGGTATCTTCTAATTCATTTTAACAAACATTTTGCTTTGTAGATAGGATGGGCTCCGGTATAATACTAAAAACAAAAAAACGGTATTCCTTTTACAGAATACCGATCAATTAAAACTATGTTAAAAATGTTTTATTTACTATTAAACCCTGTAAAAATGTTTAAAAGACTGATGAACAAGTTAACAAAGTCTAGGTAAAGTTGTAATGCGCCCATTAGAGCTAAGTTAGTTGGCGAAACCTGTGAACCTGCTTGCTGATAGATAAGCTTGAATTTCTGGGCATCCCATGCTGTCAATGCTGTAAAAATAATAACACCGAAGAATGAAAAAACAAATTGGATCATTGTACTTTGCAAGAATACGTTAATAATTGAAACTACTACCAGCCCAATCAAAGCGGCAAGCGCCTGTGTTCCAATTTTTGAGAGGTCACGCTTAGTTACTGTTCCTATTGTAGCCATCGAAAGAAAAACTGCTGCTGCAGCTACAAACGCCATAGTAACATCCGAAGCGGCATAAACAGAGAGGATTATTCCAAAAAACAGTCCCTCAATTACTGCAAAGAAGACTAAACCCGCTCCAGTAATTACAGGAGAGCGATCAGCTCTAAAAGACATTGAAAGAGCGATCAAAAACTGCACACCGATCAGTAAGAAAAACATAAATCTGTGTTGCGCCATATATGACATTGTTTCTTCGTAATAAACATTATTAATTAAATATGCTACAACAGCTGAAATGCCAACTGCGCCTGCCATGAAACCATACATCTTTGCCAAAAATCCATTTAATCCAGTACGTTCTTGATTAATAACTCTGCGTTCATTATTCATTAAATATTCACCTCTAATTTATTTAAACCATCAACTGCAGAAAATTTTTTAGGTGGTTTCACCATAAGAACCGCATCTAAAACACGATGGTCGTTTTCTTTATTACCTGTTATAGAAAGAGTTACGACTTCTTTCATAGTATCAACTTTGATAATTTCAAAGTTAAACGTAACATCTTCATTATGATACACTGGTAAAACAAAATTAACTGATGAATTTACCACTAGGCTGCCAGGACCAGGCAGTAATTTTGAAACTGAACTGGTAATAATTCCCATTAAGAGTACTTGTGGAACAACAGCACCTTTGTACTCCATCTTCTTGGCGTATTCATCTTGAGTATACAAGGGATTATTATCATTCGTCGTTCCTAAGTACAGCATAACATCTCGTTCAGATATGCTTTCATTTACAGTCAGCGAATCTCCTTCAAATAACTCATCTATCGTTTTGCCTTGCCTATGAGTATCTTCTGACATATATATCGACACCTCCATATAGTCTTACAGGTATTTTAGCATATTCTTATTTTGTCTACAATCTTTATGTTATTTGCAAACAGCATATCTTATTTTCCAATAAAATTTCGTATTATTTATGCTTAAGAGGCTCAAAGCTTATTTAATTAAATAATAAAGGGACTGAATCAAAATTATATCTTGACCCAGCCCCCTACCTGTAATGCGAATTAACGTGTAACAATAGCCAGATTTTTACTTACCTGCTTACTCACAATCAAATTCAGACTATGTTCGTAATTCACAGTCAATGCTCAAACTCAGCGACCACTGGCACACCTTCTTTAAGGTTTCAAAGTGTTATCTAATTATCAATTATTTTTAGGGCTTAAACTACTCAGAAGTTTTTCATATGCATATTCGTACTTCTGGATATCTCCTGCCCCCATGAAAACAACAACAGCATTATGGTAATCAAGTAGAGCCGACATATTATCTACCTTAAGAATTTCGCCGCCTTTTGTAATCTTATCTCCTAGGTCACTGCTGGAAACATTACCGCCGTGTTCTCTTATTGAGCTGAAAATGTCAGTCAAAAAAACTTTATCAGCAAGATTAAGGCTGGCAGCAAAATCATCCATTAATGCAATCGTGCGACTGAAAGTATGCGGCTGAAAAACAGCGATAATATTTTTATTTGGATACTTCTGACGAGCAGCATCAATCGTTGCCTTAATTTCTGAAGGATGATGCGCATAATCATCAATGATGGTCATGTCTGCCACAAATTTTTCCGTAAAGCGTCTCTTAACACCTTTAAAAGTTAATAGTTCATTTTTGATTTCCTGTTGATCAACCTTTTCAAAATAAGAAACTGCAATTACAGCCAAACTGTTCAAAACATTATGCTCACCAAACAGCGGAATTTTATAGTTGCCCAAAAATTCATCATGTAAATAAACATCAAATGATGAGCCCTTCGTTGTACGCTTTATATTAACAGCTCTGAAGTCATCATTTTCGCGTGTACCATAATAATGAACTGGAACATTTGCTTTTAAATTGCGAAGATTTTTATCCTCTCCCCAAGCAAAAATACCCTTTTTTGTTTGGCTTGCAAGTGTTTCAAAAGCATCAAAAACATCTTCAATACCAGTAAAATAATCAGGATGATCAAAGTCTATGTTAGTCATAATCACATAATCAGGATAATAAGCAACAAAGTGGCGTCGATATTCATCAGCTTCAAAAACAAAAAAGCGTGCATTCGGAACTCCCTTACCGGAACCATCACCGACCAGATAACTGGTTGGAGCTACACCACCCAAAACATGGGCCAGCAAGCCTGTTGTACTGGTTTTTCCATGAGCTCCGGCAATTCCGATACTGGTGGTATTTTCAACGATCTTTTCAAGAAAATCAGGATATGTAATGACTTCCAACCCTAGTTCATGAGCACGTTTGATTTCAGGATGATCATCCCCAAAAGCATTGCCCTTTATAATTGTAAGTCCCTTTTTAATGTTTTCTTCGTTGAATGGTAAAATTTTTATTCCTGCTAGTTCTAGTCCTCGTTGAGTAAAAGTGTACTTTTCAATATCAGAGCCCGTTACTTTCAGCCCCTTGTCATGCAAAAGAAGGGCCAAGGAGCTCATACCCGTGCCCTTGATTCCAACAAAAAAATAAGTAGTTTCTGTGTCCATACTAAAGTCCTCTCTTTTCTACTTTACAATCACCGCTAAGTTTACCACAAAATTAATTCACTATGTTTTAAGTTTTATCCCTGTGATTATTCTCTTAATTTGCTTAACTCTTTTTGAGTTAAAAAAACTGCCCGGGGTTTTGAACCATGTGCCGGTGAAACAAATTGCTTTTGCTCTAACTCATCGATCAGGTTCGCTGCTCTATTGTATCCAACAGAAAATACACGTTGCAGCTTAGACGTAGAAATATTCTTTTCATTTACGATATAGTCCAGTACCCTTGGAAATATCGGATCTTCATTTTGAGCTTCTTGCGTCATTTTCTTCAGCCCGGCAGGGTCAAATGCATAATGTGGTTTTCCTTGACTACGGACGAACTCTGTAATTTTGTCAACCTCATCTTGAACAAATGTACCCTGAAGACGTAAAGGTTGACTGGCACCGTTACCCAAATAAAGCATATCTCCGCGCCCAAGCAGCCTTTCTGCTCCCGCAGTATCAATAATCGTCCTTGAATCTACCTGACTAGAGACCATAAATGCAATTCGTGTAGGAATATTATTTTTAATTGTACCGGTAATCACATCCACACTAGGCCTTTGAGTGGCAATCAGTAAATGAATACCCGCTGCACGTGCTTTTTGTGTAATACGAGCAATACAGTCTTGTACTTCAGAAGATGCAATCATCATCAAGTCTGCAAGTTCGTCGATAACGATCACAATGTAAGGCATCTTCAAACCGTAATCTCTTCTATCGTCAGCTTTTTTATTATAGCTTTCAATATTTCTGGCTCCTGCCGCAGCCAGCCTTTGATAGCGCTCTTCCATTTCTTGAACTACCCACTTCAGGGCTGCTGATGCAGCTTGAGGATCTGAGATAACAGGTGCAAGCAGATGAGGAATATCATGGTAAGGAGCCATTTCAACCGCTTTAGGATCAATCAACAGAAGTTTAACCTGTGCAGGTGTCGCTTTATAAAGCAAAGAAAGTAGCAAACTATTTATAAAAACAGATTTGCCAGAACCAGTTGCACCAGCAATTAATCCATGAGGCATTTTTCTTAAATCAGTGACCTGGGCACGTCCAAATAAATCAACACCTAAAGCTACTGTCAAAGGAGAACTACTTTCTTTAAAATTGTCAGATTCCAAAACTTCAGAAAGCATTACAGGACGTGAACGGAAGTTAGGAACTTCTATTCCTACGCTACTTTTTCCTGGGATCGGAGCTTCAATGCGGATATCCCGTGCCGCTAGCGCCAACTTTAAGTCATCAGCAAGATTAGTAATCTTGCTAACCTTGACACCTCTTCCTAATGTAACTTCAAACTGTGTAACAGCTGGCCCAATCGTCCATCTATTAACCTGTGCATTAACTTTAAAAGAGCGCAACGAATCATTCAAAGTATCTCTTTGTGAGCGCACCCACTCATTCATCGATGGATCACTAACCATAACTGCCCGTGGAAGCAAAGAAGAAGCCGGAAAGCGGTAACTCGTCTGCTGTCTAAGCAAGTTGTCAGCATTTAGCAGTTGTTTTTTGTCTGTTTTTTTACTTAATCCATGATTTAAATTTGAAACCAGCGGTTCACTTAAACTGCTTGGCCGAAGTTCAACAGCTGTTTTTTGGCCTGAAGAATGCTTTTCAGCCTGATTAGCCACTATCTCGTCTTGTCTCTTAAAAGTCAGCTCCTGCATATGAAACTTTTTTTGCAGTTCTGACACTTTGTTACGCTTTTCATTTTGTTTAGTTGGGAACGAGTCAAGCTTTACATCCGGAGCTTGATGCAGTACCGGTATGGAAGCTGCAGCCTTATTACTGCTTTTTGATAAACTTTTGTTTACTGAACTAAAATCGGTTCGTGAACGAACCTTAGTTTCAGAAGTTTGTACCTGCTCCAAATCATCAGAAATTTCAGAATCCGACTTAGCCAATGCTAAAATTGAGCGCTTTGACTCTCCTTGATCATCTGATCCATTATCCATCAAGATTAGTTCTTTTTGAGCGTTATTGCTATTCATCATTGACAATAGAAAAAAACTTTCAGGTTTTTTTGACAACTCTTGAAGTATTCTGTGATACCGCAAAATTCTTTTTGAAAAACTTTCTTTATGAATAGCTGAAGGCGGAACATACGTTGGCTTAAACACCGAAGCCCTTGTTTTTCGGTCAATTTCATTCATTAGCGGCTGTGAAGTCTTATTATCGGCGTAGACCTCTTTAGTTCGGTTAAAAAAATTTTTTTTCTGTGCTTGTTTTCTATTTGTTTGTTTCTGAATCTTACGATAAAATGCTGGCCCGTCATAATGTTGCATAATTAACTCATCCTAACACTAAAAATTATAAATTTTGGGTAGAACAAAAAGTGAAGCCTTAGCGAAAATTACTTCTTTCCATTTGGTTATTAATAATTCACGCTTAAACAAAAATTTTTTGAAATAAATTAATCTCAAAATTACTGTTACTTGGTTTTTAAAGGCTTTAAACGTTCAACTGCAGCATAGTTGATAAAATTAAAAAGCAAAATATAAAGTACAACATCATTGCAAATATTCAACTAAAAAAACTGCAGCAAAACATAAGCTTTGACGCAGTCTTATTCTATCATAAAAACCTCTACCAGCAGGAATCAATTGAATTCAAAAGACATCCCGATGTGATACTTTTCAGGTGGCAAGATCATAATTCCTCTTTTTTGCGGAGCCTTCGGTAAGTTTAATTCGCGGGCAGAACAAATCATTCCATCGCTTTCAACCCCGCGTAATTTTCCAGGCCAGATAACCGCTCCATTCGGCATCATTGCTCCTACTTTTGCGACTACTACAAGTTGGCCCTTTTCGATATTTGGTGCCCCGCAAACGATCTGAAGGGTTGTATCAGATGCAACTCTTGTTTTAGTAATATGCAAATGGTCTGAGTCTGGATGATCTTTAAGTTCTTCAACATAACCCACTACAAATTTCGAATCTTTTTCAAGCTTTAGCCGCTCAGTAAAACCCGCAAGCTTGAGCTGTTTCTGTAGGCTTGCAAGCTTGGCTGTATTCAAGAAGATTTGTCCTTGATCCTTAATATCTCCAAGATATTTAGAAACATTAAAAATGTTAAAGCCAAGAACGCTGCCGTTTTCTTTGCTACTGATTTCGACAATATCTCCACTACGCTTTACTTCTTGCTCAGATACATCTTGCCGCAATAATATAATTAGTACGTCCCCTAATTGAGCGGGATTATAACAGGTAATCAACATCAAAATCCCCTTCGTTAAATATACTTAGTATTTGAATTTAATCTACACTATTCAAAAAATCTTCGACTTGCTTTTTTGTTTTACGGTCTTTATTTACAAAACGAGCAAGTTCTTCGCCGTCTTTATAAACCACAAAGCTTGGAATTCCGAGAATCATCATTTCCTGACAAAGTGCAATATTTTCATCTCGATCAACTTGGATAAATTTATAATTAGCATATTCAGCCTCAATTTCCGGCATTGCAGGTTTAATAAAGCGGCAATCCGGACACCAATCGGCAGTAAAAAATAAAACATAAGAACCTTCTTGCAGCTTTTGAACTAGTCCTTTAAAATTAGTTTTTTTTAAAATCTCCATAATTATTGACATCTCCTAAAATTATTATAAAACATTTAAAGACAAAACAAGCTGTACTCTGCTCTAAAAGCATTCGACATGTTCAAGCAACATTCTTGGTGTTATACTTATGAGTAAAATACAGTTAAAGATGGGAGCTGGTGCCAATGTCAATTCCACTAAATAAACTTTTACCATTATTTTTAGGAATTCTAACAGGTTTTATTGGCGGCCTTAAAGCAGGTACTGCAGTCCAAAGAAGAGAACCGCTTTCGCCTAGGGAGATATTGATGAACGTTAAACGTTCATTCCAAAATGAGACCCCGATTCAAGACTCATGGATATCTGCTAAGCCAAAGCCTTTTCAGAGATTCGCACTCAAAACCAAAGTTTATCAAGGTGGGCTGTCACGTTTAGAAGACCATCAAATTGTGTGTTATGAATTCAGTGCAGATATAAAAACAGGCAGTATTTTAAATCTGCAGCGTATAGAATATTGAAAAGTGCCAAGACCAATTAAAGGCAGTTTATCACTTAATGGACCTGGGAGTAAAACCAGCTTCTATTTTATAGATAGGCTGTCCTTTTTTACTGAACTTTTCTTCATACTCAGTCATTACATTTTCTTTACCTAATTCAAGACTCTCATGCAGATCTAGATATACCTCTTTAAAAAACATTCCGAAATTATTCATACTTACCAATGAGTATTCAAAAAGCCCACGGTTATCTGTTTTAAATTCAATTATTCCTTCTGGCTTCATAACTTCTTTATATTGCTTTAAAAATGAACGATATGTTAAACGTCTTTTTCGCTGTCTTTTTTTAGGCCACGGATCAGAAAAGTTCAGGTAAATTCCAGAAACTTCAGCGGGTGCAAAGTATTCGTTTAAACCGCTGCCGTTTGCGCGGATCAGCTGCAAATTTGGAAGCCTGAGTCCCAACTGCTTTTTTAATGCAATAGCTGTAATTGTAGTCTGTAACTCTATTCCAACAAAGTTTTTTTCAGGATGTTTTTGTGCCATTTCTATGATAAATCGTCCTTTTCCCATTCCAATCTCGATATATATTGGAGCTTTTTTTGAAAACCGAGTTTGCCATTTTGATTGGTACTCTTCAGGTTTAGTGACAATAAATTCAGAACTGGCTTTGATCAAAGGCTCGGCCCATGGCTTTTTTCGTAAACGCATATTTTCCTCCAAAATAATGTATAAATGTATATTAAAATTAATATCCGATAAGCTTCAACTGCCCTTTCGACAGAATGAAAGACGGGTGATTTTAATCAAATCATCCGCCCTTTACTAATTTTAGATGCAAACAGTCTTTTTTAATAATCTATAATTGAAAAATAAAATCTCTTTTAATAGCACTAACCTTATAATAGCATTTTTAACCCTACTCTTCATTTCATCATTTCAGCTAATTGTAATATGTCTTGGTTCATCTCAAAGAAATGACCACGCTGATGCTTATCCTTGATAGCTAATAGTAAATTAACCTTGCAATACCAATCAATCTTTCGTTGAAAATCAACCGTTATCTGAGCTCCATACTTTTCAGCTAACCACTCTTGCCATTCATTACGTGGGACATATTGACACATTAACATACTTAAATCCAATGCTGAATCCGATAAAGCTGCAGATTCCCAATCAACTAAATAAAGTCGATTTGAATCAGACAGCAACCAATTTTTATGATTCAAGTCACCATGGCACACTTCGCATTCATGATAATCAAACTTAGGCTGATGAGCCCGTAAATTACCAGCTACTTTATCAAGTAACGGATGCTGCCCCAGTTCAATACTGAGTTCACGAAAATAACTTTCTATTAACTCAGCAGGAAAAATGTACCTTCCCCCTACTTGCTGCAACATCTTACTCAGAACCGTAGAATGATGAACACGAGCGAGTAGTTTTGCCACACGTGTTTGTTTCATTTCTTCTTTGGTTAAGCTTCTGCCGTTTAACCATTCCTGCGCTGTTAGTGTATCTCCCGTGGAAATATGTTTAGCCCACACTAGTCGCGGAGTAATCTCTTCTAAGGATAAAGCAGCTAAAAAAGGCGAAGTATTACGCTTGATAAAGAGTTTTTTTTGTTCTTTGACCCCCATGTATGCGGTTCCGGTGTTGCCACCAATCGGCCGGATCAGCCAACCATTATCTAATCTTAAATCCATATTGGCCAACCTCCTCTTTACGAAACCTATTCTCCATCCAGAATACAGAGTCGGTAATTAAGTGTCAAGTATTTTCTCTGAGCCGCTTGGTTAAATAATTTCCAGTAAATACAAACACTTCTAAGATAGAAAACGCCAGCAAAAGCAAATTACCCCAACCATTTTCCGTAGCATAAACCGCGCACAAATTAAAAATAACACAATTCAAAAAAAGTAATTTACGCAATATTTTTCGAAAGGCAAATAATCGTTCCGCTTCCTCAATTGGGTAAAGATACATAAAAACATTACCTTCAAAAGCAAAGTAAAGCGGAATCATTTGAAAACCAATCAGGTACTGGAAAAGCAGAAGACAGGTAAAACTCAGCCAGTAATTTGGAATGAACAATAATATAAACGTTCCTAGAAAAGTTAATCTTAAATAGAGACTGCTGAAATCACTTTTTCTCAAAAAAGTCCGCCAATAGAGAAAATAAAAGGTGTTTCCTTGCTTAGGCTGTGGCAAAAACTTGTCAAAATATTTCAATCTTCGTACTTTGCCGCTTACTTGAGGAACGTCAGTAAACAAATTTATAAAACGGTACCAGCGCATCATTCTATTTTTTTCTCGCTGAATCATTTTATTCCAACGAAACACATAGCGAACACTTCTTCGCTCTGAAACTATTTGAATAATCAAGAAAAATACTGCTGCTCCTAACCCAAAATATACATTTGCATAAAGTGCAAGAAAGATTGCTAAAACAGGTCCTCCAACGCAATACCATATTTTAAAAAGCCAACTATCGAATTTAGGATAATAAGCAGCCGCAACTTCAAGATCCACATTAGAATATTTCAAAAAAAGCTGCATGATGACTAAAGCTGTCACTTCGAGTCTATCCCAATGTAATCCACGCAACAAAAGCGGAAAAAGCAAAAGCAATAAAAAAACCTGCAAAAATTCTGCAATAATAATTGAATGTGTTGCTCCTTTTTTCAGATATGTGGGCAGGTTATACTCCTGCGGCAGTAAAAAGACCGTATCAGGTTCCTGCAGCAGCGAAGTTAACGAGCCAGCCTGCAAAAATAACATTAAAATGACTAATACAAGCGGTTTTTCCCACCATAATAATGTATGGGGCAATGTTCGTAAAAAATTTGAATAGGTCAAACCTGCCCCGCCGACGAAGAAAAGCAATGCAATTACAAAATGATCATTTAAAACAAATTTAGAGTAATGTAAAAGCATTTTTTGATATCTTTTAAGTCTCATCTCCCATATCTTAATCATCTTCATTCACATCCTGAGTCATTCCAAGATAAAGGTCAGTCAAGGAAGCATCAAAATCGCCATAAAGATTACGCAAATGCTCAAGATCTCCTTGTGCACGCACTTTCCCTTGGTGTAAAAGAACAAAATAATCGCAATATTCTTGTGCAGTCGCTAAAACATGAGTTGACATTAAAATCGCAGCTCCTCGTTTTTTTTCTGCCGCAATTAGATCCAGAAGATCTTTTGTAGCCAAAGGATCTAGCCCCAAGAAAGGCTCATCAACTACATATAAATCAGCTTCAGTAATAAACGCACAAACGATCATAACTTTTTGTCTCATTCCTTTAGAAAACTTCGCTGGAAACCAATTAAGTTTGTTATCTAGCCGAAAGGTTTTTAACAAATTTTGGGCTCTTTGCCATGCTTGGGAATAGTCAAGCCCATAGGCCATAATCGTTAAATCAAGATGCTCTTTAAGAGTTAGTTCTTGATATAAAACAGGCATTTCAGGAATATAAGCAATCTTGCTTTTGTAACTTTGCGGATCATCCTGTAATGTAATTCCATTAATTGTAATCTTACCCTTCTGAGGAACTAATAGCCCTATTACATGATTTATTGTAGTAGACTTTCCAGCACCATTAAGTCCGATTAAGCCAACAAGTTGGCCTCTTTCTACTTTAAAGGAAACATCTTTAAGCACTGGAATTCGGGAATATCCGCCAGTTAATTTATTAATTTTCAACGTCATTTTATTATGTTCCTTTCAATCAAATTATAAGAATTATAACATAGGTTCCACTTAAGGCTTCATTTTAAAGCTATACCGTCAAAGCGGGAATAGTGTATACTTTAAGTTAAATAGTTCAGGAAGAAGGTCGTATTATGAGTGATTGTATTTTTTGTAAAATAATTAATGGTGAGCTGCCAAGTACAACAGTCTATGAAGATAATGAGGTCAAGGCATTCCTAGATATCTCACAAGGAACTCCTGGACATACTCTTGTCGTGCCTAAAAAACATGTCGCCGACATTTTTGAATACGATGCACAATTTGCAGCAGCTGTTTTTTCTCGTATTCCTAAAATTGCACGTGCAATAAAAAAAAGCGACCCAGCGATCAAGGGAATGAACATTGTCAACAATAACGGGGCAATCGCCTACCAATCAGTCTTCCATTCCCATATCCATATTGTTCCGCGCTACACCACAAATGATGACTTCAAAATGATTTTTAAAGATAATTCAGCAAATTATACCCCAGACGATCTGCAAGAAATTGCGACACGCATAAAGAACAGTATGGAGGAATAAAAAATGAGTTCAAAAACTGCAGTAATCTCATTGGTATTAGTTGGGGGTTCATGTACACTTGCCTATCTTTACGTGATGCGGGGAAAAAAATCAAGTCAAAAAAAAGAGCAGGAAATTATAAAATCTCTTAAAAATGTCAAAAATTCTTACCAAGAGGTTATAAAAAATATCGGTAAACTCCAGAACCAGGCACCTTTCATAGAAAAAACAGCAACTGAGATGCAGACCAAACTGGAAGAATTCAAATTTTTAATTCAACCGCATCTTGACAACTTGACTGCTAAGACACGCAAATTTGAAAATTAGTTTAGTACAACTAAACATTACGAAGAAAAGAAGTACTAAAAGTGAAATTTTTGTAAACTTTACTTTTTAGGCAAATCTTGTACTTTGTTTGTGTTATAGTTATTAACGTTGATTTGTATGAGCCTTTGCAATCAAAAATAATGAATGGATGTGTTTTTTATAATGAAAAAATGGCTACTTGCATTTACAGCACTTTTACTCACAGTTGGTTTAGCCGCTTGTTCAAAAACCGTGGCTACTACATCTGGGGGTAAAGTAACTGAAAGTGATTACTATGATAGTATGAAAAAGACTTCATCTGGCAAACAGATTTTACAGCAGATGATTCTTGAAAAAGTACTTGAAAAGCAATATGGTAATAAAGTTTCTGATAAGAAAGTTAACGCACAGTATAAAACTTATGCAAAGCAATATGGTTCATCTTTTGCTTCAATTCTTTCACAAAACTCAATGACAAAATCGAGCTTTAAAAAGCAGATTCGTTCAACTCTTCTTCTTCGCGAAGCTGTTAAAGACAACACTAAAATTTCTGAAAGTCAACTGAAAAAGCAATGGAAGTCATACGAACCTAAAACAACGGTTGCTCATATCTTAGTTGCTAAAGAAAATACTGCAAAAGATATTATTAAAAGACTGCAAAAGGGTGAAAGTTTCAGTAGCCTTGCTAAAAAGTATTCAACTGATACTGCTACTAAAAATAATGGCGGTAAACTTTCAGCTTTTGATAACACCGATACTTCTTTAGATTCTACCTTTAAGAAGGCTGCCTTTGCTTTAAAACAAGGTGAATATACTACTACACCAGTTAAAACAAGTTATGGCTATCATGTTATTAAAGTATTGAAGAAACCGGCAAAGGGTACTATGAATGAACATAAAAACGAACTTAAGAATCAGATTATTGATGATAAGATGAATAACGACTCATCTGCATTGCAGGCTGTAATCTCAAAGGTACTTAAAAAGGGAAATGTCAGCATCAAAGATAGTGATTTGAAGGACGTATTATCAAGTTATCTTTCTTCAAGTTCCAGTTCTAACTAATAACTTTGATTAGGGTACAAAAAAAGAGCAGTAAAACTGCTCTTTTTTTGTACCCTAAAGTCTAAATGTAGAAAAAGCCGAGAACCCTTAAATACTACCTGCAAATTACGAGCATAGTTTAATCAGTTACACTTCATGAGTAGTCAAAAAGAGATGTCTACTGAAAGTTAATACCAATATTACAAGGTAGTACAAAGGAACTGATCAAAAATCATATTTTGATTCAGCCCCCTTAGCCAGTCACATTATTAATCGTAAGCAAACAAATATATTTAATAACTTATTCAGTCTCCTCTGAATTCTCCTCGGCTTCAAGTGGCTTATAAAAATTACGTCCATCCATTCCAAAAATTCTTTCAGAAAAGGTACCTGGTTTAGTATGGCTTAGAGTGCCCTTCAGCATTTGAATAGATGCATCAAGCTGATCAATTTGGTGTAGCACCTCAGCTTCAAGTAGATGAGGTCTTACTGGAGAACCATACTCTAACAAGCCATGATGCGCTAATAGTACATGCCGAAGTAAAAGCATGTCTTCACTATTTAAATCAAGTTTTAATTGACCTGCAGCTTTAACAACTTCTTCATCAATCAAAACAATATGTCCTACCAAATTACCCGCAAGGGTGTACTGGGTTGCTATCGGCCCAGAAAGCTCGATAGTCTTTCCTAAATCGTGCAGAATCACCCCTGCATACAATAAAGCAGCATTAATCTGCGGATATTCCTTTGCAATAGAATGAGCAAGTCTCAGCATAGAAAGAGTGTGAAATGCTAATCCACCCGTAAACGCGTGATGATTTTTTTTAGCTGCCGGATAATTTAAAAACGCCTCCTTATGTTTCTTTAGCAGATAACGTACTATTCTATTCCAGCTAGGGTTAGTAATCTCAAAAATTGCTTGATTAAACTCTTCTTCCATATCGCTTTTAGAAACCGGTGCTTTTTGAATAAACAAGGAAACATCGCTTGGCTCAGTATCCTTAGCAAGCCGCATATGATAGATTTTGATTTGCGGATTGCCCTGATATACCTCTCTTTTACCCTTAAGCAAAACAATCTTTCCGGGTTTATATGCAGTAGTATCTGCATCAGAGGCATCCCAAAACTTTGCGCTGATTTCACCGGAGTTATCTGAAAAAGTAAACGCGATAAAACGATTGCCGTTTTTAGCAATCCTTATATCTGCAGCTTTGATCAATGCAAACAACTCCATGTTCTCATCAACTGCATATTCGTAAATCTTTTTATGACTCACTTTGAATCCTCCCTTTAGTTCAGTTAATCCTTAAAATACTTTCTTTATCTACCTTATCACACAAAAAAGAAATATCGACTGAAAAACAAATAATTTGTGTTTCTTTACTAATCTTTTGCAGTAATGTAATCATTTCTTTCTTGCGCAATTTATCAAAATTAACAAAACCATCATCAATCAAAATTGGTAACTTAATAGTACGGCTCGTAAGTACAATGAATGCAAGGCGCAGGGATAGATAAAGCTGCTCTGCTGTAGCTCTTGATAACTCCCTTACATCGTATATAATTTTTTTGTCGTCCAAAAGGTGCAAGCGATTGCCTTCAACTAAAATTTTTTTATACCGCCTATGTGTTAAACAACTAAAATACTGCTGTGCTAATTTTAAAACACGTGGAAGCGTACTTTGCGACATTAATTCCAGTACCTTTTCCAAACAACTGTCAGCGGTTTTTAAAGCAAGCCACTTGTCGGTTTCTTCAATTATTAATGCTTGCTGATTAGCTAATTCCTGCTCTAACTCCAATACTGCAGAAGATTCCCCGAATTGCTCTAATCGAACCGACTTTTCCGTTATCTTTTCCGTTAAAGTTGCAATTACAGCTTTTTTTTGCTGTATTTCAACTTCTTTTTCTTGGAGTTTTCGTGTGATTTCACCTCTACTTTTATATTTACGCAACTCATGCATCAATACAGGTGATATTTGTGTCTGTAAACTTTTTAGCTTAGTTCTTTGCTCTGTATTTTGCTGTTGTCTCATGTATCTTTCGCGCAACTGTGAAAAAGAAGAAACTCCAAAATGTTTGAAATATGCAGTCAATTCAGTATATACAACTGTAATTTCTTCTTCTAATTTTTTCTTTTCTTCTTGATAGTAGTCAAGCAACCGGTTACGATTATTGCGCTCACGTAAACTATCAGTAATCTTCGTTTTAAACTGGAGAAGTTTCTCCAAACTATCGAGTAAATCTGGTGGCAAGTCCAACCTCTCTCTGCAAAAAGCAGCACTTTTTTTGAAAAAAGAAAGTTCCACGAGCAGCTGATTCAATCGCAGCTTCACTGTATTTGTGTGTTCAAGTTCCTTCCCTATATTAAAGGACTTTGATGAAGTTTCTTCTTTAGACAGTTCTTCCTTCTCCTGTCGCAGATCCTTGACTCCAGTAAAAGTTCGCCAAACATTGTATCCAGCAAATAATACACCGCCAAACGCTGGAAACTTAAGAAGATTTTGCGGTGCGAACAAAACTATTATTAAACAGATTCCGACTAATAAACCCCAAACGGCCAACATTTTCCTTTTATCTTCGAATTTTTGCGCCACTTTTTCTCTTGAATGCGGCTTGCTTCTCGTTTTGCTTCCATTTAATTGAGTTATGCGGCTATTTATATCCTGTTCATTCTTTCCTTCTGCATTTTTTTTACGCAACGCTAAAGCAAGGTATATTTCATCCAAATAGTTATTAAGTTGTTTAAAAAGATTGGCAAACTGTTCTTGAAACTCATCATAAAGCTGTAGCTCCGCAAAATTAACAACTTTATCAGTTTCTTTAGTAGTTTTACTAATTTTTTCACTGAGATTTTGCAGAGCACTTTTCTTCGCTGCTACTTTAAGATGTTCTTCTTGCAAATAAGCGTAACGTTCCGGTTCAATTGGTGTAGTTAGTACTTCTTTAACACTAACACTGTTTAAAGTTTCAAATTCACTGAAAGTAGTCCATAAGTTTTGCAATTGCTGTAATTTTAAAAGCTCACTTTCACAAACTTGTACTTGTTTGCCAAGTTCACTTCTTTGCCAGGTTTCTTGTTTAATGAGCTTTTCCCATTCAACAAAAAGATGTGAATTGCTACTCATATCTTGAAGCTCTTTTTCTTTTTTTTGATAGTTTTGTAAGAGCTTATTCAATTGCGGAATACGACCATTAGGTTTATATATCGCTTCAGCTTTTTTTTGCAGCTTATTTTGTAGTTCAATAATTTGCTGGCTGCCGCTTGCAGCAATAGTCAAAAAATTTTTTTCTAATTCTTCTGGCGCCAAGCTACGAATTTTTTCAAGATTAGACTGATCGACTGCATAAACTGTTTCAAAAAGACTGCTAGTCATTGCGTTTAGCCAATTGCTCAATAATCCAGCCGGCATCTTTTGCCCGCTGCTTGAATCTGTAATCGTTAGATAACCGCCCTTGTCACCTTCTAAACGTTCTAGAATATAAAGGCCGCCATCTTGTTCTACCAATAACCGACCGCCATATCTGGCTCCTTCTTTTGGCTGATACCTTTTAAAACGTTGTCTGCCATCGGCAAAGCCAAATAAAATGGCCACAATAAATGCCTTTAACGTAGTTTTACCAGCTTCATTTACTCCAGTAATGAATTGCAAGCCATTGTTAAATTTGAATTTTGCATCCGTAAATTTTCCAAAACCATAAATTTCAGCCTGTAATATTTTCATGATCGTCAGCTTCCTCGATTAAATTAAGCATTGCAGCTGTTTCTATTTCCTTTTTTACACCATCTTGAAAGAGATGTTTTTCTATAAAAGGATAGTCCAATAATTTATCTGCGGTTTCAGCCAGGCTCAATTTCTGAAAAACAGCATCCTTTGCCTTTTCAAGTACACCTGCATCAATTAAAGAAACTGCTGGAGCAGCAGTCAAAGTAACCACGACTTTTTCAACATATAAATTAGAAACTTGGTGCAGTAAATTACGAAGCCTGCGTATTAAAAATCCGCTTGTAACCATTTTTTTAAGTTTAACAGTATCCTGGTTGCTAAATGAAATCCTTAATGTTACCAGTATCAATTCAGCTTCACTGTTATCTGCAGCCAGCCTCGTCAGCTCTTCAAATATTTTTTTTTCAAAGGCTGCTCGATTGCTGTTTTTTTCAATAACAAAATCTAATGTTTGCCAGATAACCGTCTTTAATTCATGAAAATGAGGTATCAACTTTCCACCCTGTTCTTCCACAATATAAAAGCCTTTTGGCCCCGTTTCCTTACGATTCTTTCCTTGAATGCTTCCCGGATAAATAATTGGCGGTGCCAATGAAAGCTCAGTACGCTTATGAATATGGCCCAAAGCCCAATAATCATACTTTTTTTCAAATAATTGTTCTTTAGAAAATGGAGCGTAATGGCTCCCTAGATCTGTTTCTCGAAGTGCGCCATGAAGCATTCCCAAATGCCATTTTGCAGTGCTTTTTTTCGGAAATTTTTGGATAATATCTTTGCTCCATCGTTGGGCATAACTAAATGAAGTTATCGCAATCTCTTCACCCTTTATTAAGAAACTTTTTGTAGTAGGATAATTAGGAAAAAGATAAACATTTTCTGGGAAAAAAACACTGGCTTTGTCTAAATCTAAATAATCATGATTTCCTAGACAAAGATAGACACTGATACCTGCCCTTTGCAATTTTTCAAACTGCTCATAAACCATAACTTGAAGTGCAACGCTTGGCCGATGATTATCAAAAAAATCTCCAGCAATTAAAATGAAATCAACTTTTTCATGTAAAGCAACTTTGACCAAAAATAAAAAAGCAGCATTTGTACCACGATGAAGCCGTTCTAAATAACTTTCTGGAATTGCAGACAATCCCTCAAAGGGGCTACCCAAATGCAAGTCGGCAGTATGGATAAATTTCATGTATTAAATCTCCTTTTAAAAAGCCTCACAACCTAGATAAAGAAAGCACGAATTATTTTTAAACCACAATAATCCGTGCTTTCTTTACATCCATTTTCACAGTAACTAGTTTTTAACCTTTATCTTGATAAAGCTCATGGATTGGTTTAAACATAATGCCGTTCAATTCATCTACTATTTCAGCAAGTGCCTTTTCTTTGCTTTCAAGCTTCATGAGTGAAGGAAACCGTGCTGCTTTCTTTACTTCTTCCTGAAATTCAACTAGATCTTTACCATCAATATCACCAGTGAATTGTTTTTTTCTTAATTCAATTTGGTTTTTTTGAAGTTCTTTAAACTGTGTAAAAGCTTCTTTATCAAGTTTAAGAGCCTCATAAGCGTTCTTTAAAGCTGAAAATTCTTCACTCCTGCGGACTGCTTTTTCAACTTCATGTGCGGAAGCATAGATATTAGTCATTTTTAAATCCTCCTCATCTAGCACGTATTTTAATTGTAACATTAACTTGGCTTGCTAAATTTTAATTTTTAATTTCCAAACCACTGTTCCACTTTTTTCTTACCGGAGTTAAATAAATCTGCAGCTTTTTTTCTTAAATCTGATGCGGACTTTGAAGCACTGTCGCCTGCATTTTTCAAACCATTCCATATACTAGAACTACTCTTTTCAGAAGCGGCTACACGTGAAGAAGCACTTTTTACTTTAAAAGCTGTCTGTGCTGTATTGGGCAGAATATCTTCCATTTCACTTTTAAAGAGCGCCGATCCGCCACGGGTCCCCTCATTTTCTAAGGAATATTTTGTGTTATCAAAACCAACCCAAGTAGCAACTACTATGTCTGGAGTGTAGCCAATATACCAATGATCCTTATCACTAGTAGTTTGGCCATCGGAACTTTGTGTACTTCCAGTTTTGCCAGCTATTTGGTAGCCAGCAGGCTTTGCGGTTGCCCCAGTTCCTGAATTATAAACATCAAGCATCATACTAGTCATCTCGCGGGCATTTTTTTCGCTGATTACTCTCTTGCTGGATGGGTTCGTATTATCGACTATCACTTTACCAGAGGCGTCTACTATTTTTCTAATAAGATGAGGTGAAGTCATCTTACCATTATTCGCAAAGGCCGTATATGCACCTGCCATTTTTGCGGGTGACTCCCCCTTAGATAATCCGCCTAATGCCAAGCTGAGATTACGATCATCATCTGAAATATTTAAATTGAATTTTTTAACCATATTATAGCCCGCGTTTAGTCCAATTTTATTTAATAACCATACAGTTGCAGCGTTTTTGCTTTCGGCCAATGCCTTATACATCATAATATTGCCTGCATAAACATCATTCCAATTATGAGGTAAATATTTATTGGTTCCATATGCCTTAAGTTCGTCCTTTAAAATCGAATCATAATGGTAACCTGCTTCTAAGGCAGGTGCATAAACAGCAATCGGCTTAATAGTGGAACCAGGAGAACGAATGAGTTGTGTAGCCCTGTTATACCCACGAAAAACATGCGTTTCTTCCCTTCCACCTACAAGTGCCAGAACATTCCCTGTACTTGGCGAAATTGCAATGGACGCTCCTTGAGATTTTGTACCATCAGCAGCATCATACGGAAAAAGTTCTGTTGCAGAAAAGCTGTCCTGCATTTTTTGTTGATAAGTTTGGTTCAGTCCGGTATAAATCTTATAACCGCGATTCATTACATCTGATTCGCTTAAACCATATTTATTAATTGCTTCATTAATTACCGCATCAAAGTAATAAGGGTATCGATACCCAGAATTGTATTGAAAACGATCGTTCGTAACCATTGGAACTATCTGGTACTGTTTTTTCTGAGCCTCAGTTATCTTTTTATTAATTGACATTAAACTTAAAACAACATTTCTTCTAGCTTTGGACTTATCCGGATGGTCCAAAGGATTAAAACCGCTTGGATTTGTCAACATCCCCGCCAATGTAGCTGCTTGAGGGACTGTCAATTGGCTTGCGTGAACTCCAAAATATTTTTCGGAGGCATCTTCAACTCCCCAAACCCCATTTCCAAAATATGCATTGTTCAAATACATTGTAATAATTTCTTTTTTGGAATATTCATTCTCGACCTGCATAGAAATAAAAATTTCTTTAGCTTTTCGTGAGAATGTCTGTTCTTGGGATAAAAAAGCATTTTTAACAAGTTGCTGCGTTAAAGTACTTCCACCGCCGCTTATATAATCTCGCCTTAAAATTTTATTTTTTAAGTATAAGACACCTGCACGCGCAATTCCCTTGAAAGAAAAACCATACTCATGATAAAAATTACGATCTTCCGTTGAAAGAACTGCATTTACCATATTAGGAGAAATCTGATCAAGTGGTTTCCAAGAACCCTTCTGAGAGTAAAGGTAGCCCGCCTTTTGGTTCTTACCATCATAGATCTCAGTAGAACGTTCTAGTTCCGATTTTAAATTACCCACTTTAGCAGTCTTTGCGACAAAAACAAGGTAAATACTTATCACAAGAAAAAAGCTTAAAAAAATAATGGTGAGCCAACGCCACAGTTGAAAACGTAGCCACTTTTGTTTGAACCATATTTTTAATTTTTTTAAAGAATACCTGCAGCTTTCAAATATACGTGAAAAAAAAGATTTAACCTTCATACTTTATTTTTCCAATCTTATTAAATATTACATTAATTCTACCATAAGATTTTTTTAGAACCCCAGTAGTATTCGAATTATTAAACTTAATTAAGGAATTTACTTACCAAGGTTATCTTTTTGCTCATATTTGGCAATAAGACGGTTGATCTCCTGTGCGTCCTCTTCCGATTTACTTATAACCAAGAGAGTATCGTATCCGGCTATCGTGCCCACAACTTCTTCCAATGCAAGGCCATCAAAGACGGCCGATAACACGTTGGCATTATGAGGCAGCGTTTTTATCACATTGATGAATTGAACTCTGACTACATTAAGTACGGTTTCAGAGATACTGCTTTGCAACTTTTCCTTTTCAGAAGCTGAACTTTCTTTAAAAATAGCATAGCGGATCTTACCATTTTCTCCTTGCTCCTTCGCTATTCTCATTTCCCGTATATCTCGTGAGATAGTGGCTTGAGTTGCCGTAATTCCGTTTTCTTTTAAAACATTCATAAGTTCTTCTTGTGTTCCAATTTCTTCTTGTGTTATTAACTGTGCTATTTTTGCTTGTCGTAGTTCTTTTTTCATTGTGATCTCCTCACTATTTCATGTTAATTGTTCAAGTCATATTCTATATTATATCCTATGCTTGAATCAAAGTAATGAGTCAGCTTCACATAAATGCCTCATATTTTTCATCAAAAGAATTCCGTATTATTAAGTTCCGTCCATTTACAACAATGAGGCCTTTTGTTTGAAGAAATTTAAAAGTTATCCCAACTGTTTCTCTGGTCGTCCCAGACATCATAGCTAATTTTGTTTGGGTCAACCACTTAGGCAGTACACTGCTGCCATCCTTTCTTTTCACTCCAAATTTTTTATTGTTATATAACAGTGAAGTAATAACACGTTCCCGTGGTCGAGAAAGTGCTAAAATAGACCGATGATCAAACATATCTTTTAATACCATTCGTGTACCTGCCACTATAAACTCTAATATTACTGTATTATTTTTAACCAAGCTATTAAAAAAATTTACAGGAACATACGTCATACTAACTGGAGTTAAAGCAGTGATATCATATTCACTGATACCTTCACCGATTACATACTCGAATGAACAAAAGTCGTTTACTCCAAGAGATAAAGAAGACATACTTTCTCCATTTGAACTATATTTATGTACGCTTACCACCCCGGAAGTTAGTAGGTGAGTTTGCCCTCCATATTCCTCACCCAGCCGTTGTAACTTTTCTCCCTTATTTAATTTCTTAAATTTGACGCAACTCGAAAACTTTTCACGTTGTTTATCACTTAATAACGAAAAAAAATTCAAGTTACTTAATTCATACTTTATCTCGTTTTTACTAAAAGCTTTTCCTAAATTTTCCAAAATTTATTCCCCCTAATTATATAGTCAATCCATCCTCTTTCCATTGTTTAAGAACAAATCACCGCCATGATAATACACATTGCAGTCTGCCTTAGCCTTACTTTGAACTAAAGTTATAAATTTTTTAAAACAGCAAAAATTGCAGCTTCCCCAAAATGTTCTTAAGGTCTGCTAAAGCAACTTTATTTTAACATGTTATCTTTTATTATAGAGATATTTTTTAAAGTAAAAACATAAATTTACAAAAATAATACATAACTAGAAATCCTACAGTTAACCCAATGCAAATATTTACTCTCATCAGCCTAACCAAAATGCTTTCCTAACAGATTAGCTAAATGTACACAGTGAAAAAGGAGTGTTTCAGTAGTCGTTAGGTTTTGAGCATTAACTGGTAATTACGAACCTATTTTAAATTTAACTATTAGTAATTCGTGTTTAAACGAAAAAATGACTATTGAAACACATTAACATGGAAACTGCAGGAGAATACAAAAAAGCTGAGTCAAAACATAAGTTTTGACCCAGTCCCTCTCTTCATTGCTCTTACAAACTTTTTAACAAAACTTCTTCCTAGCTTCCAATACATAAATTTTTTATTTACTCTTAGTCTCTTTTTCTCCATTAAGTGGAAGAGAAGTAGGATCCGTTCCTTCATTTTCATCAGGATCTGCTATTCCATAGGCTTTGCGTACTTTATGCGTAATTTCCTGCATAGTTTCAGGATGGTCGCTCAAATACTGTTTAGCATTTTCTCGACCTTGTCCAATTCTGTCTTCTCCATAAGAATACCACGAACCACTTTTCTTCACGATGTCCTTTTCAACAGCCATATCAACTAACTCACCTGTTTTCGAAATTCCTTCACCATACATGATATCAACTTCGGCCCGCTTAAACGGGGGTGCAACCTTGTTCTTAACAACTTTGATACGAACACGATTTCCAATAATATTAGCACCGTCTTTAATCTGTTCAGCCCTGCGAACCTCTAAACGAACAGTTGCATAAAATTTAAGAGCTCTACCTCCCGGAGTAGTTTCCGGATTTCCAAACATGACGCCCACTTTTTCACGGATTTGATTAATGAAAATAGCAATTGTCTTAGTTTTATTGATAGTACCTGAGAGCTTTCTTAGAGCCTGTGACATCAAACGTGCCTGCAAGCCAACATGAGCATCGCCCATTTCACCTTCTATTTCGGCTCTTGGCACCAAAGCAGCTACAGAGTCCACAACAACAATATCAATCGCTCCAGAAGAAACAAGTGCATCAGCAATCTCCAAACCTTGTTCACCTGTATCAGGTTGTGAAAGAAGCAAATCATCAATGTTTACGCCAAGATTAGTCGCATAAGCAGGATCGAGTGCATTTTCAGCGTCAATATATGCGGCAACTCCGCCGTTATGCTGTATTTCTGCAACTGCGTGCAAAGCAACAGTTGTTTTACCAGAACTTTCAGGACCATAGACTTCCACAATTCTTCCTCGCGGATACCCTCCCACTCCAAGTGCTTCGTCCAGAGCAAGCGATCCGCTGGAGATAGTCGAAATTTGTGTATCAGCTTTTTCGCCCATACGCATAATTGATCCTTTACCAAAATTTTTTTCAATTTTTTTTAACGCAGCGTCTAATGCTGCTTGTCGTTCATCGGCCAAATTGTTTCCTCCTAACAAATTCGTACAGCTTAAACCAATCTGTTTACCAATTAATGATACAGTTATGAAATTTAAATTGCAAGAAAAATCGAACAAAAGTTCGCATTATTTTGTTAACTTGCATCTGAGCCAATCCAGACCGGTCAGAACCGATCTTTCTCTAATAAATGGACGTGCATTTGAAAAATGAAAGACTCTGGCCTCAACAGGCTGATCCTTATAAGCTATTCCAATCCAGACTGTTCCAACAGGATTACCTTCAAGTTCTCCAGGTCCCGCTACGCCGGTAAATGCAATCCCGATGTCCGTTTTAAGTTTGTTGCGGATTGATGTTGCCATTAATTTAGCGGTTTCACCACTAACAGCTCCCTTTTCTTCAAGAACCCTATTTGGAATATCTAAAAGTAGTTCTTTTGCCTCATTAGAGTATGTGACAACGCCTCCTGAAAAAACATTCGAGACTCCGGGAACCTCTGCAAGCACAGCCTGAAATGCCCCAGCTGTCAGACTTTCTGCAGCAGCTAAATTCAAATTCTTTTTTTCCAGCAATTTGACTACTACATTCACTAAACTATTATCGTCTCCATAGCCATATAGATATTTTCCTGCCCGTTTGCGAATTATGGTTTCCATTCCATCGAGTAACTTCTCAGCTTCTGCAGCATTTTGACTGCTAGCAGTCAGACGCAAAGTAACCTCACTTGTCTTTGCATATGGTGCAATTGTAGGGTTTGTTTGATTGTCAATTAAATCAGCGATTTTGGTGACCAAAAGAGATTCGCCAATTCCAAAAAAACGAAGAACACGTGAAAACAAATGATGATCTTTAAAGTACGTTTTGCTGAGTAGAGGTTCTGCCACGTGTTCAAACATTGGTTTGAGTTCACTTGGCGGTCCTGGAAGCAACAAAAAGTCAGCTCCTTGCGGATTCTGGTAAAAATTTCCCACAGCAAAACCTGTAGTATTTTTCAAAGGTAATGAATCTTTTATATATAAAGCCTGCAAGCGATTATTTTCAGTCATCTGTTTCTTGGTTTCACGATAATAGCGCCTAATCTTACTCATGGCAGCTGCATCTTCTACAAGCGGCTTTTTTAAGTACTGTGCCACCGTTTGTTTTGTTAAATCATCTTTTGTTGGGCCGAGTCCTCCAATCAAGATAATAAGATCACTGCGTGCTGCTGCAAATTCAACTGTTTGGCGCAAGCGTTCATCATTATCGCCTACAGTCTCCTCAAAATAAACATCTATTCCCAAATCAGCTAGCCCCTTAGCAACAAAAGGTCCGTTAGTATTAACTATTTGACCTAATAATAACTCAGTACCAACTGCAATTATTTCTGCCTTCATTTCTCTACTGCCTCCTGCTATAACATTACGCATTATCTCTTAAAAAATTCTAAAAGTTATCGGATTTATAAAAATTAGTAAGTACATCACAAATTTAAGTTTTAGAACCAATATTCCTTTTTGGCAGAATCATAAGTACGTTAACTTAAAGAACTAAAAAACTGGGACAAAACAAATGTTTTGGACCCAGTCTAGATATACCTCGGATTATTTATCAAAGGAGTCTGTAAAAATACTACGACTGTTAATAAAGTATTCAGCTCCAGAATAAACTGTAAAGAACAAACAGATATACAATAATATTTCTCCTATAGGAATCCCAATAATAGCAAAAAAAATATTATTCAAAAGTAAAAAGATAATGGAAAACATTTGCGTCATCGTTTTAATCTTTCCAGGCATCGCCGCAGCAATCACTTCACCGTCGTTTTCAACGACAATTAGGCGCAGACCAGTAACTGCTAATTCACGACATACAATGATCGCTGCTACCCAAGAAGGCACTTTTTCCAAAGAAACCAAAATTATAAAAGCGGTCATGACCAACATTTTATCTGCCAACGGATCCGCAAATTTTCCAAAATTGGTTACCAAATGCTGCTTACGAGCAATCTGTCCATCTGCAAAATCCGTTAGAGAAGCAACGGCAAAAATTAGTGCCCCTATTAACTGCACCACTGGGATCAAAGTTCCACCGACACTTAAACTTCCCCAAGAAAGCGGTAAACAAAGTACCAGTACAAAAAGAGGTATCATAAAAATACGGATAACTGTTAGTTTGTTTGGTAAATTCATTATTATTTTATCCTCTCCGTTGGTAATTTTATTATTGTTTAGCATTTATAGTTAACGTTCTGACCGTTAAAGAATCATTGTCTTTTTTAAAATTAAATGTTTTTCCGTTTATTTTCAAACTTGTTGCATTTGAATTTCCCAAGTTAATAGTAACAGATGTGGCTGTATCGGGTAAAGAAACCTCATGCTGCTGACCATCACTCAACGTGCCCTGCCATTGCTGTGAACCGTCAACTGACACGGCACTCCATGCACTTGAACCTGAAATATTCAGAACCACTGTTTTTATTTTATCCGCGCCAGTCAAGTTATAAGTAAAACTTGAACCCGAGTTTGATGCAAGCTGTATCTTTACAGATTTCTTTTTTTTCTTAGTAGAAGACTTCTTGGCTGAACTGTCAGTCTTACTTTTTGACTCAGAATTACTCTTAGCTGATTCTTTTTTTGAAGAAGTTTTTTGCGAAGAAACTGCTACTTTTGCACTACTTTTTTCAATTTGTTGCGTCTGGGCAGTCTTACGATGATTACTCCAAGATACAAAATAAATTGAACCTAAAATCACTACTACAACCGCAATAATAATAATCGATGGCAAATAATTCAAAAACCGATTAAATGTATTGGTTTTTTCCATACTTTCCCGAGTCGACTCTGTCCGTGATCTCTTATTAACAACAGCAGTTTTTTCGTTTACTTCTTTTTTTTCTTTTTCCCCCTGCCCAAGGGTACTTAGAAATTGCTCAGGATCAAGCCCAACTGTTTCAGCATATTGTTTGATAAAAGCCTTGACGTAAAATTCACCTGGCAAAGCACCAAAATGTTCATCTTCAATCGCAATTAAATAACGCTTCTGAATTTTAGTAATCTGTTGCAAATCATCAAGCGTGTAGCCCTTCTCAATTCTTGCCGCTTTTAAAGTTTTTCCGATCTCGCTCATTTTAAAACTCTCCAATATTTATAAGTAACTTAGTTTCAACATAAAGTTCGTATTCAGTATATCATAGCTGGTTAAAATAATTAATTAAGAAAAGCTTATTTCAGCCATCCGCCAGTTACGTAAATTGTCTGGCCTGTCATATAAGAAGCCCTTTCCTTCAACATTGCACAAACCCAATAACTGATCTCTGAGGTGCTTGCAAATCTGCCAAGCGGAATCTTATCATCTATCTCATTTTTTTCTTCAACAGTAAAAAGTTTATTCATTTGAGTTGCTACAGCACCTGGAGCAATTACATTAACTGTTACACCCAAGGAAGCCACTTCTTTGCTATAAGCAGCTGCAAAAGCAGTAAGAGCCCCCTTGACAGTGCTATACCCAACTTCCATTGCACTACCTGCTCCTCCATAAACTGATCCGATAAAAATAATTCTTCCAAAGTGGTTTTGAGCCAGTTTATCTTCTAAAAGCTGAATTAATCGAAACGGCGTAACTATCTGCATCTGCAGCATTTCGTGCAACTGTGCTGAGGGCATTTCTCGAAAGAGCCCATAGCTCGTAGTTCCTTCAGCGAAGATAAGCGCATCTAAGCAAAAAAGCTGTTCTTTAACTTTTTCTGCGCTATTTTCTTTTAAAAGGTCAGCTTGAATTCCCAAAAAGTCCTGCGAAGAATAACGTTGTCTAAGCTGAGCAATTAAATCTGCAATTCTTTTGCTGTTTTTATTATAATGTAAATACAAAGACCATCCCCGCTGTGCTAAATCTTGAACGACATCTGATCCGATGTCGCCTGAAGCCCCTATTACTAAAGCCCACTTCAACTAAACCTCCTCCTTTGGAAAAAGCTCATATACACTGAAGCCCTCTTCTGAAACAAAATGTCGACCAGCATCTAAAACATCTTCAAAGTTTAACTGTTGCATTAAACCCGCCTTATCAAATAAAGTCGCATTATCAAACAACTTTCCTTCGTATTGGTCAGCTATTAATTCAAGCGTATTCATTGCACGAAATTGTCTGCCTATAAATTCCCTTTTTGCTAGTCTAAATTCATTCTCTCTTCCAGCAATCTTAGTTACAGCCGACATTATCAAGCCAGCAATTTTTTCTTTAAATTCCTGCGGTTTATCTGTGTCGCCGCTGAAAGAAGCAAAATGAAAACCGCGTTCCACCTCAATACCGTAATCAAAACTATCATCAATAATTCCTGTATTATACAGTTGCTGATAGTCACTCGAAGATTCTCCCAAAAGAAGATAAAAAAACAGTTGGAGAGCAAGTTCATATTTTAAGCCAGCTCTTCCCTTCGGTAAAGGATCAAGTCCTCTCATTCCAAGTGCTACTTTGGGACGGCTTGTTACAAAATAATTTTGCCGGTAGCTGATAACTTTTTCCTTTGCTGAGAGATCTTTTAAGTTGGCCCGCTGAACCACAAAAGCTGGTTCAAAGTACTTTCTATCTTGATTTTCTTTAATCCAATCAAGGGTTTCCGCTGCATCAATAGCCCCGGCTACAAACAGGTTCATATTAGAAGGCTGATAGAAGGTTCCATAATTTTCATAAAGATCTGCCACAGTAATTTTGTTCACAGAAGCAACCGAACCTGCAATATCATAACTAAGTGGGAGATGCGGATATAGGTTTCTAACAATTCCAGAATACAACTGCCAATCAACATCATCATCATACATCTTTATTTCTTGAGCAATAATCTGCTTCTCTTTTTCAACTGATCTTTCAGAAAAATACGGCCTTTGAACAAAGTCTAAAAGAGTATTTAAATTGTCTTTCACATTAGCAGTTGTTGAAAAAAGAAAACTTGTTTTAGTATACGAAGTAAAGGCGTTCAAATCTGCGCCAAAGTGACTAAAAAGATCAAAAGCATCATAATCTTCTTTTTCAAAAAGTTTATGCTCCAAAAAATGCGCACTTCCAGCAGGAAATACCTTAAAATCCTTTTTATTTTTTGGAATAAAAGAAGTATCATTTGAACCAAAGTCCACTGAAAGAATTCCATATGTTTTATGAAAACCTCTTTTAGGAAGAAGATTCACCTTAAGACCATTCTCTAAATCTGTCTGAAACAAGCTTTCATTAAAAAAAGGATAATCTATCTTTTTCATAATACGCTACTCCTTTCTTAAAAAATATATAGCCTGCAGAGTGGTCTGTTTTGCAACTGACTGAATCTCGGTTAACGTAACTGCCTGAATTTTTTTTATCCAAACCGAAGCTGTGACATTTTCGCCAGCCAAGGTGTTTGTAAAAGCTCTGCGAACAACACTTGCTTGGCTGTCTAATCCACTTAAGTATTCATTTATTAACGCTTTTTTAGTGTCATCTATTTCGATAGTTGTAATTTTCCCATTTTTTATTTCTTCAAGTTGTTGCATAATTATTTTGAAAGCTAGTTCTTTATTTTCAGAATCCAAACCAGTTTTTACCATCATCATTCCCCTGAAACTATCATAGGAACTGCTCGCATAGTATGCCAAATGTGACTTTTCACGGACATTCATAAAAAGCTTTGATAGCGGCAGCCCGCCAAAAAGCCCATCAAAAACAAGAACAGCATAATACAGCGGATCAGTCCGATATACAGGAAGTGAAAAACCAAGATTAAGCTTTCCTTGTGCCACAGGCTGTCTTTCTTCTCTTCTTCTAAGCGGATAACTTTGCTGGTAATAAAACGGACTTGTTTCAGCAAGTTTTCTTGGAGCAAACGATAATTTTTTTGCCAAAGTCTCACCTTTAGTTATAGATAAATCCCCTGAAATAATAATTTCAACCTTGTCTTTACTTAAACATTCAAGGTAATACTGATACAAATCTTGTAAAGTTATCTGTTCAAGTTCTTTGCAGTTTCCAAATGACGGCAATGATTGTTTTTCTTCGTTAAAAAAAAGGTTTTGCAAAGAAAGAACAGCATATAACTGTTTGTTATCTTTAATTGACTCAAAATAAGCAGTTAAATTTCTCTTTTGCCTTGCAAACTCTTCATCAAAAGTAAATGTACTGCCATCAGCAAGCGGTTTGAACAAGATCTCCATCAAAAAAGAAAAACCCTGTTCTAATAAATCCTCTTTACTTTTAAGAAACTTTTCGTTTACGCAGTCAAAAACAATACTTAAGACATGTGAGTTTCCCTTGCGCGCACTTGAAATTTCAAAACTTGCACCGTACATCCTAGCCAATTCATCAGAAATTGCTTTTTGACTGGAAAATTTTTTGCAACATGTTTCCAAAAGAGTTGCTAACAACAGTCTTTTAGTTAAATTTGATGCTGTTAAGGGAGCAATCAAATTAATTGCTATTCTATTCGTTTTGAACTGTTTAGTCGGAATGACCATAAGGGAAACTCCTTCTTTTAATACAACGCGCATATAACTCCTCCTCAAAAAAGCACACACTTCATAATAATCGAAAAAAATTTAAAAAACAATTAGCACCTTTTATTTTCTAATTTTTTCAAACTAAAAAAGCTTATTTTTTTTACGTTCTTGATCCCATTTTCTGGGCTTTAAAACAAACTAACCATTAAAAAGCATTTTCTTAAAGTTATGGCAACTAGCTTTTTAATGTTTAATCTAGTCAAAAACAGAAATTCTAAAAAATAAGCAACACCTTGTCAGTAAAGTATCGACTCAGCACTGCTAGTAAATAAATTATTTATTTTTTATGTGTGCTCTTTAGTCAAAAATCAAGTTTTTCCAACCTTCTTTTTAGATCATATAAGCAGCTTTCGAGACTGCTATAAAAAAGTTTAGTTATCTTCGCCTTCACTGTTTGATAAATAAACTTTTCTTGGCTTGCTTCCTTCCGAAGGACCTACCATTCCCTTAGCCTCGAGTTCATCAACCAGTCTTGCAGCACGATTATAACCAATGCGAAAACGCCGTTGCAACATTGAAATGCTGCAGCTTTGTTCTTTACCTATCAGTTTAACTGCATCAGCAAAAAGTTCATCTTCAGAATCATCTGTGTTTTCCCGCTCAGTTTCTTCATCAGATACTACCAGGGATTCATCATATTCAGCAGGTTGCTGCTCTTTCACAAATGAAACTATTTTAGCAACATCCCCATCAGAAACAAATGCTCCTTGTACACGAATCGGTTTATTCATCCCCATTGGCAAGAAAAGCATATCTCCCCGGCCCAGAAGCTTTTCAGCTCCATTAGTATCAAGGATCGTTCTTGAATCAGTCCCGCTTGAGACAGCAAAAGCCATACGCGAGGGAACATTCGCCTTTATAAGACCAGTAATAACATCTACAGATGGCCGTTGGGTTGCAAGAATCATATGAATTCCAGCAGCTCGAGCCATTTGTGCCAAACGGATTATGGCATCTTCAACTTCATTTGATGCCACCATCATCAAGTCAGATAACTCATCAACTATAATGACAATATATGGTAGTAGAGGTTCAGCAGTTTTCATTTCCTGATTTTGGCGCTCGATCATTTCATTATAACCAGCAACGTTTCGTTGACCAGTATTTGCAAAAAGCTCATAGCGTCTTTCCATTTCAGAAACCAGTTTATGCAAAGCCTTGGAGGCCTTTTTAGGATTAGTAACTACAGGTGTCAGCAAATGCGGAATCCCATTATAAACACCCAGCTCTACTTTCTTAGGGTCTACCAGCATTAGCTTCACAAGGTGGGGAGGACAATTCATTAATAAACTGGTAATAATTCCATTGATTGCCACGGATTTCCCGCTTCCAGTTGAACCGGCTATCAATAAGTGAGGCATCTTGCCTAGATCAGCAGTAACTAGCTTCCCGGCTATGTCTCTTCCCAAAGGAACCTCTAAAGGTTTTCGCGGCTGTTTTCTTTGCTCTTCGATAATACTGCGGAAAGAAACCGTTGATACTTTTTGGTTTGGTACTTCAATCCCAATTAAAGATTTTCCTGGAATTGGAGCTTCAATTCGAATATCCTTTGCTGCTAAGGCTAGTGCAAGATCATCTGAAAGATTCACAATTTTACTAACCTTAACTCCAATTGCAGGATGAAGTTCATATTTTGTAACCGCGGGGCCTAAGATTGCATGTTTAATTTCAACGTCTACTCCAAAGCTTTGGAAAGTTTGTTTCAAAACCTTGGTGTTATGTTCAATACTTTTATAATCTTCACTTTGGTCTTCTGGTTCAACATTATGTAATAAATCAGAAGGTGGTAGTTGATAGTGATCATTGATTTTACTATTGGCTTCAAAAACTCCTTGTTCGTCTTGTTGACTATTTGAGGAAGAAAGCGGCTTTTCTGCAGGAGCAGCCGTAGTATTCCAACTGTTCGTACTAACAGGTTCGCTTTCGATATCTTTATTTTCATCTTCCTTGGTTTCTTCTTCAAACGGGACAGTTTCTTGATGCTGCTTTTTTTGCTCTGTTTTATTTCCAACAGTTTCTTTATTCTTGTGCATTTTTTGCAATTTAATCTTAGTTTGTGCCAACCACATTTTAAAAACCTTACCCAAAAAAGTTCCTAAACTTTTAGACAAGAGCAAGCATTTAGATAAAGCATCACCGCAATATTTTAAAAGTCTTTCAAATGATACCCCTAGAAGGACACACAAACTGAAAACAATTCCGAAACCAGCAACAATGTAGGTACCTATTTGAGAAAATAAAAAATACGATAAGGAATACAGACAAGCACCAATTAATCCGCCGCCGACACTGCCTCCAATTCCTCCAGTAACCAGATCACTGCGTAAATATTGCCACGTAATACCAATGAAATCAGAATGCAAATCGAGTTTGTTAAAGTAAAAAGCATGCAGAAAAAGCAGTATTCCTAATACTATTCCGCCTGAGCCTAAAATAACATTTCTCTTAAAATAACGTTCTTTACCTGTAACTAATAAGAAAACTCCTTCGAGGCCAAGAAAAACTAGGCCTATTGCAGCGGCGTCGCCCATAATTACACGGAAAAGGTTTAGACACAGTATTCCCAAGTAACCTAATTTAAACAGTCCTAAAAGTGCACAGAAGACAATGAATCCGCCCGCAAGTCTCTTGGAACCGAACTGTTCTTTCCTCTTACTGCTGCGTCTTTTTCTTTTGCGTTGTGCCACGCGGCTTTCCCCTTTCTTCTCTTCGTTAACTCAATATAATTGTACCATAAGGATCTGCAAAAATTAGCGTAATGAATTTTTGAGCCGCCTTATTTCAGTTTGTCGTTTTCATAAAGATGTGTTGTTTCAAGCTGCGGAAATCCTTGTTGTCTCAAAACCTCATAAATTACAATTGCAGCCGAATTAGAAAGATTCAAAGCCCTTATGTTATCATCATTTTGCGGTATTCTCAGACATTTTTCTTCGTTTGCACGCATGTATGGTTCAGGTAATCCTGTAGTTTCTTTACCAAATATAAAATAATAATCTTTTTTTGAATCTACATAACTTGCTTCAGCATATGAACACCTTGCAAATTTTGAAATAAGAAAAAGCTCATCGTTTTCTTTTAAAGATGACATAAATTCGGGAAGGTTTTTGTGATAGGTTATTTCAACCTTATCCCAATAATCCAACCCGGCCCTTTTTAAATGCTTGTCATCAGTTGAAAAACCGAGCGGTTCAATTAAATGCAGGTGAGTATTGGTCCCTGCACAAGTCCGTGCAATATTACCAGTATTAGCTGGCATTAATGGTTCAAAAAGTACAATATGATTAGTCACTTTTACTCTCCTCTATTTAGCCGGTCATTATCAAAACACAAAAAAAGCGCAGCCATTCGGTGTGGGCACGGCGAACAGCTACGTTAGTGAAGTACAATCATGTAATGAATAACGACAGTTCCGTTAATCATCAACAACCGATTTCTTAAGAATATATTAACATCACATAGTTTGCTTTTCAAGCTTTTTTTCATAAAAAAACTAATTTTCATTCTCTTTCTGCAATTAAAAGTGAAACATCCACAGTCACGTTATCCAATCCTCTTTTCAAGCTCTCAGCAATTTTTTCTTGAGTCGCTCCCCAATGTAAAGGAGTCATATATATTAAGTTATTGAAAAGATCAGCATTTAAAGGAAGAGTATATTTCAATCTTTTAACTATCATTTTAGGAAAGTTCTTTTCAAAAAGTGCTACTACATTCTTATTACTGTAATTGTGCCGTGGATCGTCCTTTACATAAAGTAAGTGTCTCAACTCATTAAGATATCCTTCATTAGGGACTACTTTAAACAACTTTCCTCCCTTCTTTAAAACTCTCTTGAACTCTTCATAAGAAGAAGGAGAAAACATATCCAGTAAAACGTCGAAACAATTATCAGAAAAGGGCAGTCTTGCAAGATCCGCAACACAAAAGAAAGCATTCGTTTCAAGCTGAGTTGCAAGGTTAATCGCCCTTTTAGAAATATCAAAACCAATCAAGGAATCATCTTTATTTTTACGCTGTTGTTCCAAAGATTGAATGGTTGAACCTTCACCGCAACCAACATCCAAAATGTTCAACATCTTGTATGAAGAAAGCTCACTGTTAATTTCATCAGTAATTGGTTTAAAAAGCCCAGCCTGCTGCAATATCCGCCTTGAAGCCCACATTTGATCATCATCGTAGTCACTCGTTAAGCCATGTGTCAGCAAATAAAGAGTCCCTTTCCGTGAAAAATCAAAACTATGACCTTTTTTACAAGATGCGCTTCCTTCGTTGACCCCAACAAAAGCACTATGACAAACAGGACAGGAAAAAAGCGCTAGCTTTTTTGCAACAAATGCCATTCCTTGCTCTATTTTTTTCATTTTAAATTCACTTTAATCATTCCTGCACCTTTAAGTATCTTCCCTTAACAAGTTTCACTAATTCTTTTTGATTTACTCTGACTGAACGGCCAACTTGTCCAGCAGAAACAGAAATTTCTTCAAAATTTTTAATCCGTTCGTCAAAGTATATTGGAAACCCCTTTCGCACACTAATACCAATAGGAGTATTGGCTCCATGTACATATCCAGTTATTTTGATCAGCGTTTTATTGTCTGCAAGGTGGACCTGTTTTTCGTTTAATTCGTGTGCAATCAATTTAAGATCAAGCTCATACTCTAGAGGCAGGCAGACAACCAAATGATCTTTCTCTTTTTTACTAGTACGCAAAACAATCGTTTTAAGAATGCTCTTTGAATCTATTCCAGCAGCCTGTGCTTCTAAAAGTGCCTGTTGTCCCTTTCCTATCCAATCGAAAAAGGTCTCATCATATTGAATATTGTGCTGGTCTAAAATACGTTCATCATTTGTTTTTTTTATTTTTTTCTTTTTCGCCATAAAAAGCTCCTTACATACTTGCTTTCTTAGTTTATTATAACGCGAATGTTAAATAACGTCATATTAAGCAAAATGCGAATGTTATAGTTTTAATTCCATAATTCATTTGACTATAATCAAAATTTGTTGTAAATTTAACAGTGTTTGTGAGTTAATAGACACTATCAACGAATTATATTGCTAATTAAGAATGTGAGGTTCTAGAAATGCCTGTATTTGACTACGAAGATATCCAGCTTGTACCGAATAAATGTATCATTAAAAGCCGCTCTGAAGTTGATACTACCGTTAAATTCGGACCTATGACATTTAAGATCCCAGTAGTTCCCGCTAATATGCAAACAATTATTGACGAACCGCTCGCGATCTGGCTTGCACAAAATGGATACTTTTACATTATGCATCGCTTTAATGAAGAAGAAAGATTACCCTTTGTAAAAAGAATGCATAAAAAAAATTTGTTTGCTTCAATTTCAGTTGGCGTAAAGAAAAAAGAATATGAGCTGATTGATGATTTAGCAAAACAGCAGTCCGTTCCCGAATATATTACAATTGATATTGCTCATGGACATGCTGATACTGTAATTGAAATGATCAAGTATATTAAGAAAAAATTACCTGGAGCATTTGTTATTGCTGGAAATGTCGGAACACCTGAAGGCGTAAGAGAACTCGAAAATGCTGGCGCTGATGCTACAAAAGTTGGGATCGGTCCTGGAAAAGCTTGCATTACCAAACTTAAAACAGGTTTTGGAACCGGAGGATGGCAATTAGCTGCTGTTCGATTGTGTGCCAAAGCAGCAAGCAAACCAATCATTGCAGACGGCGGTATTCGTCATAATGGTGATATAGCAAAATCAGTTCGCTTCGGAGCTTCAATGTGTATGATCGGTTCATTATTTGCTGGTCACGAAGAAAGCCCTGGTGAAGTAATTATAGAAGACGGCAAAAAGTATAAAACCTACTTTGGTTCAGCTTCTCAATACCAAAAGGGCCAGTATAAAAATGTAGAAGGTAAAAAATTACTAATACCTTATCGTGGCAGTATTGCTGGAACTTTACGCGAGATGCACGAAGATCTGCAATCATCTATTTCTTATGCTGGTGGCCGCGAACTTGCAGCACTTCGTAAAGTTGATTATGTAATAGTTAAAAATTCAATTTTTAACGGTGATAATATATAAGTTGTAGTAATAACAGTTTAAAAGCCATAGTCATATATGAAGGTAATTGACTAAAAAGCTGATGCGCGTTGCGTAATGTGTAAAGATTGAAACAGAGGAACTTGATCAAAAGTTGTATTTTGATCAAGCTCCTCTGTTTTAATCTACAATATACGTATTAACATGCTTCAATAGTCAGCCTCTTCCGCTTAGCCACGAATTACTCAAAGTCAAATTCAGACTATGCTTGTAATTCGCAGTTAATGCTCAAAGCCTAACGACTATTGGTATACTCTCTTTTTGTTCCAAAAAAGAAATTTAAATTAAAACTTTATAATGTCTAAATAAACTGCTAAAGATCAAAACTCTTCAAGTATTATAAATATTTGATTACACTGCCAACGTGAATTTTCGGCATTTTGTAGGGTTTAAGGTATATCCCGTTATGCTGTGTTTTTTCCGGCACTTCCTCAAAAAAAAGAGTTGCGTGCCCAATCATTTCCATATTACTTTGCACTAGCTGACCTACATGTGTGATCTCATAAACCTGATCATCTATACTCAGTTGATGTTTTGCTTGAAACTGATACCCATTATTTTGGGGCTCAGTAAAGCGTTGAACAACGGATACGCGTCTTAATTGAGTTGAAGCTGTTTCATCAAATAAAATCAACAGGTTATCATTTTCTGAAACTGCTTCCGGTCCGATTTCAACAACTTTTGCTTTTAGCATACTCTCGACTCCTTTTATTCAATGTTTGAACAGTTACATTGTAACATAAACATTGAGTTTCTTACCAAAACTGCTATTCAATTTATTAACTATGCTATACTTTAATTATAATACTGACGGGAGGTTGAATTCTTTGAAACAAACCCTTTTCTTCGGCACATATACTAAAAAAAGCTCAGTTGGTATCTATCGTTCTGAACTAGATACACAAAAAGCGCATTTAAGTTTACCGAGCGCGTTCATTCAGATCGAAAACCCCACATATCTGCAAACAACTTCAACTGGCAACCTATATACAGTTTCAAAAAAGGGAAAAAAAGGCGGAGTCGCTGGTTTTTCTTTTGGAAGCAATAATGCTAGCCCACAGTTTGTTTCCGAAGTACTTACAACTGGAGCACCTCCTTGCTATGTTGGATGGGACCATGAAAGAAAAATGGTTTACACAGCGAACTTTCACAAGGGTACTTTAAATATTTTTAAAACACTTGATGGAAAATTAGTTCAGCTTAAAGAAATTAAATATACTGGACATGGACCGCGTAAAGAACAAGATCAAGCACGCATTCATTATGCTGATCTAACACCTGATAGAAGACTTATAGTTTGTGATCTGGGCAGCGATTGCGTTTACCTTTATGATTTTACCGACACTAAATTAAAACTTGCTTCTACGTATAAAACTGAACCGGGTTTTGCACCGCGCCACATTGTTTTCCACCCGAATCAAAAGTTTGCCTTTTTAGTAGGGGAATTAAGTAATCAAGTCTCTGTTTTAGAATATGATAAAAAAAGCGGTTGTTTGAGACACAAGTCCACTCTTTCAACTTTACCATCGCAGTGGCAAGGACAAAATGGCGCAGCTGCTGTCAGAATTTCAAAAGATGGAAACTTCCTTTACGTCTCTAATCGTGGTCATAATTCAATCGCAATCTTCTCCATTGCACCTGATGGCACTTTGAAACAAATTGGATTCACACCTGTCCAAGGAGAATTTCCACGCGACTTTGCGTTAGATCCCACAGACCACTTTTTGGTTGTCGTAAATCAAAAAACAAATAATGCTACTCTTTTCGAACGTTCGCTAAAAACCGGCCAGCTTATTTGCAAACAAAAAGATATTCCAGTCCCAGAAGGTGTTTGTGTTTCTTTTTCAAAATTTTAAACAAATTGCTTGTAAGTTTGTATCCAAGTCAACAATGATTGCAAACATTTTTTTCTATAGCTAATTCAGATATTGAAACACCCTAATTCGCACATTATAGGTTAAAAAGGCTGCGTCAAAAACTTATGTTTTGGCTCAGCCTTTTTTGCATTCTCTTGCATTTTCCATATTAGCGTGTTTCAATAGTCAGCTTTTCCACTTAAACATGAATTGCTCATAATCAAATTCAGACTATGTTCGTAATTCGCAATTAATGTTCAAAGCCTGATGACTATTGGCGCACTCTCCTTTTTTTAATTTCCTGTACCTGTAATAAACGAAAGAAATAGGCCTGCAATATTAAAATAGATCAATACTGAAGTCAAATCACTTAATGTAGAAATAAAAGGACCTGAAGCCACAGCAGGATCAAATCCCAACTTATCCATTACTATCGGAATAAGGCTGCCAGCCAAATTAGCCACAATAATTGCGCACATCATTGCCAAGCCGATCACTAGTCCCAAAATAAAGTTGTTTTTCCATAAACCGACAATTACAAATATGGTTAACCCAGTCACCAACCCGATCACTAGTCCAGTTATAGCTTCTGTAAAAATAGTGCGCATTATAGTCTTGGTATCGTCATCCTTATAAGCAAGCTTGCGAACAGCAACTGCCAAACTTTGTGTTCCGGCATTCCCAGCCGTCCCTGTAATAGAAGAAATAAAAACAGCCAGAATACTTGCTTCACTTACCAACTGCTCATAATGAGAAATTAGTGTTGCTGTCGACATTCCTAAAAAAAGAAGTGTAACAAGCCAAGGAAGCCTTTTTTTTGCTGCTTTGAACGGATCATCCGGGCTATCTTCAATATCAACACCGGCAAGTCCTGAATAATCTTCTGCAGATTCTTCATCAATAACATCAATAATATCATCAACTGTTATAATTCCAATTAGCTTATTATCGTAGTCTGTGACCGGAATAGCCAAAAAATTGTAGTCTCTGATAGTTTTTGCAACATCCTCTTGGTCTTCGTCAACTTTCACAGACTTTACCTGGTCGTTCATGATATCTCTGATTAAAGCATCATCATCACTAATCAATAACTGTCTTAATGTAACAACTCCAATCAGCTTTTCATCATCATCAATTACATATGCGTAATAGATTGTTTCTGCTTCTTTAGCCTCTTTTTTCAACACATGCAGACCTGAACGGGCAGTTTGATTACCAACTATTTTGACAAGCTCCGTTGCCATAATTGAACCAGCTGTTTTATCCTCGTAATGAAGCATCTCTTTAATTTCATCAGATTTTTCCCGAGGCATTAAGCGTAAGTAGTTTGCTAAATTTTTTTTCTCTGCAAATGCAAGAATATCAACTGCATTATCAGTATACATTTGAGTAATAACTGCGGCAGCATAGTTTGGTGTCATTTCATCAAAGTAACTAATTACCCTTTCTGGTTCTTCTTCAATTGCATTAAAAGTTGCACCTAATTCTTCAGGAGTCAAGTAACGGTATACACGTGCACGCTGCTTTTTTGTTAATTCAATGAAGATCTGTGCTTGTTCATAAACATGCAAAACCAAAAAGACATTTCTAAATTTGGTTGCTTGCTGCTGTTCCAAAAGGCTAATGATTTTCTCTTGATTCAGTAAATCATTTTGCTTGTTCTCGCCCACGTGATCCACCTCGCTGTTTTTTTCTTTTAAAGTAACTTTCCAGGTCTTCAGGTAAACCACAAGTAATTTCAATCATTTTTTTCTTAAATGGATGAAAAAAAGTAACTTTTTGGCAGTGCAACGCCTGTCTTTGCAGAGGCATTTCAATTCTACCACCATACAAAGTATCTCCGACCAGCGGGTGTCCGATATAGGCACTGTGTACCCTGATTTGATGTGTCTTTCCTGTATGAAGGCTAACTTTACACAAAGTAGCATCGTTAAATTCTGCCATTTTCCACATTTCCGTACTTGCTCTCTTACCTGTTAAAATAACTTGGCGCTTAATAAAAGACTTAGGATCCCGTCCAAGTGGCAGCTCAAGAGTAAAGTGGTCGGCTTTAATTATTCCTGACAAAAGAGCCAGATAAATTTTCTTAATTTGATGTTTTTTTAGCTGCTCGTCAAGCAGCGAGTGTGCATAACGATGTTTACCAATTAGAACAACTCCTGAAGTATCCCGGTCAAGACGCGTAGCAATATGAGGAATAATACCATGATAGCCCCGTAAGAGGTAGTAGCCCCAAACTCGGTTAATCAAGGAATCGTCAGGATATAAAAAAGACGGAATAGATGCCACTCCTGCCGGTTTATTGATAATCAAAAAGTCACGATCTTCATATAGAATATCTAGCGGCACGTAAGAAGGTGTAAGATCCCATTTGCTTTTTTCAACAGGTAACAACAACGTAAGACTATCAGCAGTATTCATCTTATCAACTTTTCGACCGGGCAGCCCATTAAGTAAAATATTTCCTCCGCAAGAGCGGACATGAGACAGCAAACGTCGTGAAACTCCCCTTTTCTTAAGAAATGTCTTCACCTTAATAGGTGCTTTGCCATCATAAACCCAATTAATTTGCATAATCTGAACCGATAAAAGCATCCTGAACTCGTTGCCAAAACTGCATATGACGATATTTAGCAAAATGAATACTTTTCTTAGAAATTTTAAATCTAAGCTGAGAAACTTGTTTACTATGAAAACTGTTCTGATCAATAGTCAGCAAGTAGTCGCTTTCACGTGCAGGAATCAGTGTTATCCAGTCATTAGGAGCAATAATCATAGGTGAACTAAGCGTACGGAAAACACGATTATTGATCGAACTGATTTCAGCAATCTGCAAAACTTTCAAATTAGGATGAATAACCGCACCACCCAAAGACTTATTATATGCAGTTGAACCAGATGGTGTAGACACGCAAAGACCATCACCGCGAAATCTTTCAAACCGCTCTCCACCAATGTACACATCGGCCACCATTGTGGCACTTCCTCTTTTTAATGTTGCTTCATTCAGTGCTAAAAAATTTTCTGGTTTCGCTTTATCTGCGTACGTTACTCGAACATCCAAAAGAGGATAACTGATCGACTGACCATTATCAGATTGCAAACTGATCACAAGATCATCAATTTCATCATCGCGCCAATCTGTATAAAAACCAAGATGGCCCGTATGAACACCGACAAAACGGACTGAATCTAGCAACGCACTGTATTTGTGAAAAGCAGAAAGCAAAGTTCCATCTCCGCCCACAGTAACAACGATATCCGGGCTTTTTTCATCAAAAATAAAATGTGTGTCCTCGAACTTTTGCCGCAGCTTTTGACTAACACTTCTTGATAATCGTTCGTCATTTGCAAAAATCGCAATTTTCATATTTTACCTCTTTTATTCGCATCCATACTAGTTATATCATTATTATTACACTTATTTTTAGTAAAATAAAACAGTTTACGCATTATTTTCATTTTTCTTCATTATATCTGTGGTAAGAAAAAACTTCCTGTGCTTCTTTAATCTCACTGCGAATTGCAGACATCTCTTGATCCAGTTGAAAAGCAGCTTCTGCGGCTCTTTGCAGTCGTTGATTCAGTTCCTGTGGAAAATTGCCTCTATACTTGTAGTTTAAAGAATGCTCTATAGTAGCCCAAAAATTCATTGCTAAAGTCCTAATCTGGATCTCAGCAAGAATAACCTTTCTTCCTTCGATCATCTCTACAGGGTACTTAACCACTATATGATATGAACGATAGCCGCTGACCTTCTTATTTGCGATATAGTCACGTTCTTCTACGACATTTAAATCACGCCTTTTACGAATTAATTTTACTAACTGATAGATATCATCCACAAACTGGCACATAATTCTAATTCCTGCAATATCTTCCATGCTGTTTTCAAGTGTTGCTGAATCAATCTGTCTGCGTTCCATTTTCTCTAAAATGCTACCAACGGGCTTTACTCTGCCGACTACAAGTTCAATTGGCACATGTTTTCTCGCTGCTGCATATTGTTTTTTTAATGACAAAAATTTTGTTGTCAGTTCTGACACAGCTTGTTCATAAGGCAGTAAAAAGTTTGACCATTTTTTATCCACGTTTATTCCCTCTAACGTAATTAGTGATATCCTAAGCAAGTTTAACATAAGCGCTTAAAAGAATACCAAACTTCTTTTCCATTTCTTTGCAGAAAACTTGGGCACAATCATTGAAAAAAAAAAAAAATTTGTTAAAGTAAAGTTAGTACTTTAGCAAACACAGTCGTGTAAAAAAGTCGTGCGGAGGAAATCGTTGTGCTTGAAATCTATTTATTTATTAATCCAGTTGGAAGTCAGTGTTACCAGTCAGAAAAAAACATCTTAAGACTTGTTGACCCGCTTGACAATGAAGTGCGGTTTCGTTTTGTTCCCTTCTTGAATCTTAATACGGTAACTGCAATTATGAATGCCCGTCATCTCCCATTAAATGATCTTAAGATCAGAAATAAAATTTTTAATATCGTTTACCAAGCAGCTCTAGATTACAAAGCAGCCCTTTTCCAAGGAAGCCGTAGAGGCAGAAATTATCTTCTCAATGTTCAAAAACATATTATTGAGTACGGGGAAGATTATTGCGATGAAATTATTTTAGAAGTTGCAAAGAAAAGTAATCTCGACCTTGAGATGTTCCAAAAAGACCGTGTGTCAAAATTTACAGTGGAATCTTTCAAACGTGATCAGCAAATGGCTGCCGAAATGAAAATACAGTCACATCCAACTGCAGTTCTTTATGACTTAGACAAGTTCGATTTTGGTGTTTCATTTACTGATTGTGCTTCATATGATTTACTCAAAGACTTATGCACTGGTAAGTTTAATACTCAGTTGATTTCAACCAAAAAGGGTGAATCAAAATACAAAGAACATCCTTCAATTCACATTCTTTGATTCTCATTTAATATAAGCAAAATTAGGCCTAGTCCAAAAGTGCATCGCAAAGAGCACTCCGGATCAGGCCTTTTTTATTTATTACGATACTTAGCAATAATTTTTTTGCATGCTAAATTTATATATAACAAAAATTCATTCCAGAATTCTTTACCTAACTCTGATTATATGCACACAAGTGCTACTCTACATTGATTGCGCGTTATAAACATGACATATGCTGAAATCAGAATCGTTCTGGTCTTAAAAATAGCTTTTACTTATGGGTAATTTTTCCCTCAAAAAACTTTAAAATTATTTTTAAATGACTTGAACCAATTTAAACTTAAAATTATTTTTTAAAAAACCACTTATTTTCATATAAATGAGAATTAAAATCAACAAGTTGTTCCTTCAAAAAAGGAGACAAATTAACAAAGGGCATTAAAAATAAATTTTCATTTTGTATTGACAGACCAATTTGCTGTAATTGTATATCTTTCTTTTCAGAGTAGCGATGCAGTAAATATCTGCTTTTCCAATACATTTGCTTTGTAGAATAAATGGGAGGCCCATACTTTTTTTGAATAAAAAAGAACTCCAGTTGTTGAAAGAATACCCCTTGAGAATACCAGTCTGCCTGCAACTCTCTGATTTTCCCACTACCATAATAACATTCTTGTTGAAATTTTATAATTTGGATACTTCTTTGTTTTGCATTTAAGTTCCTATACATTATTTTATAAGGCCTCTTCATAAAACTGAGCAAGTCACTAAAACTCTTCGTTGCATAACAAAGGTAAAACGGCTGTAAATAATCAGCTTGTTGGATTTGGTAAAATAATTCAAGGCGCCTTAACTTTACAGAATAATAAATTAAATAAAAGCCAATATTTGGAAGCCACTTTATAAATTGAGCAATTTGTTGTGTCATTCTTTTCTTCAGTCTATGCCGTTCTCCTAGAATCCAAATAAAGCGTATATTTTTTTGTGCGTAACCTTTTGAGCGCTGTACCATTTTTTTTACAGATAAAGGTGCGCATTGAAATTCCACTGCTAGTTCTATTTTTTTTTGGACAAGCAAATCCGGTCTTTGTTTAATAGCATCCAAATAACATTCGAGATTAACTAGCGCACTTTCTCTTTCAAAAATCCGAGTTAATTGTATTTTCCCATTTAAATGCTCAACTGTCTCTCCTTCCGTAAAAAAACTACAAAGTTTACTTTTATGCGCAAAATGAGCAACTTTAACATTACCTCGTTTTAAAATCAATTCAGTATGACAGGCTGGACAACGATAATATTCATTTTCCTGTGCTAAAACTGCATTTACTAGCTTGCCATCAGCACTGAGAGCCAGTAACATCTTTTCACCTCCATACTGTTAAATACGCAAATTCAGTCTTTCAGCGAAAATCTTAATTTTTAACATTTAATTATAAAATGCAAAGATTTAAAAACTTTGTACATTAATATCAAATTATAACCAATAGAAGGAACCCAACCAGTCTATTCAAATAATTTGTATTATAGTTATGCGTAATGTTTAACTATCGTTTAATTGCAAACAGGTCAAAATAGCACAAAAAAGAGCCAAAACTTATGTTTTGACCCATCTTTTAGTAAAATTCATTATTTAAAATAGTAACGAGCTAGTTCAAAAGCCGAAGTCTTAAATATTATCTTAGCTCTTTCTTGAAGAACATCAACCGATAAGTTAACCCTTTTTCCATACTCAACAACAAGGGACAAAACATCTTTTATCTGACTGTCACTTATTTGTTCAACAAAGAAAACCAAATCCAAATAATACTTATCCTTAAAAAAGTATAAACTTGAAGCAACGTTCTCACAGCGTAATACTTTTGAAACCTGCACAAAGTCTTCAAAATCAGTAAACTCCACTACATAATGCTTTTTCTCGGTATTTTTATCACTCAAATAACCTGAAACCCCATCACCATCATCTGCAACTGTTCCCTTTTGCTTGTTGGGAGTTGTTGTCAGTTCATGCTTAATATATTCTGAAACATCTTCATCAGCTCCAAGAAGTGAAAAATCTAAGTCATTGGGGGTGTTACCATTATTTTCCTTCGTTTGCTTCTTACCAGAATCTTTTGGATTTACCTTACTTATAAAAAGCTCCAAGCCGTTCCTATTAGGCAATAACTGGAAAGTTACCGCATCATTTTCGCGAAATTCATGATCAACATCAACTTCTTCCAAAATGCTATAAAAGAAGTTTTCAATTTCTTTATGATTTCCCAATAAGTCGAGGACAGTAATTCCACGTTCGGTCAAGTCGTCAGTCTCAAGCAATACTCTAATAGTATTGTCATTGATTTTTTCCATCTCCATCATGGTCACCCACCTTTCCGATATACCCTCTCGCTTAATGATAACTAAAAAAAAGAAATTGTAAAGCACTTTATCTCAAAAAAAACTATTGTATAAGGAATAAAAACACTTCTAAGCCTAACATTAACCAACACTACTTATTTCGTCATTAAAAAATAATAAAAGAGGTTATAGCAACTCGTTGAATTGCTATAACCTCCTTAAATAATCAAAAATCACTATCTATGTTTCAACTAAAAACCAGCTAACTCTTGTGCACGTTGTAATTCAAGTGCGCGAACCTCTCGTGGTAAGAAACGTCGAATTTCATCTTCATTATATCCAACTTGAAGTCTCTTTTCATCAAGAATAATCGGTCTTCTCAAAAGTCCTGGATTTTTTTGAATCAAATCAAAAAGCTGCTTAAGTGGTAATTCATCTAAGTCTATATTCAGCTTTTGGTACGCCTTAGAACGTTTTGAGATAATTTCTTCTGTACCGTCCTCGGTCATCTGCAAAATTTGCTTAATTTCGTTAATACTCAACGGTTCAGAAAAAATATTACGCTCTTTAAAAGAAATATCATGTTTTCTCAACCACGCACGTGCTTTACGACAAGAAGTGCAACTTGGTGATGTATATAAAGTAACCATAACTTATCCGCTCCTTTACACTGAAAGCAAATTGTAATTAATATCGTCCACAGACTTATTATAACGCTTGTATCAAAAAATTAATACCTTTATTTTAAAAAAAAACAAATTAATTAGACAAAATTAATTTGCAAAAGTATTGTAAGCGTAAGTAAAACCTTGATTTAAATTGGTATCGCCCTTAAAAGCTATAATACTGTTCTTTGGATGCATTACATTTTATTTATGGTTCTGATAGTTAAGTAGTTATTAAAGCGTTTCATTAAAAAAAGTTAATTTTAACTTAGATTTCCTTAAAACTACCTGTTATTTAATCAACCTCAAATTTTTTGCCAACATCTGCTACCTCTACTGTTACCTTGTTTCCTGCAGCAGCAGCTGTCTCCTTTTGCAGTTTTGAAAACTCTACGTTTTGCGGCAGATGGGAAATAACCAATCTTTTGGTACCTGCCTGCTTCGCTAATATACCTGATTCTCTTGAAGTCATGTGCCACTTAGTACCTTTTTTTTCAGCACTAAAATTTGTATCAGTCAACAACAGATCAGCTCCTTGCGCAAATTCTGCAAGTTTCTCAAAATAAGCTGTATCAGCAGTAAATACAAACACTTTATTTGTAGCAATTTCAGTAATTCGCATCGCAAAAGCAGCAACTGGGTGTTTAGTCCGCAAAAATGAAATCCTATATGGTCCAACTTCCAATAACTTTTGAGGATCGTATGCATGGCCTTCAGTTGCCTGTGGCCAAGAAAGTTCATTAAAATGCTGTTCATCTTCTTTATGTCCATAAATTGGGAGCAAGTTTCCACTTTTATTATTAAGCTGCCAATAATATTGTAAAACACCAACATCAGCGATATGATCATAGTGATAATGGGATAATAAAACCGCATTCAATTTAAGAGGGTCAAGATGTTGCTCAAGACTCAAAAGCGCTCCGCTCCCGCAATCTAAGAGCAAGTTAAAATTGTTTCCTTGAAGCAGATAGCTGCTTGTACCCTTACCAGCATAGGGGTAACCTCCATACATTCCTAAAACTGTTATTTTCATATATTAAACCCCTTTCACGAATCCATTTACTTCAAATTATATCGATTATAACATAGACATAGGCAAATAGCAGATCATAGAAAGGAGCTTATTTTGGATTATATATATATAACTTTTGGCTCAGATAGTGTTTTAAAAACTGTTCAAGACAATTACTCAAAGCGTAGATTTCTTAAATTAACTTCATTCGAAAATAATCAAAAACACGCTTTAATTGATATTTCCAATCAAGAAACTGTTTTTGAATCAGGTGTAGGCTTTAAAATTCTTAAAGGAAAATTCTCTATTCAGCCCGCTGCAAAATACTACTTTAATTACTTTATGCTGGATGAACAAGAACAGAAGAAATGGCTGAGTCCTTCCATATTAACACCTGCACAGAGCTCACAATATGTCCTTTGCCAATCACTGAAACATGATTTCAATTTTTTAATCATCACGACTTGGAAAAACGACGCTAACTACCTGTCATGGGTTAAAAATCATCCCTTCTTAAGTGACTCAAACGGTACCTTCAATGCTTCATATAAACGAGTATTTACGGATGCTAGCAACTAATTTAATTCTGATCAGCTTATCTTCAAATATTAGAAAGGACAATTTGCGAAATGCAGACTTCTAAACTTGGTTTCAGCAATATTCAAAAAATTGATTCGAGTATTATTGTCGAACTTAAATATGCAACCAAAGATAATTTCACTCATCAAGTTATTTATGACTTCAAAACTGCTGTCGCACGTACAGGGACGGCCCAAAAATTAGCGTGTGCCAATAGACTAGTAACGGAACAAGGATTTAGACTAAAGGTATGGGATGCTTACCGTCCCGTAAGCGCACAAAAGAAGCTCTTTGAAGTTTATCCTGATCCTACTTTCGTTGCTTTTCCCGATCCGAATTTCAGTCACCAAAAGGGAGTCACCTTTGACCTAACTTTAACTGATGCTAAGGGAAAAGAGCTCCAAATGCAAAGCAATTTCGATGATTTTTCTGAACGTGCTTTTAGAAAGTTCAAAAGAACACCACAGCAAGAAAAATATTATCAGATCTTAAACTCGGCTATGACCAGTACGGGCTTCAATGGCTATAAATCTGAATGGTGGGATTTTCGTGACTCGCAGATGGATGAGTACCCGCCGCTTATTGTTGATCCCAATGACTACAATTGATTTCTAAGACACTTCATGTTAAAAAAATTACTTAATCTGCAAAAAAGCCAAGTCAAATATGTATTTTGACTCGGCTTTTTTGAATCGTATTATTAACCTTAACGTTTCTGCCCTCTTTAAAGTAGTTCTTTATACATCAAAAAAATTTCAATTTCTAATGCACTTACTACGTTCTTTTTATCTTATTAATTTGTCCCATAAAACTACCCTTTTAGCTGTTAAAGATTCTTGTACGTCTATTATCCTCTGATTTGAACTGCCTCGAAATTGCAGTGTCAAATCCTTCTTTGGCAATTCAAAGCGACCATCAACTAAAATGTCAATCAAAGATAACAGTTCAAGTTTATCCTTAGAATCAGCTAACAATTCATCCCAGCGATATCCTGTCCATGACCAGACATCCCTCGTATGTCCGTATTCTTGACGCAACCGTTTGACTATTCGTATACATACTTGTGTGTTTAAAAACGGCTCTCCTCCTAGAAGGGTCAGTCCTTGACAATAATCAGCTCCCAAATCTTCAATAATCAAATCCTCAAGTTCTTGAGTATAAGGTGTTCCATAGTGAAAATTTTGTGCAACTTTATTATAACATCCTGGACAGGCAAATTTACAGCCGCTCACATACAAGCTGCAGCGAACTCCTTCTCCGTCTACAAAGTTAAAAGGCTTGTAATCAGCAATATACTGCTGACTCAAATCTCTTGCTAACCATTCTTTAGGCTTAGGATTACGTGGTTTACGAATTGTTTTATCATTCATTTTTATTCGCCCCGTTAAATAGGTTTTTCCTGCGTGAAGCAATTTCTACATGTCTTCCATGAACCATTGGACGCTGCAGCGGATTTCCTAAATAACCACAGGTTCTCTTTACACAATCACAAGTTTTAGGGTCATGATTACCACAAGTAGGGCACTCAAAACCACGGGCCGTCGCTTTAAATTCTCCTTCAAAACCGCATTTAAAACAATGGTCTATTGGTGTGTTGGTACCTAGATACCCCACCTTGTCATATGCCCAATCCCACACTGTTTCAAGCGCCTTGGGATTCTGTTTTAAATTAGGATATTCACAATAATGGATAAAACCGCCAGAAGCATATTTAGGATAATCTTTTTCAAAATTCAGCTTTTCAAAAGGAGAAGGATGCTTCCGCACATCATAGTGAAAACTATTAGTATAGTAATCTTTTGCTGTAATATCTTTGATATTTCCAAAACGAGCAGTATCTAATACACAAAAACGATCAGTTAAAGATTCACTCGGAGTTGAATATAAACTGAAATGATAATCATAATCATCCGACCATTCAACACATTTTTCTTTCATTCTTTTAACAATTTCCAGTGTAAAATCATGAGCCTCTTCACTGGCCTCCCATTCAGGTCCATAAAAAACTGTTCCAACTTCATAAAGACCAATGTATCCTAGGGAAACTGTGGCTCTTCTATGCCTGAACAATTCATCGACACTGTCACCTGGCTTAAGCCTTTTTCCAAAGGCACCATAACGGTAAAGAATTGGCGCATTTTCTGGTGTAGCCTGTTTAACTCGTTCCACCTTGAAAACAAGCGCCTTTTTACAAAGATCCATTTTTTCTTCAAAGATTTCCCAAAAGAGTTGTTTATCTTTCCCAGACTCCAGTGCAATTCGCGGTAAATTAACTGTAACGACTCCTAAATTCATACGTCCCGAGTTAACTTCATTACCATTTTTATCTTTCCAACCTTGTAAAAAGCTGCGACAACCCATTGGTACTTTAAAACTACCGGTAATTTTTTTGATTTTATCGTACATTAAAACATCCGGATACATTCGCTTAGTTGCACATTCAACTGCTAATTCCTTAATATCATAGTTTGGGTCACCAAATTTTAAATTTAAGTCCTTTTTTAAGGTAAAGACCAATTTAGGAAAAATTGCAGTTCTTTTTTCTGCACCTAAGCCTGCAATTCTAACCCTAAGAATTGCTTTTTGAATTTCACGCTCGATCCAAGAAGTTCCCAAACCAAATCCTAATGTTGTAAACGGAGTTTGCCCTTGAGATGAAAAAAGCGTGTTGATTTCATATTCTAAGCCTTGCATTGCATCATAAATATCTTTTTTGGTTCTTTTTTTTGAGAATTCCGCACGTTTTTTTTCATCTGGAATGTATTCGGCCGATGCTGCCATGTGCTTATGGTAATTACGCAGTGCAAAAGGAGCCAACAGCTCATCAACACGGTCAGCAGAACAACCGCCATATTGGCTAGAAGCAACGTTAGCAATGATCTGTGCCATCTGTGCAGTCGCAGTTTGAATAGAATGCGGACTTTCAACCTCAGCATTTCCTATTTTAAAACCGTTAGTCAGCATTTCTTTAAAATCAATCAAACAGCAATTCGTCATTGGACTCCAAGGAGTATAATCAAGATCATGGTAATGAATATCCCCGCGTAAATGCGCTTTGGCAATATATTCAGGCATCATTCTTAGTCCAAGAGTTTTCCCAACAGCCCCAGCAGTCAAATCACGTTGGGTATTAAAAACGTTGCTGTCTTTATTTGCATTTTCATGTACTAAGCTAGGATCTTTAGTCTGAAGCCTGTTTAGCCTTTCTTCAGGATCTGTGTCTTTTTCCCATTTTTTTTCATTTTCCTTATAAATTTGCAAATACTTGATTGCTTCTTTATTACAACCGAACTGATTCAAAGTAACGATAACCGCACGATGAACGTCTTGGGCATTAACTGTATCTTTTTCCTGCAACATTTTAATAATAGTTTCAGTAATTTTGTTTGCTTTTTTCCCTAGCGCCATTTTTTTCAAAATAAGCTGTAGTTTATAAAGTCTAAAGGTAACCTTATTGCCGCCTCGTTTGATAAAAACAGCCGGAGTCTTTAATTTTTTTTCGTTCATTATCTGTGTCATTGCCATTGGCTGTCCCCTATTCGTCATTAATTATATATATTGTATGCTTAAATGCGTTTAAATACAACAGATAGTATATCTGTATAAAAAAAACACAATATGTTGTGTAAAACCTTCTTATTTAAAATTAAATAAATAGCTTAATTGCGCAATTTCCGCGTAGCGTTATAATACATTTAATAAGTTTTTTAAAAAAGGAGAAAACAAAATGGCAACAGACTTAGATGTGATCACAAAGAAAATTCAAACTGCTTTAGATGAACTGCTCGCAGTTGCAGGGTTAAACGAAGGAGATCTTTTCGTTTTGGGATGCAGCACAAGTGAAATTCAGGGTGATAAAATCGGTAAAAACTCTAATCTTGACATTGGCCGAGTTGTAGTTCGAACAATCCTTAAAAAATTGAAACCGTTAAAAATTAATTTAGCAGTCCAGGGATGTGAACATTTAAATCGCGCTTTGGTAGTTGAAAAAGAAGTTGCTAAAAAATTGGGCTTTGAAATAGTTACCGTCTTTCCTTCACTGCATGCTGGCGGTGCTAGTCAAGTTGCAGCCTTTGAATGCTTCCAAGAACCTGTTGAAGTTGAACATATTGTTGCACAAGCAGGGATGGATGTTGGAGATACCTCTATTGGAATGCATGTTAAATTTGTACAAATTCCTGTCAGAACTAGTATCACAGAAATTGGCGCAGCACATACTACCTATCTCAAAAGCAGACCAAAGTTAATCGGCGGTCAACGTGCAAAATACGAATGGATAGATCCAAAATAAAATTTAGTATAATTTTCTAATAACAAGCTATAAATATCTAACATAATAGTTAAAAAGGAGTTTAAAAAATAACTGAGAGGCTCAAAACTGTTTTTGAGCCTCTCAGTTATTTTTATAGACATCATAAAACAACAGTTATCATTATCTTTTCAAATATTTTCTTAAATTAGCTTCACCAGTTGTTTAAGTTCCCTTTGAAAGTGTGCACTGTTTTCTGTAAACTCAAGCACACGCTGTCTATCATTATCTGGAACTTTCTTAATAAGTATCGTCATTACCTCGTCAGGGAGATCCTCTTCCACAAACTGAGGCCATTCTACCACACTGACTCCATTACCATTAAAATATTCTTCCAAACCAAGTTCAGCGCCACCAACGCCTTCAAGACGATAAACATCCATGTGATAAAGAGGCATTCTTCCTTGATGATATTCTTTTATCAAATTAAAAGTCGGGCTCTTAACATTTGCATGGATACCTAACCCGGTCGCAAGTCCTTTGGTAAAAGTTGTTTTTCCCGCTCCAAGATCACCCTTTAAAAGGATAACGTCTCCTGGTGACACACATTGTGCAAAAAGTCTAGCTATCTTTTCAGTTTCAGCTGGATCATTAACCGTAAATTCCACAAAGTCACCCTTTCAATTTTCTACTTGACAGCTGCTTGCAACGCTGTAATTATAGCAACTTTATAGACATCTGCTTCGCTAGCTCCACGTGAAAGATCAGAAATGGGTTTGTTCAGGCCCTGCAAAATGGGTCCGATCGCTTCGAAGCCGCCAAAACGCTGAGCAATTTTATAACCAATGTTCCCTGATTGCAACTCTGGAAAAATAAAGACATTTGCTTGTCCAGCAACTTTTGAATCTGGAGCTTTTTTCTGTGCAACAGTAGGAACAAATGCAGCATCGAACTGCAACTCGCCATCAATTTTTTCTTTTGGTGCGATTTTTTTTGCTATTTTGGCTGCATCTGCAACTTTAGAAACTACTTCTGCTCTTGCTGAACCTTTAGTTGAAAAACTAAGCAGAGCAATCTTAGGATCAATATCGAAAATACGAGCAGTTTTTGCACTTTCCACAGCGATTTCAGCTAGTTCGCTTGCACTCGGATCAATATTAATTGCACAATCAGCAAAAAGATAACGTTCATCTTCTTTAACCATAATAAAAGCACCGCTTGTTCTTGAAACGCCCGGCCGTGTTTTTATAATTTGGAGAGCCGGTCTAACCGTATCTCCCGTGGGATGAACTGCGCCAGAAACCAAACCGTCTGCAAGCCCTGCATAAACCAGCATTGTTCCAAAATAGTTGACATCTTTCAACATTTGACGTGCTTGTTCCTCAGTATTCTTGCCTTTACGACGTTCAACAAACAACTGAACTAACTTATCGAATTCGGCAGGCGCAAAATTTTGCGGATCAATTACTTCAAAATTAGCTGGAAACTCCCCTTTAATATCTGCGATTTTTTTTATTTCGGCATCTTTACCAAGCACCAACGGTTTGATTAAACCGTCTTTTGCAAGACGAAGCGCTGCTTTTACAACTCGTTCATCATTTCCTTCTGGAAAAACAATTTTCTTTCCTGTTCCTTTGACCTTAGTTATCAAGTTTTCAAATAAATCCATTTTTGCAGCCTCCATTATCCTTAAGTATTTTTATCAGCAACATGTTCAGGCAACTGCCAGTCAATTGGGGTCTCACCCATTGCTTCAAGAGCAGCGTTAGCTTTTGAAAATGGACGCGAACCGAAAAAACCACGATTGGCAGATAAAGGGCTCGGGTGGGCAGAGCTTAAAATAATATTTCTTTTAGTATCAATCATTTTCACTTTTTCGCGCGCAGAACGCCCCCACAATATAAAGACGACTGGACGAGGCCTCTCAGAAAGACTCTGAATTGCTTTATCTGTAAGCTGCTCCCATCCCTTCCCACGATGTGAAAAAGCTTGTCCGTTTCTGACAGTTAAAACCGTGTTAAGCAACAATACTCCCTGTTTTGCCCACTTTTCCAAATAACCATGCGTTACTGGCTTTATCCCTAAATCAGTCTGCAATTCCTTGTAAATATTAACTAATGATGGCGGCAATTTGACCCCTGGCAAAACAGAAAAGCTACATCCATGAGCTTGGTGAGGCCCATGGTACGGATCTTGCCCTAAGATACAGACCTTGACTTCCGAAAAAGGGGTCCATTCAAATGCTTGAAAAATGTGATACATATCTGGATAAACTTTCGTTGTTGCATATTCTCTTTTAAGAAACGAATGCAATTTTTTATAATATTCTTTTTCAAATTCTGGTCCTAAAACATTTTGCCAGTCATTATGAATAAGCGTTTTCATTTACGACACCTCGACTGTATTCTACCATAACTCGTATCTTTTTTTCGGATTTTTAACACAATTTCCTTTCAATTTTATAAACAAAACGCTACCACTAAAAAAATATTTTTTTTCATGGTAAGATGGAAGTAAATCTAAGTAAAAATGAAGGAGCCCAACATCATGATACAAATTATCGCATCAGATATGGATGGAACACTACTTAACGATCACATGGTTATTTCCAAAGAAAATGCTTCCGCTATTAAAAAAGCCCAAGCAGCTGGTATCAAGTTTGTCGTTTCGACCGGACGCGGGTATACCGAGGTCAAACCATTGGTAAAAGAAGCAGGTTTCAATTGTCCGATGATCACTCTAAATGGCGCTCAGGTTTTTGATGAAGCTGGAAAACTGATAACATCTGCCCCCTTGCATGATCAGCTTACGAGTAAGATAATTCATTTTCTTAAAAAACAGAAGTTGTATTTTGAAATCGTAGCTTCAAAGGGAATTTATTCTGATAACAAAGCTAAACGAATTGAAAACTTCGCTGAACTTTTAACTCGGGTCAGCCCTGATACTCCTTATAAACTAGCAGTAATAATGGCGTCTGCTCGACTTGAATTAATGAACATCAACTATATTGAGGATTATAACGAATTAGTTGAAGACAAGCATACAAGTATTTTCAAAATCGTGACCTTCAGTAATGAAGGTCACAAAGTATTAGACCCTATTAGAAAAGAATTGGAACAATTCAAGTCTATTATCGTTACTTCTTCTTCAAGTTCTAATATTGAAATCAATCATGTTAACGCACAAAAAGGCGCAGCATTACAGGCCTACGCAGATAACTTAAATGTTCCTTTAGATAACGTCATGGCAATCGGTGATAATAATAATGATCTTTCTATGTTAAGAATTGCTGGTGTTAGTTACGCCATGGGAAATGCGATTACGGAAGTTAAACAAGTAGCCAAACGTTTAACAAGTTCCAATACAGAAAACGGTGTTGGTCATGCCATAGATGAGGTTTTAAAAGAGGAATAATTAAGTTTTATAAAAAGGAGGAGGTGGTGGCTTGCGTAAATTATATGCACATAAATATCGACTTGGCACACAGGGAGCAACTAAGATTACCAATGAGCTGCAGCAAAATGTTTATTTAATTGTAGGAAAGTGGGGACGGCATCAAGATTCATTGTCTGTGTATGCAATCTCTGGAAAATTGCTTGCAGAAATTAAACAACGCGGTTTAGGTATTTTCCCTTCTTTTGAGCTTTTTTCACAAAATATTCATGTTGGTTCTTTGCGCCGCTACCACCTTGGAAAAAAAGACATTTTACTTATTAAGGGATTAAATTGGGTCGTTGTGGGAAATCTTTCTACTTCTCGCTATACTGTATATAGTGGGAAAAAACGTATTATGTCTCTAAAAGAAGTTGCACTTCCTGCGGGCAATTACTTGGAACTTACCGTTAAAAACAAAGAAGATGAAGCATTGTGTATCTGTATTGTCGCTATTCTGGATTATTTTGCTCATTCTTCTAAGAAAAAAAAATTCTCTTTCTTTGTACCACGAACAAAATTTGATTAAGCCAAGAAAGGAACATCTCTCGTGATCAGACAAGCAACGAAAGAAGATGCAGCTGAAATAGTCCCATTATTCAATATTATTTTAGAGGAAATGGAATTACCGGCTTTAAAAACACTTTCGCGCACTAAACTAGACCTTGCTCTAAAATATGCATTTGCTTCTTCCGTATGTAGAACCGACTTTGCAAAAACAATTGTTGCAGAAGTTAAAGGAAAAATCGCTGGTTTTGCATTCGGTTATCCAAACGAACATGAAAAAAAGATTAATCAAGAACTCGTTAAATTTTTTCCAAAAGTTGGTTTCTCCCCAGAAACACAACTCTTTGAAGATGACGAATGCTTTAAAGGAGAATGGTACCTCGATTCAATTGCTGTTAACCCTTCTTTTCAAAGAAAGGGAATTGGAACACAGTTGTTAAATGCTCTTCCTAAGATTGCCAAAAGTAATAACAAATCTTGTATTGGTTTGAATGTCGATTGGGAAAATCCAGCGGCTGAAAAATTATACCGACAATTAGGCTTTAAAAAAGTGGGAATGACAACTCTTAGTCAGCATAAATACAATCACTTGCAAAAGCTGATTTAATCTTTTCATTAAAAATGCCAAATATCTATTTTATAAAAAGGGCTCTTGGAGCTCTTTTTTAGTACTTAACTATAAAACTGTTATCTTAAAACTTTTGAGAGTACAAAAAAACAGCCGGTTTTTTGCCGCTGCTTTTTAAAGATTATGAAAAAAGAACTTACGCTTTCGTAAAAAGCTACTTTTACTAACTAAAATTTTTAAGTGTTCGTTGGATCTGTCGTTCTTGATCCTTGCGCTTAATAGATTCACGTTTATCGTAAGCACGTTTCCCCTTTCCAACCCCTAATAATATCTTTGCAAATCCATTCTTTAAATATACTTTTAAAGGGACCAAAGTAATTCCTTTATCACTAACTTGTTTTGTTAATTGCAAAATTTCCTTTTTATGCAATAATAACTTACGCTTTCGTAAAGGATCGTGGTTGAATTGGTTCCCTTGGTCATAAGGAGAAATATGAACATTCATTAACCAGACTTCTCCGTTTCTAACTTGTGCAAAACCATCTTTTAAGTTAATTCTACGTGCCCTGATTGATTTAATCTCAGTTCCTGTTAAGACAACTCCAGCTTCAAAAGTTGTAATGATCGCGTAATCATGCCTTGCCTTTTTATTTTGGGCAAGCGGCTGATCATGCTGCTTTTTTCCCTTTGCCATCTTTAACCACCTCCTATTCAAGGATTACCGATGGTTTTTGAATTTTTCTTTAAAAGGACGATAACCTCTATTTTGATTTTTCTTATAAGAAGAATCTTTCTTTTTACTGTCAAAATGGCGGCCATTCTTTTGTCTGTCATTTCCACGACCATGCGATTTAAAACCGCTCTTTGCAAGTAAATCAGTCTTAGGTGTATTTTCCGGATGCAGCAACGTAAAATTAATTTCTTTTTGAGCAACATCGACATTGATAACCTTTATCCTAATAGGTTGCCCAATGCGATAGGTTCTCTTAGTACGTTTACCGACCAGTGCCATCTGTTTTTCAAGATATTCATAGTAGTCATCTTTCATTTCGCTAATATGAATCAAGCCCTCCACCGTATTAGGAAGTGCTACGAACATTCCAAATTTAGTTACCGAACTTACAACAGCATCGAATTCTTCTCCAATATGATCAGCCATATACTCTGCTTTTTTCATCGCATCTGTGTCACGTTCTGCATCAATCGCTCGTCTTTCCATCTGTGAACTATGCAAAGCAATTTCAGGAATTTCATCTTTAAATTTTTCTTTTGTCTTTTCGTTAATTCCATTTTTTTCATAGAAACGTATTAATCTATGCACCAATAAATCCGGATAGCGTCTAATAGGAGAAGTAAAATGAGTATAGTCTTCAGCACCTAATCCAAAATGCCCTAATGGTTGATCCGCGTACTTAGCCTGTTGCATAGACCGCAGCAACATTGTTGAAACCATAGCTTCTTCAGGCTTACCAGCAACTTTTTTCAAAATGTTCTGAAGCATTTTAGGTTTAACATCATGACTACTGCCGGTAACTTGAATTCCTAGGCTCGAAAGTGCTTCAAAAAAATTCAAAATTTTTTCCGCCTTGGGAGTTTCATGAATTCTATAGATAAAAGGAACTTTGGCATGATTAAAGTGGGCAGCTATAGTTTCATTTGCTGCTAGCATGAAAGATTCAATTAGCCTTTCACCAGTTCCACGTTCCCGAAGCTGAATGTCTGTCGGGTGTCCTTTTTCATCAACAATTATTTTTGCTTCAGTATCTTCAAATTCAATTGCGCCTCTGCGCTTACGCATTTTTAGCAAAATCTTATGCAATTCACCCATTGTCTCAAACATCGGGACCAAATTCTGATATCTCTTTATAGTCTTTTCATCATGGGATTCTAAAATCTTGTTAACAGCAACATAAGTCATTCTTTCAGTCGACTTGATCACACTTGGAAAAATGCGATGGTTCACAACGTTTCCTTCAGAATCAATTTCCATTTCACAGCTCATTGCCAAACGTTCAACTTTTGGATTTAATGAGCAAATTCCATTAGACAATTTATGCGGAAGCATAGGTATCACACGATCAGTCAGATAAACAGATGTCCCCCGTTCATATGCTTCGCGATCCAAAGCTGTTCCTGGAGTCACATAGTGTGAAACGTCAGCAATATGGACTCCAAGATGATAATTTCCATTATCAAGTTTCCAAGCATTTACAGCATCATCAAGATCCTTAGATTCAATACTGTCAATTGTGACTAATTGTTGGTCAGTTAAATCTTTCCTGCCCTCTTTTTCAGCCGCAGTAACATGGTCAGAAACATTTTCAGCCTCTTCCATTACATCATTTGGAAATGAAGTTGGAATATTATGCTGGTACACAATCTGCAAAATATCAACTCCAGGATCATTTACATTCCCAATTACCTTTTTGGCAACGCCCTTTAAGATTCCAGGAAGATGCGGATTTGGATAAGCGGTGATGTCTGCTAGAATTACTTCCCCAGGTACGGGGTTCAGGCCCTTATCCTCTACTAAAAAAGTATAGTGAGACAACTTACGGTCCTTAATGACTACAGTCCCAATAACGCCTTCTGGATAACCTTCCTGCGGATCACTTTGAAATTCGCCAACAACCTGAGTAAGCGCATGTTCCAAAATCTTAGTAATTTTACCTTCTGGGCCTCTTCCTAGTCTTTCATCCGCTGAATGCAACATCGCAACTTCAACTTCGTCACCATTTAATGCAGACATAGTCTGCGTAGGGTTAATAAAAAAATCCGATGAATCAGCATCAACAGTTACAAAACCATAACCGCGTTCATTAGCGTGAAACTGGCCTTCAAACTTAGGCAAAGAATCATCCTTAGCAATTGTAAAAGCTCCATTTTGATTCAAAGTAATCACTTTTTGCTGTTCAAGTTGTGCCAAGGCTTGTACAATCGACTTAAACTGAACTGCACTTCTCATTCTCAAAATTTCTGCTAACTCGCGGACTGAAAAGTCACGGTCAGGTGTTTCTTTTAATATTTTTAATAATTCTTCTTTAATTTTATTATTTTCCATTTAATTCCTCATTCGATTGGTTTCCTAACAACAGCTTGGTGTTTAGCTTTTTTAAAGCAAAACCCCCTGAGTTAAAACAGGAGGCAATTACTTTTAAATCAATGCGATGAAAGATACACCAAGGCCAATGAAAGTACAAAGAAAATAACCCCTAACACAGCTGTAACTTTTTGCATGAAAGCTTCAAAACCGCGCGGTTTCTGCTTGTTAAATAGGTCAGCTGCTCCGCCAGACAGCGCAGTTGATGCGTTATCATTTTTCGCCGGTTGCATCATCACTGCAATGATAATCAAAACAGAGACGATCATCAGAACTGTCAAAAGTAAATTATACAAACTCCTACCTCCTCGTCCTCAGACAATTTACATCTATTATAATGTAGCATAAATGAAATTCTATTTCCAGTTCTATAAAATATTATAATAACACAAAATAAAAAATAGTTATAAAAAAACAGAGAATCAAAAATTGATTCTCTGTTTCCAATACATTTGAGTATTTATTTAAGCTTTTATGAATTACTTATTTTCAATTTCTTCGCGAGCTTGTTCACTCAAGTTATAGAATGACTGAATACCCTTGTATTGAGCAACAGATTTGCCCAATTGGTCTTCAATTCTCATCAATTGATTATACTTAGCAATACGATCAGTACGACTCATTGAACCAGTCTTGATTTGCCCAGCATTTGTAGCAACAACCAAATCAGCAATTGTTGTATCTTCAGTTTCGCCTGAGCGATGAGAAACGATAGCTGTGTAACCAGCTTCCTTAGCCATTTCGATTGCTTCAACAGTCTCTGTCAAAGTACCAATTTGGTTAACTTTGATAAGGATTGAGTTAGCAGCACCCATCTTAATACCCTTTTTCAGGTATTGAGTATTTGTAACAAAGAAGTCATCACCGACTAATTGAACTTTCTTGCCAAGCTTATCTGTAATAACTTTCCAGTCATCCCAGTTGTTTTCATCGATAGGATCTTCGATTGAAATAATCGGGTACTTAACAGTTAACCCTTCAAGATAGTCAATGAATTCTTCTGTTGTGAATTCTTCACCTGTTGACCAACGTAATTTGTACTTGCCAGTTTCGTTATCCCAAAGTTCTGAAGAAGCAACATCGATTGCAATTGCAACTTCTTTACCTGGTTTGTAGCCAGCAGCTTCGATTGCTTCAATCAAAAATTGTAATGGTTCTTCGTTATTTGCAAAATCAGGAGCAAATCCGCCTTCATCACCAACAGAAGTTACCTTGCCGGCATCACCCAAAAGTTTTTTCAAGTTATGGAATGTTTCTGAACCCATACGGATAGCTTCTTTAACAGAAGTTGCACCAACAGGCATGATCATAAACTCTTGGAAGTCAACCTTGTTATCTGAATGTGCACCACCATTAATGACATTCATCATAGGTGTTGGAAGAACATGTGCATTAAAACCGCCCAAATAGTTGTACAAAGGAACTTGTAATTCGTCAGCAGCAGCACGAGCAGCAGCAATTGAAACTGCTAAGATAGCATTTGCACCAAGTTTACCTTTATTCGGTGTACCGTCTAAAGCAATCATAGCCTTATCAATAGCAACTTGATCTGTTACTTCATAGCCGACGATTTCTTTTGCAATTACATCGTTAACATTAGCAACGGCCTTTGTAACACCCTTGCCCATGTAACGTGATTTGTCACCGTCACGTAATTCAACAGCTTCATGTTCACCAGTAGATGCACCTGAAGGAACAATTCCACGGCCAAAAGCACCAGCTTCTGTGTAAACTTCGGCTTCAACTGTTGGGTTACCACGTGAATCTAAGACTTCACGTGCATAGATCTCTGTAATACTAGACATAATTTACTCTCCTTTGAGTTTTTAGATTGACTTGAGTTTGACCTCAAACTTATTTTAGAGGTTTTACCGATAATTTTCAATTCTCACTTCAACAAATTTTTATTTGTTGAAGTTGACCAATTGCAGATATGATTCTGGAACTAATGAAGCTCCACCAACCAAACCACCGTCGATATTTTTCTTGGCCATTAACTCTTTAACATTTGCAGGTTTAACAGAACCACCGTACTGGATACGAACTTTGTCAGCTACAGTTTCGTCATAAAGCTTTGCGACAGTTTTACGTACAACAGCGCAAATGTCTTCAGCTTGATCCGCAGAAGCAGTCTTACCAGTTCCAATTGCCCAGATTGGTTCATAAGCAATTACAAGACTTGAAACCTGTTCACCTGTTAACCCCTTAAGAGCTGCAGTAACCTGTCCTTCAACCCAATCTTTTGCCTTGTTAGCTTCACGTGTTTCAAGTGATTCACCACAGCAAATAATTGGCAAAAGCCCGTTTTTAAAGATAGCATGTGCTTTTTTGTTGATATCTTCATCTGTTTCATGGAAATATCCTCTGCGCTCGGAATGTCCGATCACAACATAGTCAACACCCATTTCCTTAAGGACTTTAGGTGAAGTTTCACCTGTAAATGCACCATCATCTTCAAAGTAGCAATTTTCAGCAGCAACTTTAAGATTTGACCCTTTTGCATTTTCTAATAATGCTGGAAGATCAACTGCGGGAGCAGCAATTACAGATTCAACCTCTGTTGTTTCAGGAAGATCATTTTTAACAGCTTTAACAAATTCAGCAGTCTGTTCTGGATTCATGTTCATTTTCCAGTTACCTGCAATAATTGGAGTACGCACTAATATCATCCTCTCAATGGTAAACTATTTTAATTAGAGACAGTAATTATTTTTCAGAAACGGCAGCAATTCCAGGAAGGGTTTTACCTTCAAGATATTCAAGAGAAGCTCCACCACCAGTTGAAATATGAGTTAACTGATCAGCCACACCCAATTGCTGTACAGCAGCAGTGGAATCTCCACCACCTACAATTGTTGTTGCATCTTTTAAAGTACCAAGGAACTTGCCTACTTCGAGGGTTCCCTTAGCATAGTTGCTCATTTCAAAGACACCCATTGGTCCGTTCCAAACAACGGTCTTAGCATCTTTTAAAACATCTTCAAATAACGCAACTGATTTAGGCCCAATATCGAGAGCCATGTAACCATCAGGAATATCATTTTCAACTACCTTGTTAGGAACATCGTTAGCAAATTTTTCCGCTACTACTGAATCCACAGGCAAGACCAGCTTATCTCCTGCCTTTTCAATAATTTCTTTAGCAAGTTCAACCTTATCTTTTTCAACTAAAGAATTACCAATTCCAATTCCCTTTGCAGCATAGAAAGTGTAGGTCATCCCACCACCGATAATAATTTTATCAGCTTTGCCAAGAAGGTGGTCAATCACTCCAATCTTGTCGGAAACCTTTGCACCGCCAAGAATTGCGACAAATGGGTGTACCGGATTATCAACAGCATTACCCAAAAACTTGATTTCTTTTTCAAGCAAGAAGCCTGCAGCAGCTTGGTCAATGTTACTTGCAATACCAACATTCGAAGCATGTGAACGATGTGCTGTTCCAAAGGCATCGTTAACAAAAACGTCGCCTAAGGATGCCCAGTACTTGCCTAACTCAGGATCATTCCCTGATTCTTTTTTACCATCAAGATCTTCAAAACGAGTGTTTTCAACAAGAAGAATATCACCATCACTCAATTTATCGATTGCTTCTTCCAATTGTGGACCATGCGTAGCAGGTACAAAAGTAACCGGCTTCTTAATTAAATCAGCCAGACGTTCAGCAACTGGACGCAAAGAAAGTTCCTTCTTGTCCTCTTCTTTTTTTACACGACCAAGATGAGAGAATAAAATTGCCTTGCCACCATTTTCAGTCACGTACTTGATTGTTGGAAGTGCTGCGACAATTCGGTTATCATTTCCGATCACACCGTTTTTAATAGGAACATTAAAGTCTACACGAATTAGAACTTTCTTACCTTTTACATCTAAATCTGAAACAGTTAATTTAGCCATTGATGGTAAACCTCCATTTTTTAAAAATAAAAGGCGAAGAGAGTATTGCCTCCCCCCGCCTCGATGACTTACAATTGCTTATCAACTTAGCGTCAGCTAAATCTTAAAGTAAGCTAGCAAATTTTTCCAGTGTACGGATCATTTGTGCTGTAAAACCAGATTCGTTATCATACCAAGCAACAGTTTTAATAACTTGTCCTTCGCCCTTACCAACAACTTGTGTTTGTGTAGGGTCAAATACTGAACCAAATGTTGTTCCGATAACGTCTGAAGAAACGATGCCATCATTGTTGTAACCGAATGATGCGTTACCTTCTGTAACTTTCTTAACAGCTTCGTTAACTTCATCAGCAGTAACTTCTTTGTTAAGAGTTGTTACTAATTCTGTCAATGAACCTGTAATAACTGGAACACGTTGTGCATGTCCATCCAATTTGCCCTTCAATTCAGGAACAACCAAACCGATTGCTTTAGCAGCACCTGTTGAATGAGGAATTGTATTTTCTGCAGCAGCACGTGCATTACGAACGTTACCCTTACGATCTGGGCCATCTTGTAATTTCTGTGTAGCTGTATAAGCATGGATTGTTGTCATTGTACCAGCTTTGATACCGAATGCATCATTTACAGCCTTTGCTAAAGGAGCCAAGCAGTTTGTTGTACATGAAGCAGCAGAAACAATCTTGTCGTCAGCAGTAATTTCATTATCGTTAACACCGTAAACGATTGTCTTAAGGGCACCAGCAGGTGCAGAGATAAGAACCTTCTTAGCACCAGCATCGATATGTGCTGAAGCTTTTTCTTCTGAAGTATAAAAACCAGTTGATTCAAGAACTAATTCAACACCATCGTTCTTAACCCAAGGAATGTTACGTGCATCTGCTTCAGCGTATACAGGAATTTCTTTGCCGTTAACAACAAGTGCATTGTCTGTAGCAGAGATTTCAGCATCGAAGCGCCCATGAGCTGTATCGTATTTCAAAAGATGTGCCAGCATAGCTGGAGAAGTCAAATCGTTGATAGCAACAACTTCCAAACCTTCTGAAGTTTCAGCAATACGACGGAATGCTAAACGGCCAATACGGCCAAAACCATTAATACCTACTTTAGTAGTCATACTAAAATTTCCTCCTTTAGGAAATAAAAATTTATTTTAAAAAGTGTGTATTTAAACACTACTTTTTTAAAATCGAATTTGCTGCTCCAGCATCAGTTACCAAACAGGTTTGACGTGGAGCATGTTTCATATATGCTGCAATTGCTTTAGACTTTGAAAAGCCACCAGCAACTGCGATCACACATTCCATTTTAGTGAGATCCTCTAGTTGAAGTCCAATACGCGGGATCTTATACACTATTTTACCTTCTTCATCAAAGAAATAGCCAAAAGCTTCTCCAACAGCATGAGTTCTGCGTAACATTGCAATTACCTGAGCAGACATTCCTCTCCGCTCAGCCATCTCAAGCGCATCGCCTACACTGTGAATCACAGCGTCGCTATTACGAATAAGACTAATCACTTTTTGAATAGAAGGTTCTTTCAGTAAAGGCTCATACGCTTCCTCGCTCAACTGCTCAGGAACATATAATGCACGATGCTTTCCGCCAGTTCTCAGAGCCATCTTTGCACTGACGTTATTTGCCTGAATTTGCGGAGACTCACCTAGGCCACCACGAGCAGGCACAAAAAGCAACTCACGTTTTTCAGCAAGATGCGGTGTTAAACAATCAGCAACCGTTGCCATTGTTGTTCCACCCATCACTGCGATAACGTTTCTTCCTTCAGGGAGTAAAGCCTCCAGAGACTCATCGACCAGTTTACCCATAGAACCAATAACCTTCTTTTGTTCATCAGAATCACCCGCTACGATAAAGCAACGATCAATTCCTAAAAAAGAAGCAAGTTTCTTTTCCAACTGCCGTATTCCTGCCAATTGGTCCATTATTCCACGTAATCCCTGAATAACCTCTCGCCCTTTTATAGTGATGATCATACCCGAACGTGTAGTAGCAAGTAATCCTTGGCGCTTCAAAAAATCGGTTTCAGTTCTTAAAAAACGTTCCGTAAATCCAAGTTCTTGTGACAAAGTCCGTCTTCCTACAGGACCAGTCCAAAAAATATAACGCAAGATTGTATACCGTTGGGCTACTATTTCAACCATATCCGGAGCAATCTCTTCTATCCATTCAAATTCCTGGTGCATCATATTTTCCTTCCTAGCGGGTCAATTAGCGTCCAGCCGTGTCGTATAGCGACCCAGCAAACCCAAAAAAACAAAGCACAACAACAATGTATTCTCAACTGTTCTCATACCCTTACCACGCTTAGAATTATAGCAATAAATTTGTATTTGTGCAAGTCGCGGGCTTCAAGCATAAGATTAATGTTAAAGGCCTATAACATAAAAAATCAAAACGTTTTAGCACGAAATTCCGAACAATAAAAATAAAAGTTCAAGGAATTCTAATTAAGAGCGAACTTTAAGCTTTTTAACTCTGTTACTCTAAAAAATACTATTAATTTAAATATCGTTTTCTTTTTGTTGAAGATGGTAGTAAGAGCTGCTCTCGATATTTTGCAACTGTTCTACGTGAAATGTTAACGCCGTTAGCATGAAGCAAAACGGTAATCTTACTGTCAGAAAGCGGCGAACTTTTTTCCTCTGCATCTATAAATGCCTTGATCTGTGATTGAATAGCATCAGCCGACAAGTCATCTTTTTCATTACTTGCCGTCACCGGTTTCTTAAAAAAGTAGCGAAGTTCAAAAATTCCCAAATCACATTTCAGATATTTCCCATTAACAGCTCTGCTGATAGTAGACTCATGCAACTGAAGCCGGTGTGCAACATCCCGAAACAGCAGAGGCTTTAAAGAGTGATTCTTCCCTGTAAAAAAATCTTGCTGATGTTCCAAAATAACTTGCCCGACTCGTTCAATAGTTTTGCCCCTTTGTTCGAGGTCGTTTACCATTTCAAGGTATTCATTTCTTTTAAGCTGTAAAAATTTTTTCAAATCCTTATCAGGCATTTTTTCTAACTGTGCATAATATTTTTTATTGAAAAGAACCACGGGATAAGACTTCTTTGTAACAGCTAACTCAAGCTTTCCAGTTGCTTCTGCTCTTTTTATTATAAGATCTGGATAAACGTATCCGATATCATCACTTCCAAATGCTCCTCCTGGCGCTGGTGATAGTGTTTTAACATAGTCCGCCACTTCTTGAATTTTTGATAATTTAATATTGAATTCCCGGGTAATTTCATTCCATTTGTGGTTTGCAAATTTCTTAAAAGCCTTCATAATAATCTCTCTAGCCTCTGGGAGAGCTGCATCATCATTTTCAATTTGAAGTAACAAACATTCCTGCAGATTACGAGCACCAACGCCGGGTGGGTCTAACTGCTGCAGCAAGGTTAAAGCGTCTGCCAAAGTAGTTTTATCAACTTTCGTTTGTGAAATAATTTCGTCCAAATCAATAGATAAATAGCCATTAGTGTCAAGATGGTCTATCAAAAAAACAACCCAACCCCGCAATACAGTTTTTCTCATTGTCAAATGCACCTGTGATAACAAGTAATCAAAAAGTGATTGCTGTTTATGCTGGGGAGATTTCAAGGTAGTCTCTTCTGCATGGAAATCAGCAATTGTAGATTTCTCTCCATAATTTAGGCTACCTTTGATAATAATAAAAGGATTATCAAGCTGCTTTTGAGATAAAAAATTATGAAGATCTTCAATACCGTAACGCAGGACCTGCAAAGATTGTTGCATCTGTTGCGTCATTGCTAATTTTTGTACCTGCTTTTGCTCTTGTCCAAAGCCTTGTTCAAACGCCAATTTGGTTCACCTGCTTTTTTAACTTGTATAATTAGAATAATTCCGTTAAAATATAAAGAGTATTGCGCCGCTAGTGTAATGGATCGCACGCAAGATTCCGGTTCTTGTAATGTGGGTTCGACTCCCACGTGGCGCATTTTTAGTATGAAACGAGTAGCAATGAAGGCTTTAGCTTGATAATAAAAGCTTTTTAAACTTTTAAATAACATTAACCACTATCCTTTTTTAATTAATGTAAATTATGAAATAATCATTTATTGTTCATCACACAGCATACTTAGAACACTGAGTAATTAATATTCTTTTTTATTGCTTCTTGTAAGCAATTTCATAACTACATCTTAATTTTAACATCTAGCAAAAAATATGCCAACTATGGCTGTCTATATTATTGGTCATAATTCAAAACCATGATAAACCCAAATTGCTGTATCATTCAAACATAAAAAAATAGGCCGCCCAAAGCAACCTGCTCATTATTGACGATCTCAAATTTATCTATTTTTTTTTAATTAAAGCTAGCTGCTGCTCAAATAAGCAATAGTTTTTTACAATTAGCATTACTAAAATGTAAAAATATTCTATTGAACCAAATAAACACAGTAATTGTATAGTCAACAAGAACGCCTTCATCAAAATTGTGCTAGGTAAACCAGAAGGATATTTGTAATTTATAAAACTAGGTTTGCAACCGAATGTTTGTAAATTTTATCAAGCTCTATCATTTATATCGGTACTCCAATTTTAAAGATACCCCTTATTTAAATGCTTTATAACGTATCCTTTTAAGACACCCAATATAAGGATTCGCATAATTTTAAAAAACTATTTTTAAAATGTTAGAAAGTTTGCGTGTGTCCCAAAGTTTGGGAATATTCCTTAACAAAAAATAAACCAACTATACACGGTTGGTTTATTTTTTTGAATAGTCAAATTTAAAGAGCATTTTCCTTTACAATATCTTGTTTTATATCATCATATTTTACATTGTCCATTCGATAAGAATCTTTTACAGAGATTCTTGAAATAGTCATATCAGGTCTGATATTGAATGTTGTTCCATCTGAATGCTCAATTGTGCTTATTTCTGGATTATTATCACTAACTATCACAAGATGACCGTTTCCTTTGTATTTAGTCTCAGCCGATTCCTCTTCAGAATCTTCATTCGTAGTTCCAATATATACACAAAATTCTGTTTCATTCCCAATAATCAATTTTAAATTCTCTAAAACTTTTGCCAATATTTTCACTTCCTTATGATGGACAAAGGCGCCATACATTAGTACGACGCCCTCTAATTAAGCTAATTACATTAAACTTCCGCTAAATTTTATTACAAAAACCAAAGTTAAATTCTAACTTTCAAAACTCTGCCCCTACCTCTACAGGGTTGTTACAGCTCCAAAACTGTGCCCCTTTATATGAAAGGTCAATAAACTTAATACTGATTTGTAAATTAAATAATGCTCAATGTGATTTTATTATAACATTTTTTAAACCCAATTAATAGTTTTTTGGCTTTGCCTAACATAGCTAGCTGCTTTACCTTCTTAATTCAAGCAGCTGTTTTAAACTATTCGTAGCATACTTTTTGTTTGACCTTTTTTGACCAAGGGATTAAACTAGCAATACAGACGTTAGGGTGCTAAACTAATAACGTCATTTAATTAATTCAAGGAGGTTTCAGTTCATGAATCTAGTCCCTACAGTAATTGAACAATCATCTCGCGGAGAGCGTGCTTATGATATCTATTCTCGACTTTTGAAAGACCGGATTATCATGCTTTCAGGTGAGGTAAATGATGATATGGCTAACGCAATTATTGCGCAGCTGCTCTTTTTAGATGCACAAGACTCTGAAAGAGACATCTCTATTTATATCAATTCTCCAGGTGGGAGCGTCTCAGCCGGCTTGGCAATTTACGATACTATGAATTTTGTTAAAGCTGACGTCCAGACAATCGTAATGGGAATGGCAGCTTCAATGGCAAGTGTACTTGCTACTGCTGGTAAAAAGGGAAAACGTTTTGCTTTGCCAAATTCAGAAATCTTAATCCATCAACCTCTAGGTGGTGCGCAGGGTCAAGCAACGGAAATTAATATTGCTGCTGAGCACATTTTAAGAACCAGAAAGCTGATTAATAAAATTTTAGCTGAAAGTTCTGGCCAAGACGTTGAAACAATTAATCGTGATACTGAACGTGATAAATTCATGACAGCTTCAGAAGCTGTCGATTATGGTTTGATCGATGGGATCATGAAGAATAAGAAAGATATTAAATAACCTCACGTTAACTAAACAAGGCATTGCTAAGCGAATATAAAAAAGACTGTGAGAAAGTAATCGCAGTCTTTTTTATATTCTAAAAATCTGGTATTACTTTTGGTACACTAATATTCCCCTTAACTGATTATTATTATACTTCCATCCCGTTACGCAATCGATTTGCCAACTCGTTTATTTTACGTAACCGATGATTAATTCCCGACTTTGAAATAGGGCCTCCTGAAACCATCTCACCTAATTCTTTTAAGCTAACTTCAGGATTCATTATCCTTGTTCTGGCAACATCTTGTAGTTTAGGAGGAAGCTTGTTAAGCCCTAAACGGTCGTCAATATACTTAATGTTTTCGATTTGAGAATTTGCAGCATCAGCCACCTTATTCATATTTGCATTTTCACAATTAACAATCCGGTTAACAGAATTCCGCATATCCCTTACAATCCGAATATCTTCAAATTTAAGCATCGCATTTGTTGCTCCTATTAAGGACAAAAAATCAGCAATTTTTTCAGCTTCTTTAAGATAAGTAATATAGCCGCTGCGTCTTTCAGTTTTACGTGCATTAAGCCCGTAACGATTGGTTAATTGACAGATAGCATCATTTTGTTCCTCGTAAAGAGAATAAATTTCCAAATGGTATCTGCTTGTTTCTGGATTATTTACCGAACCGGCTGCTAAAAAAGCTCCCCGTAAATAAGAACGGACTTTAGCATCATCATTAAGCAAGCCAAGATTTACTGTTGTTCGCAACTCATAATGATCTAGAACTCCTAAATCCCTTAATATTGATTCGCTGCCTTTTTTTAAACGTACAATGTATAAATTATTTTTTTTGAGTTTCATTTTACGTCTGACGAGCAATTCACTTTCAACATCGTAAAACTTTTTTAGCAGTTTATAGATTCTGCGAGCTATTGCTGGATTTTCTGTTTGAACATTAAGAATGAAATGATGCTTAACAATACTCAAAGCCCCGTTCATTCTAATCAACGCCATTAACTCTGCTTTCGCATTTCCAAAGTGAACTTCCAAAGTCGTAAGTTCTTTTTTTACATCACTAGCATATGACAATGGAACTCCCCCCTTTTAAAGACCTTAATTACACTCATCATCAAACCATGACAACGGCCTTCCTGTTAAGCGCAGCAATTCATCTACAACCTGTGGACCATTATGAAAAACACCATGATTTTGCAATCTCAAAAAATTGTTGGAAATTACTCGGCATCCTTCTTTTCGTAAACCATTAAAATCATGTTTAACTTGATACAAGTACTCGCCATTTTTTTGATAATCCATATATTTTTTAGGAACTGTTTCCGTATTTACCAAAACCGTATCAATGAATTTTTTACCCATGTGTTTATTCAACACACGGACATGATCAGCATCTGAAAAACGTTCAGTCTCCCCCTTTTGCGTCATAATATTACAAATATAAATTACTTCAGCTTTTGTTTTGCAGACAGCTTTTCCCAAATTTGAAATCATCAAATTGGGCAAAATGCTTGTAAACAAGCTTCCTGGGCCTAGTACAATTTGATCTGCTTCCATAATAGCAGAGATTACTTCATTTACAGCATGCGGTACATTTTCATTCATTCCTGAAACCCATGCTCTTTCAATCGTTTTTGCTGCCGCCGAAATTTCAGATTCTCCAGCTATAACTGTACCGTCTGAGAATCGAGCATTCAAAACAAGTGGTTCATTAGAAGCAGGAAAAACATGGCCCTCAACGTTCATCATTTTAGAAAGTTCCTGAACAGCATAAAAAATTCCATTATCATTCATCTCAGATAACGCCGCAATAATTAAGTTACCAATCGCATGTCCTGAAAAAAATTGATCTGTTGAAACAAAACGGTATTGAAAAATTTTTTTGTAGATCTGCGGCATATCCGAAAGTGCTACTAAAACGTTACGAATATCTCCTGGCGGTACAACGTTAATATAATCTCGGATAACGCCGGATGACCCGCCATCATCTGCAACTGTAACAATCGCTGTCACATCAGCATTTTTTTTATGCAAAGCTTTTAAAATGACAGGAAGTCCAGTTCCTCCACCAATCACAACAATTCGTGGAGGCTGATTTTGATTATTCCCCTGTCTTTTCATGATCGATTTGACGTCTCCTTTCTTTTCTTTACATCACGATGAGAAATTCTTACCGGATAATCTTCATCAAGCGCTTTGCCTATTCTTTCAGCAAGTGCTACCGAACGGTGCTGTCCACCTGTACAGCCGATTGCAATCGTGAGACTGGTTTTACCTTCCTTTTTATACCCAGGAATAATGTTACGCAGCAGTGTCATAAACTGCTGATAAAAAATAGTCGTTTTGTCAGAATCCATTACGTAATCGTAGACAGATTGGTCAAGACCAGTTTTGTTTTTCAATGATGCAATGTAGTATGGATTAGGTAAAAATCTAACGTCCATCACAATATCAGCATCAATCGGAAGTCCATATTTGAAACCAAAAGAGAGTATCTCAACATGGAAAGAAGATGATTTGCTAACATCAAAGTTATGAAAAATTTCTTCGCGTAACTGTCGCGGCGTAAGTTTACTGGTATCTACAACAAGTTGTGCCTTTAATTTAATATCTTTCAAAAGGTCTCGTTCTAATTTAATACCGTCCATAAGACGCCCCTCCATTGCCAGAGGATGCGACCTTCTTGTCTCTTTATACCGAGCCACCAGCTCTTCATCAGAAGCATCTAAAAAGAGAATTTTTGCATCAATTAAGCCATCGCTTCCCAGATTGCGTAACATCTCAATAATTTCATCGTAAAAAGCGCGCGAACGTAAATCAATTACTAAAGCGACTTTGTCAATTTTACCTGATTCGCGTACCAACTCCCAGAATTTAGGCAAAAGAGTTGGTGGCATATTATCAATACAGAAGTATCCCAGATCTTCAAAGCTCTGAACTGCCACTGTTTTACCTGCTCCGCTCATTCCCGTAATCACAACAAGCTTCAGTTGTTTTCCCATTACCAGTCCCCCATCTCAGGTTCTTTTCACAATTATAGCACACCGGGTGTGTCATAATTATATTTTTAATTTCATTTTGTGATAAACTCTTAATTTATCTGCCTTGCAAAAATAACATTTCTTGCTTTTTCACACAAAGTTTAAAATCAAACATTCAAGTTTTCCATTACGGCACACTTAAAAGATAACCATAAACACAAAAAACAAAAGCAATGATAAAATTAGGGCCGCGACAAAACCAAAGCTTTGTCACAGCCCCTTTTTAGAAAATTTTTTACTAATCTTTATTCAACCACTTTGCGTGTAAACGGATCTGAAGAGATGCCTTCACCAAGTATTTTTTTACACCATTCTTTTGCAGAAAAAAGAGAATGATCACGATAATTACCGCAGCTCCTAATATCCGTTCCTTGGACATCATCCCAACTTGATTTTGTAATTTGCTCTAACGCACCCTTCAAAGCCTTTGCAACTTCAACAGTATCATGTTCACCCCAGACAATTAAGTGAAAACCTGTTCGGCATCCAAATGGAGAACAATCAATTACACCATCAAGACGGTCACGCAGATAACCAGCCAGCATATGTTCAATGGTATGTAATCCAGCAGTTGGAATTGCATTTTCATTTGGCTGGACCAAACGCAAATCATAATTTGAAATCTGATCACCCTTTTTGCCCTTTTCAACTGTGATTAAACGTACATATGGGGCCTTAACTGCTGTATGATCCAAAGTAAAACTTTCAACTTTAGCCATTACCAAACACTCCTTTTTTTAAATTCATCTTTTAAATCTACTTTAAGCATTTCAAAGAAAAAATGCAAGAGTATCAATGTTCTCGCTGTCTTTCTAAAACCCGATGCAGATATTTTCCAGTATAACTGCCTGAATTTTTTTCGACTTTTTCAGGCGTACCGGCTGCAACTATTTTTCCGCCGCCTTCGCCACCTTCAGGACCAAGGTCGATTAAATAATCAGCACATTTAATTACATCTAGGTTATGTTCAATTACTAAAACTGTATTTCCATTATCTACGAGCCTTTGCAAAACATCTAATAATTTTTCGATATCAGCAGTATGGAGTCCAGTTGTGGGCTCATCTAAAATGTAGAAATTTTTACCGTTAGACTTACGATGAAGTTCAGAGGCAAGTTTCATTCTCTGGGCTTCGCCACCAGATAAAGTTGTTGCAGGCTGTCCCAATTTAACATAACCCAATCCTACATCAACAATCGTTTGCAGTTTACGTTTTATTTTAGGAATTGCACCAAAAAAATCTAGAGCATCTTGTACAGTCATATCTAAAATATCGGCAATATTTTTCCCTTTATATTCGATCTCAAGTGTTTCTGAATTATACCGTGCTCCGTGACAAATCTCGCAGGGAACATATACATCTGGTAAAAAGTTCATCTCAATCTTAATAATTCCATCACCCTTGCAAGATTCGCAACGGCCGCCTTTAACATTAAAGCTGAATCTTCCCTTGCCGTAACCACGCATTTTAGCTGCATTGGTTTGTGCAAAAAGCTCACGAACATCGTCAAAAACACTAGTATAAGTTGCAGGGTTGCTACGCGGAGTACGTCCAATCGGACTTTGGTCAATGTTAACAACTTTTTCCAAGTTCTCAGCACCCAAAAGCTGTTTAAAACGCCCCGGCTTTTCTGAATTCCCATTTAGTTTCTGAGCCAAAGCACGTTTTAATATCAGATTAACCAAGGTTGATTTACCAGAACCAGAAACTCCTGTCACTGCAATAAAAGTCCCTAACGGAAAGGAAACATCAATTTTTTTTAAATTATTTGAAGCTGCACCAATTATTCTTACTGCTTTCCCATTTCCTAGGCGTCTTTTAGCAGGAACAGGAATAAATTTTTTACCTGAGAGATATTGTCCAGTTAACGATTTACTGCTACGGGCAACTTGTTTAGGAGTTCCTGCAGCCATTACCTGACCGCCATTACTGCCTGCTCCTGGACCAATATCAATCAAATAATCTGCAGCTCTCATCGTATCTTCATCATGTTCTACCACAATCAGCGTATTACCCAGATCCCGCATTTTCTTTAAAGAAGCAATCAACCGATCATTATCTCTTTGATGTAGACCAATAGAAGGTTCATCTAAAATGTACAATACTCCAGAGAGATTAGATCCAATTTGCGTTGCCAACCTGATCCTTTGTGCTTCTCCTCCAGAAAGTGTTCTTGCAGAGCGGCTTAATGTCAAATATGAAAGTCCTACATTTATCAGAAAAGTTAAGCGATCTTTGATTTCTTTTAAAATAGGACGTGCAATTTTTTCATCTTGCGCACTAAAACTAAGTTCTTTGAAAAAGGCAAGTGCTTCCGCAATGTTAAAGTCAGAAACTTCTCCTATATGTTTCCCATTAATTTTTACTGCTAGTGCTTTTCTGTTCAAACGGTAGCCATGACAAGTTTGACAAGTTAAACTTGTCATATATTTGCGCATTACATCACGGGTAAAGTCACTGTTTGTTTCATGGTAGCGGCGCTGAATGTTAGGAATCACTCCTTCAAATTGAGCTTCAACATCTCTTACTCCGCCAAAGTCATTTTCATAATGAAAATGAAATGTTTGTTCCTTTGCTCCATATAAAACAAGATTTTGCTGGCCGTCTTCAAGTTCTTCAAAAGGAACCCTCATATCAATTCCAAAAGCGCTGCAAGCCTGTGCCAATAACGACGGGTAATACTGTGAACTAATCGGATTCCAAGGTTCAATTGCTCCTTGAGCCAAAGACTTTGCAGGATCCGGTATAACCAGATCACGGTCAACTTCAAGTTTGATGCCTAAGCCGTCACAATCAGGACAAGCGCCAAATGGAGCATTAAATGAAAATAAACGCGGTTCAAGTTCACCGATAGTAAATCCACAGTAAGGACAAGAAAAGTTTTCGGAAAACTGCAGCGGTTCATTGCCAATCACATCCACGTTAGCATAACCATCGGAAAGCCTCAAAGCAGCTTCAAAAGAATCAAAAAGGCGTGAACGGATACCATCCTTGATAATAAGACGATCCACAACTACTTCAATTGAATGTTTTTTATTTTTATCAAGTTCAATTTTTTCTTCAATATCATGCAGCTCATCATCAACGCGTACACGTACAAAACCATCACGTTTAATTTTCTCAAAAATTTTTTTATGCTGTCCTTTTTTTTCACGAATAATTGGAGAAAGAATTTGCACCTTAGTTCTATCAGGAAGCTTGAGCACTCGATCTACCATCTGTTCCGGAGATTGGCTTGTTATTTCATGTCCATCATTAGGACAAAACGGAGTCCCCACACGTGCCCACAAAAGCCTCAAATAGTCATTTATCTCAGTTACTGTCCCTACAGTTGAACGGGGATTTTTAGAAGTTGTTTTTTGATCAATAGAAATTGCAGGTGAGAGGCCATCAATCGAATCAACATCAGGTTTATCCATCTGCCCTAAAAACTGCCTCGCATAAGCTGACAAACTCTCAACATAACGACGCTGACCTTCAGCATATAGCGTGTCAAAAGCTAAAGAGCTTTTTCCAGATCCAGACAACCCAGTAATCACGACTAGCTTATTTTTAGGTATAGTGACGTTAATATTTTTCAAATTATGTGCACGGGCTCCTTGGATCACTATTTTGTTTTGTACCAAATTCCTTCCCTCTTTCTTTAAACATGCACTACTTATCTTGCTGACCTTTTAATTCAATGATTGTATCTCGCAATGTTGCTGCCTGCTCAAAATCCAGCTGTTTGGCAGCAGAACGCATCTGCTCTTCCAATTTTAAAAGCATTTCTTTTTGTTCGTCTTTTTCCATGTCTTTGAATTCCAAGGCGCTGAAGCTCTTACTTTTGCCGCCCTTTACCGGCTTGGTAATTGAAATTAAAGCTCGAATTTTCTTTTTAATAGTACGGGGTATAATGTGATTTTTTTCGTTATATTTTTCTTGGATACTACGGCGCCTTTTAGTTTCTTCTATTGCACCGCTCATCGAATCAGTAACATTGTCAGCATACATTATTACACGTCCGTTTTCATTTCGTGCAGCACGCCCTATAGTTTGTACTAAAGAACGTTCACTTCTCAAAAAGCCTTCTTTATCAGCATCAAGAATTGCTACTAAAGAAACCTCAGGTACGTCTATTCCTTCACGCAAAAGGTTTATCCCAACCAAGACATCAAAAACACCCAGACGTAAATCTCGTACAATTTTAGTCCGTTCTAGTGTCTTAATATCTGAATGAAGATATTTAACCTTGATTTGAAGTTCTTTTAAATAATCAGTTAGGTCTTCAGACATTTTTTTGGTCAATGTGGTCACAAAAACCCGCTCATGGCGCTCTACCCTTTTATTAATCTCTCCTACAAGATCATCCATTTGCCCCATGATGGGTCGTACTTCTATTAATGGATCCAATAAACCGGTAGGCCTGATAATTTGCTGTACAACTTTATTAGTCTGAGATAACTCATAAGGCCCCGGAGTTGCTGACATATAAACAATTTGATGGACATGATTCTCAAATTCTGTAAGGGTCAAGGGGCGATTGTCAAGAGCACTAGGCAGCCTAAAACCGTAGTCAATGAGCATCTGCTTACGAGCCTTATCTCCGTTGTACATTCCTCTTACCTGTGGCATCGTTACATGGGATTCATCAACAACCAGCAGAAAGTCTTTAGGAAAGAAGTCTAGTAATGTGTAAGGCGGTTCCCCAGGCTTTCGTCCGTCCATATGCCGTGAATAATTTTCAATACCAGAACAATATCCCATCTCACGCAGCATTTCGATATCATAAGTCGTTCTTTGCTCAAGCCGCTGTGCTTCAAGGAGCTTATTAGCATCTCTTAGTTTCTTAAGTTGTCCTTCCAATTCAGTTTGGATTCCTGAAATTGCTTTATCCATAATATCCTTATTTGTCATAAAATGCGTAGCAGGAAAAATGGAAACGTGCTCGCGTTCTGCAACAATTTCACCAGTAAGTGCATCTACTTCTCGGATACGATCAATTTCATCTCCAAAAAACTCAATCCGTAGCGCACGTTCATCACGTGAGGCAGGAAAGATTTCAACAACATCACCGTGTACACGAAAACGCCCACGTTGAAAATCAATATCATTTCTTTCAAATTGAATATCTACCAGCTGACGCAATAAAGTATCTCGCTCCAGTGTCTGTCCAATTCGCAAAGAAAGAGTATGAGCCTGATACTCATGAGGATCACCCAGGCCAAAGATCGAAGAAACAGAAGCCACGACAATTACATCATTGCGTTCTAACAATGAACTGGTCGCCGAATGCCGTAATTTATCTATTTCGTCATTAATACTTGAATCTTTTTCAATATAGGTATCACTTGAAGGTACATAAGCTTCAGGTTGATAGTAATCATAATAACTAACAAAGTATTCAACTGCATTGTTAGGAAAAAATTCTTTAAATTCACTGTATAATTGACCTGCAAGTGTCTTATTATGTGCCAGCACAAGAGTAGGCTTATTGACATTCTTGATCACATTCGAAATTGTAAAAGTTTTACCAGTTCCAGTTGCTCCCAAAAGAACCTGAGCTTTTTCACCATCTAAAATTCCTTGAGAGAGTTCTTGAATAGCCGTTGGCTGATCGCCCGTCGGCTTATATGATGAAACCAGTTCAAAATTACGTTCTTCTTGTCTTTCTATCAAGTCATCAACCTCCTATTATCACTGCATTCTTCACCTGCAAAAAAGGCCATGACAATTGGCTTGTCACGGCCTGTTATCACGCCTATTAATTTTAACATAGCGAACATACTTTCGCACGCATTTAAATTTATTAGTCAGAAAACTCATCAATCATTTTTGCCCGTAATTCCTTGAGCTGATGTGTCCAATAAACATCGTAAATATCTGGATTTTTCAAACGCAAACATGCTGCTGGCAGTTTTCCGATTTTTTGACTGGATGTTTCTTGAATCTCCATCGTTTTTGGTTGTTTATAAACTAATCTTCCTTGTTTAAAAATCTGAACCAGCAAAGGTTTTAGTACCAGTCCATGCATTTTCTTTTTTTGTTGAGTCTTATTCGGATCTGAATTAAAAATTCTGCTGTTTCCACGAATTTTTTCTGCATATAAACTCAGAAGATCTCCTTGGACTTCTCCTTCCTTATCATATAAACGATAAAGATTTTTGAAGCCGGGAATCGTGGTTTTCTCGACGGTATTGCTGAGCTTTATCTTTGGAATAATCTTATTATCTTCTTGTGTAGCGACAAGCTTATAAACACCACTTAAAACCGGATCTGAAGAAGCAGTAATAAGCTTTTCACCCACACCAAAACTGTCAATTGATGCTCCTTCTTCAAGTACGTTTTGGATAACATCTTCATCAAGTGCATTTGAGACAGTAATTGTTGCATTCTTAAAACCCGCTTCATCCAACATTTTACGAGCTCTCTTAGTCAGATATGTAATATCTCCCGAATCTATTCTTATTCCGATATTACTGTAAAGCTCCTCTTTTTTTAACTGTTCGAAGATTTTAATTGCGTTAGGGACACCAGAATTCAAAACATCGTAAGTGTCTACAAGTAAAAGACAGTTATGAGGGTAAATTTTCATCCATGCCAAAAAAGCTTCTCTTTCCGTTGAAAAAGACTGAATCCAACTATGTGCCATAGTTCCAAGCGGCTTTAGCCCAAAGAGTTTTGCGCTCAAAACATTTGCAGTCCCAGAGCATCCCCCAATTACCGCTGCACGTGCACCATAAGTCGCGGCATCAGCACCTTGAGCACGCCTTGAGCCGAATTCCATCACTGACCTTCCCCGTGCTACCATGCATATCCGGCGTGCCTTTGTAGCAATCAATGATTCATGGTTAACAATGTTTAACAACATTGTTTCAAGCAGCTGAGCCTGAACTAATGGTCCCCTGACAGTTATCAAGGGCTCATTAGGAAAAACTGGTGTCCCTTCTTCAACTGACCAAACATCACACTCAAATTTAAAATTACTCAGGTACTCCAAAAAGGCAGGTGAAAAAGTTTCCATCTTCCTAAGATATTCAATATCTGAGTCGCTAAACTGAAGTTCATTAAGATATTGGATCACTTGGGCAAGTCCTGCATAAATAACAAGACCGCCCTTGTCGGGAATCTTACGGAAATATAGATCAAAATACCCCTTTTTTTCAGGAACTTCTTCAAAGAACCCATTTGCCATTGTTAACTCATAAAGGTCTAGCAAAAGAGTTAGGTTACGTGATTTCATTAGCTTCCTCCAACATTGTCCAACAGACTTTTAAAGGGTGTCAAGACATATAGTTAAGTTTAAACTATACTTTTCTTTCTACCACGTCAAGTTCATTATTTATAAAGAATCCCAAGTTTGGAAAGTTGTTCCTTTATTTTTTTGAATTGAGATTCGTTTTCACAAGCAACTTCATGTAAGTGAATTCCATTCGTAAGGCTGGAAAGCAGGTGATGTTCTCCATGTACTGTCCGGCTCATAAAATCGTTTATATCTGCTTCAGTCGCAATTCCCAGCGTTCCGGTAAGCTGCCCATACACATTGTGTTCAACCGTTACATCGATAACCTCTCCTCCAAGCTTAACAATTGTCTCCAATTCTAAACGAGTCTGGTCTAAACTGTGTCTGCAGGCCAAAATCCCATGAAAAGCGGTACTTTTTTCCTTAATGCGATATCCGTTTACCGTTGCAATAATCGGTTCTCCTTCTGCACGAAGCAAAGCAACGTCGCCCACAATAGTCTGGCGGCTGACACCAAATTTTTTTGCGAATTTTCCGGCACTCACCACATCACTATTCCATAACTCATTTTTAATGATAGCTCTACGTTTTAAATTACTGTTTTTCAATTCATCACCGCCCACAAAAAAAGTTTTAAAAAATTTAACTATTTAAAAATAACAGAGGCAGACCATTTAAATTCTTAATGTCTGTCCCTGTTAAAGTATATCGGTATTAAGCTAAATTTTAAAGCTTGCTTATTTTTTTACAAAATCTCTAATTTCGTCCTCAAACTTTTTTCTCTTTAATAAAGCTTTTTCTTGTGTTTGAGCTTCTGTTGCAAGGTATAACTTAATCTTAGGTTCCGTACCTGAAGGGCGAACTGCAATCCAAGAACCATCAGTTAGAATGTATTTCAAAACATTAGCCTTTGGAAGTTCAATGCGTGAAACTTCTCCAGATGTTGATTTCTTTTCTGAACTTGCAAAGTCTTCTATTGCAGCTACTTTAACTCCAGCAAAAGCAGTGGGTGCATTTTTTCTGAATTTAGCCATTAATGTATTGATTTCCTCAGCACCTTCAACACCATCAAAAGTTAAAGCAATTGTCTTTTCAGCAAAGAAGCCATATTTTTGGAAAAGTTCTTGAAGCCCATCGTAAAGATTTTGTCCCATGCTCTTGTAGTATGCAGCTACTTCAGCTAACAAGACAAGAGACTGCACTGCATCTTTATCGCGTACAAAGGGTCTGACAAGGTATCCGTAACTTTCCTCAAAGCCAAACATAAAAGTATGTTCCTTAGTTTTTTCATAGTGCTTAATCTGCTCTGCAATAAACTTGAAACCTGTTAAAACATTAACCATCTCTACGTCATAACTTTTAGCGATTGCTGTCGCAAATTCACTAGAAACAATTGATTTTACAACTACTGCATTTTGTGGAAGGGTCCCGGCTTTTTTGCGGGCTGTCAGGATATAATTCAACATTAGAGCAGCGATTTGGTTACCTGTCAACAGCTGGTACTCTCCGGAAGGCTGTCGAACTGCTGCTCCTAAACGGTCGGCATCTGGATCAACTGCTATCAAAAGGTCGGCGTCTTCTTTTTTACCGTGCTCAATTGCCAAGTTGAAAGCTGCTGGATCTTCTGGATTAGGTTTTACAACGGTAGAAAATTCAGGATCCGGCTTGGCCTGCTCCTTTACCATTGTAAAATTAGTAAATCCAGCTTGTTTCAAGGCCTTTTCCCCTAAAACAGCTCCAGTTCCATGGAGCGGAGAAAAAATCAATTTCATGGTTTTTCCTTCTTTTGCTACAAGGTCTTGGTCAATGGTTACCTTCTTGACTTCAGCTAAATAAGCTTCATCAACTTCTTTTCCAATAATCTGTAATAATCCTGAAGATTTCAGTTCTTTTTCATCTGCTACCTTAATATTAAACAGATCACTTGCTTGACGCACAAATTTAGTGATTAAGTCAGATTCTTTAGGCGGCATTTGACCACCATCTTCACCATAAATCTTATAGCCATTGTATTGCTTTGGATTATGGCTTGCCGTAATCATAATCCCAGCATAAGTTCCAAGGTGGCGAACTGTATAGGAAAGTTCTGGTGTCGGACGCAAACTTTCAAAAACAAAGCTTGGAATGCCATGCATGCCCAACACACGCGCCGCTTCGTGTGCAAATTCTTGTGAATGATGTCTCGAATCAAAGCTAATTGCTACACCGCGTTTTTTTACACTTTCAGCCAATGTATCCATAAACAATGCTAGTCCCTCTGTTGCTTGTCTGACAGTATAAATGTTCATTCGATTGATTCCCGGTCCAAGAATCCCACGCATTCCTGCTGTTCCAAATTCAAGCGGTGCGTAGAAGGCATCCTCTTGAGCCGCTTGATCATCCTTTATTTCTGTTAATTCACTGCGTAATTTCGGATCAAGGCCTGCAAAATCAGCCCATACAGTATAATTATCTTTCCAACTCAACATAATCACTCCTAAATTATTCTACTGATAGTATACTATAAATAAACCGCTTTTATTCAAAAAAGGATAAATTATTTAATCGCCTTCTAAATGTTTCAGTAGTCCTAGTGCTATATTGATGGACATGAAATTTTATGCAAAATTGATTAAATTATTTTAGAAACTACCATTTTAGTCATCAACTATATCAGTAGCTTAGGCTTAAAAAAAGACCTGCAAAAAACTGCAAGCCTTTGATTTTTAAACTTTTTAATCAGTAAACAGTAAACTAACTTCTTTGAATGTCTTTTAAACTTTCAAGATAATTAAAAGCCTCTTGTCCTGCAACACTACCGTCGCCAACAGCTGTAGCAATCTGCCGTAAATCTTTTTTTCGGACATCTCCTACTGCAAAGATTCCCGGAACACTAGTCTCCATCTTGTCATTTGTAATAATCCAGCCTTGTTCATCTGTGATTCCAAGATGAGTAACCGTTTCAGTCATAGGCAATAAACCGATGTAGATAAATACCCCAGAAACTGGCATGACCTCATCAACACCCGTTTTTTTATTGTGGATTTTCACACCAGTAACTTTTTGCCCATCGCCTTCTATTTGAATGACTATAGTATTCCAAGTAAAATTAATTTTAGAATTTTGGAATGCACGTTCCTGTAAAATTTTTTGCGCCCGCAGCTGATCACGTCTGTGAATCACATTGACGTTCTTAACCATTTGTGCCAAATATGAACCTTCCTCAATTGCCGAGTCTCCACCCCCAACAACTGCAACATCACGATCACGAAAAAAAGCCCCATCACATACCGCACAGTAAGAAACTCCACGCCCACTATATTTTTCTTCTCCTGGGATACCCAACTTTTTATACTGAGAACCAGTTGCAATAATCAATGCATTTGTCTCAAAGACATCGCTATCTGTCCTAATTGTCTTTAGTCCTTCATCAGAAACGTCGATACTTTGAACAGTCCCATACGCATACTGAGCATCAAATTGTAGTGCACTGTCATACATTTTTTTTGCAAGATCCGGACCTAAGATAGATTTGAATCCTGGATAATTTTCAACTTCAGCAGTGTTATTCATTTGTCCGCCGTACACTCCCCGGTCAAGTATTAACACAGATAGGTTAGCACGTGATGCATATAATGCAGCCGTCATTCCTCCTGGACCGGCGCCGATAATAATCACATCATATTGTTTTGCCAAATTAATTTTACCTTTCCTTTCTTCTTTCAGCCAAGACCTAATTTTCATGAAGCTCTTTTATTATTATAGCTTACTTTTAGTAAGCATTCTAATTTTTTGTTTCTTCTTCTGAACGTCCTTCACGTTTCATCAGCTCTAAAATGGCATCTTTGATTTTACGGCCCTTGTAGATAACGTCGTAGATTGCTTCTGTAATCGGCATTTCAATCTTTTCTTGCTGGGCAAGTTCATATGCAGCTTTAGTTGTATTAATACCTTCAATTACCATTCCCATATTAGCAACAACTTTTTTTAAGTCCTCTCCACGCCCAAGCTGATCTCCTGCACGCCAGTTGCGTGAATGAACACTCGTACAAGTTACAATCAAGTCGCCGACGCCTGTTAAACCAATAAAGGTCAGCGGTTCTGCCCCTAAAGCAACTCCTAAACGAGCAATCTCCGCAAGCCCACGGGTTATCAAAGCAGCCTTAGCATCATCTCCGTAGCCCAATCCATGAAGTGCACCAGCTCCTAAAGCAATAATGTTTTTAAAAGCAGCTCCAAGTTCTACACCGATGATATCGCTATTAGTATAAACACGGAAATATTCATTCATAAAAATTTTCTGTATATGCTTCGCAGCTTCTTGATTTTCAGAGGCTGCTGTAACCAGAGTCAGATCATGACAGGCAACTTCTTCTGCATGGCTTGGTCCCGATAAAGCAACAATCCCATTGCGCCTATCTTCAGGAATCTCCTCAGCAATAATCTCAGAAATTCTTTTGTGGGTCCCCAACTCTAATCCTTTACTGGCATGAGCAATCACAGTTTTTTTGTCGTTTGGGGCTAAAAGTGCTGCAATTTGGCGAGAAACCATTCTAATAGCTTTTGTAGGGACGACCAACAAAATTACAGTTGCTCCTTCAATTACTTTTTTTAGCTCAGTTGTTGCTTGTAACCTCGAATCATATTCAAAATCAGCTAAATAATGCCGATTGGTATGAAGATTATTCAGTTCATCAACTTGTTCTTGTCTGCGCGACCATATACGGACCTTTAGACCATTTAAAACCAGAGTATTTGCCAAAACACTTCCCCAAGAGCCAGCTCCGATTACAGCAATTCTTTCACACACAGCTACCACTCCTATTTTTCATATCTATCTTCTTTTCCATCCAAGTACCAAGGATTAAGAGGTTTCCAGTAACGACGTAAAAAAAGCCAGACAATTGCAGCAACAAATAAAATAACTGACAGCCATTGTGAAACGCGCATTACTCCCAGCATTAAACTATCTGTACGCATTCCTTCAATAAAAAAGCGCCCAAATGAATACCAAATAACATAGCTAAAAAAAACCTCACCTCGTTTGAAAAGGCCCTTTCGATGGCGCAGCAAAAGCAACACGACAAATCCTCCAAGATCCCATAATGATTCATATAAAAATGTCGGTTGGTAATATGTACCGTTAATGTTCATTTGATTAATAATAAAGCCTGGCAAATGTAGCCCTTGCAAAAAGCTGAAAGTTGTCTTTTGACCATGAGCTTCTTGGTTCATAAAGTTTCCCCAGCGGCCGATTCCTTGCGCCATAATTACTGTGGGAGCAATCACATCTAACATTAACCAAACAGATATCTGTCTGCGTTTGCAAAAAATATTAACAACTATTATTGCACCAATCAGTGCCCCGTAAATTGCGATACCGCCATCCCAAATACGATAAGTTTCATTTAAATGCTGCGAATAATAGTTCCATTCGAACACTACATAGTAGATACGTGCTGAAATAATTGAAAATGGCATTGCCCATAGCAGCAGGTCATAGATGTCATTTTCCGAAATTCCTCTTTTTTTACCTTCGTTAACTGCCAAAGCAACAGCCAAGACCACCGCTGTAGCAATAATTATTCCATACCAATGGACTTCAAGAGGTCCTAAAGAAAAGGCAACAGGATCAAGGGCACTCAGTAAATAATTCACTTAATAAACACATCCTTACTGTTCATTAGAATTTTCACGAATAAGATTATTTAAATTGCTCTCAAAAAGCTTAGTTGCGTCGTACCCCATTGTCTTGGCCCTGAAATTCATAGCTGCAGCTTCAATAATAATGGCAAGATTTCTTCCAATTTTAACTGGAATAGAAATTTTAGGGACATCGACGTCAAAAATTCTGAGTTTCTGTTCACCGCTGCCCAGACGGTCAAACTTTTTATCCGGTCCCCAATCTTCCAAATGAACGATCAAAGAAATATCTGTCTCGGCACGGACTGCACCCGCTCCGAAGAGATTCATGACATCAATGATCCCAATCCCACGAATTTCCAACAAATGTCTTAAAATTTTAGGAGCTTCCCCTCTAATAGTCTGCTCGTCTTTTTGATAGACTTCGACTCTATCATCGGCGATCAGACGATGCCCTCTTTTGATCAGGTCAAGGGCTGTTTCTGACTTGCCTACACCCGAATCACCAGTAATAAGCACTCCTAAACCATAAATATCCACTAAAACCCCATGCAATGACTTTCTTTCTGCAAGCTGTGTTTCCAAATAATCTGTCATTTTTGATAAAAGCCGCGTAGTTGGTAATTTAGACCTTAAAACTGGGATGCCTCTCTTCTTGGCAGCAATATCCAATTCTTCAGGTACAGGCAAATAACGTGAAATAATAAAACAAGGTGTAACTTCATTTCTACATAACTTATTCATTACATCCTCACGCTTTTTTTTATCCATTTTTCGTGCGTAGGATATCTCTGTCATTCCCAGCACTTGAATCCTTTCAGCAGGATAATAATCAAAGTACCCAGTTAACTCAAGTCCTGGCCGTGAAATATCACTTGTAGAAATAAGTTTTGTTTTCAAGTATTTCTCACCAGAAAAAACCTTCAATCCAGTCATTTCAACCAGACTTTTTACATTAACAGTATTATCCACAATAAAAACCCCCTACACGAATTACCTAACTAATGTATTTTATAAACAATACTATTCTAATGCTTAGTGATCTGTTTGAAAATAATTAGTGATTATCAGGTTGATAAAGCCTAAAATCAGAGCCATAAAAAAAGCAGCTCCGAAACTTGAAAATTTGAAGGAGTTACCAACTAGAAATGATGTCATTTCGAGCATAAAAGCATTAATAACAAAATAAAACAGCCCTAGAGTCATGAAAGTAATCGGTAATGATAAAATCAGTAAAACTGGTTTGACAAAAGCATTCAGTAAACCCAAAGTAACTGCAGCTATTAGCGATATCCAGATACTGGAAACGTAAAAATATTGTGGGAAAAACCCCGCAGCAGCTATAAATATGATTGCGTTAATCAAAACACGTCGCAAAAACAGCATTTATCTTCCTCCAAAATTGTGTTTCTAATGAATATCTTTTTCGTGTACATCTTTAATAACGCGTCGAGTACGTTTTCTTTTTCTTTTCGAATTCGACTCTTGCTTAAATAAAGAACTTAAACTAAAGAAAGAATTATTCTCAGAAGCCGGAATGGTTACAATTAACATGAGATAGATGGCAATCATTAAAAATGTCAAGTGTGGAATAAGAGCAAGAATCAGAAAAGTTATCCGTATAACCCACACAGGAAAGTTTAAGTATTCTGCCAGCCCTGCACATACGCCTGCTAAATAACGGTTAGTTGAACGTTTTATTTTTTTTGTGTCCTTTCTCAATTAAAATGTTCCTCCTTAAACTATCTTTCTGCCAGAGTTTAACTATTAAAATTGTACATTTTCATCTAGGTTTTAGCAAATCAATCACAGTAACTTCAAACAAGTTTAAATAAAATTACAAATTATTTTTCGAACTCGGGTTCAATTCTACAATTTCTCCTAATTGTAAAAAAACAATCCACTCGCAAACATTAGTAACATAGTCACCTATTCTTTCCAAGTAAGTAGCTACGGAAATATAATAAGAACCACTGAAAACCGAAGCAGGAGCAGCCTGCATAACAGTCATGCAGCGTTGCCTGATCTTTCTTAACTCTGCATCAAGAAAGCGATCATCTTTCGCTATCTGATAAGCTCGTTCCAAGTTTCGATTAACATACGCATCAAGAACATGTTCAACCATAGAACACGTATAGTCACCCATTTTGGCAATTTCAACTTCTATTTCAGCAATTCTTTGACTTCCTTTCATTCTAATCGTTGCATTGCACATGCTAACTGCATGATCGCCGATCCGCTCAATATCAGAACTAGCTTTCAAAATAGTAATAACATCACGAAGGTCTGCAGTAACCGGTTGATAGAGTGCAATAACTTCCAATGTCATTTTTTCAAGTTCATTTTCACATTCATTAATTGCTTGATCCCGTACTATCACATTGTGGGCCAGCGCTTTATCATGATCAACAAAAGCCTTCACAGCGCGAAATATAGCCTCATGAACCATCATTCCCATTTCTGCAAAACGAACATGCATTTTACTCAACTCATTATTGAAGGTTTTTCTCAACTTTTTCACTCCTAGCCATTTTTAAATATAAAGTTTCGCACCCTTAGTCAACTATTTAAAACTTTTTGATTATTTTGATTCTATACTTTTCTTTTAGCGTGTGCAATTTCTCATACACTAAAGTAAAGTCGAAACTTGTTTAAATATTTATGTCAAAGGGCCATGACAAAAGGATTATTTTTGCCACAGCCCAATCTTTACAGACTTATACTGGTAATCAGCTATTTAGTGCTCTCATTCAAAGGTGCTGTAGGAAGTTCAAGGGGAAAGATAACTGTAAAGGTTGAGCCGACTCCTACCTGGCTATCTACTGTTATCTTGCCAGACATTGCTTCTACATACTCCTTAACTACAGAAAGTCCTAAACCTGTTCCGCCATTTTGACGTGAGCGCGAAGTGTCGACCCTATAAAACCTTTCAAAAATACGTTCCTTTTCATCTTTAGGAATCCCATATCCATTATCATTTACGCTGATAAACCAAGAATCTTTCTTAATAGTTCCTTTCAGCCAAACATTCCCTTTATAATTATTATACTTGATAGCATTTTGCACCAGATTATTAATTACATGTCTTAGTTTATTCTGGTCAACTTGAACAGTACAACCATTTGGAATCTGAATTTCAACGTGAATATCTTTTTTACTAATTTCCGGTCTAAATGGTCGTAAAAGATTAATTATAAATTTGCGTATATCAATTTCATCCAGCTTAAGTTCCGGACTTGCATCAATCCTTGCAAGTGACAAAATATCTTCAACCAGCTCAGTTAATTTTAAACTTTCTTGATGAATAATATTCAAAAATTCCTTCAAAGCTTTTGGGTCTTTTAACGCGCCTTGTAAAAGAGTCTCGCTAAAACCGGTAATCGCTGTGATAGGTGTTTTCAACTCATGACTCACGTTACCGACAAAGTCCATCTGCATTCTTTCAATTTCCTTTAGTTCTGTAATGTCATATAAAAGTGCCATCACCAAAAAATGATGTTCGCTTACTGGAACATAAACCACATGTGCATCAACAACCTTATCAGAAAAATCCAATTTTATTTCTGCATGTTGATCTTGTCTATCCTGATAAACTCTCTCGATCAGCTGACTCAGTTCATACGTCCTTAATACATTTACATAAAGTTGCTTTTTAAGATTCATTTCCCGTCCGATTAAATCACTCATTGCATGGTTGCTAAGATATATCTTGCGGTCCTGATCCAAGACCATAACACCAATCGTTAAATATTCAATCAAAGAAAAGTAGCCTCTTTGCTGTGTCACGAAACTTTTAGAGATCATGTCTTTCATACTCTGAACAGCATTGATAGACTGCGACAATTCATAATAAGGGTCAGAGGGCTCCAACAAAACATGTTTCCCTTTTGTTCCTTCAATAATATTACTTAGTCTGGAATTGAGAGCTTCTAAATTTTGCTTACGTTTTCTAAACCGCAAATACCTGCCAAAAATATCTACTGCTGCCAAAATTATTGCTGTAACAGACAATAATAAAAAAGTTTCAACTCCCCAGGCACTGACTGAGCCATTACGAACTTGCCGGATAACCAACAAGAAAATTACTGTCAGAAAAATAAAAATGATAATTGCATCGCTGAAAAAAGTCCTAATTATTCTGATTCTTTTCACCTTCAAAACGATAGCCGAACCCTCTCACAGTTTCTATATAATGCGGGTTTTTCGGGTCTTTTTCTATTTTTTCTCGCAAATGGCTGACATGCATATCTACCATACGTGTTTGACCAACATAATCAAAACCCCAAACACCGTTTAAAAGCTTATCCCTGCTCAAAACGCGGTGCTGTCTTCTGATAAAATAAGTCAACAATTCAAATTCCTTCGGTGTTAACTTAATTTTTTGCCCATCCTTCGTAATTGTATAGTTAATCAAGTCTACAGAAAAATCTGGAAATTCAAAATATTCCGTCCTATCTTCTCCAGAAAACTTATCTTTTCCTTCTTCCTCGACTTTTATATTACTATCGGTTCTTCTAGCAATTGCTTTAATACGCGCAATTACTTCACGAGGAGAAAAGGGCTTTGTCATATAATCATCAGCCCCTAATTCAAGACCAATTACTTTATCATATTCCTCACCTTTAGCTGTCAAAATCATAATAGGAGTCTTGATTTTTTCTTGCCGCAAGTGCTTAGTGACCTCAAGCCCATCCATTCTAGGCAGCATCAAATCAAGTAAAATGAAGTCAAAGCCGTCGCTTTGGGCCATTTCAAGCGCTGTTTGGCCGTCTAATGCTGTTGCTACTTCATAACCGGCTTGTTCCAAATTGTATTTTAACAATGTAACTATTGCAACTTCATCATCGACAACTAATATCTTTTTCAAAATGTTCCCTCCAAAATCAATGGAATAATATTAATCCTAATTCATGAGGTGAATCTGTAAAAACAGCACTTTCTGTAAGTTTTAGTTCGCCTTCATAAGTTTTGACTTTAAGACTGCAAAAAGTCGGTACAAGTTTTAGCGCCATATAGAATTCATTTTCATTTGCAATTGTTTTTCCATTACACTCAAGGATAATATCTCCTGGTTCCAGATTCATCTTGGCTGCAGGTGTATTCGGCTGTATTGCGATTACTCGTACCCCATCATATGTCTCTACATACCATTTACCCTTCTTCTTCATCTTTGCATATCTTTGAATAAAGCGCAAGATGACTAATAGAACCAACACTGCAAAAAAGACGGCAGCTGTTTGTGGTAAAAAAACAGTTACAATAAAACCGCACAAACAAAAGGAAAAAAGCCTGAATGCTTGGAGGCTTTCATTTGCTGCCCCTGTTCTTATAGAACTGCGCCAGATACGGACAAAACCTGACAATACAAGCGGTAAAACTAAAAAGGCATAATGTTTCCCGTTAAAAGTGATTAATGGCCAAAAGGGGACTAATTCTTGTGAAAAACTGCCAGGTACTAATACAATTAACGGAACAACACTGAATTCCTTCCATGTATAAGAAACAAGTTTTCTTCCTCTTTTGCCTTGTCTAACTTGCGGTACCAAAAATTCAGGTGAAAAGCGTCTGATCATCAACCATCTGAACAAAAAAAACAAGGTGCAAAGGAGCATAAAAGATGCGGAATTAAAATCTCGGGGAACTATTTTATCGATTTGAGTACTTAAAAGTTGAGGAGCCAAAGTACGAATAGCTTGGATACTTATTGGTAAAAGACAAGTTACTAATAAAAAGAACAGACTGACATCCCAAACCAGTTCTAATAAAATCACCAAAAAAGCAGTCGCTTCATAGATTAAAACCCAATAAAGCGGGAAAACCACCCCGATTGCTATAAGGATCGCAGAACCTATTACAGAAAATAAAATTCCATTTTTTAAATAATGCCGGCCCTCGTAAAAGTCGCGATTAATTGCAACATGATAATGGCTTCTTTCACTTTTTACACGTTTAAAATGTATACCAGCAACTAACAAAAAACCTAACCAAAAAATAGGTTGAAGTACCACCAGAAAAATAGCTTCTATAATCGACATATCTACACTCCTATGTTTTTTTCCATTCTTAAGTATAACAACTATTCAAAGGGAGCACAAAGACAGGTTGGGAATAGTTAATTCAATCTAATAAAAATGGCTGCTTAAAAACAGCGAGCTAAAAAAAGATACTGAGCTAAACATTAGTTTCACCCCAGTACCTGTTTTTTTATAATTGTTATTATCTTTTAAATAAAAATAATTTTTACGAATTGATTTTTTTATATCTTAAATTAGATTTTTAAGAAACGTCTCATCGAAAAAGTTGCTCCTAATGCTCCTATACAAATACCGATTAAAATCAACAATGCATCAATTTCAACTAGGAAGACTCCTGGCGATAATAATCGATAACTCGTACTTGCTAATGTCTGGGATAGAACTCGATGCGTCCACACATAACCAAAATCAACTATTATTAATGGCAGCATTGCCCCAAATAATCCTGTCCATGCTCCTTCAAGCACAAATGGCCATCGAATGAAACTATTAGTCGCCCCAACCAAACGCATTATGGAAATTTCATTTTGCCTTGATAGGATAGTAATTCTAATTGTGTTTGAAATTAAGAATACTGCAACAAACAGCAACAATAAACTTATTCCCATGCCCCATCTTTGAATGCTGTTCACGATCGCAAATAATCTTTTTGCTGAAGTTCCACCGTATTTAGCATCATACACAAACTTCATATTTTTTGCTTTTCTTGCGATCTGCACTGTCTGTTTGGGTTCTTTAGTCTGAACAATAAAAACATCATACAGAGGATTCCCATCGCCACCAAAAAGTTTAAAACCCTTACCATAGCTTTTTATTACATTTTTTAGTTCATGTTCCTTACTGGAAAATGTAATTTTTTTAACGGCAGTTTCCGCTTTCAATTTGTTTTTTAACTGGTTGCGCTGCTGCTGTGCTGTCCCGCGATTAATTAACACGCGAACCTGTACATCATTTTCAACATCTGATGCTATTTTGTTTACATTCAGTAAAATAGTCAGTAAAACACCGACTAAGAGAAGAGTAACCGTTACAGCACTAAATGCTGCCACCGACATCCAGCCATTTCGCTTCAGGCTTTTAAAGCTCTCCACAAGGTGGCGCTTAAAAGTTGCTAGCTTCATCTTGGAAAAAACTCCCTTCATCCTGATCACGAATAACGTGTCCATTCTCAATTTCAATTACACGGTGCCTAAATTCATTAACAATATGACTATTATGAGTTGCCATTACAACAGTAGTACCTTGTATATTAATTTTTTCCAAAATTTTCATAATTCCTTCAGCTGTTTCGGGATCAAGATTACCAGTCGGCTCATCTGCAATCAAAATACTTGGTTTATTTGCGATTGCCCGTGCAATCGCAACTCGTTGCTGTTCACCGCCTGAAAGTTCAGCTGGAAACGCAGCTCCTTTAGAAACAAGTTTGACTAATTTAAGAACATGATTGACTCTTTTTTTAATTTCAACCGGATCTTTTTCAATTACCTGCAGTGCATAAGCAATATTTTCAAAAACAGTAAGTTTAGATAGCAGTTTAAAATCTTGGAAAACGATTCCGAGTTCTCTTCTGAAAAAGGGAATTTTACTATTCTTGATCTTTTCAAGCTCATATTCATTTACTTTGATCTGACCTAAAGTCGGTTTTTCCTCACGGTACATCATCTTAATAAAAGTTGACTTTCCAGCACCGCTTGGGCCAATTACATAAACGAACTCTCCTTGCTGAATCTTAAGGTTAAAATTATCAACAGCAGTAATCTGATTAGCATACTTCTTGGAAACATGTTTGAACTCTATCAACTAGCTTTCCTCCCCTTATTCGGCTGCGCACCAAGATATTATATCATTAATAAAAAGAGGGATATTGCAATAATATTACATTTAAGTTTCAATTATCTTATTGTGGATTTTCTTTTTTGAGCTTAAATTGAAGATAGGCATTAATAAAACCATCAAGTTCACCATCCATAACAGCTTGTATATTCCCTGTTTCATAATCTGTGCGGTGATCTTTAACAAGCGAATAAGGATGAAAAACATATGAACGAATTTGAGAGCCCCAGCCAATTTCCAATTGATTACCTTGAATCTGTGCCTTTTTCTTTTCCTGTTCTTCTAATTTCAATTCATATAAACGTGAACGCAGCATATTTTCGGCAGTTGCCCTGTTTTGAAACTGTGAACGCTGGGCTTGACTCGAAACTACAATCCCTGTGGGTTGATGAATAAGACGTACAGCAGAGGATGTCTTATTTATATGTTGCCCACCAGCCCCGCTGGCGCGGAAGACCTCCATTTTAATATCTTCTGGTCTCAGTTCAACTTCAACGTTATCAGCCAGTTCAGGCATCACATTGACAGATGCAAACGAAGTATGTCTTCTGCCGGCAGCATCGAATGGAGAAATTCTTACCAGACGATGAACTCCCTTTTCACTGCGAAGATATCCATACGCATCTTCTCCCTTAATGCCTAAAGAAACACTTTTAACTCCTGCTTCGTCCCCTGATTGATAATCAAGCATTTCAACTTCAAAATTATGCTGTTGTGCCCAACGATCGTACATCCGCAAAAGCATTGCGCCCCAATCTTGTGATTCTGTTCCGCCTGCTCCAGGATGAATTTCTAAAATAGCATTGTTTTTATCATATTTGCCGTTAAACAGTAGTTCCAGCTGATAAGATCTCATCTTCGTTTGAACAGCTGAGATTTTACTATCCAACTCTTTTATCAACTCTTGATCAGAATTATCACTTTGAAAAAGTTCATAGAGTATTTCGATATCCTCTACTGTGCCAGATAACAATTTAAAGTTATCATATTTCGTCTTCAACTGATTATTTGCGGTAATCACCTTTTGTGCATTTTGCTGATCATTCCAAAAATCAGGATCAGCCATTTTTTCTTCGTTTTCAGAAATCTTTTCATTCAAGCTATCTAAGTCAAAGAGACCTCCTAAAGTCTGCGACTTGTTTATTCATTTTTTCTATAATTTTTTTATACTCTCCGTTGTCCATTAATAACATTCCTTTCCTACGACCATTAGATTAAGAAAGAACCTGAGTATGCGAAACATTCCCCAGATTCTCCCTTCAGCTTTTATTTTGCTTTTAACGTTTAATGTCTTGTCTAATCTCTGCTTTCAAGAACAAGCGTGTAACATCATATTCGATGTCCCCTACCATTTGTTCAAACATCCTAAAACCATCTGTTTGATATTCAACCAGCGGATTCAGTTGACCATATCCACGCAAGCCGATTGATTGTCTCAACTGATCCATCTCATCAATATGATCAGTCCAACGAGAATCTACCACACGTAAAATAACAACCTTTTCAAACTCTAGCATTTGGGAAGCATCATAGAGCTGTTTCTCCTTAAGAGCATAATTTGCTTCCGCTCTATCAACCAGATATGCAATAATCTCTGCAGGCTCCTTACCCTGCAGGTCAGACAAAGAAATACTGTCTTCGTTAACCATTGCAGCAACTGCAAAATCAAGAATTGCCTGTAAATTCCAATCTTTCTTCTCGCCTTGAGTATGCATTTGAACAACGTGCTCTACAGTACGCTTGATCATCTGCATAATAATCGGTTTGAGTGATTCATCTTCCATAATAACCTGTTGCCTTTGTGCATAGATAACCTCACGCTGCTCGCGCATTACATCATCATATTGCAGCACCTGCTTACGGGTATCATAGTTATTTCCTTCAACTCGCTTTTGTGCAGACTCTACTTGACGTGAGATCATTTTGCTTTGAATCACTGCATCTTCATCTGCAACTTTAAATCTTTCAAGAATAGCTTTAACACGTTCTGAGCCAAACCGCAGCATCAGGTCATCTTCCAAAGAAAGATAAAACTGTGTCATACCAGGGTCCCCTTGACGTCCAGAACGGCCACGCAACTGATTATCAATACGTCTGGATTCATGTCTTTCGGTACCGATTACTGCTAAACCACCAGCTTCACGTACACCAGGTCCCAGCTTAATATCAGTACCACGTCCGGCCATATTTGTAGCAATCGTCACAGCTCCGCGCTGCCCGGCATTCATAATAATCTCAGCTTCCTTAGCATGATTTTTCGCATTCAAGACAGCATGTGGAATACCAGCTTGATCAAGTAATTGAGATAATAACTCTGAAGTCTCAACGGCAACTGTACCAACAAGAATTGGTTGACCCTTTTCGTGACGTTCACGAATATCTTCAATTACCGCCTTGAACTTGCTTTTAAGAGTAGGATATAACAAGTCTGGCCGATCCTCACGAATAACAGGCTTGTTAGTTGGAATAGAAATGACTTCCATGTTATAGATTTCACGGAATTCTTCCTGCTCAGTCTTTGCCGTCCCAGTCATTCCGGCAATCTTCTTATACATACGGAAAAAGTTCTGGTAGGTAATATTCGCCATTGTTTTAGTTTCTTGCTGAATCTCAACATGTTCTTTTGCTTCGATTGCCTGGTGCAATCCATCAGAATAGCGGCGGCCTTCCATAATACGACCGGTAAACTGATCAACAATCAGCACCTCTCCATTTGAAACAACGTAGTCCTTATCGCGCAGCATAATAAAATTAGCCCGCAAAGCATTGTCCAAATGATGCGTTAGTGCAGTATTATCAGGATCATAAAGATTTTCCAAGCCAAAGTATTTTTCAGCCTTTTTAATTCCTTCTTCAGTTAAAGATACCGTCTTTGATTCAAGATCGATTTTATAGTCCGCTTTTTCTGTGAGTGTCTTAGCGAAACGATCAGTTCTCGTGTAAAGAGTCGTTGATTGCTCTGCTTGTCCTGAAATAATTAAAGGCGTACGTGCCTCATCAATTAAAATCGAGTCAACTTCATCAACTATCACGAAATTCAAAGGGCGTTGGACCATATCTTCACGGTAGACAACCATGTTGTCTCTCAAATAGTCAAAGCCTAATTCACTGTTTGTCGAATAAGTAATATCGCATTTATAAGCTTCTCTTTTCTCGTCAGGAGTTTTGCCTGAAATATTTAATCCAACACTTAATCCAAGCCAAGTATATAACTCGCCCATTTCCTTGGCATCACGGCTTGACAAGTATTCGTTGACAGTCACAACATGAACTCCTTTGCCCGCTAATGCATTCAAGTAAACCGGCATAGTAGCAGTTAGGGTTTTCCCTTCACCAGTCTTCATTTCCGCAATGTTACCCTCGTGTAAAACGATGCCACCATAAATTTGAACACGAAACGGATACAGACCTAAAACCCGCTTTGCTCCTTCACGAACAACAGCAAACGCTTCAGGGAGAAGGTCATCTAGGGTTGCACCTCCTTGATACTTGCCTTTTAATTCTGTTGTCTTTGCTTTTAATTCATCATCACTTAGTGCAGCCATGTCATCTGCATAAGCTTCCACTTTATCTGCTATTTTTCCTAGACGTTTCAGTTCGCGTTTGTCGCTTTCAACCCATTTTTTTAGGACATTAGCCATGTCATATTTCCTTTCTCAAAAAACTTTAGATTCAATATTAACTCGGTTATTTTTCATAAAAACAGTATACCATGTTGTATTTTATCATCTTTTAATACAATTTGAAACAACTTGCGTCCATTCTCTATAGCACACAAAAAACAGGTTATCATTCGAACCGATAACCCGCCTAAGATTTCATCTTACTGAATCACACTATTCATCAGCTTCAATTAACCCGTACCGTCCATCTTTGCGGCGATACACAATATTAGTACTGTTCGTTTCTGCATCTTCATAAATGAAGAAGTCATGTCCTAGCATATCCATTTGTAAAACAGCTTCTTCGCTATCCATTGGTTTTAATGAAAAATGTTTTGTACGCACAATATCAAAACCATTTTCTTCGGTAGACTTATTACTTTGTTCATCTTCAAACTTAAATTCTTTGAAACCCTTTTCCCGAGATTTTCGATTTATCTTTGTCTTGTATTTTCTAATTTGACGCTCTAACTTATCAGTCACAAGATCAATGCTTGCATACATATCAGGCGAGGTTTCCTCAGCCCTTAGCACTAAATATGGCAAGGGAATAGTAACCTCAACTTTTGAGGTCTTATCAGAGTAAACCTTAAGATTCACATGGGCAATAGATTCAGAAGTATCCTCGAAATACTTTTCGAGTTTGTTAAGCTTTTTCTGGACGTAACTCCTAATAGCCTCCGTTACTTCTATATTTTCTCCACGAATGTTGTAATCTAGCATAACAAACCTCTCCTTTCACGACTAAACAGTTAGAATAGATTATCTACAATCTATCAACGTTTATTCTATTATAATGGAAAGCTTTACAATTAACAAATGATATCATCTTGCCAAGGTAACAGAATGGACCTTCTTTGCTCCAGCTTTTTTCAACAAAGCCTGAGCGTGATAAAGAGTTCTTCCTGTAGTATAAATATCATCTAATAATAAAATGTTCTTACCTTTAATCTCTTTTTCAAAACCTGTGGTTAGTTCAAATGGCTGGGCAGCCTGCATCCTTTCACGTCTCTTTAAAAGTGATTGCTGTTTTTTTGATATCTTTTTTACGCTTAGCATTTTCGACAGACAAATGTTTTCAAACAACCCTTCTACTTGATTAAACCCCCGTTTTTCAAAAACCTCTTTGGAAACTGGAATCGGAACAAAGAGCCAGCCTTTATGGTAATTTTCCTTCAGCTTTGCTTCCAACTCTTTTTGAAAAACCAGTCTTAAATAGTAATCTCCCGAAAATTTGAAGCGTTCAAAGTATTCTTTCATTTGCCTGTTATAACAGTATAGGGATCTGTTGCATAATAACTCGGCAGCCCCTAAAGTCACCCATTTCTCACAATCTGTACAATAGTTCTGGTAATTTCCAGGCCGTCCACATCCTGTACAAACTGCCTTTCCTTTCAATGAATCAAAAGAATTAATGCATGTTGAACAAACCTGCTTTATCCCGCTCGTTTGAAATGAAAACAACCATTTAAAGCTGAAATTTTCAACTATTCTTTTTTGGCAAAGAAGACATTGTTTCATTTTTTAAAACCGCTCCTTTTCTGTTTACAAAAGCTATCTGTCGGCATGCTTCTTTGACTTCTTTATTCTGCATCTCACAAATAAAAAAGACGTCTCCTGTTGGACGCTTTTTATTTCGGCCCACTCTACCTGCAATTTGTACAAGTACAGCTCGTGTAAATATCTCATCATCAGCACCGAGAACCAGCACATTTAAAAAAGGAAAAGTTACTCCCCGCTCTAAGATTGTAGTAGTTACAAGGTAGCGAAAATATCCAGAACGCATTTTTTCAATTTTTTCAATTCTATGTTCATCTGAAGCATGAACAGTCGTTCCTTTAATATCTTCTTTCAAGTTCTGTCTTACAATCCGAAAAATCGGTTTAAGTAAATTTATCCGCGGAACAAAAATCAAAAATGGATATCCCTGTTTTTCCCAATCAGCAAAAATTCTTTTTAAGCGTATAGATATTTTTTCTTGCTGAATATTCTTTTTCCACGTTTCACAAAATACTTGCGGCTGCGGTAAAGGTGCACCATGATAACGCAATGGAAGATAATCAAAAGAAAACACTCCTTTTCCTGCCTTTTGCAAGAGCTTTTTTGTAGGTGTTGCCGTCAACATTATCAAAGCACTTTTCCTTTTTCTTGCTGTTTTAACTGCAAACTCAAGAAGATGGTCATTTCTAAAGGGAAAGGCGTCAACTTCATCAATAATTAAAATATCAAAGGCTGCGTTGAATCGCACAAGCTGATGTGTAGTACAAATCACTAACTGAGTGTACTGATACTTTTGCTTCTGTTGCCCATGAAGCAGAGTAATTGTTATTTGGGAAAAAGCTGCTTTTAAACGAGGGTAAAGTTCATTGCAAACATCTATGCGCGGAGAGGCAATACAAACTCTCTTCTTTTGTTCAAGGGCATGCGCAAGGGCCGGAAAAAGAATCTCAGTCTTTCCAGCACCAGTAACCGCCCATAACAAAAAAGTTTCATTATTATTTACAACTTTCATCAAATGTTGGGCAGACTTTTGCTGATAGGGAGAAAGCTCTCCAAGCCAGGTTAAAATCATTTCAGGAACGCTAAAAAAGTTGGGCTCACTGATAGTGTATAATGTATCTAAACTAGTTATTCGCCCAAAATTCAAGCACTGCGGACAATAGTACTTTTCTTTCGGCAAGGAAGCTCTCTTTTTACTAGTCTTTTGTCCGCATCTCTGACAAAAAATCTTAGACTTTTCAATTATCAGTGCAGGTTTAGAAATCATTTTATTTATTTGACTTTTTGATGAAAGCAGTGGAGGTTTTCTTGCAATCTCCCATCTGCCGAATAACATATTTGCTTCGATTATTTCTTCCCCCTTTCACAACTTTAAAATACGCAAAATACGCTAAAGGAGTTTATCATGCTGCAACAATATATTACTATCAAGAAAAAATTAGCAACTGAGTTAGTGATCAAGAAATCAAAATTTATCTGTAGTGTAGAACGCACAGAATCACAGGAAGCGGCATCGCAGTTCATAGCAGATGTAAAAAAAACATATGCTAAGGCTACACACAATTGTTTTGCCTATGTTATTGGAATGAACAATGAAATTCAGCGATCCAGCGACAATGGAGAACCTTCTGGAACTGCTGGGCATCCCATTCTAGAAGTTTTGAAAAAAAAAGATGTTCGTAATACTGTAGCCGTAGTTACACGTTATTTTGGTGGAATTAAATTAGGAACTGGCGGACTAATACGTGCATATAGTCAAGCTACCAGCAAATCTCTTTCAAAAGAGGCTCTTGTTATCTGTCAACCCCAGCAGATCTATAAACTTGAAGTTGCTTATTCTCAACTTGGCACGTTACAGCATTATCTGAAAGAAAAAAAAATTTCGGTGATAAACATTCAGTACTTAGTAAACGTAACCCTCAATGTATCTGTTAAGCAAAAAGAAGCTCAGTACTTTGAAAAAAGAATTATTGATCTTTTAAATGGCACAGCTACCATAAAAAAAGGAATGCTTGACTATATCGAATTACCATACAAAAACTAAGCAAAATAAAAAGGTAAGCTTCTGAAAAAATAAATTTTCAAACAACTCACCTTTTTATTTTTTTCTTTTATTACCAATGATCTTACTAATCCAATTTAAAAGCGGTTTACGTTTTGAACCTACAAGTCCGATCGACTCCACAAATAATTCTAAGCCAAACATAGTTGCAACTGTCAGCAAAACTGAGCCTAAAACATTAGAAATAGGGTATAACAATGAAATAAACGAAAAAATCAACGCAATACCATAAATTACCAAAACTGTTTGTGTGTGTGACAATCCCATCTCCATTAAGCGATGATGCAAATGATGTTTATCCGCCTGAGAAATAGGCTTTTTGTTTAAGACTCGTCTTAGAATTGCATAAACTGTGTCAGTAATCGGAACTCCTAAAATAATCACAGGAATTACTATCGTAATAAAGGTTGCATTTTTTAACCCATATAACGAAAAAACAGAAATCATAAATCCAATAAATAAAGCCCCTGTATCACCTAAATAGATACTGGCAGGATGAAAATTAAAGGGCAAAAAACCAAGCAATGCAAAAACAAGAGTAAAAATCCACATAGAAACGAATGTACCTGTAACATTTAGAAAGAAAAAGCCAGTCAAACCGCTCGTAAAAAGGGCTATAATCGACACTCCCGTTGCTAAGCCATCCAAACCATCAATTAAATTAACTGCATTCGTAATTGCTAATATCCATATCAACGTTATTGGTAAACTAAGCAGGCCCAGATTAAGCGTTCCCAAGAAAGGAACCGTCAGAGTTGTCATTCTAACCTTTGCAAAAAAGAAGACTATCAATCCCGCCAGTGTAATTCCAGTCAACTTTTGTTTAGGAGTCAGTTCATAAATATCATCTAAAATCCCTGTCGCAATGATAACACACTCGGCAATGAATAGTACCCAAAGCTGATGCGTGGGATATTGCTGTTTCATCAAAAAAAAACATGAAATATTAAACGCCCCAAAAATTGCCAAGCCACCCATTGTAGGCATTGGGACCTTATTGACGCGTCTGGCATTCGGACTATCAACCGCTCCGATTTTTACAGCCAATTTACGAATTAATGGTGTCAAAATAAATGACAAAACCATCGTCGCAAATAAGGACGCAACAATTCTATACATACGCCGTCCTCTTTCTTTCAGTAATCATCCAAAGAAGAACTTAAAACTTTAGATCCTTAATGCATTAATTGCTAACTATTATACCATAAACTCCAAATATTTTTATACCATGGTTATCATTAAAATACTCTACTTTTTTAAGTGATAGCTATAGGTAGCCACAATAATATTTTCACGCGAATTTAGTGCAGCTCTTAGACGCAGACTTGTTTGATTATGCAAGATATTCTGCCACGGTTTGCGAGGAACAAACTGCGGAACTAAAACCGTCGTAGTGAAATTTTTATGAGCAGAGTTTTTAGCCATAACATCGCAAAAACGCAAAACAGGTGCAGGCACAGAACGGTAAGAAGAATGCAGATCTACAAATCTAACATCTGGAAATGATTCTTTAAATTCTTTGGCAGTCTCATGCTCCTTTTTAGGATTGATATCAAATGAAACATGCATTGCAATTACATAGTCACCAATTGAACGCGCATAATTAATAGCCCCAGTTGTTACATGGGTAACCGAACTGACCAGTACAATTACGGTAGATCCCGCATAATCATGCAATTCTGCTGCTTCTTGGCTTAAACGCAACTGAGCGGCAACGGTAATGTAATGATCATGGATTTTATAAAAAGCATATAGTAAAGCCGGCATAATAATCAGATATGGCCAAACATTATCAAAATGCAGTAAGAACAAAAAAACGACTAGTAAAAATGAAATCACTGTCCCTAACAAATTGATAAGTGAATTAAGGACCCAATTGTGATCATGAGTGCGGAACCAATGAATAATCATTCCAGATTGTGACAATGTAAAGGGCACAAAAACCCCTACAGCATAAAGCGGGATTAAGCGGCTGGTTTGACCATGAAAGATTGAAATCAAAACAATCGCTCCAACCGCAAGAGAAATAATTCCATTAGAATAAGCCAAACGATCTCCACGGTCCATGAACATATGAGGCATAAACTTGTCTTTAGCAAGATTATAAGCAAGGATCGGAAAAGCAGAAAAACCTGTGTTTGCAGCAACAGCTAAGATCATGGCTGTTGACAATTGAAGAAGATAATACAAGATTCCATGCCCAAAAACGGACATCCCGATCTGTGATAAGACTGTTTCATTACTATTAGGCATAATTCCCAAATAATAGCTCAAAAAAGTAACCGAAGCAAAAAATATCCCTAAAATCAAAGCCATCAGCGCTAATGTGTTTGCAGCATTTTTACGCTTTGGTTTTTTAAAATTAGGAACTGCGTTACTAATTGCCTCAACTCCTGTCAAAGATGAAGATCCTGCTGAAAAAGCCTTTAAAAATAGAAGCAGTGACATTCCTGGAACAAAGCTGCCTACTGGAGCGGCTGCGCTATATTCAACATGACCACTTATAATATTTACAAGGCCCCAGCCGATCATTACTGCCAGTATCACAATAAAAAGATAAACCGGGATCGTTAAAAATGAAGCTGACTCACGCATACCGCGTAGATTTAAAGTCATGATGAATAACACAATAATGATTGAAATTGCGACACTATACCCACGCAAGAAAGGAATTGCAGAGGTAATTGCCTCAGTTCCGGATGTTACCGATACAGCTACAGTCAGCATATAATCAACTAATAGCGACCCTCCAGCAACAAGGCCAGTCCCGGTCCCCCAATTTTTAGTTGCTACAACATACGCCCCTCCTCCTGAAGGATAGGCATGGATAATCTGTCGGTATGACATTGTAATTGCAAACAGGAGAACAAGTACAATACCTGCTGCAGGCAGGGCATACCAAGTAGCCGCAGCGGACAAGAGGACTAAAACAGCTGTAATTTGCTCAGTTCCATAAGCAACAGACGATAAGGCATCTGAAGAAAGCAGTGCCAGTGCTTTGAACTTAGTCAGCTGCTGACCACCCTCATCTGTTGTCTTTAACGGTTTACCAATCAACAACCGTTTTAAATAACGCCACATTTTCATTTTCTCCTTTGTGTGCTTATTCGTTAAAATAATACTTTCAAAAACAAATAAAGGATACAAGCTCAAACAATCTTTTGCAAGCTCGGTTCCTTATTAAAATAATTTATCACATTTTATTTGTAGTTGCACCCTTTTATTAAAGCCTCTTTGTAAAATAGACGTTTTTCTAAGTTAAAAAGTTCAATTATAAAAAGTAAGAAGGGCATCTTCCCACAATTGGAAAGATGCCCTTCTTACTTTTAAAAAAACTGGCATTTCCAGCCATTTTTTAGAAATTAATTACATCATGCCGCCCATGCCTGCACCTGGTGCAGGAGCCGCTGGTGCTTGTTTTTCAGGTTCTGGAATTTCAGCAACAACAGCTTCAGTTGTCAATAACAAAGCTGAAACACTAGCTGCATTTTGCAAAGCTGAACGAGTTACTTTAGTAGGATCAACAATTCCTGCTTCAACCATGTCAACCCACTCATCATTAGCTGCATTATAACCGGTACCCGGCTTTTGTGACTTTAACTTTTCAACAATTACTGAGCCTTCAAGCCCTGCATTTTCAGCAATTTGGCGTACAGGTTCTTCTAGTGCACGTTTAACAATATTAACACCTGTTTCCACGTCACCAGTTTCTTTGATAGCAGCAACTTTATTGATTACGTTTACCAAAGCAGTCCCACCGCCAGGAACAAAACCTTCTTCAACGGCTGCACGCGTAGCGTTCAAAGCATCTTCGATCCGATACTTGCGCTCTTTGAGTTCTGTTTCAGTTGCAGCACCTACTTTAATAACTGCAACTCCTCCAGCCAACTTAGCTAAACGCTCCTGCAGTTTTTCACGATCAAAGTCCGACGTTGTATCAGCAATTTGCTTCTTGATTGTGTTAACTCTTTCAGCAATTGCTTCTTTGTTGCCGGCTCCTTCAACAATTGTTGTCTTTTCTTTTGTAATCGTGATCTTTCCAGCAGAACCGAGCTGATCAATCTTTGTATCTTTTAACTGAAGTCCAAGGTCATCAGTAATAACAGTTGCACCTGTCAAAGTAGCGATATCTTGCAACATTTCTTTACGGCGATCACCAAATCCAGGCGCCTTAACAGCAACTACGTTAAAAGTACCACGAATTTTATTCAAAACAAGTGTCGGCAATGCTTCACCATCGACATCATCGGCAATGATCAGCAATGGACGTCCTTGTTCCACGATTGATTGCAAAAGATTTAAAACTTCTTGAATATTAGAAATCTTTTTATCTGTTACTAAGATGTATGGATTATCAAGGTCGGCTTCCATCTTATCATTATCTGTCACCATATACTGTGAAAGATAACCGCGATCAAATTGCATCCCTTCTACAACATCTAATGATGTATCAATACCCTTTGATTCTTCAATAGTGATAACACCGTCATTACCGACTTTTTCCATTGCATCAGCAATCAGTTTACCTGTTTCTTCGTTAGATGAAGAAATTGCGGCAACTTGGGCAATATCACTTTTAGATTCAACTTTGTGAGACATTTCATGCAACGCATCGACAGCTTTCTTTGTAGCTAATTCGATACCACGACGAATTCCTACTGGATTAGCTCCCGCAGTAACATTTTTCATTCCCTCAGTTACGATTGCCTGTGTTAGAACAGTTGCTGTCGTTGTTCCATCACCAGCAATATCATTTGTCTTTGATGCAACTTCGGAAACAAGTTTAGCACCCATATTTTCAAAATGATCTTTAAGTTCAATTGCCTTAGCAATCGTTACACCATCATTTGTAATTGTTGGTGAACCATAAGATTGTTCCAACACAACATTTCTTCCCTTTGGTCCCAATGTTGACTTAACAGTATTAGCTAATTGGTCAACACCAGCAAGCATTTTTGAACGTGCATCTTCTGAAAACTTAACTTCTTTTGCCATTAATTATTCACCTCATAATAGAATAGTTCGCAAGATAAAAGAACATTAGTCAACAATTGCAACAATATCTTTTTCATGGACAACCAAGTATGGTTTATCTTCATACTTAACTTCTGTGCCGGCATACTTATCAAACAAAACCGTTTCTCCAACTTTGACTGATAAAGTTGCTTTTTCACCATTGTCTAAGACACGGCCACTTCCAACCGCAACAATCTTGCCTGTTTGAGGTTTTTCTTTTGCATTATTTGCAATCACAATTCCTCCAACAGTTTGTTCTTCTTCTTTTTGAACTTCTAAAATAACTCGATCTCCTAAAGGCTTGAGCACTATATATCCCTCCAATATTGTTATGCTTTTAGCACTCTGTCTCTCTAAGTGCTAACCACATTTATTACTATAATCAATTTATAAATTAATTGCAAGCGTTTTGTCACTCTTGTATCCCAACTGCTAATAATGCGTTTTTTATGTTATACTTACTTTTGAAATTTTTTAATAGGAGATAATCAATGAAAGTAAAAGAAAATTCGCTCGGACTATTGTCTATTTATACCTTTGTGATGGTTATACCTGGAATTATTTTTTCGTTTTTCAAAAATAATACATTCTTATTTTACTCAACCGCCCTATTAGGATTTTTAGGAATAGTTGCGATGTTTATTCTGAATAATAAATTTGTTTATAAAAATCGTTTTGAAAATCAGAAGAAAAAGTCAGCCTTAACATGCTTCCTTTGGGGAATTGCGGGTACAGCAATAGTCCTTTTACTCCAGCGGCTTACTCTTTTTTTTGAAATATCTTTTCTGTTTCAAACACCCGATTCACAAAATACTGCTCAGGCATTAGCAATAATCAGAAATTACCCATTCTATCTAGTCTATCTTCTTATTGCTGCGCCTATTATGGAAGAATTCATCTTCCGCAAGGTTTTATTTGGTAACCTCAGTACATTTATCAACCCTTTAGGTGCCGCGTTAATAGCAAGCATGTTATTCAGCATTGCACATGCTGATGGGCATTTCTTGACCTATGCTGTAATTGGTTTAGCCTTTTGTTGTCTTTATGCAAAAACCGGTAGATTACTGACTTCAATGACTGCTCACATTTTAATGAACACAGTAATTATTATTCTTCAATTTGTGTAAACAAAACCAGGTACTATTATGCATTGCTGTGATTATCAAAGCTCATAAACCATTGATAATATCCCGCACAAAACAAATACCTGGACTTGTACATTCTCTATTCAGTGTATGTAACTAGTTTAATCGACTTCTGATTCGCCTTCTTGACCAAATTTATCAAGGAAGTAAATCAACGTTTGTAATTCATTAGTCAAGTCCACGTTTTGCACCCTGACTGAGTTAGGGACCGTAATCCTTAATGGAGTAAAATTCAGAATTCCCTTTATCCCAACTTCGACTAATTCATTAGTAACTTCCTGTGCTATATTTGAAGGCACCGTCAGAATTACAATCTCAATCTGTTGAACAGTCAGCTGTTCTTTCATATCGTCCATATGATAAATGGGTACACCGCTTTGGATAGTTCCTGTAATGTCTTCATTAATATCAAAGGCTGCACTGATACGAACATTATTGCTCTGGTGGAAATTGTAATTTAATAAAGCATGTCCAAGATTACCAACGCCGATCAAAGCTACATTGGTTAATTTATCCTGTTTCAAAGTCTTTTTAAAAAACGCTAACAGACTTTCCACATCATACCCATAACCGCGTTTGCCTAAAGCACCGAAGTAGGAAAAATCGCGGCGAATAGTTGCTGAATCAACTTTGACCGCGTCGGCCAATTCAGTAGAAGAAACCCGTTGTTTACCAGCATCAGATAAAAAGTGAAGATACCGGTAATAAATAGGCAATCTTTTTGCCGTTGCATGCGGTATTTTTGTTGTCGCCATGACGCTCCTCCTTTCGAAAATAATAAAACAATTTTACTAATTGTAGTATAGCATAAAACTTGTGAAATTATTTATTAGAGAATTTCACAAATAAAATAGATCATGCACTACTTTTTACCGTCACTATGCTACACTAAATTATGTTTTCATGCAATAAAGAAATGAGCTAAGCTGACAAGTGCTCAAAGCATTGTCGTTACTAATTAAAAAGCTAAAGAGGGAGGCTGTAGATTATGATTTTGTTACAAGTTCAAAAAGCTGCACGTTTTTTCGGAAGTGATGTCCTCTTTGAAAATGTTAATCTGGACATCCAGGAAAAATCGCGAATTGCATTAGTCGGCCATAATGGTGTGGGAAAATCAACACTTGTGAAAATAATTGTCGGCCAGCAATCTGCAGATCAAGGGCAAATTATTAAAAATAAAAAACTTACAATTGGGTACCTTGCTCAAGATACTGGACTAGAAACTGAAAATACGATTTATGAAGAAATGCTGACAGTTTTTAAGGATCTACAGCAAATGGAAAACACGATACACAAACTTGAACAAAAGATTGCTGCTGGCAATGAGAACAATACAGAATATCAAAATATTTTAAAAACATATGATCAGCTGCAACATGATTTTAAAGAAGCCAACGGTTATGGTTATGAATCTGAAATTCGCTCGGTTTTACACGGCTTTAACTTTTTCGAAAAAGATTATCAGCGCAAAGTAGCAACACTGTCAGGTGGGCAAAAAACAAGACTTGCATTAGCAAAACTGCTGCTTGAAAAAAAAGACTTACTGATTTTAGATGAGCCTACAAATCATCTGGACATTAAGACGCTTGGCTGGCTTGAAAACTACCTGCAGACATATTCTGGAGCACTTTTGCTCATTTCACATGACCGCTATTTTTTAGATAAAGTAGCTCGGGAAGTTTATGAATTAACTCCTAAGGGTGCAGAACATTATACAGGAAACTATTCATCCTACATTCAAAAAAAAGAAACACGTTATCAGCAAAAACTCAAGGAGTACGAAAAACAACAAGCTAAGATCGAAAAATTAGAGGATTTTGTAGCACGTAATATTGTGCGCGCTTCAACAACAAAACGTGCGCAAAGCCGGCGAAAGCAGCTTGAAAAAATGCAACGGCTCGAAAAACCTGATACTGCTGTGTCAGGCCCTCACTTTCAATTTACGGCAAAAAAACAAAGTGGCAACCTCGTGTTAAAAGTTGCTGAAGCCTATATAGGATATGATAACTACCCTATCTCAGGGCCTATCAATATCGAACTGAAAAAACACCAGATAATGGCAATTATCGGCCCTAATGGAATCGGAAAGTCGACTCTGCTTAAAAGCGTCCTAGGCAAAGTACCACTGCTCAGGGGCAATGTTCGTTTTGGTACAAATGTTGAAGTCGGTTATTACGATCAGGAATTAAAAAATCTGCATGCAAATAAAACTGTCTTGCAAGAACTTTGGGATGAACATCCAACAACATCTGAAGGCGATATTCGTTCAATTTTAGGCAGCTTTCTTTTTTCTGGCGATGATGTAAAAAAACTTGTTCATAATCTGTCAGGTGGAGAAAAGGCAAGGTTATTGCTAACAAAGTTAGCTTTTGACCATGACAATTTCTTGATTTTTGATGAGCCAACTAATCATTTAGATATCAACAGTAAGGAAGTCTTGGAAACAGCCCTGCAAAACTTTGATGGCACTGTACTCTTTATCTCACATGACCGTTATTTTATTAATAAATTAGCCGGCACTGTTCTTGAATTATCATCTAAGGGCAGTCGATTATATCTAGGGGATTATGATTATTATTTGGATAAAAAAGAAGAAGAAAGAGCCATTAAAGAAGCACAAGCAGAGAAAAAACCTGTTTTTAATACTGAATTGAAAAAACCGCTTCAGGGTAATTACTTTGAAAATAAGGAACTGCAAAAGAAAAAGCGCAAACTCCTACGTGAAATTTCTTCTTTAGAACAACAAATCGAAGAACTTGATCTTAAAACAAATAAGCTACAACAACTGATGACTTTACCAGAAAATTACAAAGATCCTGCTAAGATCAAGAAACTGCAAGAGAAGCTGAAAAAAGCAGAAGCTTCCAAAAATCAGCTTGAAGAACAATGGGAAGAAAAAAGCTTTGCAAGTGAAGACTTAACATAAAAAAATTCGAATTACCGAACTTTATTGAAATTAAGCTTGCATCCAAATAAAAATGACGTGCCATATAAACTTTGGATCTGATGTCCAAGATTTATACAGCACGTCATTTTTATCTTTTATTTTACTGCCCCTTTAACCCATGGAAACTCAAGACTGGGCTCTGCGTTAAGGTCAAGTCCAGCTGAAACATCATTCTTCCAAGCAACATAACCTGCAGCACCGATCATTGCTGCATTATCACCGCAAAGAAACAATGGGGCTTTAATTAATTGAACCTCATTGAAATGTGTCAGCTCATTTTCTAGTGCTCGCCGTAGCCCTTGGTTTGCGGCGACACCTCCTGCTAAAATAAGTTGCTTGACCGGAAAAGCATGCAAAGCTCTCACAGTCTTAGTAACTAAAACATCTACCACACTTTGTTGAAAACTAGCAGCCAAGTCACACTTTTCAAGCTTTTGGCCTACTTGCTGCGCATGATGTACTGTATTAATAAATGCACTTTTTAAACCGCTAAAACTGAAGTCATAATTATCTTCTTGCAACATTGCCCGTGGAAAATCAAAAGAATCCCTTCCTTTGTGCGCCAACTCGTCAATCTCTTTTCCAGCAGGATAAGTCAAACCTAAAACTCTCCCAACCTTGTCAAAAGCTTCTCCTGCCGCGTCATCACGAGTTTCACCTACTATCTCATACCGATTTGGTTCAGGTAAATAAACCAGCTCGGTATGTCCACCTGAAACTAAAAGCGCAAGTGCTGGAAATTCAAGTGGGGCAACAAAACGAGCTGCATATATATGACCTGCCATATGGTTAACAGGTATTAAGGGTAAGTCATGAGCAAAAGCCACAGCTTTAGCTGCAGCAACACCCACTAGAAGTGCTCCAACCAGCCCTGGCCCATATGTTACTGCAACAGCATCAAGATCACTATAGGTAACCGCCGCTTCAGAAAGAGCATCCTGCAGACATAAGGTGATCTGCTCTATATGGTGTCTGCTCGCAACTTCAGGAACAACACCGCCGAAACGTTTATGACTATTGATCTGGGTTGCAATGACATTTGAAAGAATCTGCTCACCATTTTCAACAACTGCGACACTTGTTTCATCGCAGCTTGTTTCAAAGGCCAATATTAGTTCTTTTTTATCACTATTCATTTTTTCTATTTTCCCTTTTCACTTTTTTAATTATATACTTCATATTCACAGCATCCTCGTGATTTGAATGATAATAGTTTTTCGTAAGCCCATTATTTTTAAATCCAAGAGAACTATAAAGCTTTTGCGCACGTACATTATTAAAACGTACTTCCAAACTCATAGTCTTAAAAGACAATCTTTCAGCGTATCTCATCAATTTCTTTAGTAAAAAGCTTCCTATTCCTTGGCTTTGAAAGGAAGGCAGTACCACTATATTCGTAATATGAACATCTCTTTTTATAATCGAAAAAGTTCCTCCAATAAACGCAATCAATTGATCATTGTGGCGCAAAATTAAGTAAAGCTTTTCCTTACGGTTCTGCAGTTCAGATTCAAAAACAGCAGGATCCCAAGAATTATCTTGCGGATATACCAAACGCTGTAGTTTAAACATTTCAGGAATATCTGGAACTAGCGCTCTACATAATAGATATTCATGTTTGCCGATCGTAACCTGTCCATTTTCAAAATGTAAATTCTCCCGCTTATTTTTTTTAAAATGGACCTTATCCAGCACATCTTTAAATTTTTTCAACAAGTGGTTCATCAAAGCTGCTCCCATTATTTTTCTTCTTCCATTGAACTTCCGCTTGAGTTAAACGCAAATAATTTGGAACAAAATTTTGGATTTCTACGGGACATTTTCGTAAAGCCAACAATCCGATAACATAAGCTTGCGGATAATTTAATTCTGATGAGGCAAAGATGACATTTTGCTTCATTAACATATCAGAAATCTTTGCATTAAACTTTTTGGTATCTTTACCAACAAAAATAACTTGCTGATACTTCTTTAACTCTGCACAAAGTTCATTTAATGCAACATGCTGGTCAGATTGCAGAGTTATTAATTTCCCATCTTTTTCTTGATAAATTCCAGCAAAGACGTTTTCCCGGCGAGCATCAAAAAGCGGTACAATTACAACACCTTCACAGTGTACCGCTTTAGCCAATACTGCCAGACTCGATACACCTACTAGCTCTTTATCGAGAGTAAAGGCCAATGTCTTAGCAGTTGTAACACCTATCCGAAGACCTGTGTAAGAACCTGGTCCTTGTGCAACAGCAATTCGATCAATGTCAACAGGTTTAAGCCCAACACGCGCCATCAAAGAAGCGATTTGCGGCATTAACGTTGCACTATGATTTTTAGAATAATTAGTAGTTGTAGTTGCCAATAGTCTTTCATCTTCAAGTAATGCAATACTTAAAGGTTGATTCGAAGTATCAATGGCCAATATTTTCATTTCTTAAATTCCGCTCCAATTCTTAGTTAAATTCCAATAATAATACTATCACACTTAGAAAAGAAATTCCCCTGATTATCTTTTTAGGTATTTCAAGCTTTTTTATGCAGCAATTAAAAAGCAAAAAAAGAAGGCCTGTAAAAATTTCTAAGCCTTCATTTTATCACTATTTAAAAAAATACCAGAAACGAAAATTTGACACTTTAAATATTATGCTTTATGCTAACAAATATTTTTTTAGTCTGACTTTGTCTCATCTATACGCATATACGCAGATTTTTCAAATTCTGTTTTTCAGGCTTCGCAATGTTTTATTATTTCCTACAAAGTAAAGTAATAAAATTTGTACAGGAATCATAAGCAGCTCTTTCACTATTCGTGTTGGGAAAAGCGCCCAAAAAGACGCATGATAAAGTTCCATAAGCCAGAAAGTATTAAGCAACGCGTCAACTAAAAGGACATTAATTAAAACTGCAGCTATAATACGCCATAACTGAACTTCTTTGCGATAAAAGAAGAGTCCATACACAAAGGCCCCGATAAAAGCAGAAATGGTAAAGCCAAAAAAGTATCCGCCAATTCCACCAAAAATTAAGGTTCCAACAATGTCTGCGCATCCTGCGGCTATTCCTGCAAGTAACGGTCCGAACCAAAGAGCCATAAAAAAGACGATCACAAAGGTAAAGCTCACTCTAAGCGACCAGATTCCAAAAGACAAAAATTTGGCAACCACAATGTTTAGCGCCACCAAAAAACCAAGCAACGCAACATTTCGCGTTGTCAATCTTGCAACAAAACTGTTCATAAAGACATCTCCTCTTTGGAGTTGCCACAAAAAGTTGCGGCGAATGCGGAAATAAGATCGCAGGTTTTATCTTTCGTCTGGAAGACACATTCCGTCCTTCCAGCACTTAACGCCTTATTTCCTACCCCGAATTTGCATGAATACATGCTTTGTTATTATAGCACACTTTTTAGAAAACAAAGCTGTTCATTATTCTGGTTTTTTAAAACTAAAAATGTATTGCCTAAAAATAAAAGCAGTTTTTTACAGCTGCTTACACCTAAAAATTATTTTTTTCCCAAAGGCAATGAGCACGGCAACTCTCTCCACTTGCAGTTTTAATTACGTGAAATGTCTCAAGTTTTTTATCGTCAATTTCTGTATTGCTTTCCACCGTTTCACCATAGTGAATTTCTTGTTTATATTTAATATTCATCCGGCGTAGTTGATGTTGTAACAAGAACCCTTCGCTGAGTCCATCAATCATCCAATCAAAGTAGTGTACATTATTAACATGCTGATTAGAATCAATATCCATAAAACGTACCCGGTAATGCTTAGCTGGAAGCCGCCTTGCTGTTGTTAATTTTTTAGGATTCGGTGTTCTTTCAACTTTAGTTGAATATTCACAATCATACGGCTCAATCAAATTTTTCAAGACACGTGCTATCTTTCTTTTTTTTTGATCCATTAAAACAAAAACACTGTGCATCTGAACTATTTTTTTCTCTTGCTCGTCTTCAATCCAAAAATCTCGGTAACAAAAATAGCGATTATAGGAATCTGCTTTAGTAAAAACCCGTATCTTTTCCTCATACTTCGGCATTCTCTGAATATCAATAATATGCTGTGTAATTACCCAGCCATATCCAAGCGCATTAACTTTTTCTTCAGTTAAACCCAGCGCAATACTTTGATCCTGCGAAGCCAGCATTAAAATATTAACCAGCATTCCAACTGTGGTTTTTCTAGTACGGTCTGTTTCATAGAATAGAACCTGATGTTTTTCGCTGAATATCCTCTCAGCCACTTTTTTGACCTCCTACTTTGAATCAATATGATGAAAACTATTATAAACATTTTGTCTCTTTAAGTTATTTTTTTTCGCTACCGCTTTAATTGCCTCGTTAGTTTTGAACCCCTCATTATTAATCAGCTGTTCCACCTGTTCATTTACAGGTACGACCCTTTCCAATGATTGGGGGGTATAAGTTTCGCTTGCACCTTCAATAATTATACAAAATTCTCCTCTGATTTGCTCCGTTTCACTCCAGTTAAGCGCTTGTACTAAAGTTCCGCGTAAAAATTCTTCATATCTCTTAGTAAGTTCGCGGCATAGAGCAACTCTTCTTTTTTCTCCCAAGCTTGAGACTAAGGCTTTAAGCGTTTTTTTTAATCTATGAGGAGCTTCATACAAGATCAATGTTTCTTTTTTGTGCCCTAAATCTGCTAACTGTTCATTTTTTTCTTTTTTCTTGCGTGAAAGAAACCCAACAAATAAAAAAGGCTGCGGAGCAATTCCTGAAGCAATCAAGGCTGTTATGCCTGCATTAGCACCCGGTAATGGAATAACCGGAATTTTATTCTTGATACTAGCCACAACGAGTTCATGCCCTGGATCGCTGATTGATGGCATTCCCGCATCACTAACTTGAGCTATCTTTTGTCCCGCGCTTAGTTTGCGAAGCAATAGTGGGATCCGTTCTTGCGTATTATGCTCATGAAAACTGATTTGAGGTGTTTTAATTTCAAAATGATTAAGCAGCTTTTGCGTGTTTCGTGTATCCTCAGCAGCAATCAAATCTACATCCTGCAAGACCTTAATAGCACGAATAGTCATATCTTCCAAATTTCCAATTGGTGTTGGAACAAGGTAAAGAGCTCCCTTGGCTTCTTGTTGGAAACTACTTGTTTTTTCAAAAGGCATTAGCGTCTCTCCCCATAAATAACGTCTTGGCAAAACACACAAGGTTCATCATTAATCCTGCGTGTTCCATACATATTATCTACGTTGCACACATGAAATCCTTCCTCATAAAGCATTTCCAAATTTTTTTTTGACTTTGAAAGCTCTGCCTGGCCATTACTTTGTTTTTCTTGTTCTAACTCTTGAAGGTGTGCACGCAGATGCTGATTTTCAGTTTCGAGTTCTGCATTACGCTCAATAACTCTCGTCATTTCTACTTTTATTGCTTCAATTCTCTCAAGCATTTTCTGGGTTTCCGCCCCCATCTGAGCAAACCCGTCATATAATTCTCGCTTATTCAAAAAATCACCTTCATCTATCCGTGATAACATCGACAAAGTTTAAGTGTCAATGCTTCAATAGTATTTTGAAATGAGATATTGATCTGTAGAAGATGTAATGATTCCAAAAAAAGTTCTGTACCTGCAGAAACCTTGTCTATTGAAAGTTTATCAAGTTGTTCTTTAAGCTGAGACTGATATTTTTTAAAAGCACTTTGGTCTTCTCCTCCACTGCGCAATTCTAAGGAATTCTTCCCTAAAAGTAACAGCAGGTCAAAAACTATTTTTTCATCTTCTTTGTTCGAAATATATGTTAATAATTTCGTTTGAACTTCTACAAAACAAAGCCAGTCATTCTGTAATATATGTAAGTACCATTGACAAACATTTACACTAAGTTTCTCAAAGTCATTATTTTCAGCCAGCTTTCTAGCCAGAGTGGGACTATCAGTCAATCTACTCAATAAAACAGCCTTTTCCTCAGGTATTCCTTCTTTTTCAAGTAAAAACAACAACTGCTTATCACTTAAAGGACGAAGTTCAAAAAGCTGGCAGCGTGAGATAATTGTAGGTAGTAAGGAATTAGGCTTTTCAGTTAATAAGAAGGCAATAACCTGCCCGCTAGGTTCTTCTAAAAACTTAAGCAGACTATTAGCAGCACTACTTGTCATCTTTTCAGCATTTTCAATTATAAAAACCTTGCGGTTACTTTCAACACCGCTTTTACTGAATTCATCTTTTAAAAACCGGATTTGGTCAACTTTGATAGAGAGGCCTTCTGGAGCAACATGAACTACATCTGGCTGATTACCGGATGCAATACGAATACATTCTGCGCACTTTTGGCATGGATGACCAGCAACACAATTTTCACAATAGATCCCCTGTGCAATCCAAGTAGCTAATTCTTTTTTCCCAGAACCCTCTGGACCAGCAAAAATATACGCGTGTGCCAATTTTTGACTATTGATCATCTTTGCAAAGTAGTCATTAAGTTGAGGCTGCAGCCCTTTTTCAGTAATAGAATTCATTTATCTTGTCCTAGAATTGTTGAAACGAATCAATTGGTAAAACAAAAACTGTTGCCCCGCCGACTTGAACTTCTACAGGATAAGCTGCTGAAGAATCCATGGAGGCATCCAAATTAATCGGAGGTGTCATAAACTGTTTTCTTGTTCGTGACGTTTCCTTGATCAATTCAAGCACTTCTTCAACACGATCATTTTCTATCCCGATCATAAAAGTTGTGTTCCCAGATTTCAAAAACCCACCTGTTGTCGAAAGCTTCGTTGCGCGAATATTCTCTTCTATAAATTGATTGCTGAGACGATTACTATCTTTATCCTGCACAATTGCAATGATCATTTTCATAGTGTTTCCCTCCATTTTTTAAAAAGTTACTCAATAAAATTAGGTAGTGCCAACTTCAATTGTTTTAGAGCTTCATCCACCACAGTATGAAAAGGCTGACTTGCATCAATTGTAATTATTCGTTTTTCTTTTTTAGCAAGCCGCAGATATGCTTCGTGTACCGTTTTATGAAACGTTAATGATTCTTGATCTAACCGATTCACTTCATTACTACGAAAATTTACTATTCGCTTCAGACCAATTTCTGGCGGAACGTCAAAATAAAGGGTAAGGTCGGGAAGCAGATTCTCAGTTGCAAAAGCATTCATCCGTGCTACAGCATCTTCACCCAGCCTACGACCTGCTCCTTGATAAACAATTGAACTATCCACATAACGATCACAGAAAACAAGTCTACCCGACTCAAGTGCAGGAATAACTGTTTCAACAAGATGCTGTCTACGTGACGCAGCGTAAAGCAACGCTTCAGTTCGAGCATCCATTTCATTCAGTTCCTTATCTAAAATTATATTCCTGATCTTTTCTGCTATCCGATTACCACCGGGTTCACGAGTTAAAAGATAATTGTCAAAATGCCGTTGAACAAAACCAGCAGTTATCTCCCTTAAAACACTTGTTTTCCCTGATCCATCCGGACCCTCAAAAGTTACAAACTTTCCCCTCACTTAAATAACCTCTTTCACCTGATACTCTTTCATTTTACTTTACTAATGTTCTAGTGTCTAATAATAAAAAAGGAGACAGATCAAAATATTGCTTGCTCTGATCGGTCCCACGAGTAATTATGCTATCTGTTATAATTAGTGCTCAATTATTGAAGACTGCAAGTGCCCCTTAACTTTCCTTTTGCGGGCTTCCATATATAAAAGAGTGTATTTTGCCTCAGCCAGATTCGTTTGCGCATTCAACTCACTGTCTTCTTCTCGAACAGCCGCTTGTGTTTGTTTCGCTTGTTCCCATTCGGAAGCCGCCAAATCAACCGCATTTAAAAGCTTTTCATCGAAAACTTCTTTAAGATTTTTCTTTTTTTTACCGAACATTTGCCCGCTCTTCTTTCTTTGACTTAAATCTCCTGACGTCCTTCAATCGCCTTGAAAAGTGTCATTTCGTCAGCATATTCGATATCACTTCCGACCGCGAGACCATGTGCAAGACGAGTTACCTTAATATCAGCAGGTCTGATTAACCGTGAAATGTACATCGCAGTAGCTTCACCCTCAGGAGTAGCATTAGTTGCAATAATAACTTCACTGACTGCTGAATTATGCTGCAAGCGTCGTAAAAGACTGGCAATATTGATATCTTCTGGCCCTTTCCCTTCCATTGGCGACAATACACCATGAAGAACATGGTAAAGACCGTGATATTCCCGCATCCGTTCTAGTGACATAACATCTTTAGGCTGTTCAACCACTATTATTTTTGACTGATCGCGGCCTTTATCTGCACAAATTATGCAGGGATCATTTTCAGTAATATTGCCGCAGACACTGCAGTAACGAAGGTCTCTTTTTGCTGCTAAAAGAGACTGGGAAAAATTTTTGACATCTTCTTCTTCCATGTCAATTGTAAAAAAAGCCAGTCGAGTCGCCGACTTCTCCCCGATCCCCGGTAATTTCATATAACTATCGATTAACTTGGCAATTGGTTCTGGATACTGCATAAAGACATCCCTCTCAAGTTATAAACTAAGTTTTAAAAGCCAGGAATATTTTGAGTATACTTTCCCATTTTTCTTTGTGTTTCATTATTTATCTGATCCATTGCATCATTAACTGCCATAATCACGAGGTCTTGGAGCATGTCAACATCATCCGGATCAACAGCTTCAGGCTTAATTTGAATATGCGTCATTTTCTTTTTTCCAGTAAATTTAACTACGACAGCTTCATCAGCAGCTTTACCGGTAAATTCTTCTTTTTCCAGCTCTTCTTGATCCTTCTTCATATTCTTTTGCATTTTTTGCATCTGTTTCATCATACCCTGCATATTTCCCATTCCACGCATCATAATTACAAGTACTCCTTTTTAGTCTTCTTTAACATCCACGATTTCAGTTACATTTTTGCCGAAGATATCAACAGCCTTTTTAACAAGCGGTTCACTTGGCTTTTTTTCAACCTTTTTTTTACTTTGTTCATTTTCTTTTTCAAGTTCATTTCCATGTTCTTGTAAAAACTGTTTTCTAACTTCTGGCCACTGATTCTGAGGTAAAAAAACAAAGTCATAGCGAATTTTCGTAAGCTTTTCTAAATCGGCCACAAGATCTTCTTTAAGTTCATCATTTCCGCTTGCTTTTTCACAAAGAAAGTCATAGCGGAAACTTATAATCACACCCTTAGAACTAGCTGCTACCGGTTCACTGACATTCATGATCGCTCTTTGTGTAATCGACAGCATACTCATTAGATCAGTCCACACATCTTTTAATTGTATCAAATTTTCTCGAGTTGCAGCAGTTAAAATTGGATAGATTTTTTTCAAATTAATAACTTCAGTCTGCTTGGTATGACCAATATTACCTGTTTTTTTGTGCTTATTTTGCTGCTGTAGTACATTATTTTCCAGATTTCCCTGCTGTAATTTTTTGACAAGCTGTTGCAGCTCTTTCATTTGCTTTTTCAGTACAGTCAGCTGTTTCGGTTCAGCATATTGAACAGCATTTTTTCTAGAAAATTCACTCTTTAAATGCGTCAATTTAACGGTCATAACTTCTAAACAAATATCAGTATGGCTCGTCAGATGCATATTACGCTGTTCCTGATCTAAAACATCAATTGCCGCATAAAGTTCTTCTGGTATAAGTTTTTTTGATAGGCTTTTAATGCCTTCATTTACTTTTCCCAAACTTTCTTTCTCCAATATTTCCGGAGCAGTTTGGAACATCAGCAGATCGCGACAATATTTTACTGTAGCTTCCACCAACCTATTACCGTCTGTTCCTTCTTCTAAAAGGAGATGCAGTTCAGCTAAAGCTTTGGCTGTTTGTTGTGAAAAAACAAGCTGTAAATAACTGTAAAGCTTTTCTTGGGTAATGCTTCCTGTCACTAATAATGCATTCTTTAAAGTAGCTGTATCATCCCCAAACGATAACACCTGATCCAAAATACTAAGTGCATCACGCATACCGCCTTCAGCAGATTTAGCAATAACTTGCAAAGCCCCTTCTTCATAACTGAGTTTCTTTTGTTCCAGAATATATTTCATTCTTTCAAAGAGATCATGATTGCTTATTCTGTGAAAATCAAAACGCTGAGTGCGTGAAATAATAGTTGCAGGTATTTTGTGAGGTTCTGTAGTTGCTAAGATAAAAACTACGTTGGCAGGAGGCTCTTCAAGCGTCTTTAATAACGCATTAAAGGCCCCTGTAGAAAGCATGTGGACTTCATCAATGATATAAACTTTGTAATCTGCAACTGTTGGTGCATACTTGACTTTATCTCGTATTTCCCGAATTTCATCAACACTATTATTAGAAGCCGCATCAATTTCAATCACGTCATTTAAACGTCCCGAAGTAATTGAACGGCAAATATCGCATTGATTGCAAGGCTCGCCATCTTTTTGAAAATGGCAGTTAACAGCTTTAGCAAAAATTTTGGCTGCTGAGGTTTTTCCAGTTCCGCGCGGTCCAGTGAAAAGATATGCATGACTTGTTTGTCCAGTTACAATTGCATTCTGCAACGTCTGCGTAATCATTTGCTGGCCTACCAGGTCTGCAAAGCGCTGTGGGCGCCATACCCGATAGAGAGCTTGATATCCCATCTTGACACTCCTTTTTTCCCCTCATTTTAAAAAAAGCTCTCGACCACAACGATCGAGAGGTAACTTGTCATATTAACTTGAGACACATGCCATACCAAGTTTAGTGCTGCTTCCTTCCGGACCTGACACAGTTCACAAGGACGACATTGTCTCAAGGCCTTGCGGCACTTTCTATAATACATGAAATTACATAAAAATGCTAGTCTCTGTGCCTGGATTTTTTTCTTTTTCTGCGAACCTGTTTAAAAAATTTTTTCAATATCGCCGCACATTCTTCCACTAGTAATCCCTGCTCCACTACAGCTTGATGGTTAAAACGGCTGTCCTCCAACAAATTCATTAAAGAACCTGCTGTGCCTGCTTTAGGATCCATTGCACCAAAATACACTTTTTTAATTCTTGCATTGATAATTGCTCCACTGCACATAGGACAAGGCTCCAAGGTAACAAAGAGCTCAGTATCCGGTAAACGCCAACTTTTTAGAGCTGCATTGGCTTCTTGCAATGCAAGCATTTCAGCGTGCATCGTTGCATCATGACTATGTTCTCGCAAGTTATGGCCACGTCCGATTATTTGACCCTTTGAGACAATTACACAACCAATCGGTACTTCACCGATCACAGCAGCTTTTTTTGCTTCGTAAAGAGCCTCACGCATAAAATATTCCTTTTGCTGCTTATCCAATTGCATTGAAGCCCTCCTTCCTAAGGATTAATTTTAGTGCTTTCAAGTACAAAATACCCCTTGTTTCTTCCCACTACTCGGTTGTTACCATAAATTTCTTCCATCTTTTTTCTTGCAGAAGGTGCTCCCTGTTTTTTTTGAATCACTATAATAAGCTTTCCACCTGGCATTAAGTGAGCAAAAGCATCGGATAACACTTCATGTACAACTCTTTTTCCGGCTCTAATCGGCGGATTGGAAAGTATGAGCGCATAATTTTTTTCAGCAACATTACTATACAAATTTGATTCCCAAATTTTTACATTACTGACTTTATTTAGTAAAGCATTTTTTTGAGCCAATTCCAAAGCGAGCTCATTAACATCCACCATATCAACTTTTTTTTGAGGAAATTTTTTTGCTATTGCCAGGCCAAGCGGTCCGTATCCACAGCCAACATCCAAGACAGGTCCTTGTAAAAGATCTGAAAATGGGATATTCTCCAACAACACCCGCGAACCAAAATCTACGGTTTTTTTTGAAAAAACTCCATTATCTGTAATAAAAAATAGCTGTTTGCCTAAAAGTTCAAAATTCCAATTTTTCTCTTGATGTTTTACTTCTGGGTTTTTTGAATAATAATAATTTACCATCTTTTTTACCTCATATCATAATTTAGATCTGCTAAACGGCTTAAACCTAGTTCCCCTTACTTTCAAGGTTTTTCAAAAATTACTACATATCGTATATCGTCAAAAGAAGCAAATACCATATATGGTGTTTGCTTCTTGATTAATTCGTAAAATGATGTATACTAAGCATACAACATATCAATGCGAGGTGCCAACTATGAGATTATCAATTTACACAAAAAATAATTGTATTCAATGCAAAATGACAAAAAAATTCTTAACGGAACATCATATTTCTTTTGAGGAGCATAATATCAGCAGTGAACCTGAATATATCACTTACCTCAAGAAAAAGGGGTTTCGGTCCGTTCCTGTAATCGAGAAAAACGATGCTCCAATTATTAACGGATTTCGCCCAGATCTGTTGAAAAGTTTAGTTGTATAACATTACAAGTAAAAACCGATTAAAAATTTATTGCTTGATTGTCGGTTTTTATAAAAAGATTTATACTATGATTTGCTCAGCGTGGTTGACGGCGACATTCAAAACTCGTTGAGCTCTTTTTATTTTTAACGTAAAATTCATCAGGGTACTAAAAATTCAGAAAGTGGTGACTAAGATTGACGCTTAAACAATTAGACAGTAATAAAGTAACTTATTATGATCTGAATAATGAAATTAATATTCCTGTTAAGGGGCAGATCCCGCTTAACAAAGACAAAGAAGCTTTAGCAGCCTTTTTAAAAGAAAATGTGGCACCAAATCTGAAAACATTTAACTCTTTAAGGGAACGCTTCTCTTACCTTATAAAAAACGATTACCTTGAAGAGTCGTTTATTGAAAAGTATGACTTTCATTTTATTGAGCACCTTTATGAATTTTTGGAAAATGTTCATTTTAAGTTTAAAACTTTCATGGCGGCATACAAATTTTACGCACAATACGCTATGAGAACCAACGATAACGCCTTTTATTTAGAAAGCTTTGTTGATCGAGTTGCAGCAAATGCACTCTTTTTTGCAGATGGTGATGAAAAGCTTGCGTTAGCTCTTGCAGACGAAATTATCCACCAGCGCTATCAGCCTGCAACTCCTTCGTTTCTTAACGCAGGACGCAAACGCCGAGGCGAACTTGTGTCTTGTTTTCTTATTCAGATTACAGATGATATGAATTCGATTGGACGCGGAATAAACTCTGCACTGCAACTTTCCCGTATCGGCGGAGGCGTGGGAATTTCCCTTAGCAACCTTCGCGCAGCGGGAGCGCCTATTAAGAACATACAAGGTGCGGCTTCAGGAGTCGTTCCTGTTATGAAACTTTTAGAAGATAGTTTTTCATATTCCAATCAGCTGGGCCAGCGTCAAGGTGCAGGTGTGGTCTATCTTAATGTCTTTCACCCAGACGTGGTTTCCTTTCTTTCTGCAAAAAAGGAAAATGCAGATGAAAAAATCCGGGTCAAGACATTATCACTAGGATTAGTAGTGCCTGATAAATTCTATGAGTTGGCACGTGAAAACAAAGATATGTACCTCTTTGATCCTTGGGGTGTAGAACGTGAATATAAAGTTCCTTTTTCTTATGTCGATATAACCAAGGAATATGATAATTTAGTAGCTAATCCGAATATACCTAAGAAAAAAATTAAGGCAAGGGAACTTGAAGCTGATATCAGTAAACTGCAGCAAGAATCGGGATATCCGTATATTCTGAACATTGATACCGCTAACAAAGAAAATCCAATTAACGGTAAAATTATAATGAGCAACCTGTGTACTGAAATACTACAAGTCCAGCAGCCATCAATTGTCAACAATACACAAAGTTTTGATAAGTTAGGAACAGATATCAGCTGCAATCTTGGTTCAACTAACATTGTAAATCTTATGGCTTCCGATAACTTTGGCAATTCCGTTGAAACAATGGTACGGGCACTTACATTTGTAACAGACCATTCAGATATAGATGTTGTCCCTTCAATTCAAAAGGGAAATCGGCTTGGGCATACTATTGGTTTAGGGGCTATGGGATTACACGCTTTTTTTGCAAAAAATAAAATTCATTATGGATCAAAAGAATCCCTTGATTTCACAAACATTTACTTTATGCTCTTGAATTACTGGACTTTGAAAGCTTCAAACACTATCGCAAAGGAACGCCATGAAACTTTTGCAGGTTTTGAAAAAAGCAAATATGCTGATGGTAGTTACTTCGAAAAATATCTCACAAAGAACTTTGCTCCTGAAACAGAGAAAGTGAAAAGAATATTTGCAGGTATTTTTATTCCAGATGAAGCTGCTTGGGCTGAATTAAAAGAAGCAATTCAACGTGACGGGCTTTATCATCAAAATAGACTGGCAGTTGCGCCTAATGGTTCAATTTCATATATCAACGACACAACAGCAAGCCTGCATCCTATAATTAATCGAATAGAAGAACGCCAAGAACGAAAAATCGGTAAAATTTATTATCCTGCTCCTTACCTTTCAAATGAAACCTTGCCATATTACACCTCTGCTTACGATACTGACATGCGCAAAGTAATTGATGTCTATGCAGCTGCCCAGCAGCATGTTGATCAGGGAATGAGCCTAACTCTTTTCATGCGTTCAACTATTCCAGCAGGGTTGTATGAATGGAAAGATGGGCACACGGATAAGATGACAACTCGTGACCTTTCTATCTTACGTAATTATGCACATGCAAGAGGAATCAAATCACTTTATTATGTACGTACATTCACCGATGATCAAAATGAGGTTGGCGCAAATGAATGTGAAAGCTGTGTCATTTAATAATTAAGGAGACCCAGACAAATGAAAGATTATTATCAAGCAATCAACTGGAATAAACTGGAAGATCAAATCGATAAAGCTACTTGGGAAAAATTAACAGAACAATTTTGGCTGGATACGAGGATCCCCCTTTCAAATGATCTTTCTGATTGGCGTAAATTTGCTCCAGCAGACAAAAAAGTAGTTGAACGTGTCTTTGGCGGTTTGACTTTACTGGACACTGTCCAATCTGAAGACGGGATGGATTCCCTCATGAAAGATATCCGTACTCAGCATGAACGAGCAGTGCTGAATAACATTCAATTTATGGAATCCGTCCATGCTAAAAGCTACTCTTCAATTTTTTCAACGTTGAACACTCCTAAAGAGATCGAAGAAATTTTTGAATGGACTCATACTAATAAGTATTTACAGTACAAAGCTCAAAAAATTGATAGCATCTACCATGAGGGCACTCCTCTTGAAAAAAAAGTTGCTTCTGTTTTCCTAGAAACGTTCCTGTTTTATTCTGGCTTCTACACTCCCTTATACTGGCTAGGACACAATAAACTGGCAAATGTTGCCGAAATCATCAAGTTGATTTTGCGTGATGAATCTGTCCATGGAACCTACATTGGTTACAAATTCCAGTTAGGTTTTCGTGAAGCGGATAAAAAAGAACAGGAAAAGTTGTCTTCTTGGATCTACGACTTGCTCTACGACCTCTACAATAACGAAGAAAAATATACACATTACCTTTATGATGAAGTCGGCTGGGCTGAAAAAGTATTAACCTTTCTGCGTTATAATGCGAATAAAGCCTTAATGAACCTCGGTCTAGATCCGCTTTTCCCCGATACCGCTGAAGATGTTGACCCAGTCGTAATGAATGGAATTTCGACAACAACTTCAAATCACGATTTCTTTTCACAGGTCGGTAATGGCTATCTTCTTGGCGATGTGGAAGCAATGTCAGACGAAGACTACAATATTGGACTTAACACTAAGTAATATTTTTTCTATAAATAAAAACTTCCTTTGGATATTCCCAAGCAACCCGAGAGTATCCAAAAGAAGTTTTTTTCGAATTTTTATTTAAAAAAATGTGCAATCATCAAACTGAACTTTCTATGTTCATCAACAGCATGTTGATTAACTACACTTGCTAACTGCAGCATTGTTACCAAAACAGAGTTACGCTTACGATAGGCAGTATATTTAGAATGCCATTCAGTTACGTATTTATTCTTGTATGAACGCAGCCCACGAAAGCCATAAAAGTGATAACCATATTCATATATTAGATGTGCTGCCCTTTCTTCAATAAAACTATATTCTGAGCGGCCAACGTTAGATAATGGTGCCATTCCCATATTAAAAAACTCGTAGCCATTTTTTTGACCATATTCGAAAAGGCTAATAAAAATTTTATCCATTATTCCAGATGGTGCACTTTTCTTATGCCTCATCAAATCAACTGATAGAATCTTTTTCCCCCCGGAAGGCATTAAGGATGCAAAAGCCACTGTATTTTGCTTAGAATCACGCACTATAGCCACAGGTGCCCGATTTAAATAGTCTTCGTCAAAAAAACCCAGAGAAAAGCCCTTCTCGTCTTGAGAACCCAACCAACTATCAGAAATTATTTTCAGTTCATTCATCTGCCTTTGTGAAAATGGCGGCTTTATTAACGAAAAACTATAACCTTCACGCTTAAATTTATTTATCAAAGCCCGTTGTGCCCTTTGCTTCTTACCCTTTAAGGTAAATTCAGAAAGTTTTACATAACCTTCCTCTCCCGTTTTTATAAAGTCAAAACCAAGTTCATGAAGCATCAGGGTCATTTCACTATTAATCTCGTAAAACACCAGCTGATAGCCTGCTTGGTCTGCTTCCTTCATAAACTGTGAAACGGCCTCTCGTAAAAAGGTTCGGTCTCCAACGGGTTCACCCATTACAATTAATTTATCGGCTTTTTTACGGTACATGAAAAATAATTTGTCCTTGCCAGCAGATTGAAAAAAATAAATACTCTTATCTCTTAAATATGCTAAATGACTAGTTTCATTACCCGCGAAGCACTCAATTATTGCTTGAATTCTTTTTTCAGGAAACTCTTCTTCTTCGAATGAAATTTCCCCGGAAAGATATCTATGGATCAGGAATAAGACTAGGGCTGCAATTACAAGGCCTAAAAATCCAGATAACCATACCTTTTCTGAAGGAAACAAAAGCGCATCAGGAACTGCATGATGAATAGTATATTGCGGTGAATTAATTGCTCCCACTATTGAGTAGAGAATGAAACTCCCAACAAACAAACTACCGTCAAAACAAGCTTTTCCAAAGGAATAGGCAAATTGTTTTCGATACAGTTCCTTTCGTGAAAGAAAGACAATCATCATAATGATAAAAAGAAAGCAGACCATTCCAAGGGAAAAATTACGCCAAAGTGTATTAATGATTCCTACCAAAAGTATCATGAGCGTCGGCCAATATGCCCTTTTAACTTTTGCTTCAATTCCACGAGCGATCCCGATCAATAAGAAAGCAAAAATTACACTAGATATTTGATTGAGAAAGAAAAAGGTATACGGATACAACTTTACAAAAATTGAATTGCTAAAAGCAAAATTAGGAACAGTAGACTCTAACAGCATGACGATTCCAGAAACGTATAAAAATAATGTCAGAATACCATGTGCTGCTTTATGCAGAATTGTTCCAGGAATTCCATCAAGAAAGTTATCAATTTTACGTCCAGTTTCGTGAATAAATAGTACAACTCCGACTGTAAAAGGTAATATGTAGTAAAAAATGCGGAAAAACAGCAGCCAGACAACCCCTGTTTCATCAAGAACGCCTAAATTTGCCAGACCGATAAGCATGAAAACGTCAAAAGATCCCAAGCCACCTGGAACCATAGAGATTACACCAATGATCGAAGCAATTACGTAAAGAACAAAGACCGCAAGATAATCCACATTAATGCCCATTGAAAAACCAATAAATAAGAAAAAGCCTGCTGCTGCACTCCACTCCAATGTCGATCCAGTTACTAAGGCAACTTCCTTTTTTAAAGAAAGATCTTTGAAAAAAGAAGAATCTTTAAAATGGGTAAGTATAAGAAGAAGCGGAAAATAAAGTGCTCCTCCAAAAAGCCAAATACTATACTGCTTAAACTGGACAGCCACACCAAAACCAAATAAAACAGCTAATGCTGCCAAACAGCAAACAGATAATCCAGACAGCAAAAATAAAGCAATTTTAGAAATTGCAAAAATAACCTGCTTCTTGGATGAAGAACGATTATAAAAGTTGGCACGTAAGGTAGCTCCTAAAAAGCCTCCAAAACCAGCAAGGTTTGTAAAAGTATTTGTAATCCATCCACTGCGAAGAATATAGCGACCAGAGTAATTTGCAGGAAGAAAAGAAACAAGCACAAAATCATACGTTAACATTGGAACTACAGCAATAAATCCTAATACCGTCATTAACAAAATTCCCGTTACAGACTGTCCAGTGATACTTTCCTTGACGCTTTCCCAAGACATACTCTTAAAAATTCTGCCCAATTCAAAAAAGATAAACGTCAGGACAGAAAGTACAAATAACAACTTGATCATAGTAATTTTTCTGTCAACAAACGCTGTAAAGTTTTTAAATTTTCTCTTCATAAAACCCCGCCTTAAAAACATTCCTATCTATAAATACCGCTCGACTTCAATACTAACACGGATGTACTAATTATAATAATTTCTTTTGCAGAACATTTTAAATTTTTGAGAATCCATTCTGATTCCTTTTCAAAATTCCAAAAGATCAAAATGACTAGTTTGGATAAAAAAAACCTAGCTTAAAATGACTGAACTTAATCAGCTCCTTAAACTAGGTCGCATTTCAACTATTTTATAACCTTTAAGTAATTCAAACTACTTAAGAGTAATGACTCCACCAACAGCTTCAAGTTTAGCCTTGATGTCTTCAGCCTCGTCCTTTGTTGCACCTTCCTTAATAACAGAAGGAACATTATCAACCAAGCCCTTAGCATCCTTCAAACCAAGACCAGTGATTTCACGAACAGCCTTGATTGCTTTAATCTTCTGATCACCTGATTCTGTTAATTCAACATCAAATGAGTCTTTTTCTGCAGCAGCTTCGCCAGCACCTGCACCTGCAGCAGCAACTGGAGCAGCTGCAGAAACACCAAATTCATCTTCGATAGCTTTAACCAAAGCATTTAATTCAAGAATGCTAGCATCTTTTAAATCAGCAATAATTTTGTCTGTATCTAATGCCATTGTAATATCCTCCGTGTATAAATATTTTTTTATTTTATAAAACCTTATGCAGCATCGTCATCTTTGCTGTCTGCAACGGCCTTAACCGCATATGCAACATTGCGGACTGGAGCTTGCAAGACAGAAAGTAACATTGAAAGCAAACCTTCGCGATTTGGCAGCTTCGAAAGAGCTGTGATTTCTTCCAAGGAAGCAACCTTGCCTTCAATCATACCGCCCTTAATCTTCAATGCATCGATGTCTTTAGCAAATTTTGCTAAGATACGCGCTGGAGCAACAACATCTTCTTTTGAAAATGCAACTGCAGTAGGACCTGCAAATGTATCGTCTAAACCTTCATAACCAGCTTTGTCAGCGGCACGCTTCAGATACGTATTTTTAATAACACGTAATTCCACGCCGGCATCACGTAATTCCTTACGCAAAGCAGTTACTTCTTCAACTGTAACACCACGATAGTCAACAACTACACATGCAACAGCTGAATTGAATTTTTCTAATACTTCATCAACAACTGCAGCTTTTTTTGCAACAATTTCTTTATTCATTTGATTCACCTCCCAGTCAGTGTCAGGGTTTAAAAAAACCCTATGTCCACCAAGACATAGAGAAAGTTTTAAAGTAAAATTATTCACTCAAATTCCTCGCCAGGTAATATTAAGGCATTTGCCGCCTGAGTCTTAGGTAGAATCATTTTCAAAATTGACCTTATTTAATTTATCACATTGATCAACTAACGTCAACCTTTGCTTTTTAACTAAAGTGCAGCGCTGTCAAGAACAACACTTGGACCAAATGTTGAAGCAACAGAAACATGTTCAATATATTGTCCCTTAACTGAAGCAGGACGTGCCTTAGCAATAATATCTTGAATTGTTTTAAAGTTTTCTGTAAGTGCTTCTGTAGAAAAAGAAACTTTTCCTAGTGGGACATGCACATTACCAGCTTTATCTGTACGATATGTGACTTTACCAGCCTTAGATTCAGAGACAGCCTTCGTAACATCCATTGTAACTGTTCCAGTCTTAGGGTTTGGCATTAAACCCTTAGGTCCTAAAACACGACCTAAGCGTCCAACTTGAGCCATCATATCTGGCGTTGCAATTGCAACATCAAAGTCTAGCCAGCCATCTGTAATCTTTTGTACTAAATCATCATCCCCAACAAAGTCAGCACCAGCTTCTTTAGCATCTTTTGCTTTCTGTCCCTTTGCAAAGACAATTACAGTTTGTTCTTTACCAGTTCCGTTTGGCAAAACAACAGCTCCACGCAACTGTTGATCAGCTTGTTTTGTATCAAGGTTCAAATGATAAGCAACTTCAACTGTTGCATCAAAACTTGCAAAATCAATTTTCTTAACTAAAGCTAATGCTGCTTCAGCATCATATGTTTTTCCGGCTTCAACTTGTTTAGAAGCCTCAATATATTTTTTACTTTTTTTAGCCATTTGTGTTTTCCTCCTTGCAATATGTGGTGAAACGGATATACCTCCCACTTGGTACATTCATTTTCATAAAGTACCCGACTGAGAAGCACGGAATAGGAAAAGCCTAGTCTTTTACGACAAAGCCCATGCTTCGTGCAGTACCTTCAATCATGCGCATTGCAGCCTCAACATCTGCAGCGTTTAGATCTTGCATTTTTGTTTCAGCGATTTCTTTAACTTGAGCTGTAGTAACTGTTGCAACCTTGTTAGTATTAGGTTCGCCGGAACCATGTTCAACACCAGCAGCCTTTTTCAATAAAACAGCAGCAGGTGGTGTCTTTGTAACAAAATCGAATGAACGATCTTCATAGACTGAAATCACTACTGGAATCAACATTCCAGCTTGATCAGCTGTACGTGCATTGAATTCCTTAGTAAAGCCCATAATATTAATTCCTGCTTGGCCCAACGCTGGTCCAACTGGAGGAGCCGGTGTTGCCTTTCCTGCAGGTATCTGTAATTTAACAACATTGATTACTTTTTTAGCCACGGTACATACCTCCTTAAAGTCCGTGTGTGGTACGGATGGTCAGCTTATTTGACCTCCCACTTATATGCAAAAGCATACTTTTTGAGAATAACACAAATTTTATATCAATGCAATAATTTATTAACTGGCCAAGAAATTTTTGATCGTCTCAAAAATTTCTTGGCTTTCGTGTAATCTGCGATGAGTAGCTTCCCTTCCACTAAAGACTACCTCTTTATACTGCTTCGGATCCTGTAACAAAAAGCGCAGCGCTTGCGCTGACTTAACAGAAACTTTTCCATCTGAAAAACCATTATCCGTATTTCCAATTATATTTAAAAAACGAATTTCTACCGGAATATTACGGCTTTTATGTTTCATTTTTAAAAAGAGCTTCGTCGGATGCAAAAGACCAGCCGATGAAAAAAGAATTGGTTCTATTTTTCCTGTATCTTTACCTGGCTCTTTATCATTAAAAGGAGCACCTAAATAGACAACCTTTTTAATTCGCGGAACCAAATTACTGTTTTTTAAAGCTGTAAACAAATGCATAACACTGACAGCTCCCATGGAATGTGCAATAATACTGATTTGAGATACCTTTTTGTCTTGTTTAAGCAATACAAGTAATTTTTTTAACCACTCACTTTGCTGTACCACAGTTGCATGGCTATTTAAAAAAATAACTTGAATGGCCGTTCCAACCCGTATCGGTTTTCCCCACAACCATATTTTTCCTCGCAAATTAATAAATGCTAAAATACGATTCGAACTTATGCCTTCTTTTTTAAAAAAATGGACCATTCTTGCAAAAGAAAATATATTTCCCGCATAACCGTGAATAAAAAGAATTGGTTCGCAAATTTCTTTTTTCATAATCTCACTCTTTTTTCAATCCCGAATAAAAATTGAATTAAATTAGCTTATCAACTTGATCATAATTTAGTTCAGTAGCAGTTTCGCGCCCAAACATATCAATATTCACTCGCAGCTTCATCTTTTCACGGTCAATTTCAGTAATTTTACCAACAAGACCCGAAAAGGCCCCTTCCACTATTTTAACTGATTCACCTACATCTACGTCAAATTCCTTATGGCGTGAACTCATCCCTAATCGACGTAAAATCAGCTCAACTTCTTCGCCTAACAGTGGTGCAGGCTTGCTTCCAGCCCCATGGGATCCCACAAATCCAGTTACACCCGGAGTATTACGGGCTACATACCAAGAGCGATCAGACATAACCATCTCGACTAAAACATAACCTGGAAAAGTTTTTTTGCTTTCTACTTTATCCTTGCCTGTTTTTGTTGTTTCATGCTCTTCTTCTTCAGGAACAACTACTCGAAAAATATAATCTTCCATTCCCATTGATTGAGCGCGTGATTCTAAATTAGCTTTTACCTTATTCTCATAACCTGAGTAAGTATGCAGAACATACCAGTTTTTTTCCAATGACTCGGCCATTATTTTGCCTCCTTAAATTAACAAATTAACCGAAAAAACCAAAAATAAAAAAACCTCGCTAAAACGAGGTTTTCCTCACTACAATTCAGTATATCATAAAAAATTAGCTCTACCACTAAAAATATTCATTTTAAACTCTTACTTATTATTTTATGCCAATAGCCCCAGTAATTGTTGAACAGCGAAATCAACAATTGCAAAGAAAACTGCAAATAAAACAGCCGTTGAAATAACTGTTGTTGTGTCACTGGCGGTTTCTTTTCTTGTCGGCCATCTTGTCTCTTTCATCGTTTTGATGACACTTCTGAAAAAATTCACCAAAAGTCCCCCTCTATCTTGTTTCCTGATGCAGCGTATGTTTATTACAGTACTTACAGAATTTTTTAACTTGTAGCCGTTTTACTCTATTAGGATTTGCAACTAAAGTATAATTACGAGACCCACAGATCGAACATGCTAACGCAACCTTTTTTTGTGACATTTTAATACTCCTCAGTCATTATCAGAAATAACTCTACCATGCACCAGTCAAACTGTCAATTATCATCATTTTCATTTTTTGCAAGATGGTCTCGCAACTGTGACAGTTTCTCCAACTGCTTTTTATTCCATGGTAATCTTCTTACCAATACTTCATCCTGATATTTTTTTGTTTGCCGCTGAATTTCTTTATCAGCTCGTTTAATATCTTGATAAAGTTCCCAAGCAGGAATCCGCAATGCACCTTGCGAGAAAATAGTCCACTGTTCAGCTTGATCACTTGTAGCGACAGTTACTTGGGTTAATCTGTTTTGCATTTTCTTTGCCATTGATTCAATATGTGTATCAGCTGTTTCGTCTTCAGCAGTCCAAATAACCTTCAACCCATATTGCTGATAATTTTTACTTAAGCCGGGAACATACATTGCATCAAAAACTACAATTATTTGATAATCACGTTGTTTACGATAATTAGACAAAATCTGCAGTAATTGATCACGAGCTTCTTCCAAGCGGCCGGAAAGTTTTAATTTATTAAGCTTAGGCCAATTTCCAATCATATTATATGCATCAACAATAAGGATGTTCTTCTTCATGTTAACTTCTCCTTGAAGTGAATCCTTGATAAATCACTAAAGCTGCAGCAACACTAGCATTTAGGCTTTGAACGTGTCCAATCATCGGAATCGTCAGTATTTCATCACACTCTTTTTTCAAGAGAGGTGTAATTCCTTTACCTTCATTTCCAATAACTAAAGCAACCGCGCCCTTTGCATTCCATTTACGAAAATCATTACCGTTCATATCCGTCCCAAAAACCCACATTCCTTTATCCTTTAAACTCTGTACTGTTTGTACCAAATTATTTACCCGAACTACTGGAACATGTTCAATTGCACCAGTCGAAGTTTTTGCTACTGTGGAAGTCAGCTGCACTGCACGTCTCTTGGGAATAATGATGCCGTGAACTCCTGCTGCATCAGCCGTGCGCATAATTGAACCTAAGTTATGCGGATCTTCTATCCCATCAAGGATTAAGAAAAAAGGATCTTCATTTTCCTTGGCAGCACAGGCAAAAATATCATCTAGCGAAGCATACTCAAAAGCCGCTATTGCAACTACAACGCCTTGATGATTTTGATTGTCCGTGAGCAGATCCAGCTTGCTTTTGGGAACGGTTGAAACAATAATCTTCTTTTTGCGGGCAAGCTGGCTAATTTCTCTTAATGCATCTGAAGCATTGTTCTCTTGAATAAAAACCTTATTAATTGCTTGCTGACTTTTCAAGGCCGCTATTGCAGGATGCCTGCCGATTATAAATTCAGCTTTTTTTTCGTTACTATCCAAAATTATTTTTCTCCTTTTCAATGGTGCCTATACACCAGTCAGCCAGCTCTTTTAACCTTTGCTTTTGCTCACTCAAAAAAAGATAGCCGAACACAGCTTCAAAACCTGTTGAAATCCGATAAGTCAAAACTGAAGTATTTTTAGCAGTTGTATGGCTTTTAGCATTACGTCCGCGCTTAAAATACTCCTGTTCAGTTTTTGTTAATATGCTTTCTTTTTCCATCTTAGCGATCAAAAACGCCTGCGCCTTGGCCGAAACAAAGTGAGTTGCTATTCGATGTAATTTATTAGGCTTTGTCATACCTTTTTTAATTAGGTGCTCTCGAATATACACCTCATAAGCTGCATCTCCCATATAAGCTAAAGCTATTCCGTTTATTAATTCAAAAGGTTCTTCAGTCAATTTTTTTCCACCTTGTCCCTTGAGGAGTATCCTCTAGGATAATTCCTCTTCTTTTTAACTCTGCACGAATAGCATCACTGTTTGCAAAATCGCGATTAGCACGTGCCTTATTTCTTTGTGAAATCAGATTTTCTATCTCTTCATCTTCTTGACCAAGGTTGTCTGTCAACCTAATCCCAAAGACCTCTAATAATTCTTTGAGGAGCGTACGTAGGGCAACCAGTGATTTAGCTGCCGGATTCTGTAAAGCGCTATAGACATTAATTTTTTTAGCTAGTTCATAAATTACTGTAATTCCATTTTGAACGTTGAAATCATCGTCCAAAGCCTCTACAAAGGCCTTTTTTTGTACTGCAAGATACTCCTTAATTTCGCTTTCAATTGGTACATCCTTTATTGCGGTTTGCAAACGGTAACCTGCATTTTGATAGGCATTCTTCAGCTTTTTCAAGTTTGTATCTGCCTCTTCAAGGTTTGCTTGACTATATTGTATCGGACGACGATACTGCGTAGTAGCCATAAAAAAGCGCAAAACCTGCGGAGAAACTTTTTTAATAATATCATGTACAGTTACAAAGTTGCCAAGTGACTTGCTCATTTTTTCATCATCTTTGCCAATTGTCACAAAACCATTATGAAGCCAGTAGTTTGCAAATTTTTTACCTGTCTTTGCCTCGCTTTGCGCGATTTCGTTTTCATGATGAGGAAACTCAAGATCTTGTCCGCCAGCATGAATATCAATCGTTTCTCCTAAATATTTTGTTGCCATAACAGAACATTCAATATGCCACCCAGGTCTCCCATTGCTCCACGGAGATTCCCAAGAAATTTCTCCTTTTTTGGCTGATTTCCACAATGCGAAGTCCAGCGGATCTTGTTTTTTATTTAGTTCATCATTATTTACCCGCTCACTAGCACCTTCTTCAAGCTCGTCAATTGACTGTCCAGATAATTCTCCATAATTTTTAAACTTGCGGGCCCGATAATAAACATCTCCGCAGGATTCATAAGCATATCCCTTTTTAACAAGATCACTGATAAAGGAAACAATATCATTCATAATGTTCATAACACGTGGATTCATAGTAGCCCGCTTAACGTTTAAAGCATCCGTGTCCTCATAAAAGGCTTTGATAAACCTGTCGGCGACTTCACGCGGACTAATTTTTAATTCATGCCCCTCACGGATAATCTTATCATCCACGTCAGTAAAATTAGAAACATAATTAACTTTGTAGCCACGAAACTCAAAGTAACGACGAATCGTATCAAATGCGATTACACTACGAGCATTTCCAATATGAATGTAGTTATAAACAGTCGGACCGCAGACATACATGTTCACTACTCCGGGAACAAGAGGAACAAAATTTTCTTTTTTATTTGTCAAAGTATTGTATAGCTGAATCATGTGTCATGCCTCCTTTTTAATTTTAATTATAAACGATCAAGGGCCCGGTACAAAACAAAGTTTTGTTCCGGACCCTTGATAAGAATTTTTTGACTACTTATCCATCTCAGCCAATGTCTTTTGCAAATGCTTTAAGGCCTTTTCACGCCCTAAGAGCTCAATAGATGCAGCTAATTCAGGACCATGAGTTTCCCTCGTTGTTGCAATTCTAATCGGCATATACAACTTGCGGCCACGGATACTAGTCTCTTTTTGAATAGTGTAAATGGCATTTTGAATTTCAGTTGCATCAAAAATCTGTAACTTTTGTACTTTTTTTGCAAATTCTTTCAAAACAATTTCAGCACTTTCATCCGAGAGTTCTTTTTGCGCAGCTTCATTTAAAGTAGGAGGATCTTCGAAGAAAATCTCGGATAACTCAACAATCTGTCTCATAAACGACATCTGCTGTTTGAATAGACTGACCAGCTTACGAGCCCATTCAATTGTTTTGGAATCCGGATCCGCAGGAATTCGGCCGGCTTTAAGCAATTGTTTCAAAGAAGCATCAACTATTTTATCTTCTTTTGCATTCTTAACATACTGGTTATTAACCCATTCTAACTTTTTAGCATCAAAAGATGCAGGTGAACGACTTAAGCGGTTTGGATCAAACATTCCAATCAATTCTTTACGATTGAAGATCTCCTTTTCACCCACTGGTGACCATCCCAGCAAAGTAATGAAGTTAAACATCGCATCAGGCAGATATCCAAGTTCACGATACTGTTCAATGAATTGCAGTACACTTTCATCACGTTTACTTAACTTTTTTCCGGTTTCTGTATTGATAATAAGAGTCATATGACCAAATACCGGTGGCTCCCAGCCAAAAGCCTCATAAACAACAAGTTGCTTAGGAGTATTTGCAATATGATCATCTCCACGCAAAACATGAGTGATCTTCATCAAATGGTCATCGACAACTACAGCAAAGTTATATGTCGGCATGCCATCACGCTTTTGAATGACAAAGTCCCCACCAATTGTATTCGAATGGAAACTAATATGTCCCTTTACGACATCATCAAATTCATAAACCTTATTTTGAGGAACACGAATCCGAACGACTGGCTCCAATCCAGCTGCGCGGCATTCTGCTTTCTTTGCAGTAATTTCTTCATCTGTCATTCCTTCATATTCATAAACATATCTAGGAGCTTCACCACGTGCTTTTTGCTTATCTCGTTGTTTAGTAAGCTCTTCTTCAGTCATAAAAGATTCATACGCCAAATTTTTATCTAATAGTTCTTGAATCAGCGGTTTATAAATCGATAATCGTTCCGACTGGCGATACGGTCCATATTCTCCTGGTTTGTCAGGCCCCTCATCCCAGTCCATTCCTAACCAAGTTAAATTATCTAGTTGGCTTTTTTCACCGTCAGCGATATTTCGTTTTGAATCAGTATCCTCGATTCTGATAACAAAAGTTCCATTATTGTGCCGCGCAAATAGATAATTGAATAATGCCGTACGCGCATTTCCAATATGCAAATGGCCTGTAGGGCTAGGAGCATAACGTACACGAATTTTTTTGTCTGCCAATTCCAGCGCCTCTTCTTTCTTTTCTTGATTTGACCATCTTCTAAAAATTTCAAATGATAGTCGTCACTCAAATAATTTTACAATGAATAAAAGGAAAAATAAACCAACAGTCTTATTTTTGTTTAATTTTTTTCTTTTAGCCCACGAGTTGCATGAACTGGTTTAGCAAAAATCATCCGACCAGCATCGGTTTGTAAAGCACTAGTAACAACTACTTCGAGTGGTTGATTAATATAGTAACGGCCATCTTCAACTACAATCATGGTCCCATCATCAAGGTAGGCCACCCCTTGTTGGCGCTCCGTCCCCTTTTTAATAACTGTTACCGTCATTTTCTCACCAGGAACCACTCTAGGCTTTAATGCTTTAGCAAGTGCATTAACGTTCAAAACTTCAACGTTTTGAAACTCACTGACTTTGTTTAAATTGTAATCATTTGTTACGATCACAGCATCAAGCAGCTTCGCCAACTTTATCAGCTTACTGTCCACTTCTTGAATATCTTCAAAATCGCCTTCGTACATCTCAACGGGTATTTTCAGTTCACTACGCAATTTATTTAAAATATCAAGTCCTCTTCTGCCGCGTACTCTCTTAATGCTGTCTGCTGAGTCAGCAATATACTGCAGTTCATACAGCACAAAATTTGGTACCAAAAGTGTGCCCTCAATAAATCCTGTATTAACTAAATCATAAATACGGCCATCAATCAGTATATTAGTATCTAGTAGTTTGATCCTATGAAAATTTTCCCCAGCTTTGCGCTCTAAAATATTCTGTGGAGCACCATCAACTGCTTTTTCAGATTTGCGCCGTTGAGTAACTAATCTTTTAATGAAATCAAGATGATTTCTGCCTACAATGTAACCAAGATAGCTCATAATAACCATCAAAATTATAGGTATTACAGTATTTAAAAGGAATAATTGCGAATGCGAAAAAAGAGTAGAAAGCAATACCGCAATAACAAGGCCTACCAAAATTGAGATACTAGTCGAAATAATCACGTACGGGCTCTGATGTGCTAGATTAACTTCAATTCTCTTAATCAGTCTTTCTAAAGGATCTGTTACAAAAAGCGACACAATATACATAATTGCAAGGCCAAGTAAAATATTAACAATAAAATTATTCAGCCAAAAATTATCTTGCACATCTAATAGCAACCATAAATATGGCAAAAAAGTGTATCCTGCACCTATTCCAAGGACTGCAAGAACAACTTTGATCATTTTTTTTCTCATTTTCCTTTTTCCTTTCTGAATTAGTTAAAAACTGCTTTTAAAGCCTGTCCTAACGTTGAAACACCAACAATCTCTATCTGGGAAGGGGCAGTCCAACCAGTTGCATTATTCTTAGGAAGGATTACACGCTTAAAGCCCAACTTAGCAGCCTCAGCTACTCTTTGCTCAATTCGATTAACTCTTCTGATTTCACCTGTAAGCCCCAGTTCGCCGATAAAACAATCTGTGGGACGTGTTTCAGTATCACGATAACTGGAAGCAATACTAACCGCAATTGCAAGGTCAATAGCAGGCTCATCTAACTTTACTCCACCAGCTGCCTTTAAATATGCATCTTGGTTCTGCAATAAAAGGCCTGCGCGTTTTTCCAAAACAGCCATTATCAGTGAAATTCGATTATGATCTAGTCCCGTTGAGGTTCTTTTGGCATTTCCAAAAGCCGTTGGAGTAACCAAAGCTTGCACTTCAACTAAAATAGGACGTGTACCTTCAAGCGATACAACAATGGCCGAACCAGTAGCTCCCTTAAGCCGTTCTTCTAAAAAAATTTCAGAAGGATTGGGAACTTCTGCTAATCCATTTTCTTTCATTTCAAAAATGCCAATTTCATTTGTGGATCCAAAACGATTTTTAACAGCACGCAAAATACGGTATGCATGGTGTAAATCTCCTTCAAAATATAAAACTGTATCCACCATATGTTCTAAAATTTTGGGGCCGGCAATCGCACCGCCCTTAGTTACATGGCCAACAACAAAAATTGTAACTCCGTTTGTTTTAGCAATTTGAAGCAGTTCTGCAGTAACTTCTCTTATCTGAGAAATGCTGCCGATTGCCGAAGACATCTCAGGCTCTTGCATTGTTTGAACAGAGTCGATTACAACAAAATCCGGGTGCATCTGTTCAATATAACGATGGATACTCGGCATATCTGTTTCTGGATAAAGATAGAACCGGTCGCCGTTTACTCCCAGTCTTTGTGCACGTAATTTTATCTGTACAGCACTTTCTTCTCCCGAAACATACAACACCTTATTCTGCTTTGCTGCTAGTTGACCTGAAAGCTGCAACAAAAGAGTTGATTTTCCGATTCCAGGATCACCGCCTATTAAAATAAGCGAACCGGGAACAATTCCGCCTCCTAGGACGCGGTCCAGCTCTTGAGAATCTGTCTTTACCCGCGGATTTTCTTGAATACTGACGTCTTGCAGTTTCTGCGGTTTAACACTATTGCCGCTGAAATTAACACGCGCTGTCTTCTTTTCCTGTGTGCGTTCTTTAAGTTCTTCCGTCAATGTATTCCAAGAACCGCAGTTTGGACAGCGCCCCAAGTAACGCGGCGATGTGTATCCACAATTTTGACACACATATTGCGTTTTCACTTTTACCACAAGTCGTCCTTCTTTCTTTAATTAGCTGTCTCAAAAAACGAATACATAGAAATTAAAATTAAATTTTGTATAACTTTAGCTTAACGTCCTGAAGACCCAAAACCACCTGTTCGTTTCTTGATAACTTTTTCTTCCCCATCAGCCAATAAAAAAGGCACAAAGATCCCTTGCCCAACCCGCTCTCCTTTTTTTAAGCACAAATCATGGATTCCAAAATTAATAAGCTGAAAGAAAATTTCACCTTCATTGTTTGGATTATTATAATAATCAGCATCAACAATTCCGACCCCATTAGGCAAAACCAGACTACGTTTTAATGGATTGCTGGAGCGATTAGCAAGCAGCAAAAATTCGTTTGGCTGCATATAGGCTTTGATACCAGTCGGCACTAAAAAAGGTTTCAGGACTTTTTGTGCAGCAACCTGCTCATTTTTTTCAATCTTTTTTTGAGTAGCTAGTTTCCACAAAATTTTTATAAACTTAAGTTTCCAAATACTTGGGATCACAAAATCTTCTGCGACGTAAAAATCATAACCAGCCGCATTTTGAGTGGCTCTTACTGGAAGACGCAGTCCCTTTTTTACATATTTGCTGACAATTTCAAATCCTCTTTTCAAAAAAATCACACTCTCTTTTCGCTTAATATTTTTATTCTATCATCATTTACAGCCTAGATACAGGAAGTTATTTACTATGATATAATTAAATAAAAATGAGGTGATAGTATGCTTGCTGTTTGGAATGGAAACGCTTTTGACTATTATCGTTCTCAAACTGATAAAACACCAGTGGCACATATTGGTTTTAAACTGATAAATGATAATCAAACTTATGTCGTCGAACACACTTGGGTTTCAGAAAAAGAGCGCGGAAAGGGCTTAGCTGGTAAAATCACAAAAGAATTTTTGCAACGAGTAACAGAACAAAAAAAGAAAGTCCTTCCTTTATGCCCGTATACACAATCCTTTTTTCAAAGAAACTCTGAATACCGCTATTTACTGGCAGATAAAAGTTGACTAGGGAGGATAATATGAAACAAGATGAATTAAAAAAATTAGTTGGTTACAAAGCTGTCGATTGGATTCACGATGGAATGATTGTAGGACTTGGAACTGGTTCTACTGTTAAATATATGATTAATGCACTTGCTCGTAAAATCAAAAATGAGCATTTAAATATTACTGGTGTTGTGACTTCTAATCAAACGGCGAATCAAGCGCGACTTTTAGGTATTAAACTGAAATCTGTAGATGCAGTTGATCACATTGACCTGACAATCGACGGCGCAGATGAAATCAGTTCCGATTATCAAGGAATCAAAGGCGGCGGGGCTGCTTTGCTTTTTGAAAAAATAGTTGCCACAAATTCGAAAAAAAATATCTGGATCGTTGACCAAAGCAAACTTGTTGATCAGTTGGGAGCATTCCCACTTCCCGTTGAGGTTATCCCCTACGGAAGCCGGCAGTTATTTTCCAGTTTTAAAGCTAAAGGATTCCATCCGGAATTTCGGATTACAACAATGGGCGAAAAACGGAAAACTGATTCAGGAAACTTCATCATTGACCTTCATTTAGGTAAAATCAGCAAGCCTGAAAAAATGGCTACCTACTTAAAGAGTCAAGTAGGAGTAGTTGAACACGGTCTGTTTTTAAACACTGTCAACACTGTTGTCGCCGGTTATGATGATGGTCCGCGAGTATTTGAAGCGCGCTGACTCTACTCGGTATTTACGGACTACTTTTTTTAGCATATAATACTTTATATCTTTTTCTTAGGAGAGTGAGCTAATTGACTAAAGCAATTATGAACCAACAATTATCTAAATTCAAAGAATCATTGCAAAAACGTCCTGAGCACCAGATTTTAGAAAGGACAGTCACAAAAAATGGTGTTTTAGCTTCTGCTGTTGATTATCACGCTGAGTCAAAAATGACACCAGTTTTCTCAATTGATCTTGATACAGGAGATGTCGCTAATCAGAAACAATCCGGCCGTTGTTGGATGTTTGCAGCCTTAAATACAATGCGTCACGAAATAAAGAACAAGTTTAATGTGCCTAAAGATTTTGAGTTATCTCAAAACTATACTTATTTTTGGGATAAACTTGAAAAGGCAAATTATTTTTACGAAAATGTCCTTGCAACCGCTGATTTGCCTACCTCTGATCGTAAAGTTGCATGGCTTATGGAAACACCGCAGCAAGACGGCGGTCAGTGGGATATGATTGTTTCTATCATCCAAAAATATGGTGTAGTTCCTAAGTCTGCAATGCCGGAAACATATAATTCCTCAAAATCAAGTGAATTCAACAGCACCTTTAATCTAAAATTACGCAAAGACGCCGTTGCGTTGCGGAAGTTAGCTGCTCAAAAAACAACTGAGGAGAAGCTCGAAGCCTTCAAAGAAGAATTATTAGATGAAAATTATCGAATGTTGGCGTATAGCTTTGGCGAACCACCTGTACATTTTGATTTTGAATATCGCGATGCAGAAAAAAAATATCATCTTGATCGTAATTTGACTGCGCTTGATTTCTTCAAGAAATATGTTGGCTGGAACTTAGACGATTATGTTTCTATTATAAATGGACCAACTGCTGACAAACCGTATAAACACATGTATACGGTAGAAATGCTGGGCAACGTAGTTGACGGTCGTCAGGTCCGTCATTTAAATGTGAACATGGAAACTTTTCGTAATGTTGCTATTAAACAGCTTCAACAAGGCGAAAGTGTTTGGTTCGGGTGTGATGTTGGAAAAGAATCTGATAGACAAAAAGGTATTATGGAAACAGGGCTATACCGCAAAGGTGAACTCTTCGATGTTGATCTTCAGATGTCTAAAGCAGAACGCCTTGACTATAGTCAAAGTCTTATGACCCATGCAATGGTTCTTACAGGTGTTGATTTGGTCGACGGCAAGCCAACCAAATGGAAAGTTGAGAACTCCTGGGGTAAAAAAGTTGGTAATGAAGGATTTTTTGTTATGAGCAATAATTGGATGAACGAGTATTGCTATCAGGTTGTTGTAAACAAGAAATACCTGCCTGCTGAATTACAAGAGGTACTTAAAGAAGATCCAAAAGTCCTTGCTCCTTGGGATCCAATGGGTTCACTTGCATAAATAAGTACCGACCTTTATTTAAATTTAAACTAGTTAACCAGTTAATCAATTCGAACAAAATAAAAAGCATTCCAAGTCGGCCTCAATGTGCGACTTTGAAATGCTTTTTATTATTTATAGAAACAAAAATAACCTGTCTTATCTAGAGAAAACCCATTTAATAAATAACAGCCACCAGTTAATATATCGTGTGCTCGCTTTTGAGAATTTTTTCCTTCACTATTCGTAATTTATTATCAAGTTCGTAAATAATCGGCGTACCATTTGCAACTTCCACTCCGTCGATTTCTTCATCATCAATTTCTTCTATATACTTTATCAAAGCACGCAACGTACTTCCATGTGCAACAATCAATTGGTTATTTCCATGTAAAAGTTGCGGTGCAATCTTATCCACCCAATAAGGAATAATTCTATCAGAAGCCATTTTTAAACTTTCTGCTCGCGGTAAAATTGACTGCGGATAGGCATGATAACGCCGATCATTGTCAGTTTCATCCATCAGTGGCGGTACAGTAGTAAAACTGCGCCGCCATAAAGCTACTTGTCTATCCCCGTAGACCTTACGGGTCCAATTCTTATTTAACCCCCGTAATGCTCCATAGTGTCTTTCATTCAAGCGCCAGCTTTTCAATACAGGTATGTTGCTTTGACCAATTTGGTCTAAAACAATATCAGCGGTCTTAATAGCTCTTGACAAAACAGATGTATGTAGCTGCTTAAAAGTTATCTTTGTTTTTCGTAAAAGTTCTCCTGCTTCTTTTGCCTGAAACTCGCCTTTCTTCGTTAATGGTGCATCTGTCCATCCAGTATATTCATTTTCTTTATTCGCAATACTTTGGCCGTGACGTAGCAAAACCAACTTTACCATATGACCGCTCCTTTAAATTACAATCCACCATTATAATAACAAAACTGAACCAATTATTGAATAAAACCTTGGGAAATACTCTTGAAAAATAAAAAGGAGTGTGCCAACGGCTCTGAGCATTAACTAAAAATTAAGAACATAGTTAAAATTTGACTATGAGTAATTAGTGGTTAAGCAGAAAAGACTGATTATTAAAATATGTTAATACGGAAACTGCAAGAGAGCACGAAAAACTGAGCCAAAACATAAGTTTTGACCCAGTCCCTTCTTAATAATATATTATTCTATATCAGTAAAAATTACTTGATGTGTCCGGCAAAGCTTGGTGCGAAGGTGCCTATGCTCCCAACAGAAACATTTTTGCCTTCTGTCGGAGCATGCACAAATTGTCCGCCGCCGATATAAATTGCAACGTGATATGAGCCGCCCTTTGAGCCCCAAAATAATAGATCACCGGGTTGCGCTTGCGAAACACTTTCATATGTAACATAACCCTCTTGTGCCACTGTATTATGCGGTAAGCTAACACCAAACTGACTATAAACATAAGCTGTCAATCCAGAACAATCCATCCCAGAAAGAGATTCTCCTCCCCAAACATATGGAATTCCCATTCTAGTTAAAGAAAGGGCAGCACCTACAACTGAACTGGTATCCATATTTGTTTTAGGAGTGGAAACTGTATTAGTGCTTTTAACTGCAACGGTTTGAACAGCAGCATTAGTATTGTTAGCTACAGTGTTAGTATTATTGTTACTTTTGCTGGTAGCATTGCCGCTGTCGTTATTAACCATGTTTTTAGTATCTGCTGCTGCAGCTTTATTAGCTGTTGCCAATGCCTGGGCTGCTGTTGCTTCATCTTTTGCTTTTTTTGCTGTTTCAGCAGCCTGCTTTGTTGCAACAAGTACTTCTTCAGCCTTTTTCTTGTCAGCATCTTCTTTTGCTTTTTTAACTTTAAGTTCAACTTTCTGGACTGCTAAGTCTGCCATATCATTGCGTAGTTGTTCGTTCAGCTTCTTTTGTTGTTCTGTGGCAAGATCAATCTTTTGTTTATCTGCGGCAACCTTTAATTTATCCTTCTTCTGATCGCTTAATGTTTGATTATTAGCATTTACCATCGTTGCAACTGTTGCAATCCGTCCTAGAGCATCACTCACATTTTTTGAATTTGTCACGAACTCTATCAGACTTCCTGTATCATTAACTTGTGCAGAACGTGCCTGATCTGATAAATTTGCTTTACGTGCATTAATATTCTTTGTCAATGCCTTAATTTCTGCTTCATCATTAAACTGCTGGTCCTGTAATTTAGAAAGCTTTTTTTGCCCCTCATTTACAAGACTTTGCTTTTGAGCAATGTTTGCATTAACCTCATCAAGCTTATGCTCTGTATCTGAAGCAAATACATAAGATCCGCCCCCTAATATGGCAGTAAATACGGCCGCCGCAACCATCATCTTAGAAATAACTTGCCTTTTCACTAACGAACACCTCTGATATCAAATTTGATATTTAACTTTTAATTTTAAAATCTAACCACGCTTATAATATTACCATTCTAACTCTATGTTTATCATTACAGTCTATTTACAAAAAGTCCCCATTCTGGTTGATTTAACGCTCTTTATTACAATCTTATGTCAAAGGTTACAATTTACATTTCTTGTACCTCAAAAGAATATTTTATGAACCGTTAAAGAACATGAAGAGTATTAAAATTACTTCAGATTTGTATTAGACACACTTTATAAGCCCAAAATCTAGTTTTGTGGAGTAGAAACTGCATAAAAAATGGCTACACCGATAGGAATCTGGCATAACCATTTATCAAATCTACTGTTAAATTCACAGGTTTACAACCTCTGTAAAACAACCCTTAAAGACTTTGGGTAATTACCATTAAAATCGGCACCATGATTAGTGAAATCAACGTAGTCTCAGTAACCATAACCGCAGCATAGTCAGAATCAGCACCATACAAACTTGCAACAACGGGAGCGTTGGTCATAACTGGCATAGCGGATTGCAAAATAAATACTTGTTTCATCAAAAGCGGCATGTCAGAAGGCATTACTAATGCTATCATTAAAGCTGGTGCAAAAACAAAACGTCCCAGCAAAACGAGTAAATTATCTTTTTTAAAGGTAATATTCTTCAAGCCGGCATGTGAAACTGAAATACCAATAAAAATCATTGATAATGGAATTGTCAAACTTCCGATGTAACTAAGATCAGAGCTTACAAAAATGGGCAATTTAATTTTAAGTAGTACAAATATTACTCCAATAATAAAACCCAGCAATGGTGGAGAAAAAACCTTTGAAAGTGTTTTTTTCAGGCTCATCTTTGTTTCAACAGTACCATCACGCTGTATCAAATACGTCCCAAGCGTCCAAAAGATAGTTGTATTAGCCATATAATAAATCAATACATACGGTACACTTGAACTTCCAAACAAAGCCTGATTAATTGGCAAACCGACAAAAACAGTGTTAGAGTTAAAAAACATCGAAGAAAACAGACCTGCATGGCTATTCCTGATTCTAAAAACCTGTACAATCGCAAATGCCAATGCCATTAGGATTAACATTGAAATTACTGGAAAGCGCAAGTCTGGAAGCATCTTAGCAAGGTCTTGAGCTGTAAAACGGTCTGTAATCGTAACCATCATGTAGCAAGGCAGAGAGATCTGGGTTACTATCCGTGCAATCAATTTTTTTGATTTTTGATCGAACCAGCCTTTTTCTGCCAGAATATAACCTAGTATGATCATTATTAAGATGACCAAAACGCCTGAAACACTATGTTCAAAAACTTCCATGATTTCATCTCTTTTCCTATTAGCGATGCATAAACATTTATCAGTATATCACAATTAGCTGATTAAATTTACTTAACAAAAGTTCTGACAAGCAATTACTTAATTTATCTTAAAAAATACATTGTGCCTTCATTTTATTGTATTTTACGTAGTATAATTCTACATATAGTGTCGAAATGTGCAGTTAAGGAGTTTTTTATGAATAAGAATGAAAAAGAAAAACGTGATTTTCTCGAAACACCCCTAAGACGCAGCTCAAAAAATTCTCATCGTAAAATCAATATACACAGTAAACGCAAAAAGATCTGTGCAATAGCTTTGCTGCTTGTTTTGGTTATTTTTTATGGTGCTGGCCTTTACGCTCACGGGTTACTGGGAGACGCGAAAAAAACGCTTGATAAAACATATCAAAAAACAAACGTAAAAAAATTGCGCAATGTTTCGCAAGTATTAAAAGAGAAAAAACCGTTTTCAGTGCTCTTGCTTGGTACCGACACTGGTGATTTAGGACGCAGTGATAAGGGGCGGACAGATACAATTATCGTGGCTACTATCAATCCTGATACAAAACGTGCAACCTTAACAAGCATTCCTCGGGACACACAAGTCAAAGTCAGCGGAGATTCAAGTTCTTATGAAAAAATAAATTCTGCATATACAAACGGCGGTACAGCTGCAGCAGTTAAAACAGTTCAAAATACTTTGCATGTTCCTCTTGATTTTTACTTATTAGTAAATATGGGGGGTTTACGCAAATTAGTAGATGCAGTAGACGGGGTGACAATCACCCCGCTGCTGACTTTTAAATATAGCGCTGCTGATGTTACCAAAGGCAAAACTGTTACTTTAAACGGTAAACAAGCACTTGCTTATTCCCGAATGCGTTACACTGACCCCGAAGGAGATTATGGCAGGCAAAAACGGCAGAAACAAGTCATTAAAGCTATCGTTAATAAACTGCTTTCTGTAAAATCTCTTTCTAATTACCAGAAAATCTTGGATACGGTTGAAGACAATATGCAAACGGACCTAACTTATGATGATATGATTACAGTTGAAACCAATTACAAAGATGCAGCAAACTCGATTAAATCTTATGTGCTTAAGGGCGATGATGCAATGATTAATGGGCTTTCATACCAAATTGCATCAGCTGAAGAAAAAAAGAAAGTTTCAAACCGAATCAGAAACGAATTAGGACTCGATCCTTCTACTGAAAACTTTGTAGGGCAATTAGGAGGCACAACTTATTCTAATTCAACAGGCAGCGGTTATGGCACATATTCAGGAAATTCTTCAACCGAGTATGGTTCAGGTACTGCTTCCACTTATACCACTGATGGATATACTAACAATAATTATTAAACTTTTTTTGAAAGGGGCTGGGTCAAAACTTATGTTTTGGCTTAGTTTTTTGGGGCTCTTTTGCAATTTCATATCAACGTGTTTCAATAGTCAGTTTTTTCCGCTTAACCACAAATTACTCATAGTCAAATCCGGACTATGTTCGTAATTAACAGTTAATGCTCAAAGCCTAACGATTGTTGGCACACTTCCTTTTTATTTTTCACTATACCCAAAAAGAGTTTCATCAGGAAAAATTTCTATTTTTCCTGATGAAACTCTTTTTTTGGTGCCTTATGAGGGGCATATTCTTTTCCATTATCTTGTAATAATCGCGTCCAGTTATTCCGTCTGATCGAGAAAATACCATGGTTAAAAGCCAAGATTACGTTTGCATTTTATATGCTTAAGCACCCGACGCCCCCTACCTCTTGTAAATTAATGCATAAATTCAGCTCGTTTTAAAGTACGCTTTTTTCGTATTCTCTACTGTATCAACTTTTACTCTCCAAAGTGTGAAAGATCCAGTAAAATACTGCCATAGCTAAGACCAGCTCCAAATCCTGTCAATAGAGTCAGACCGGCTTTATACTTTGATTTTAAAACAAGGTCTAAGCCGATAGGTATTCCCGCAGAAGAAGTATTACCATAGTAAACTACATTTTGTGCAAATAATTTTAGCGGGAGAGAAAGCTCTTTGGCTATTCTTTCAATAAGCCTTAAGTTAGCTTGATGAGTTATGATTGAATCCAGCTCAGACAGCTTGAATTTATTGGCGTATAAAAAATCCTTTATATGTTGCGGTACTTTTGAAATCACAAAATCAAATACCGCATGTCCATTTTGATAAAATGCATCCAAATTAGGATAGCTTTCAGAGCAAACTTCTGTCATAGCGGGAATACGGCCGCTATGAATCACCTCTGGAGCGGGCGTTGTCACTAATTTTTCTGCTACAAAAGCTTCCTGAGCAGCTTCTTCGCAAGTACTTAGAAGTACTCCCCCTGCTCCATCGCCAAAGAATACAGTTGATGTTCTATCTTTAAAATCCATCATCTTTGAATTAACTTCACCCGCAATCACTATAGCATGCTTAAATTTTCCTTGACGTAAAAACTTTTCCGCGGTGCTCAAAGCAAAGACAAAGCCGGCACAAGCAGCACTAATGTCAAAGGAAAAGGCTTTAGTAGCTGAAATTTTCTGTTGAACAAGCGAAGCTGTGGAAGGAGTTAAAGCATCTGGTGTAATCGTTGCAACAATGATCAAATCGATCTCATCTGCAGAAATTTTAGCTTCTTTTAATAATTTCAGCGCGGTCTTGGCACACAAGTCAGAAGTATTTTCTCTAAGAGCATAATGTCTTGTCTCAATACCAGTATGCCGTTTAATCCATTCATCTGATGTTTCCATAACATTGCTGAGTTCATCGTTTGTAACAACACGTTCAGGAACATAGTGTGCAGTTGCAGCCAGTTTTACAGACTTGACCATTTGCCTCTTCCTTTCATCCTTAAAATTAAGCCGTTTAGCGAAATAAAAGGGACCCAAGTCTTCCTGGGTCCCTCCTTTAAAATGCGGGTAAATGGATTCGAACCATCACGGGCTGTAACGCCCACCAGATCCTTAGTCTGACGCGTCTGCCAATTCCGCCATACCCGCAACAACAGAAATAATTATATCAAATCTCAGTTTTAGAAGCAAGTACTTTTGGCTCTCTTTTTAAATAAAGTGCCAATTTCCCACGGCAGCGACCACAAACAAAACGTGTGGTATTGATCCTTCTCCTTCTGAAATACTGCTGTCCGCAATCACAACAACGATAAGTATATTTCAATCTACAGGTATCCTGTGCTGGGGCATACCGCAGCCCACCAACTTGAAGTAGAAGTTCTTTAAAACAACGTGTACGATGCTGGTATCCCAAATGCTGCAAATGGAGATGATAGTGGCAAAGTTCATGCTTAATAATACCTATGAGGATATCTTGGCCATACTTATCAGCCATCTGCGGGTTAATTTCAATATTATGTGTCTTTAATAAATACCTCCCGCCAGTTGTTTTCAAACGTTTATTAAAGATTGCCGCGTGTGTGAATTTCCGATAGAAAAACTGTAAAGAAGTTTTTTCTACAAGCCTTTGCAATTGCTCATCAGTCATTTAAACTTTTCCTTTCGCTCTAATTATAAGAAACAGATTTAAGCTATTATTAATGCCCATTGAAAAACATCTGTGCCATTAGATTTCGACCTTTGCACATCGTTCCTATCTGTATGAAAAAACCTCGCTTATGGCTGTTTTTACAACTAATTGTAAAAAACAAAACAAACCATTTACGAGGCTCTTATTTACTTCCAAAATGTATCGTAAACTGTGACTGGCAGGCTTCTCTTATGCTGAGTTTTAAGATACCAATTTTCAATCTTTTTAGCGGCATCTTCAGGTACCTTGCGCCCTTCAAGATAGTCATCAATGTCATCATAAGTAACTCCGAGTGCAACCTCATCCGGAAGAGCAGGACGACCGTCTTCCAAGTCAGCAGTTGGCACTTTCTTGTAAAGATGTTCTGGCGCCCCCAGCAGCTCTAAAAGTGCACGTCCTTGTCGTTTGTCCAAGCGCCACAACGGCGTAATATCAGCACCTCCATCACCATATTTAGTATAAAAACCAGTTACAGCTTCAGCAGCATGATCGGTACCGACAACAGCTCCGTGTTTAGCAGTTGCAACTCCATATTGAGCAATCATACGTTGACGTGCTTTAACATTACCCTTATTAAAGTCACTCACGAGAATCCCATTTTCCTCGATACTTGAAACAGCAGCATCCGTAGCGGCTTTAATATTTACTCTGATTGTTTTGTCGGCTTTCATAAATGCAATAGCATCCATTGCATCCTGTTCATCAGCCTGGTTGCCGTACGGAAGACGGACCGCGATAAACTCATAATCTTTGCGCTCAGTCTCCGCTCTTAGCTCTTCAACTGCTTTTTGACAAAGTATTCCCGCCAAAGTTGAATCTTGGCCTCCCGAGATTCCTAATACAAGCGATCTTAAAAAGGAATTTTTAGTCAAATAGCCCTTAATAAAATCAACACTTCTTCTGATCTCTTGTTGGGGATCAATTTCAGGTTTTACCTTTAATTCTTTAATTATTTTTCTCTGTAATTCACTCATTGGTAGTCCTCCCAAAGTAAAATCAGCTTTAATGTAATAATATCTAACATCATTTTACGCTTTTTTGGTAATACTTTCACGGATTTCTTTGATAATCTTCATTTTATTGTCATAACAGTCTTGGGAAAGATCTACCGGATAGTCTTGTGGGTTCAAATCGCGTTTGTACTCTTCCCAAAGGCTGTCTAGACGATCATGAGCATATTTTTTAATTTTTTCCAATGTGGGTACCTGATAAACTAATTTCCCATTTTGGTAAATATCCTGCAACAATGGCCGGGCATCAAAATCACTCACATATTTATTGATATAGGTATAATGAGGGTGGAACATGTAAAGAGACTTAACTGTAGTGGGGTTCTCATACCAAAGTGCAATATAATCACCCTCAGATTTACCGTCAGCTTTCTTTGTAATCCGCCAAACTTGCTTTCTGCCAGGAGTGGAAACCTTTTCAGCATTACTTGATAATTTGATTGTGTCTTCAAGTTCTCCTTGAGAATCTTCTATTGCAACCATTTTATAAACTGCACCTAAAGCAGGCTGATCAAAAGCCGTGATCAGCTTAGTACCGACCCCCCAAACATCTATTTTTGCGCCCTGCATTTTAAGATTAGTGATCGTTTTTTCATCCAGGTCATTTGAAGCATATATCTTAGCATTAGGAAAACCTGCCTCATCGAGCTGCTCTCGTACTCTTTTTGAAATATAAGCCATATCTCCTGAATCAATTCGCACACCCAAGAAATTAATCTTTTCTCCGAATTCTTTTGCGACCCTAATTGCATTGGGAACTCCACTACGCAAAGTATCGTATGTATCTACAAGAAACACACAATTTTTATGCGTAGCTGCATATGCACTAAAAGCTTCATAATCACTGCGATAAGCCTGGACAAGAGCATGTGCGTGGGTCCCGCTTGTGGGAATCCCAAAGATTTTACCAGCACGAACATTACTTGTTGCATCAAAACCGCCTATATAAGCAGCACGTGTTCCCCAAATCGCAGCATCAAACTCTTGTGCTCTTCTTGTTCCAAATTCCATGATGCCATCATTATGAACAACAGAACGGATTCTGGCTGCTTTGGTGGCAATCAGAGTCTGATAATTGACTACATTTAAAATTGCGGTCTCTACCAGTTGACAGTCAACAAGGGGCCCTTCTACTTGTAAAATCGGCTCATTATTAAAAACGACTTCACCTTCCACCACTGATCTGATAGTAGCTGAAAACTTAAACTCACGTAAATAATCTAAAAAAGCAGGAGGAAAGTCATTAGTACTTTTCAGATAAGCCAAGTCTGTATCAGAAAAATGAAGCCTGCTTATGTATTCAATTACACGTTCCAAACCAGCAAAAATAGCATATCCATTTTCAAACGGCAGTTTACGAAAATATAATTCGAAAACAGCTTTTTTCTGATCAATTCCCTTTTCCCAGTATGTTTGAATCATGTTCAGTTGATATTCATCAGTGTGGAGGGCATAACTGTCATCCGGGTAAATCTTTACCATTATTTGTGCTCCTTCTCAGTTATTCTGAGTTGTTTTTTATTTATACAGGCCTATAGAATAGACATCAGTTTATTTTATCACTTTTTCAATGAACGGTCATTTCTGTTATACTTAGTCTAGATTTTTTGAAAGCGGGTTTCTTCATGAAAAATAAATATGCTACAGTTGATGTTCTTGGAGTTTCTTTTACAAAAATAACTAATCGTCAACTTGTTAATCAGCTAATCTTAGACAGTCAACAACGTAAAAATTGTTTTGTAGTAACAGCAAACCCTGAAATTGTTTTATATGCACGTGAACATCCTGAATACGCAGCAGTTTTACAGCAAGCAGACTATACTGCAGCTGACGGTATCGGCATCATAAAGGGTGCTCAGATTTTAAAATCCCCCTTGCCAGAACGCGTTACAGGCTTTGATACACTAATTTCGCTGCTACAATACGCTGATAGGCACATCAAGAGTATTTTTTTATTAGGTGCTAAACCGGATGTAGTTAAAGCAGCCAAAAAAAACATACAGAAAAAATATCCGCGGTTAAAAATCGCTGGTTACCATGATGGTTATTTTACAAACCCTGAAACAGTTGTTTCTTTAATCAGACAAAGCTCCCCAGACTTTGTTTTTGTTGCTCTAGGGTTCCCTAAACAAGAATTCTTTATTAAGAAATTCCGCTCATCGGCTTGTGCCATTTGGATGGGCGTTGGCGGTAGCTTTGATGTGCTTGCTGGAAATGCTAAAAGAGCTCCTTTATTTTGGCAAAGGCATCATATTGAATGGCTTTATCGGCTTGTGCAAGAACCAACCAGAATCAAGAGAATTGCAAAACTGCCGGTTTATTTATTTTTTGTGCTATGTTCAAAATATCTTAATAAATGGAAATAATATACTACTGAGTTAATTAACATTTGAATTTGTAAAAATTGGGGCTGGGTCAAAAGTGAAATTTTAGCCTAGTTCCTCTACTTATTCCGGATAA
>NZ_AZEH01000039.1:847482-853319 GCF_001436275.1 Liquorilactobacillus oeni DSM 19972
ACAAGATAAATGGTTAAAAATCTAACTTATTCTTCTATAAATTAGACGGGCTTACGCTTTAAAAAACGTAGCCCGCCTAATTTTTATTTTTCTAAGTAAAATTCAAAACGTTCACCCGCATACTGTGTCCGTACATATTCAAATGGCCGTCCACCCTTTAAACTTGTGATTTGTCTAAGACGTAAAATAGCGTCCCCACGTTTAATTTCTAAATAGTCAGCAATCTTTTCCGAAGCCGAAACGGCAGTTACTGTCTGTTGAGCATGACCAATTGCATTTCCGCTTTCTTCGAGTGCTCTGTACAACGAACTGGTTATCTCTTCTTTGCTGAATCCTTTAATCAGGTCTTCAGGAATTGTTGCTATCTCAAAACAAATAGGTGTTTTATCTGCATAGCGGATTCTTTCCATGCGCAATACATAATTATTCTCATTTAAATTCAGTTTTTCCATTTCACTTAAGGAAGGAGTAGCAACATGATATGAAAGTGTTTTACTAGAGGGTACCTTCCCTTGTGCCTTTGTAAGTTCAGTAAAACTCGTAACTCCTGACATCTTTTCCTGCACTTTTTGACGTGCTACATAGGTACCAGATCCAACATGACGCTCCAAGATTCCCTCTTCAACCAAAGTCTGCACTGCTTGTCTTAAGGTCATTCGACTAACTCCAAAGTCAACGGCAAGCTGTCTTTCAGAAGGGATGCGATCGCCAACTGACCATTTTCCAGTTTCAATTGATCTTTTTATTACATTATGAATTTGAATGTAAATAGGCGAAGCCATCTTTTCCTCCTTTTTTAGTCATTGTAACGTCGACCCAAGCTATAAGTTTCTTTTAAGTTCAGTTTCTTATCAAAAATATTAAGGTCAGCATCTTTGCCGATCTCAAGTGTCCCTTTTTGTTTGAGCCCGAATTCACGTGCCTGATTAACTGAAGACATTAACACTGCATTTTCAATACCGCAACTTGTAAAACTGATCATGTTGCGAAATGCATCTTGAAACTGAAGAACAGAACCTGCAAGGTTACCAGTTTCCAAGCGAGCTTGTTTATCTTTTACAATTACCTTTTGACCGCCTAATTCAGAGATACCTTCTGGCATTCCTTTCGCTCTCATAGAATCCGTAACAAGCTCCATTTTCTTAGGACCCTTTATTTCATAAGCCAGCCTAATCATATCAGGAACTACATGGAACCCATCTGCAATCATCTCACAATAAATATTGTCTTCAAGCAAAGCATGACCTGTTACACCAGGTTGACGATGTTTAAACTCACGCTGTGCATTATAAAGATGCGTCACATGACTTGCCTTTGAATGCTTCAGCTGTTCTCTTAAAGCATTACTGTGTCCGACTGAAGGGACTATACCATGTTCAAGACAGTAATCTTCAAATTCAGCTGAATTTTCATGCTCTGGAGCATATGTTATCATTTTGACAAGATTGCCGGAAAGTTCATTCCAATGGGCTAATAACTTGATGTCAGGTGCTTGAATATATTTTTCAGGTTGAGCTCCCTTGAAAACAGGTGAAATAAAAGGACCTTCCAAATGGATTCCTTGAATCACTGGATTTTTAACTGCTGCTTGACGGATACCCGACATCGCTTTTGCAATATTATCCGGTGACTGGGTCATAGTTGTTGCAAAATAGCTGGTAATCCCTTCATGGACCATGTGCTGAACCATCTCATCAATCTGTGCAGCATCTCCATCCATCGCATCAAAGCCGTATCCGCCATGACTATGAACATCTATAAATCCCGGAACAATTGTCTTTCCTTCCAAATCATAAACTTCATCGTCACTTTGAGGCTGATAATCTGCCATTGAAGCAACTTCTTCTATCTGTTTTGAAAAACGGATAAAACCATCTTCTAGATGCCCGTCTCCAGTATAAATTGATGCATGTTTTAACACAGTTTTCATTGTTAAATCTTCTTTCTTTTGTTAGTTATGTCTGTTAATTATTTTCTTTGTCCTTTGCGATTGTTGCATCAACACCCTTAACTACAGCCGTCATTAGCCCAGCCTCTTCCATTGCCAATAAACCAGCCACTGTAGTACCGCCTGGAGAAGAGACGGTATCGATAAGTTCCCAAGGAGTTTGTTTTGCGGCTAAAACTTTTTGAGCACTTCCCAAAACAGCTTGTGCTGCAATCTGAGTAGACTGTTTTTTATTCAACCCATACTTAACCCCAGCACGCGAGAGCGCATCAATAAATAAATAGACAAATGCCGGAGAACTACCAGCCAGAGCAACAAAGGTGCTGAAATCTTCTTCTGGAAGCTCAGTTGCTTTTCCAAGCTGTTCAATAAGTCTTTTGAGTTCTTGATAATGCTCAGCAGTCAAAAAAGCTCCTTTTGCTAAAGCAGTTACTCCTGCATGCAATTCGACATTGACATTCGGCATTATTCTTAATAGTTCATATTTTTTCCCGCCAAGTGAATCACTTATCTGATTTAAAGAAAAACCGCTGACCATTGAAACAAGAACAGTCTTTCGTGTAGAAACAGCTTCTTTAATCTCATTAAGTACTTCAGGCAGTATTTTGGGTTTCACCGCTAGAAAAACGACCTCAGACTGTTTAACAACTTCTATATTGCTACCAAGTGCCACGAGGTTATTTTGCTGAGCATAACTTTGATAATTCTGCGGGTGTGCACTATGTACATAAATATTTTGAGGATCAAGTTCACCAAAGGTCAACCAGCCATTTATAATTGCTTTTGCCATATTGCCAACACCAATAAACCCGATTTTCATTGGAAATCCTCCCTTTCAGTGATGTATACCAATATAGTGAATGTACCTATTTTTCACCTAAATGTCAATCAAGGCTTTAAGAAAATAAAAAAACACCACCCTCCGGCGATGTTTTTTATAAGTTGGGCTAGCTGGATTCGAACCAGCGCGTCACGGGATCAAAACCCGATGCCTTACCGCTTGGCTATAGCCCAATATGGTGGAAGGGAGTGGATTCGAACCACCGAACCCGAAGGAGCGGATTTACAGTCCGCCGCGTTTAGCCAGACTTCGCTACCCTTCCAAATACCTTGATATGGATACTGCATATATCCGACCTAATAATAATACTATGGTTGTGTGTCAGATGCAAGTCTTTTCAAGACATTCTTGCAATTTATAAACTTCATTTGTTTTTATAGTTGAACTTAACGAAAATTTAGTTAGCAAGAGCAAATTAACCAACACCAAGCATTAATTTTTTAATTCGAGGGGCAAATAAAAGTAAAATGATACCAAAAATAATAGTACCAACTCCTACAATACCATAGTAGCCAATTTCAGTTCCCTTTGCATAAAAGCGAACTATTTGAGCATTAAATGCCTGTGCCACAGCATCGCTAAGAAACCACATACTCATCATTTGTGACCTAAACGCTTTAGGTGCAAGCTTAGTAGTTGCAGAAAGCCCGATCGGCGAAATCAACATTTCTCCTACGATTACTAGTGCCCAGCTCATGATCAACCATAAAGGACTGACTTTTACATTGGAACCAAAAAGCAGACCAGGAAGCATCATCCACATAAATGAAATTCCAGCAAAAAACAATCCATAAGCAAATTTTACTGGTGAAGAAGGCTGATGTTTCCCAAGTATAGTCCAAAGGTAAGCAAATATAGGTACATACACCATAATAAATAATGGATTCATACTCTGAAAGAAACTAGCAGGAAAGTTGACTCCCCAAAGTGAAAGCCGAGTTTGTTCATCAGCAAAAAGAGCAAGAACTACTGACCCTTGTTCCTCAATTGACCAGAAAAGAATACTGGCAATAAAAAGGGGAATATATGCCCAGACACGTGAACGTTCTTCCTTTGTAACCTTACGGCTGCTCAACATCAGACTAAAATAATAAATTGGAATAAACACTGCAATAATAGTAATCAGCATGATAATATTTGTGATTGTCAGTAAGTTGAACAAGCCCATAATAACGAGAACCAAGATAAGTGCAACCACTGCTAGAATGAATTTTTTAATGAAAGTCCCCATCTCTGTTGGACTGATTGGGTCGCTGGGATAAAGACTTTCTTTAGTAAGATATTTTTTCCCACCAAAGTAATATTGTACTAACCCAAAAAACATTCCGATTGCAGCAAGAGAAAATCCAAGATGAAAGTTAACTTCTTGTCCTAAGTAACCTACAACAATTGGTGCAATAAAGGCTCCCATGTTAATTCCGAATACAAAAATACTAAAACCGGCATCACGACGAGAATCCTCTGGTCTATACAAATCCCCTACCATCTCAGAAACATTTGGTTTTAGAAGACCTGTTCCAATTACAATTAACGCAATTGAGATAAAAAGTGCTGTTTTTCCAAAAGGTGTTGCTAGTGCGATATGGCCCAGCATAATTAAAATGCCACCCACAAAAACTGTTCTCCTGCTTCCCCAAAGCCGATCGCTGACAAAACCGCCGATTACACTTGAAAGGTAAACCAAAGAACCATAGATTGCCATAATAGATGCAGCAAGAGACTTATCAAAACCTAGGCCCCCGTTAGTAACTGAATAAAACATATAAAATAAAAGAATTGCACGCATTCCATAATAACTAAAGCGTTCCCACATCTCTGTGAAAAAAAGCGTTGCCAGACCCCGAGGATGTCCTAGAAAAGCGGTATCCTTTGCTTTTTCATTCATCATTAATTCCTCCAAATTTCTATAACTGCAAAAACCAAGTATTTTAAAAATAAACACAACGCTCATTATTATAGAAGTTTAAAATTAACACGTCAACTAACTTGAACGATGCCTTAATTCTGTTTTTGACTTTTTGCAAATTTAAAAATTACTCTAATAGCTTTTAGCAAGATAAAACTTCTTTAATAAAAACAACAATTTTTAGGTGAAAATTTACTAATTATTTTTAGCATTACAATGTTGATTTATGTCTTATATAAATTAATGCAAAATACTACATTATTTTACAATGTAGCTCTTTATCAATTGCTTTTTATTTATTAGCAAATAATAATAGGTCTTGCTAAATACAAAAAGGAGAATTTTATATGAATAGAGATTTAAAATATTTTAATTATCGATTAGATATCTGCTTAGACGAGGCTTTGGATGCACAGCAAGCAGTTGCTAAAAGTTCGGAAGCTTTAGATGATGATATTGCCATGATTAAAGTCATTCAAGAACTTAAAGAGTTAATAAAACAGAATGAATTCATTCAACGCAAACTTTATAAAGTCTATAAAGAATATCAGATAGACGAATCATCTAAGAGTGAAATTTTACCTTTCAAAAATAAGTTAAGAAACTAATAAATTTTCAAATATTTTTACAATATATGATTTAAAATTTTCCCAAAAACTAAAAGTTTAGTATGGAGTCCAGTAAAAGTTTATTTTTATTGGACTCCAATACTTTTAAAATCAGATCAACAAGGTACACGATATCATTTTTCATTTGACACGCTAAAAATTATATAAAAAAATAAGAATACTTTTATTTGTTATTCTTACTCGATGTGTATATGTAGTTTTATTAATTATGCCGGCTGCAGGATTCGAACCTGTGACCCTCGGTTTACGATACCGATGCTCTACCAACTGAGCTAAGCCGGCATATCTTTGATGACCCGTACGGGATTTGAACCCATGTTACCGCCGTGAAAGGGCGGTGTCTTAACCACTTGACCAACGGGTCATAAGTAAGCTAAAAGCTTACTACAAAATAAATGTACTCAGAAGTCTACAAATAATCAGATATCTCCTGGTTATCTATGTTCTGAGTACCATTTTTGCACGGCAACGACCTACCCTCGCAGGGGGCGATCCCCCAACTACTCTTGGCGC
>NZ_AZEH01000040.1 GCF_001436275.1 Liquorilactobacillus oeni DSM 19972
TTTAATTTAATGAGTCACAAACTTTTTAAAATGAGAGTTTGATCCTGGCTCAGGACGAACGCTGGCGGCGTGCCTAATACATGCAAGTCGAACGCAGAATTTCCACCGAGTGCTTGCACTCACCGGAAATTCTGAGTGGCGAACGGGTGAGTAACACGTGGGTAACCTGCCCAAAAGAGGGGGATAACACTTGGAAACAGGTGCTAATACCGCATAACAACAAAAACCGCCTGGTTTTTGTTTCAAAGATGGTTTCGGCTGTCACTTTTGGATGGACCCGCGGCGTATTAGCTAGTTGGTAAGGTAACGGCTTACCAAGGCAGTGATACGTAGCCGAACTGAGAGGTTGATCGGCCACATTGGGACTGAGACACGGCCCAAACTCCTACGGGAGGCAGCAGTAGGGAATCTTCCACAATGGACGAAAGTCTGATGGAGCAACGCCGCGTGAGTGAAGAAGGTTTTCGGATCGTAAAACTCTGTTGTTAGAGAAGAACGTGTGTGAGAGTAACTGTTCATGCAGTGACGGTATCTAACCAGAAAGCCACGGCTAACTACGTGCCAGCAGCCGCGGTAATACGTAGGTGGCAAGCGTTGTCCGGATTTATTGGGCGTAAAGGGAACGCAGGCGGTCTTTTAAGTCTGATGTGAAAGCCTTCGGCTTAACCGAAGTCGTGCATTGGAAACTGAGAGACTTGAGTGCAGAAGAGGAGAGTGGAACTCCATGTGTAGCGGTGAAATGCGTAGATATATGGAAGAACACCAGTGGCGAAAGCGGCTCTCTGGTCTGTAACTGACGCTGAGGTTCGAAAGCATGGGTAGCAAACAGGATTAGATACCCTGGTAGTCCATGCCGTAAACGATGAATGCTAAGTGTTGGAGGGTTTCCGCCCTTCAGTGCTGCAGCTAACGCATTAAGCATTCCGCCTGGGGAGTACGACCGCAAGGTTGAAACTCAAAGGAATTGACGGGGGCCCGCACAAGCGGTGGAGCATGTGGTTTAATTCGAAGCAACGCGAAGAACCTTACCAGGTCTTGACATCTTTTGCTAACCTGAGAGATCAGGCGTTCCCTTCGGGGACAAAATGACAGGTGGTGCATGGTTGTCGTCAGCTCGTGTCGTGAGATGTTGGGTTAAGTCCCGCAACGAGCGCAACCCTTATTACTAGTTGCCAGCATTCAGTTGGGCACTCTAGTGAGACTGCCGGTGACAAACCGGAGGAAGGTGGGGATGACGTCAAATCATCATGCCCCTTATGACCTGGGCTACACACGTGCTACAATGGACGGTACAACGAGTCGCGAAACCGCGAGGTTTAGCTAATCTCTTAAAACCGTTCTCAGTTCGGATTGCAGGCTGCAACTCGCCTGCATGAAGTCGGAATCGCTAGTAATCGCGGATCAGCATGCCGCGGTGAATACGTTCCCGGGCCTTGTACACACCGCCCGTCACACCATGAGAGTTTGTAACACCCAAAGCCGGTGCGGTAACCTTTTAGGAACCAGCCGTCTAAGGTGGGACAGATGATTGGGGTGAAGTCGTAACAAGGTAGCCGTAGGAGAACCTGCGGCTGGATCACCTCCTTTCTAAGGATAATTACGGAAACTGCACATTAGTCGAAACTTTGTTTAGTTTTGAGAGGTTTACTCTCA